>JACXVD010000008.1 GCA_014763545.1 Sphingomonadales bacterium
TAGGTCAGCAGGCCGGGTTCTTCCCATACGGAGGCGGAGATCGGACCGAGCGAAGTGTGCATGCCCTTGTCGCGCAGCCAGGCCTCGGCCGCACCCAGCAGCGCGCGCGCCACCTCTTCGTCCTCGGCGTCGAAATAGCCCCAATTGCCGACACCGGGGCCAAACCCCTGTTTCGGCTTCATTTCCAGCGCGAGGTGATCGATGCTGGCGGAAATTCGGCCCACCGGCTTGCCGCCGCGCCGGGCGATGAACAATTGCACATCGGCATGTTCGAACAGCGGGTTCTTCTTGGGATCGACCAGTTCGAGCTGTTCCGACCGCAGCTGGATCGCCGAGTGCGGGGTGCGCGCCGCAAAGTCGCGCCCCAGATCGACAAAGGCCTTGCGGCCCGCCTTGTCGGTGACGGGGACGATCTCTATCTTGTTGGTCGACACGGTAAACCCTTCGTTCAGCCCAAAGCTGCCCTGTGTACGCAGACCGGTATTTGTCAAGAATCAAGGCGGCCAGTCCCATCCCGAGGCAAGGGCTGTCGCGCCGCCGGATTATCCGGTAAGGGCCCATTCGGAAATCCCAGAGCTTATGAACGTGCAACAGACCATCGCCCCCGCCGCCGACCGGCGCACTGCCCAGGCCGCACCCCGGCTGGCCGAAATCGCCGACGATATGGCGATGCTGCGCGCTGCGCGCGACATCACCAAGGATCTCTACGACGCGAAGCCCGGCATCTATTGGCCGGATATGCTGGCCAATGCGCTGCTGGGTTATGCCGCGCTGGCGGGCGCGATCCTGGTCGGCAACACGCTGCTTGCGGTGGTGCTGGGCATCGCGGCGTCGCTGCTGCTCTATCGCGCCCTGCTGTTCATCCATGAGCTGACGCATATTCACAAGAACGCCCTGCCAGGCTTCCGCACCGGCTGGAACCTGCTGGTCGGCATTCCGCTGCTGACGCCGTCCTTCATGTATGAAGGGGTGCACACGCTGCATCACAAGCGCACGCAATATGGCACGGCGGAAGATCCCGAATACCTCCCGCTCGCACTGATGAAGCCGTGGAGCCTGCCGGTGTTCGTGCTGATCGCGCTGCTCGCCCCGATTGCGCTGCTGGTGCGCTTTGCGGTGCTGGTGCCGCTGGGGGCGGTGTTGCCGCCGGTGCGCAAATTCGTGTGGGAACGTTTTTCGTCGCTATCGATCAATCCCGATTTCCGCCGCCGCCCGCCCGAAGGCGAGCTGAAGACGCGGGTGTTCTGGCTGGAGCTGGGCGGCTTCGTGTGGTCGTGGGTGGTGCTGGCGAGCATTCCTCTGCTCGGCTGGCGTCCGCTGCTGATCGCGCTGGCAATCGTATCCTTCACCGCGCTGCTCAACCAGGTGCGCACGCTCGTCGCCCATTTGTGGGAAAACGACGGGGAGGCGATGACCGTGACCGCACAGTTCCTCGATTCGGTGAATGTCCCGCCGCCGGGCTTCGTGGCCGAGCTGTGGGCGCCTGTGGGTCTGCGTTATCACGCGCTGCATCATTTGATGCCCAGCATGCCGTATCACGCGCTGCCCGAGGCGCATCGCCGCCTCAACCGCGAACTGGGCGCCGGGTCGACCTACGAGAAGGCGAACCACCCGGGCGCGCTGGTGCTGATGGCGCGGATCGCGCGCAGCACCATGACGCGGGGGCGCGCGCGCGGCTGACACCGGCCAGCGAGCTTATCACCATAGAAAAAGGGCCGCCTCCCATTGCGGGAAGCGGCCCTTTTTCGTTTGGGATAGCGCGATCAGTTGGTCTTGACCTTGGCCTGCACGCCGTCGGTGCTGATCGTGGCGTCGACATCCTTGCCGTCGATCGTCACACTCGAACCACTCGGCGTCGCGTCGGGTGCGACCGTCGCGGTCGGGGCCACGATGGTGGTCGAATCGCCCGTCGGCACGGCAACGGTTTCGGTGGCCGTCGGCGTCGGCGCTTCGGTGGTGGTTTCGGTCTTGTTCGAGCAGGCGCCCAGCGCGAGCGCGGCGGCAAGGGCGGTTACAGCGTAGATCTTCATGTCGAGCCTCCTTTGTGGCAACATTGGGGCATCAACTCGCAGGAGCGGTGATTGGTTCCGCCTTGCCGCGGCGCGGTCGGCTAGAAACCTATTCCTCGGTGCGGATCAGCACCGTCTCACCGATCAGCAGGAACAGCAGGAACGGGGCCCATGCGGCCAGGAACGGCGGATAGCCGCCAAAGCTGCCCATGGCGAGCGCGGCATTATCGACCACGAAATAGGCAAAGCCGAGCGCCATGCCAATGACCGCGCGCACCAGCACCTGCCCCGACCGCGCCAGTCCGAAGGCCGCGATTGCGCCCAGCAACGGCATCAGCGTGGCGGACAGCGGACCGGATAATTTATGCCACCAGCTCGCTTCCATCTCGCTCGTCCGACGCCCGACCTCGCGATAGGCGGCGATCGAATTGCGCAATTCGAAGAAATTCTGCGCGTCGGCGTTGACGCTTTCGAGTTCGATCTGCGCGGGGGTGATGCCCTGCCCGACCACGACCGTGGCATGGCTGCGCGTCTGCGCGGTGCGCACATCGAAAATCTCGGCATCCTCGAGCTTCCAGCCCGGAGCTGCAAAGGTCGCCTTGGCCGCTTCCACCTGTTCGGCGGTCATGCCCTGTTGGTCGCGACCGTACCAGGTCACCCCGTTGAGCACGATATCGTTCCCGCTCCCGGTGATGGTGGTGGCGTAGAGGATGTTGCTCCCATCGGTCAGATAGACATTCGACTTGATCGCAGAGGTTTGCGGGATCGGGCCGTATTCCGCCGCCTGCCACGCCTTGAGCGTGCCGTTGGCGCGGGTGGTCACCCGTTCGTTGAAAACGAAGCTCATCCCGCTGACGACCATCGCAGTGAGCAACATCGGCGCGAGCACCTGATGCGCGGAAAGCCCCGCCGCCTTCATCGCGATCACCTCGCTGTTCTGGTTCAGCGTGACGAAGGTGATCAGCGTGGCCAGCAGCACCGAATAGGGCAGGAAGCGGGCGATCAGCTGCGGAATGCGCAGCGAGGCATAGGTGAGCAATTGCGCCTGGCCATTGCCCGGCACGGCCAGGATGTCGCCGCTGGTCGACAGCAGGTCGAGCATCAGCAGCACCAGCACCAGCATCACCAGCACCGCCAGGATGCGAGCGACGAACATCCGCGCCAGATAGGACGTCAGCGTGCGCGAAGGGAAGAAGGCGAGTTGCACGCTGGCTCCTATTCCGCCGCTGCCGCCATCGGGCGCTTGCGCTTGAACAATTTGCCCAGCCGCTTGCCGAGCTTGGCGAAGGCCGATTCCAGCGCGCCGATCGCCTGCCCGCCGGGGACATAGGCGACGCGGTAATACATCCACAGGATCAGCACCGCGAAAATCACGAACGGCCCCCACAGCGCCAGCGTCGGGTCGATCCGGCCGAGCGTGGCGACATCCTGCCCGTACTGGTTCACCTTGTGATAGGCGACGACCATGATGATCGCCACGAACACGCCCAGCGCCGAGGTGGACCGCTTGGGCGGGATCGCCAGCGCGACGGCCAGCAGCGGCATCAGCAGCATCATCACCACTTCGACCATGCGGAAGTTGAAGCTTGCCTGGCTGGCGTCGCGCTTTTCCTGCGTCTGGCTGCCGCTCCAGCCGATGCGCAGCAGTTCGGGCAGGATATATTCCCGCTCCGCATCGCCGCGGGCGCGAAATTCTTCGATCTTGGGCAGGTCGATCGGCAAGTCGTGGCGGGTGAAGCTGAGCACGCGCGGGGTGCTGTTTCCGGTATCCTGCACGATGGTGCCGTCGGTCAGCCGCAGGATGATGGTGTCGGGATTGTCCTTGGTGGCCAGGAACGATCCCTCCCGCGCGGAAATGGCCAGCACCTGGCCCTTGGAATTGGCGACGCGGGCGAAAATGCCCTTCAGCGTGCGACCTTCGTCCTCGCTCTGTTCGATCCGCAGCGCCATGCGGTCTTTCAGCGTGGTGAATTCACCGACCTTGATCGAAGCGCCTAGCGCACCCGACCGCAGTTCGTAATCGAGCTGCGCATAATAATAGCGGCTGATCGGCTGGATGTAGAACACCAGCGCCACATTCACCCCGATCAGCAACAGGGTGAGCAGATAGGGGACGCGCAGCAGCCGGGTATAACCCTGGCCCACCGCACGCATCACATCGAGCTCGCTCGAGGTCGCCAGTTTGCGGAAGGCAAACAGCACGCCGAGCAGCAGGCCGAGCGGCACCGCAAGGCTGGCATATTCGGGCAGCAGCGCGGCGAGCATCTTGAACACGACGCCGATCGGGCCGCCTTCGTCGCCGACGAACTGGAACAGCCGCAACATCTTGTCGAGCAGCAGCAGCGACGCCGCCAGCGCGAAGATCGCCAGCATCGGCACGATCGTCAGCCGGAAGATGTAACGGTCAATGGCGGGGATGGATCGGAACAAGGCGGGCCGCTTGCTAAATTCTGGTGCGTCGCGGGCCTATAGCGCGCGAATTCGCCCCGGTCATGCCCTGTCGTGCATTTGCCCGCCCGGTACGTGTCCGGGCAAGAGCACAGGCAAGGGGATGGTCAGGCCTTTTCCAGCGTGCATTGCAGCGGATGTTGATTTTGCCGGGCGAAATCCATCACCTGGTTCACCTTGGTTTCTGCGACTTCGTAAGGGAAGATGCCGCAGACGCCGACGCCGCGCTGGTGGACGTGGAGCATGACGCGCGTGGCCTGCTCGATATCCATCTTGAAGAAACGCTTGAGCACGATCACGACGAATTCCATCGGTGTGTAATCGTCGTTGAGCATCAGCACCTTGTACTGGCTGGGCTTCTTCGGCCGGGCCTTGGTCTTGGTGGCGATGCCGATCTGGTCGCTGCCGTCCGTATCCTCCCCCTCCGGGCCGGCACAGGGCGCGGCGCGCGGCGCGGGCGCAAGGGCGCGCGCTGGGGCGGTGGCTGGGCGTGGAGTGGCGGTTCGGCTCATATCTGCGGCAATATCGTATCGCGACGGTCAATCGCAAGATGGCAAGGTGATCGGGCAGTGCGCAATGTCGCAGGGACGCTTCGCGACCGTGCCGACCGACCATGCCCGTCGAGCGTTACCAAAGCCCAAAGAAGAAGGCCGGGCGGTGGTGACCGCCCGGCCTTTCTCATGTCGCCGGGAAAGGGGGAGAGGAGGGGCTCCCGGCGGATCGAAGGGCCGTTAGGCGGCCTTCGAAATCTTTTCGACAGCCAGGCTGACGCGGCTCGAAATCGGCGCGAACGCGTCATTCGCCAGCTTCACCATGGCTTCGGTGCTCTTCGAGGCCGAGCTCACGGCGGCGTCGAAGTTGCGGCGGGCGAATTCGCCCTGCAGCTGGAAGAATTCGGTCGGCGACTTGACGGCGGCAACCTTCTTCATGTCTTCGGTGGCAGTGGCATAGGCGCCCTTGGTCTCTTCGACCATGTCCTTGCCCATTTCCTGCATGCCGGCGGCCAGGATCTTGCCCGATTCGACGAGGGCTTCGACATTGCCCTTCGAGAATTCGGTCACTTCCGAAGCGTAGCCGGTGGACTTTTCGTAAGCCGACTTCAGCTGCTCCTGCAGCTTGCCAGCGGCTTCCTTGACGGTTTCGACGTAGTCGGTCTTCTTGGCGGTGGCCATGATCTTATCCTTCAGTTGCTTGACGCTAAGATGTTCGGTGGTTTCGGTGGTCTTCTTCTTCGCCGCGGGCTTGGCAGGGATGTTCTTCGCGGCGGGCTTGGCGACAACCTTCTTGGCGACGACCGGCTTCTTCGCCGGGGCCTTGACGGCAGTCGGAGCTTTCTTTGCGGGGGCCGGCTTCTTCTTCGCCGCTGCGGGCTTGGCAGCCGGGGTGGCTGCGGCAGCGGGTACAGGCTTGGCCGGGGCTGCCTTGGCAGGAGCCTTCGCCACCGGCGCCGCCTTGGCGGGCGCGGGCTTGGCCGGGGCTACCTTGGCCGGGGTAGCCTTGACAGGTGCAGCCGCAACCGCTTCCGGCGCTGCCGTTTCGGTGGGGGCCGGCTTGGACGCCTTCAGTTCCGCAGCCGCATCGGCATAGGCCTTCTCGGCGGCGGCATCAGCCTTGGTGTCCGCATTGTCTGCCATGGTTTCCTCGCAAGTTATGTTGCACTGCACAAAATAGGCATTGCACTTGCGAAGTCAAGGATTTTTTGTGCAGTGCACAATAATCCATTTCGGCGAATGAAACCAGTGTATTAGCGTGACTTTACATAGCTGCCGGGGGCATCTTCCAGCACCGTATCACCCTTGGTGCCGGGCTTGCGCTTGCCCTTTGCCGGGACGGTTTTGTCATGGACGGAGCGGATCCAGTCGATCCAGTCGGGCCACCAGCTTCCGGGATGTTCGGTCGCCCCGGCGACGAATTCCTCGAGGCTGCGCGCGCCGTCCTCATTGGTCCAATACTGGTATTTATGGGCCTCGGGCGGGTTGACGACCCCGGCGATGTGGCCCGACCCCGCCAGCAGGAACCGTGCCGGCCCCTTGAGGTGGTGCATGATCCGCCACACGCTGTCGGGCGGCGCAATGTGATCCTCGCGGCCCGCCTGCACATAACAAGGTGTCTCGATCCGGCTGAGATCGATCGGCGTGTTGAGTGCATTGAGCGAATCCGGCTCGACCAGGCGGTTGTCGCGATAGAGATCCTTCAGATAGGCCTGATGCCAGGCCGAAGGCAGATTGGTGAAATCGCCATTCCAGTGCAGCAGGTCGAAGGCGGGATAGTCCTCGCCCAGCAGGTAGTTGTTGACCACGTAGTTCCAGATCAGGTCCGGCCCGCGCAGCAGGTTGAAGGTCGCCGAGAGATAGCGCCCGTCGAGATAACCGTCGGTGCCGAGCTGCTCGATCATCGCCAGCTGCCCGTCGTCGATGAAGTTGAGCAATTCGCCCGCCTTCTCGAAATCGACCTGCGCGGTGAAGAAGGTGGCGCTCTTGACCTTTTTGGCGTCGCCCCGGCGCGCGAGGACCGCCAGCGTCGCCGCCAGCGTGGTGCCTGCCACACAATAGCCGATGGTGTGAACCGCCTTCACATCCAGCCGCTCGCGCACGAGGTCGATCGCCTCGATCTGGGCCGCGATGTAATCGTCCCATGTCACATCGGCGAAGCTGGCATCGGCCGACTTCCAGCTGACGACGAAGACCGTCAGCCCCTGTTCCACCGCCCAGCGGATGAAGCTCTTCTTGGGATTCAGGTCGAGAATATAGAAGCGGTTGATCCACGGCGGGAAGATCACCAGCGGGGTTTCCTGCACCTCGTCGGTCGTCGGGCTGTACTGGATCAGCTGGTACAGCCGCGTCTGGTGGATCACCTTGCCCGGCGTAACCGCGATGTTGCGGCCCAGCTCGAAGGCTTCATTGTCGGTGTGGGTCAGCTGCCCGCGCTTGAGGTCGGCCAGCAAATGGGCAAACCCCTTTACCAGATTGTCGCCCCGGCTCGACAAGGTGCGCTCGACCACAAGGGGGTTGGTCATCGGGAAATTGGCCGGGCTCAACGCATCGATCAGCGTGCGCGTGGCGAAACGCAACTGCTCACGCTTGGCCGGTTCGACGCCCTTGACCTCGTCGACCATCGCCATCAGCTGGTCGGCGAGCATCAGGTAGGTCTGGTGGATCAGCGCAAAAATCGGCTCCTCGCGCCATTTCGGATCGGCGAACCGGCGGTCGCGGCGCGGCAGGTCCGGCTTCTTCGCGTCACCCTCGCCGGCTTCCGGGCCGATCCCGTAGTGGCCCAGCACCCGTTCCCACAAATCCAGGCTGTCGCGCCACAGCGCTTCCTGCCGCTCGGGCGAGGAGAGCGGCATATGGCTGTACCAGTCGGCCAGCAAATCCGCCCATTGCCCCGGATCGGCGAGCTTGGCGGGCAGTTCCGCCTGCGCGTCGAGGGCGCGCTCGGTCTGGAATTCGAACCACATGGACTGGATCTGGGTCGCGACCCCCAGCCAATGCTGCATATCTTCCATCGCCGGGTCGGCAGAGGTGACATCAGGCAGGAACTGCGCATACAGGCTGCGCGCCGCATCCGCCTGCATCGCCAGCAGATCGGTCAGTCCCTCGCCCGCCTTCTCGCCCTTTTCGGCCATATCCACTCCTCGCTTTGCGGCTGGGGTTACAACCAGTCGGCAATTTTCTGCAATCTCAACGTTAGTAGGATGCAATCTGCGCAATTGCACCCGCAAGCGTATTGCTCCACAATTACGTGCGCGTTGCATTCCGTTTCGCGCATCAAGATTGCCAGGGAACGATGGATACCGAATTCTACCGCATCAAGCGCCTGCCGCCCTATGTCATCGCCGAAGTCAACGGCATGCGGGCCGCAGCACGCGCCGCGGGCAGGGACATCATCGACCTGGGCATGGGCAATCCCGACCTGCCGCCGCCCCAGCATGTGATCGACAAGCTGTGCGAAGTTGCGCAGAAGCCGGATGCCCATGGCTATTCCCAGTCCAAGGGCATCCCCGGGCTGCGCCGGGCGCAGGCGAATTATTACGGCCGCCGCTTCGGGGTCGACCTCGATCCCGAGAGCGAGGTGGTGGTCACCATGGGTTCGAAGGAGGGGCTGGCCAGCCTCGCCACCGCGATCACCGCGCCGGGCGATGTGGTACTGGCGCCCAACCCCAGCTACCCGATCCACACATTCGGCTTCATCATCGCCGGGGCGACGATCCGCTCCGTGCCGACGACGCCGGACGAGAATTATTTCCGCAGCCTCGAACGTGCGATGGCCTTCACCGTGCCGCGCCCGTCGATCCTGGTGGTGAATTACCCCTCCAACCCGACCGCGGAAACGGTCGATCTGGCGTTCTACGAACGGCTGGTCGCCTGGGCGAAGGAGAACAAGGTCTGGATCCTGTCCGACCTGGCCTATTCCGAGCTGTATTACGACGGCAACCCGACCCCCTCGATCCTGCAGGTGAAGGGGGCGAAGGATGTCGCGATCGAATTCACCTCCATGTCCAAGACTTATTCGATGGCGGGCTGGCGGATGGGTTTTGCGGTCGGCAACAAGGCGCTGATCGCGGCGATGACGCGGGTGAAGTCCTATCTCGACTACGGGGCCTTCACCCCGATCCAGGCAGCAGCCTGCGCGGCGCTCAACGGGCCGCAGGACATTGTCGAGAAGAACCGCGAACTCTACCAGAAGCGGCGCGATGTGATGGTCGATGCGTTCGGGCGTGCAGGATGGGAAATTCCCTCGCCGCCCGCATCGATGTTCGCCTGGGCGCCGCTCCCGCCTGCGCTCCGCGAAATGGGCAGCCTCGAATTTTCCAAGCAGCTGCTGACCCACGCCGAAGTCGCCGTGGCACCGGGCGTGGGCTATGGCGAGGATGGCGAGGGCTATGTCCGCATCGCCATGGTCGAAAACGAGCAGCGGCTTCGCCAGGCGGCGCGCAATATCAAGCGCTACCTCGCCTCGATGGGCGTCAACAGCTCGGCCGCCTGATCCCCGCTTCCGCGTGCCCGCCTGCCTGCCGCTGGAACGGCGGGGGCGGGTTCGCGTTGAATTCCGGGGGTCTCGACCGCAGCAAGTCGGGGGATGCTTTTGGAATTTGGCTGGCTTTCCGGCGACGCGCTCCCGCCCGCGCAGTGGGATTTGCGGGAGCGGGGCTGGCGACTCTACAGCCTGGGGGGGATCGCCAAGATGGCGCCGCCGGGCGTCCCGGTACTGGTCGACTGGCGGCGCGACAGCCGCCCCGAATTGCCCGAAACGCCGATGCGGCGCAGGCTGTGCCTGGTTGCCGGGGTGGAGAACAGCGATTGCCGGGCGACGATCGTGGCGGGCGGGCTGGGCGATGCTCTGGCCGGGGAGGTCGGGCTGGCCGAACTTGGCGCGCGGCTGATGCGGATTGCCCGTATGGCCGCGAGCCTGCCCGAGCGCATCGAGGCCGGCGGGCTGACGCTCGACCTGTTCCAGCGCGATGCGCGTGCGGGTCCACGCTGGGCCGGCTTGCACCCCCGCGAATTCGCGGTCCTGTGGCGGCTTGCCGAAGCCGGTGGCGCCGTCATCCCCAAGCAGGAACTGCTGGCCGATGTCTGGCGGCTGGATCACGATCCGGGCACGAACCGCGTTGCGGTCCATATCTCGCGACTGCGCGCAAAACTTGCGCAAATGGGCTATGGCTGGCTGGTGGCTACCGATCCGGCAGGCGGATATCGGTTGAATACTGCGACGGGGGTCGGCAACCAGCCATGTCCGCTGTGGCTGGAGAGGGAAAGGGACGCACTCGATGGAATTTCGTGACAATGATCGGGTCGCGATCGACTTCGGCGCGGATGGCATTGCTCATGTGCGGCTGGTTCGCGCGGACAAGTTGAACGCGCTCGATCCGGCCATGTTCGGCGCGATTGTCGATGCGGGGCGCGCCTTGCACGATGCCAGGGGCCTGCGCTGTGTCGTGCTGTCGGGCGAGGGGCGTGCGTTCTGCGCCGGGCTGGATCTTGCCAGCATGGCCGGCGGATCGGGGGCGCTGGAAGGCGACCTGACCGACCGCACGCATGGCAATGCCAATCTCTTCCAGCAGGTGGCGATGCAATGGCGCAAGCTGCCGGTGCCGGTCGTCGCCGCGGTGCATGGCATCTGCTTCGGCGGTGGCTTGCAGATCGCCAGCGGAGCGGACATCCGCGTCGTCGCACCCGATACGCGCATGTCGATCATGGAAATGAAGTGGGGGATCGTGCCCGACATGGGCGGCTATGCCCTGTGGCGCGGGCTGCTGCGCGACGATGTGCTGCGCGACCTGGTCTATACCAACCGCGAATTCAGCGGGGATGAGGCGCAGCAACTCGGGCTGGCGACCCATGTCGATGCCGACCCGCTGGCCCGTGCCCTGGCCATCGCGCGCGAGATCGCCGGGCGCAACCCGCACGCGATCCGCGCCGCCAAGCGACTGGCCAACGCCATGGCCGAACACGGCGCCGATCACCTGCTGCTGGAAGAAAGCCGCGAACAGCGCGGCCTGCTCCGCTCCCGGAACCAGATGGAGGCCGTGCTGGCTGGCATGGAAAAGCGCGCGCCGAACTTCGACGATCCGTGAACCGCACCCACCCGGCAGGAAAGCGATTGAATTGCCCCTCGCCTTTGGCTAGGGGCCAGTGCCTCGCGCGCTTCGGCGGGCGGGAGAGGCCCGATGGCGGAGTGGTTACGCACCGGACTGCAAATCCGTTTACGCCGGTTCGATTCCGGCTCGGGCCTCCACTTTCACCGGCGCAATCCGCACCGGGGCAAGTGCCGCTTTAGCTCAGTTGGTAGAGCACATCATTCGTAATGATGGGGTCACAGGTTCGAGTCCTGTAAGCGGCACCACTTCTTTCATGCGACAATTCGGGCACAAGCAGGCGAATGTGTGTTCGGCTGGCGATGCGGTTGGGCGGCTGATGCACGCGGGCCTGATCGCGGTCGCCGCGGATCTGCACGGATGCGTGCGTCGGCGCGCAGCCTTTCCACGCTGCTCTCGCGCATATCGAACCTCGCACGAAGCAGCCGTCGGCAAGCACGATCGCGGGCGATGCCTGCCGATTTTCGCCCGGCTACCGGGCCCTTGCGTGGGGTCGCCCCATGTGCTGCACTGCGCAGCGCTTGGCTTGCCAAGCTTAGCGAGGCTTGCAACTATGCCCCCCACCGCCTCACCCGCAGGACAGAGCATCTCTTTGTGAGCAAACCGACGATCGACGATGTCGCCGCCCTTGCCGGTGTCGCTCGCACCACGGTTTCGCGGGTGCTGAACAAACAGCCCAATGTGCGCGAGGAAGTTCGCGACAAGGTGATGCGGGCGGTGGAGATGCTCGGCTATCGGGTCAACCTGCAGGCGCGCCACCTCGCGGGACGCAAGGCGATGCGGATCGGCATGGTCCATGCGTCGGACTTCGATAGCGAACCCAATTCCTACTTCGCTTCGGCACTCGAACTTGGTGCAACCCGCGCCTGCACCCGGATCGGTGCGCAGCTGCTGACACAGGTGATCAACCAGAACGATCCCGACGCCGCCTCGCAGATCATCGCGCGGGTGGCGGACGATCAGTGCGATGGGGTGATCCTGACTCCGCCCTTTGCCGATGATGTCGATCTGCTCGGTGCGCTGGGGGCGATCGGCTGCAAGGTGGCCTGCATCGCCGCTGCTCCGCAGGCCGGGCAGTTCGCCAGCATTGTCGGGATCGACGACCGGCAGGCGGGACATGACATCGGGGCGCATCTGGTCGAACTGGGCCACCGCGATTTCGGCTTCATTCGCGGGCTGGTGGGTCACCTTTCGGCGGAGAGCCGGTTCGACGGTTTCCTCGCCGCATTGGCCGAAGCCGGGATCGGCCCCGAGAAAGTCAGCGAATTGCGCGGGAACTTCACCTTCCGCTCGGGCCTCGAATGCGCGCAGCAGATGATTGCCAATGGGGCGTCGATTACCGCGCTGGTCTGCGCCAATGACGACATGGCGGCGGGCGCGCTGCTGGCAGCGCACAAGGCAGGCCTGCGCATACCCCAGGATATCGCCATTACCGGGTTCGACGATACACCTGTCTCGGAGATCGTCTGGCCGCCGCTCACCACGATCCACCAGCCGCTTCGGCGGATGGGCGAGCGTGCGGCAGAGCAGCTGGCGCAGCAGATCAATGGGAGCGCATCCATTTTTACCTGCGATGTGGTCCCACACGAACTTATGGTACGTGATTCGAGTGTCGCACCATGAGTTTAATATGCTGAATATTATGGTATAAATATGAGATAAGTGTGGAGGATTGACCGCAATGCTGTGATCTGGCAATAAGATTGGAAGCGCTTCCAAAAGAGACGCGCTCCACTGCTCCCTTCAGCTTGGCTGTGCGGGGGCGGTTCGCAAATGAGGAAGGGGATAGGATGACCTTGAGGGATCGCGCGGGCGCAGCTGAAATTCGCCTGCCCAGGAATTATCGTTTCGGCGCAACCGCCGCGTCCTTGCTGGCGTTGCTGGCATTCGCACCGCAAGCGGCACTCGCCCAGGCGAGCGACGGCGACGCGTCCACCGATCAGGCGGAGAATGCGAAGAAGCAACCGGGTGACGATGGCGATGTGATCGTCGTGTCCGGCTTCCGCAGCTCGCTGGAAACCTCCATCAACACCAAGCGCGCCGAAACGAGCATCGTCGAGGCAGTGTCCGCGGAAGATATCGGCAAGCTGCCCGATGTATCGGTCGCGGAGTCGATCGCTCGCCTGCCCGGGCTCGCCGCGCAGCGCGTCGCGGGGCGTGCGCAGATCATCTCCGTGCGCGGGCTCGCCCCAGACTTTACCACCGTGCTTCTCAATGGCCGCCAGCAGGCGAGCTCGGGATACAACCGCGCGGTGGAATTCGACCAGTATCCGTCCGAGCTGATGTCCTCGGTGGTGGTCTACAAGACCCCCGATGCCTCGATCGCCGGCATGGGGCTGGCCGGCTCGGTCGACCTGCGCACCGTCCGCCCGCTATCGGCGGGTGCGAACAGCGGCTTCGCGGTGAACATTCGCGGCATGTATGACGAGGGTGGCGGGCGCAACCAGGACAAGTCGCAATGGGGCGGCCGCGGCAGTATCAGCTATGTCGGCCAGAACGCCGACGGAACGCTGGGCTGGGCGATCGGCTATGCGCATCTCGATGCGCCGAGCCATGTCGATCACTTCAAGGCCTATGGCTACGAGAAGTTCGACTTCGCGGTGTCACCCGACAGCGCCGATAACGCGCTGCAGCTCAATGGCCAGGAGGTGTTCGCGGTCAACAGCCGCGATCGCCGCGATGGCGTGATGGGGACGCTCGAATGGCAGCCGAGCGACCAGGTCCATTCGGTGCTCGACCTCTATTATTCGCGCTTCAAGCAGTCGCAGGTCAGCCGCGGCGCGCAGTGGTTCTCGAACGGGTGGGCGGATAACGCCACCTTCACCAATGTGGAGACCACCGACGTCGGCGGGTCCGAACTGGGCAGTTCGGGCCATTTCACCAATGCCGTGCCGATTCTGCGCAACGATTCCAACGAGCGCAAGGACGAGCTGTTCTCGATCGGGCTCAACAACGAATTCGCGCTGGATGACCGGACGCATTTCATCGCCGATCTCAGCTATTCTTCGAACACGCGCGACGAAACCTATATCGAAACCTATGGCGGATACGGCGTCGGACCCTTCGGGACACGCACAACAGATAGTTACGACTTCGATATCCCGCTCGACGGTTACCCCCAATACAGCAATTTCGGCCTCGATTATGCCGATGCGAGCCAGGTCTCGCTCGGCGATCGCGCACCGTGGGGTGGCTGGGGCCACGATGGCCTGCTCAAGAAGCCGCACATCAAGGAGACCGTGGGGGCGATCGACCTCGGGTTTACACACGATCTGGACGGTTTCTTCAGCGGTTTCGAAGTCGGGGTGAATTACACCCACCGCAACAAGCGCAAGACAGTCGACGAGATCGACCTGTTCCTGAAGAATTCGCGCGCGCAGGTGCTGGTCGGGTCGCAATATCTGATCGCGCCTACCTCGCTCGGCTTTACCGGCTTCGGCAATGTCATCGCATGGAACGTGCCGTCGGCGCTCGACAGCTATTACGACCAGGTGCAGCTGCAGGATGCCAACCACTTCGACAAGTCGTGGGAGATTACCGAGGATATCCTGACGCTGCGCGCCAAGCTGACCATCGATGCGGGCGCGCTGCACGGCAATCTCGGCTTGCAGGTCATCCCGCAATACCAGGCGTCGGACGGTCTGCGGATCAACGCGACGGTCAGCCCGATCGTAGTGGGCGATGTCCATGTCACGGCCGAATATACCGACGTGCTGCCGAGCCTGAACCTGTTCTACGACCTCGGTGGCGGGCACCGGATCCGCTTCGCCGCAGCCAAGGTGATGGCGCGGCCGCGAATGGACGACATGCGCGCCAACATGACGCCGAGCTATTCGAACCCATGCGCATCGGGTGGTTCGAACAACACCGATTGCCAGCCGGGCGGCACGGTTCACCCCTGGTCCGCCAGCGGCGGCAATCCCAACCTCGAGCCATGGCGCGCCAAGGCGGTCGACGTCGCTTATGAATGGTATGGCGGCAGTGCCACCTATTTCTCCGTCGCCGGCTTCTACAAGTGGATCGACACCTACATCTACACGCAGCAGTTGACTGCGGACTTCTCCGGCTTCCCGGCCCCGCCGACGGCAACCCCGCTGCCTGCTGGGGTGACCGCCAGCCCGATCGGGGTGCTGACGGCACCGGCGAACGGGCGGGGCGGCTATGTCCGCGGGGTCGAAGTCAGCGGGGCGTTCGAATTCGGTCGGTTGACCGGGGTGCTCGACGGGCTCGGGGCAAGCGGCAGCGTCGCCTATACCGAATCCAACCTCAATCCCACGACCTCGACCAACTCGGTCGTTCGCATCCCGGGCCTGTCCAAATGGGTCTACAACATCACGGGATATTACGAGAAGAACGGGTTCCAGGCGCGGGCAAGCTACCGCTACCGCTCCGGGTTCAAGGGCGAGGTCGTCGCGCTGTTCACCAATCTGGCCTACACCGAAATCCTCGCGGACAAGCAGCTCGACGCACAGATCGGCTATAGCTTCCAGGATTCCAGCCCGCTGGCCGGGCTCGGTATCCAGTTGCAGGTCACCAATGTTCTCGATTCCCCCTACCGCACGCGCCTGGGGCTGGATACCGGCGGCACGCGAACCAGCGATGGGAACGCGCTGCCGGAAACCTATGAGAAGTTCGGTCGCCAGTGGCTGCTGGGCCTGAGTTATCGCTTCTGATCGTTACCCCCGTCCAATCCCTCGTCCGGCCAGGGCACCACACCGGTCGGCGCCGGGCGAGGGATTGGCATTTCGCCCCCGTGAAGCGGCGATGGACCAAGCCAGAAAAAGGCGGCGCAGCCCCATGAATTTGAAGAACTTGTCGATCCTGCTGGCGGCATTGCCCCTTGCTGCCTGCGCCCATGGGCCCGCAGGCGAGGCGATGGCGGCATGGGCGCCCGAAGAGAGCCAGGCGATTGCGGCCTGGCCGGTGCGATCGCCCACCACCGTGCAGGATGCTGAGGTCGAAGCGCATATCCGTGCGATCGTTGCAGGCATGACGCTCGAACAGAAGATCGGGCAGATGACCCAGCCCGACATCCGTTACATCACGCCGGACCAGGTGCGCGAACATTACATCGGCACCATCCTCAACGGCGGCGGTGCCTGGCCGTCGATGGACAAGCATGCGAGCGTTGCCGATTGGGCGGCGTTGGCAGATGCCTATGCCCACGCATCGACCAGCACCGACATGCCGGTGCAGATCCCGATCCTGTGGGGCATCGACGCAGTTCACGGGAACAACAATGTCTATGGCGCCACGCTGTTTCCGCACAATATCGGGCTTGGCGCGGCGCACGATCCCGAGCTGATCGAACGGATCGGCGCGGCAACCGCGCGATCCGTGCGGGCAACCGGGATCAGCTGGGCCTTCGCCCCCACGCTTGCGGTCGCCGAAAACCAGCGCTGGGGCCGCGCGTATGAGAGCTATTCGAGCGACCCGGCAGAGGTGGCGCGCAATGGCGCCGCACTCGTGCGCGGCTTGCAGGGCGACATGGTGGGCGAGGGTGCGGTGCTCGCGACCGCCAAGCACTTCGTCGGCGACGGCGGGACCTATCTCGGCATCGACCAGGGAGAGACCCGGACATCTGCCGACTATCTCGCCCGGGTTCACGGGGCGGGGTATTATGCGACGCTCGACGCCCATGTGCAGTCCGTCATGGTCAGCTATAGCAGCTGGACGATGGATGGCCGCATCCCCTTCGGCAAGATGCACGGCGACAAGGCGCTCGTCACCGGCGTCCTCAAGCAGTCGCTCGGTTTCGACGGATTGGTCGTATCGGACTGGAATGCCATCGAACAGGTTCCTGGCTGCAGCGTCGATCACTGCCCGCAGGCGATCAATGCCGGGGTCGATATTTTCATGGTTCCCGAAAAATGGCAGGGCTTCATCGCCAACACCATCGCCGACGTGCGCGAAGGCCGGGTGCCGATGGCACGGATCGACGATGCCGTGACCCGCATCCTGCGGGTGAAATTCCGCCTTGGCCTGTTCGATCGCCCGACCTCGGCCAGCCGCTATACCGGCGATGCCTCCGCGATCAGCGATCGTCCGCTCGCGCAGGAGGCGGTGCGCAAGTCGGTCGTCCTGCTGAAGAACGACAACGGCACCCTGCCATTGGCTCCGGGCAAGCGCGTGCTCGTGGTCGGTGCCGCAGCCGACAGCTTCGCCGACCAGTCGGGCGGGTGGTCGATCACCTGGCAGGGCGACGCGATCGACAATGGCGATTTCCCGAACGGGGAGACGTTGCTGGCCGGGATGCAGCGCGTGTTCGGATCGGCGAACGTTACCTATTCGCCCGATGCACACGGCGTCGATCCGGCCCGGTTCGACGTGGTCGTCGCCGTGCTCAGCGAGACACCCCATGCCGAGATGAAGGGCGATGTGCGCTGGCCGGCGCCGCTGTCGCACTCGGCAAGCTATCCTGGCGACGCAGCCCTGCTGGCCCGCGTGTCGGGCAAGGGCGCGCCGGTTGTGACCGTCCTCTATTCGGGGCGCACGGTCTACACCACCGACCTGCTCAACCAATCCGATGCATTCGTTGCCGCCTTCCTGCCGGGGACCGAGGCGGGGGCGATGGCGGACCTCATGGCGGGCCGGAATGGGCTCGACTTCAGCGGCCGGCTTTCGTTTGCCTGGCCCAACACGCCGTGTATCTCGGGCGGGGAACCGGCCGGCGAGGCGCTCTTCCCCCGCAACTACGGCCTGTCCTATCGCGCGGGCAAGAAAACCGGCAAACTGCGCGAGGCCGAATCCGTGCAGAGCTGCCCGTAGCGGCCCGGTCGGAGGGGACATGAAGCATATCAAGCGCATCCTGATCGCAGGTGGCGGGTCCGCCGGCTGGATGACTGCGGCACTGCTCGCGCGGCTGTTCCAGGGCCTGTACGAAGTGATCCTGGTGGAATCCGAAGAAATCGGGATCATCGGCGTGGGCGAGGCGACCATTCCGGCAATCAAGAAATATGTCGAGTTGCTCGGTCTCGACGAAAACGAGTTCATGGTGCGCACGCAGGCCAGCTTCAAGCTGGGGATCCAGTTCAACAACTGGTCCAGCCCCGGCAGTTCCTACATCCACGGGTTCGGGGTGATCGGCCAGGATCTCGAATGGCTGCGCTGCCACCAATATTGGCTCAAGTTGCATGCAGAAGGGCGCGCGGAAGACTTCTCGAAATATTCGATCAACACTGCGGCCTGCCCGTCCAACAAGTTCATGCGTGCGCGGCCCGACATGGCGGACAGCCCGATCGGGCATATTGCCCATGCCTTCCATTTCGACGCGGCGCTGTTCGTGCAGTTCCTCACTGCCTATGCGCAGGAGCGCGGCGTGCGGCGGCGCGAGGGCAAGATCGGAGCGGTGAACCTGCGCGCCGAGGACGGGTTCGTCGAATCGATCACGATGGAAGATGGCGAAACGATCGCGGCCGACTTTTTCGTCGATTGCACCGGCCTGCGCGGCCTGATCATCGAGCAGGCCTTGCGGACCGGATACGAGGACTGGCGTCACTGGTTGCCCTGCGACCGGGCGGTGGCGGTGCCCTGCGAGCGGACCGGGAACTTCACGCCCTACACCAAGTCCACCGCCCATGGCGCGGGCTGGCAATGGCGCATCCCGCTGCAGCATCGCACCGGCAACGGCCATGTCTATTCCAGCCAGTATATCGACGATGCCGAGGCGGAGCGCATCTTGCTGGCCAATCTCGACGGTGAACAGCGGGCCGACCCCTTTCGCGTCAGCTTCCGCACCGGCAAGCGCAAGAAATTGTGGAACAAGAACTGCGTTGCCATCGGGCTGTCCAGCGGATTCCTCGAGCCGCTCGAATCGACCTCGATCCACCTTATCCAGTCGGCCGCGATCCGGCTGGTTCGCCTGTTGCCCGACGCCGGTTTCGATCCTTCCGGTATCGCGGAATTCAATCGCCAGAGCGATTTCGAATACGAGCGCATCCGCGACTTCATCATCCTGCATTACAAGGCGACGACCCGCAACGACACGCCGTTCTGGGACTATTGCCGGACCATGGAGGTGCCCGCGACGCTGCAACGCAAGATGGATTTGTGGATGGCCAATGGCCGCATCTTCCGTGAAGATGAGGAGCTGTTCGCCGAAGAAAGCTGGATCCAGGTGTTTATCGGCCAAGGCATGATCCCGCATGGCCACGATCCGTTGGTCGCCATCAAGAGCGATGCGCAGATCGCGCAATATCTGGGCAACATCGCCGCCGTGATCGACAAATGCGTGTCGGTGATGCCGACCCATGCCGACTATGTCGCCAAGACTTGCCCGGCGGAGAGGTAATCCCATGCGAAGAGCTGTAAGGCAGAGCACGACCATGCTTCTGGCGCTGGTGGTCGCCAGCTGTGTCGCCACGCCGGTCGACCGGCGCAGCGAACCGGCGCCGGCGGCGGCGATGGTCGCAGTCGCGCAATGGTCGTCCAGCGCCGATGCCAGCCGCAAGCTCGCGGCCATGCCGTCGCTGCAACTGGTCCCGATGGCTCCTGCGCCCGATGTGGTCACGGTCGAACCGCTGCGGCAATATCAGGCCATGGTCGGTTTCGGTGCCGCGATGACCGATGCTTCGGCGGATGTGATCATGGGCATGCCCGATGCCGAGGCGCGCGAGGCGTTGTTCGACGAGCTGTTCCTTCCCGACCGGCAGGGCTTTGCCTTCATGCGCTTGCCGATCGGGGCGTCCGATTTCTCGCGCGAGCATTACAGTTTCGACGACATGCCTGCGGGCCAGGCGGATCCGGGGCTGGTGCATTTCTCGATGGCGCAGGCTGCGCCCCAGCTTGCAGCCACACGCGCGGCGAAGGCGCGCAGTCCCGATATGGTGTTGATGGCCACGCCATGGAGCGCGCCGGGCTGGATGAAAACCTCCGACAGCCTCGTTACCGGGCGCCTGTCACCCGGCCACTATGCCGATTTTGCGGCCTATCTCGCCCGTTATTTGGCCGAAATGGATCGCACCGGTCTGCCGGTCGACTATCTCTCGATCCAGAACGAGCCGCATTTCGAACCGGGCGATTACCCCGGCATGCGGATGGACCCAGCCGCGCGCACGGCCTTCGTCGGCGGCCATCTCGGCCCGCTGCTGGCGCGCCAACACCCCGCAACGAAGATACTCGACTGGGACCACAACTGGAACGAGCCCGACAGTCCGTTGGCGGTGCTGGCCGATCCTGCGGCCAGCAGCCACATCGTCGGGGTTGCCTGGCATTGCTATGCCGGGGATGTCTCCGCGCAGGGCGTGGTGCACGACGCATTTCCGGAAAAGGACGCGTTCTTTACCGAATGCTCCGGCGGGGAATGGGCGCCGCATTGGGGCGAGACGCTGGGCTGGATGACGGCGAACCTCGTGATCGGGGCGACGCGCAACTGGTCGCGCGGGACATTGCTGTGGAACCTGGCGCTCGACGAGAACCATGGCCCGCACAAGGGCGGCTGCGGCGATTGCCGCGGCGTGGTGACGATCGACAGCCGCACCGGCGCCGTTACACGCAATGTCGAATATTACGTCCTCGGCCATGCATCGCGCTTTGTCCGGCCGGGTGCCCGGCGGATCGCCAGCGACGAAATCGGCGATATCGCCAATGTCGCCTGGCAGAACCCCGACGGCGGCCTGGTCCTGCTGGCGTTCAACCACGGCACGCAAGCTGCCGTGTTCAAGGTGCGCGTCGGCGCGTCTGGTTTCTCCGCGACGATGCCGGCTGGCGAAGTCACGACATTCACCTGGCGATCGCAGGGCTGATCGCGGGCCGGGGCGAGGGGACGCGAGCATGGACAATCTGCGCCGACTGGGGATTACCTGGGCCTTCGTCTCGGTGACGACGCTGTTCTTCGCGTGGGGCTTCATCACCTCCAACAACGACCCGCTGATTGTCGCCCTGCGCGCGGTGTTCGACCTCAACTATACCGAAGCGCTCGCGACGCAGCTGGTGTTCTTCCTCGCCTACGGGCTCATGTCCTTGCCCGCCGCATCGCTCGGCAACCGGCTGGGACCGGTGAATACGATCGTCACCGCGCTGGCGGTGATGATCCTGGGTGCGCTGCTGGTGCATTTCAGCGTGCGCTTCGACAGCTATGCGCCGATCCTGCTCGCGCTGTTCGTCCTGGCCGTGGGCATTACCACCTTGCAGGTAGCCTCCAATCCGCTGGCTGCTGCTCTGGGCCCGCAGTCGACCAGCCATTTCCGGCTGACCTTCGCGCAGACATTCAATTCGCTCGGCGTGGTTATCGGGGTGCATTTCGGCAGCACGATCATGCTGGGGGACAAGGTGATCAACAACGGGCACGGCCCGATTACCGATCCGGTCCAGCGGGCCGAAGCATTGGGCGCGGTCAATCACGCCTTCACGATCATGGCCGGCTTGCTGGCGGTCCTGCTGATCTTCGTATTGTTGCAGCGCAAGCGGATTGCGGCGGCGGCGGCAGGGATCGGGCCTACCCCGCAGGCGTCGGTGCTCGATGCACTCCGCTCGCGCTGGGCGCTTTTCGGCGCTTTGGCGATCGGCCTCTATGTCGGCGCGGAGGTGTCGATCGGTTCGATCATGATCAACTTCCTGCACCAGCAGAGCATCCTGGGCCTCCCGTTCGAGGAAGGGGGCCGCTACCTCGCCAACCTCTATTGGGGGGGCGCGCTCGCAGGGCGCTTCATCGGCAGCTTCCTGCTGACCCGGGTCGATGCGCCGCGCCTGTTGGCGGTCGATGCGGCGATTGCCGGTGGCTTGTGCGTGGTGGTGATGTTCGGCAGCGGCGAACCGGCGGGCTATGCCGCCTTGGCGATCGGGCTGTTCAACTCGATCATGTTCCCGACGATCTTCACCGTCACGCTCGAACGTTCGGGCGCGTCGCAATCCTCCACTTCGGGCCTGTTGTGCCTTGCGATCGTGGGCGGGGCGTTGCTGCCATTGTTTGTCGGCATGCTGGCCGATTCGGTCGGCCTGTCGGTCGCGTTCATCATCCCGGCGATCGCCTATCTCGTGATCGCCCTTTTCGCGGGGCGTGCTGCGACTGTCCGACCGGTGGCAGTGGCCGAGGAACCCCCGGTCACCATTGCCTGAGCGCTCCCTAACGCCCGCAGTCCGGAGCCTTCGAAGTGCGGGCGTGGGCGAGCGTGTGTGCAATGGTCTTGGTCCAGATCGCGTAACCCGCCCGGTTCATGTGCAGGCGATCGCCGATATAGATTTCGGGGCGCGGCGCGCCGTCTTTCAACATCGGCGTTGCAACGTCGATATAGACGAGATCCGCCCGCCGTGCCGCCAGCGCGGCGACCATCGCGTTGAAGCTGCGCTGGGCATCGAATTGGTGCCAACGGGCAATCGACGGCTTGGCCGAGACGAAGAACACCGGCGTCGCGCCGAGCGCTTCCTGCTTGCGAACCATGAATTCTTCGAAGGCGGCGAAGGTCTGTTCGGGCGAAAGGCCTGCGTCGATATCGTTCTCGCCAGCGTAGAACACGATGCGCCGCGGAGTGTAGGGCGCGACGACGCGATCGAAATAATGGTTCACATCGCCGATCGTCGCGCCGCCGAAGCCGCGCTTGACCAGCGGCATGTGCATATCGTCCTTGAGCCCGAACCAGAAGCGGATGCTCGAACTGCCGACGAACAGCGTGGCGCAGTGCGGCGGCGGCGCGGATTCGTCCTCGACGCCGAAGACATGGATTTCGTCGGCGAAGGGCGCTGGCGTGGCATCTGCGCGGGCAGGATGCGGGGCCAGTGTGACACCCGCGCCGAATGCGAGGCAAAGGGCAAGGCCGATGCCCCGCAAATAGTGTGTCTTGTCGCCGTTCATTCTCTCACCCCGCTCCCGCCGCAATCTTGCTCGCGACATAAGTGTCCAGTTCGTGCGCCTGCACTGCGCTGAATCTGAGGCCCAGCTTGCTGCGTCGCCACAATATATCGTCGGCACTGCGCGCCCATTCGCGTGTGACGAGGTGGTCGACCTCGCACTGGTACAGCCCGTGGCCGAAATGGCGGCCGAGCGTGGTGAGCGATTGCGCCTTGCCAAGGATCGCGAAGCTCGTGGTGCCGTAGCTGCGCACGTAGCGTGCGACGATGGTGGGATCGAGAAAGGGGTATGCCGACTGGAGCCGGGCCGCAAGGTCTGCAGCACCGTCGCGCGGGAAATCGCCGCCGGGCAGCGCCGCACCGCCGGTCCAGTCGCCGCCGGAAAGGGCCGGGCAGTGCGGCTGCAACTGCTCGACCGCTTCGGCAGCCAGGTGGCGATAGGTGGTGATCTTGCCGCCGAAGACCGACAACAGCTTCGGCTCATCCCGTTCGCCATCGAGCTCGAAGCGATAGCCTCGAACAGGCGCGGCACGACGATGTGCGAACCGCGCACCAGCCGCATGTGCTTGTCGCTCTCCTCGCGCGCGAGGCCGACCACATCGAGCACGCGCGGCCCGGCTGCGTTGACCAGCGTGCGGGCACGGAACTGCGCGCCGCCCGCGGTGACGTTCCAATGCTCGCCGCAGCGTTCGAGCGCGGTGACTTCGCAGCGGGTGCGGATTTCGGCGCCCCGGTCTGCCGCATCGCGGGCGTTGAGCGCGACCAGCCGGGCATCGTCGACCCAGCAATCCGAATAGACGAAGGCGCGGGTGAACTCGGGTTTCAGCGGCGTACCGGCGGGGTGGCGGGGCAGGGCGATGGTTTCGGTCGCAGGCAGTGCCCGGCGCTTGCCGATATGGTCGTAGAGCCACAGCCCGGTGCGCAGCAGCCAGCGTGGCCGCAGCCCCTGCCGGTAGGGCAGCACGAAGCGCAGCGGCCAGATGATGTGCGGGGCGATGCCCCACAGCAGCTCGCGCTCGCCCAGCGCCTCGCGCACCAGGGCGAATTCGTAATGTTCGAGATAGCGCAAACCGCCATGGATCAGCTTGGTCGAGGCGGAGGAGGTGCCCTGGGCAAGGTCGCCGCGTTCGAACAGGATCACGCTCGCGCCGCGCCCGGCGGCATCGCGTGCGATCCCTGCGCCGTTCACCCCGCCGCCGATTATCGCGATGTCGAAGATTGCGCTCACTTACGTGGGTTTAGCGGATGGCGGCGCGCTGTCACCAGCGGATCGTCGCAAAGCCGGGTGGTCCGCATCGCGCGGACGCCGCGCGTTGCCATCCCGATCGTTCCGTCGCATAGGATGGCCGGCGAATGGGCCAGCGGATGGGGAAGGGCACCGGCCTGATGGTGGACAAGCGCAACAGGGTCACTTCGTTCGACGTGGCGGCGCGAGCTGGCGTCAGCCAATCGACCGTTTCGCGCGCGCTTTCCGGATCGCAGACGATCACCGATGCGACGCGGACGCGGGTGATGGAGGCTGCGCGGGCACTGGGCTATTACGTCGATGAGCGCGCGGCGCGGCTGCGCCGGGGGCATACCGGCACGCTGGTGACCGTGGTGATCAGCCGCCCGGGCGACGGGCCGCAGCAGATCAACCCGTTCAGCTATGCCTTGCTGGGCAGTATCTGCAGCGCCGCAGCCCATCACGGATTTGAAGTGCTGGTGCCGCTGCAGGCGGAAGAAGAAAGCCTGTTCGGCCATTATGTCGACCGCAACCAGGCCGACGGGATGATCGTGATCGGCACCACGGCCAACCAGTCGGCGTGGGATTATTTCCGCAAGATCGGGGAGACCGGCCAGCCGATCGCCTATTGGGGGTCGCCGCTGGGCGATCTCGACTGGATCAGTTCCGACAATGTGCAGGGCACAAGGCTGGCGGTGCAGCGGCTGGTCGAGGCGGGCTATCGCCGGATTGCCTGCATCGGTGCGGGCGAGCTGCGCCAGCGGCAGTTCACCGAGCGGGTCGATGCCTATGTCGAGGCGATGGCCGCCGCCGGGCTCGAGCCGATCCTCGTCCCGGTCGAGCCTGGGCTGGAGCGTGACGAACAGGGCCGCCGCGCGATTGCCGGGATGCTGGCATCGGGCCTGGAGTTCGACGCGGTGTTCGCCGTGTGCGACGCCATCGCCTTCGGTGCGCTGGACGTATTGCGCGGAGCGGGGATCGCCGTGCCCGGCGAGATCGGGGTCGTCGGGTTCGACGGCCTGCCCGCAGGCGAACTCGCCAGCCCTCCGCTGACCACCATCGAACCGGATTTTGCAACTGCCGGCACCTTGCTGGTCGAAGCGGTGCTGGGCGAAGGCCGCGGCGACAATCGGCACCGCGTGCCGGTGCGCCTGCTCGAACGCGGGAGCGTGCGCTCTCCGGCGTAAGTGTCCGGCGCCTGAGTAAACGTCAGGCGCGCGGCGCCTGGCGGCGGTAGCTTAGCGCCTCGGCGACATGGATGCGGCCGACCGCCTCCGCCCCGGCGAGATCGGCGATGGTGCGCGCAACCCGCAGCATGCGGGTGTAGCCGCGCGCCGAGAGGCGCATCGCCTCGGCTGCCTGGAGCAGCAGCTTGCGGCCTGGCTCATCCGGCGTGGCGTAGCGTTCGAGTGCGTCGCCGCTTAGCTCGGCGTTGGTCCGGGCGCGGGTCTCCTCCGCACGCGCGGTCTGGACCTTGCGCGCGGCGGCGACCCGCGCGGCGACTTCGGCGCTGCCTTCGGCTGGAGGCGGCAGGGCAAGGTCCATCGCGCTCACCGGGTCGACCTCCACATGCAGGTCGATGCGGTCGAGCAGCGGGCCGGAGACTTTCGACTGGTAATCGGCTGCGCAGCGCGGTGCGCGCGAACAGGCGAGCGCCGGATCGCCCAGATGGCCGCAGCGACAGGGGTTCATCGCCGCCACCAGCTGCACCCGCGCCGGGAAGGTGACATGCGCATTGGCGCGGGCGACATCGACGCTGCCGGTTTCGAGCGGCTGGCGCAGCGAATCGAGCACGGCGCGCTGGAATTCGGGCAATTCGTCGAGGAACAGCACGCCGAGATGCGCCATGCTCACCTCGCCCGGGCGCACCTTCAGCCCGCCGCCGGTGAGGGCGGCCATGCTCGCCGAATGATGCGGCGCGCGGAACGGTCGCTGGCGGCTGATCCGGCCGCCTTCGAGCGTGCCTGCGACCGAAGCGACCATCGACACTTCCAGCGCCTCGCCCGGCGTCAGATCGGGCAAGATGCCGGGCAGGCACGATGCCAGCAGGCTCTTGCCCGCACCCGGCGGGCCGATCATCAGCAAATTGTGGCCGCCCGCCGCCGCGATTTCGAGCGCACGCTTGGCGGTTTCCTGCCCCTTGACCTGTTTCAGGTCCGGGCCCGGCACCGCCGGTTCGACCTCGCCCGGTTGCGGGGCGGGCAGCGACTGCGTGCCTTTCAGGTGGTTGAGCAGGCTGACGAGATCGGGCGCGGCAAGCACCGGCACGCCGCTGGCCCAGCGCGCTTCCGCCCCTTGCGCCGCTGGGCACAACAGGCCGCATTCATGCTCGCTCGCATGCAGCGCGGCCAGCAGCACGCCGGGTGAGGCGACGATCCGCCCGTCGAGCGCCAGTTCGCCCACGGCCACGTAATCGGTCAGCTGTTCGGCATCGGTCACACCCATTGCCGCCAGCAGCGCCAGCGCGATGGGCAAATCGTAGTGGCTGCCTTCCTTGGGCAGGTCGGCGGGCGAGAGATTGACCGTGATCCGCTTGGGCGGGAGCGACAGGCCCATCGCGGCCAGCGCAGCCTGAACCCGCTCGCGGCTTTCGCCGACCGCCTTGTCGGGCAGGCCGACGACGGAGAATCGTGGCAGGCCCGGCGCGAGCTGGCATTGCACCTCCACGCTGCGCGCCTCTGTTAGGGGACACTAGGGGTTAGAGTGCCGTTGACCCGGGATTTTTTGGGCTTCGCCGGGATTTCGTGGGACGGAACCCACGGAAAAGTGGGCGTCCCCGCAGTCACGATAGAATTGGGCGGTTGAGCGGCGTTGTCTAGAGTCGCGGTTAATTTAGTCGATGATCGGACAAGTCCGGCTGGGTTCGCCATTTCTGAGAGGCCTGGCCCAGGTTGACCTCTTAACGGCTAAATTCCGCGCTCTGAGGTGCATCTCAGAGGTGGATCATGCGCCGTTGACGTGCCAATAAGTGCGACAGAACCGGGACATCACGCGTCCCAGTTTGGCAACCATGTCCCAGTTCCACCAAAGGCGCGGAATTCAGCTGTTCTCCGCGCGTCGAACAAGCTTGCTGCCAATCATCGCAGAGAAAGAACTGGGACAGGTTTCCGGCCTGCTGGGGCCGGTCACCAGTGCGCGTCACTGGGTGAGATGGTCGCCCGGCATGCACCGCATTTCGAGCAGCGCATACAATTTTCGGCTGATGAGATCGACATGCGCTTGTTGCGACGATGCACCTCCATGGCGAGCAGCGAAGGATGCCATATCGCTGAGTGCCCGCAGGTCTCGCAGGTGACCTTGGCGGCATAGCCGCGCCGAGCATAGTCGGTTAGAGAATCGAGGCGGATGGTACCCATCTGCCTTGATGGAACAGAAAGCGAACAAAGATCAATGTGCAACCTCTACCGCATGACGAAGTCGGCAGCTGAAATTGCGCGCTTATTTTCGGCCAGTGATGCGTCAACGGGCACTAACTTCGCGACCGAGGTATATCCCGGCTACCCCGGCGCCGTGATCGCGGCGGGCGACCTTCGATCGATGGTTTGGGGTTTCCCCCTCGTGCTACGCAGCAAAAAGACCGGCGCTCCGCTCAAACCGAAGCCGGTGAACAATGCCCGCACCGACAAGCTCAGTAGCCCGATGTGGCGCAACAGTTTCGAGCAGCGGCGATGCCTGATACCGCTCACCGCCTGGGCCGAGGCAGAAGGACCGAAAGGCGCGATGACGCGCACCTGGCTAAGCGTGGCGGATGCAGAAGCATTTGCGGTCGCGGGGATTTGGCGCGTCAGTGCCGAATGGGGCGAATGCTATTCGATGGTGATGACAGATGCAGCCGGAGATGCGGCAATGGTTCACAGCCGGATGCCAGTCGTCCTTAGGGCTGACGATTGCGAAGTGTGGGAGAATGGTCCGCCCGGCGATGCGCTAGCACTTTGCCGGCCTTACACCGGGCGGATTGAAATCGAGCGCACCGCTGAACGTTGGGCGCGCTGAGGCCAATCAGAAAAGCGAATATACGAGAGACACCAAGCTCAAGGCATAGAGAGCCAGCAATATGGCGAACTCGATGTGAATGGCCTTCACCAGAACACGCGCCCCATCATTGGTTGGACCAAGGAATGAAGGTGACGATGATACAGGCTAGTTCTCCCTGATCCCTGCGACCATATTTTCCAGGACCAATTGGCATTCGCTTAGCCGTGGCGAACCCATGAATGACTTTATCCGGCCACACAGGAAGGTTACCCGGTCGCCTTTCTTCACGTCCAAGGCTTGTTGTTCAAAGCCGGCTGCGAGCCGGATGCTCGGAGTTGGCAGGACATCGGCCGATAGGTGGATGACAGGTTCATCGCCAAAGTCGGACGAGACGCTGTCGATCGTTCCTTCGACAGCCAGCCACCGCCCCTCATAGTCTCGCTGTGCGGTCAGCTCGTTAGCTTCATAGGCGGCAACGATCTCCGCCACGTCAACCAGCGATGCTCTGGCGATATCTCCATCGCTTACAGGAGGTAAGGCGCCGGCCCCGTCGTCATCCGCAATGTCATAATTCAGATCAGCACTGGCTTCATCGCTGCTCTGCGGGCCGCAGCTCGCCAGAGCCAACAGCAAGATCAACCAACCAGTCTTCATAGTCGCCTCACGACTGCGATCACGCGGCCAATGATGGTCAGTTCGTCCTGGCCAACCGGGTAATCCGCGACATGTTCGTTGTCTGACTTAAGCACAACATCACCACCCGGCTTAATGCGTACCCGCTTAACCATGCCGATACCGCTGACGGCGAGAACCCAGATCTGATCGTTCATACGAATGGCATCGCGGCTGAGATCGATCAATATCACGTCACGATCCGAAATAGTTGGTTCCATACTGTCGCCGATGCCGTGCGACCAGCAGAGCTGGTTGGCAGGAGCCGAAGTAAGCATCCGGATAAAGTCTCGCGGGAAATGCCGCATCACTTCACCCGGATCGATCCCATCAAGGAATGCGCCGCCCATTCCATAGCCCAGTTCGAGCATCGGTATTGCGAGGCTGTCATCGGACACATTTGGAGAGGCGTGGCGAAAAGGAAGATGTCGTTCGAGAACGAGGCCACCCGGCAATGTCGATGCTCGCTCGCCAGTCGCAACATAGTCCAAGTCGAGACCGTGTTTGCTGAGGCGGTCCAGATAATCGAGCGGAATGGATGAGCCGCCATTTTCGTAGGCGAGCTGGGTATTCTTCGACACGCCGCCGAGTTCTCCCAACGCCTTCTGGCTTAGGCCAAGACGCTCGCGTTCCTCGCGCAATCGTGCGGCGAAATGCTCAGCCACAAAAAATCCCAAATTTCTGGGTTGAAAGGTACATATTTTTGGGGCATGGTCCAAAAAATAGGGACAACTTATTGGACTGCGCCAAATGCTCTTGGACCAGATGCACCCGGAGGACGTCAAGGCCGTAATTCGTAAGCGTTATGGGACTGTCGCCCACTTCGTCGAAGTCTTCGACCTCCCGCGCACGGGGGTGAGCGATCTCTTTCGCGGTCGCACTTCGGACCGGGTCAGCAAGGCTGTGGAATCCGTCCTCGTCCAGGATCGGAAGGAAGCGGCATGAGCGCGTCCAGCAAGCGGTTGACTGGATCATCGCCAGTGCCCCCGCCGTGCGAGGGGCCGAAGATCGGTCGGTTCGCCAGCAAGGAGCATTACGAATGGCTGGCAGCAGAGAGCATGCGGCTGATGGCCCTGTTCGGCATCGAAAAGAGCGATGCCACTGCGATTGCACGGCAGTTCCGCGGCTATCCCGAGCAGCGGCGGGCAGATGATTTGGTGCGGCACGCAGCGCTGACGCTGCGGGCGCGCCAGCGTTTCCTGTCGAGGGGCCGCAAGATGAAGGGGCTGGCAGCATGAGCAGCTCCAAGCTTTGGGTGCAGACGCTACGTGGCGGCGAGCTGACGCTGGCGGGCAAGCGCTACTGGTCGCCCGATTGCACCGTGCTGAAGCACAACAGCTGGCACGAAGTGCAAGCGATCGGCGATGACTGGCGGTGGATCGAAATCCGGTTCCAGGGCGAGGTGATCCGTGCATCGCGGCTCCAGGACTGCGGGTTTCTTGATGCCGAAGGCGAGCGAGCGCTTCGCGAACGGAAGAAGGCGCTGCAGGAGGCGGTCAGAACTCAGCTGGCCAGAGAGGCGTTTGAGAGCCAAGATATTCTTGAGCGGCTCGGGCTGCATCTGCGCATACTTCCCGATCTGATCGATCAGGCGCTGGCTCAAGCGAATGCCCTGTCAGAGCGTGAAGCAGGGCAAGGCCTTGTCGGGCGCGCCAGTGAGCCGCCAGAAGAAGAAGATGGCGATGAAGCTGATCGGGCGCCACTGCCAGAACTCGTTCCAATTCGCGCTTCGACTTCGAGCGAAGCAGGGTGTCCAGAATGCGGCTATTGTCCTTCGCAAAGCGACGAAGTTCGGAAGAGCCAACCGCCTCATAGCTCTGGCGTAGCTGGGCCAGTCCCTCCGCCTCAAGGCGGTCTGACCAGCGAAGAACTTCCCGCTCCGCTTTCCGCGAAAAATCATCAAACCACATGCTGCCTCCAGTGCTGCTGTTGCCTGATGGCTAGGCGAGCCGGCGCCGGTCGTCATTGTCTAAGTGAGGTGGCGAAATGAACGGCCACCCGCCTTTCTTCTCGAACGCCGAGGTCGTCGAGATCGACCCGGTCGAGATCTATGTCCCGGAGCGGATCGGCTTCCTGCATGAGGACAAGGCCGTTGCGCTTGGTCGCCTGATCGCGGTCGACGGGCAGCGCGATCCGATCAAGATCGCACGGCGCAGCGGCAATCCCAAGCAGCCATGGCAGCTGGTCACCGGGCGGCATCGCCTGCGCGGTGCCGAGCTCGAGGGCATTTCGATCTTCGCGATCGAGGTGAACGGCAACGCCGAGGACTTCGCCGACCTCGAGGCGAGCGAAAACCTGCATCGCAGGCCGCTGTCACCAATCGAGCGGGCGAAATTCACTGCAGCCCTGGTGCGCGCGGCGCAGGAGCGGATCGCGCGCGAGCACGGTACACTCAGCCATCAGCGCCTCGGCGCGAAGGCCCGCTGGGATCGCGTCAAACACGGTGAAACGAGCGCCGAAGAGGCGCTGCGAGACGAAACCGAAGATGCTTATGCCAAAATGGCACAAGCATACGGCTGGGAGGAATCGGTTGGCGAAGCGCTGGGCATGTCCCGCCGCACGATCCATCGCGATCTCTCGCTCTACCGGCTGCTCGTGGAGCCATTTCCCGAGTTGGCGGAGCCGCTCTCGAAGCATCCCGTCGTGGGCGAGAACGCGAGCCAGCTGAAGGCTATCGCCCAAGTCAAGGACGAGGGGCAGCGCCGCGCGGTGATCGAGGCGTTGCTAGGTGACGACGAATTGAGCGCTGAACTGGCCCGCGCCCGTGTCGGGATCGATCGGCCGGGCGGCGCAGCGCCGACCGCCGAACAAAAGGTGCTGAGCGCGGTGATCGGAAATCTCGGCCGCCTGACCGCCACGCAGCAGAAGCACCATGTCGACAGCCTGGTGCGGGCGCTGAAATCCGACGAGGTCAAGCGCCAGCTGCGCGACCGGCTCAACGAGGAGCTGGGCGAATGAGAGCAAGCTATCCCCGTGCGATCGCATGGCTTGTGTGGAACGACGATTGTTCGTGGCTGGATGACAACGAGGCCACTCTGTCGATTACGGCCTGCCTCGTTTGCGATCTATTCGGCAAATCCGCCCGCCAGCTAGTGGCGGATATGCGGAAATTCCGCGCCGCCGAGGGTGATTCCTGATGGCGCGCGGCGAAATCTCCACTGGGCGCAAGCGCAACAGCCATCCGCAGGATTGGTGCGTCGACGAGAGCTGGGTGGCGTGGCAGCTGTTCGAGGCGCTGGGCCGCTTCGAGCAGGAGCGCGTTGCTGGCGAGGTGATCTGGGATCCGTGCGCAGGCAGCGGGCGGACCATGGTGACGTTCGCCGATGAGGGCTTCAAGGTATTCCTGTCGGACATCGTCGACAGGGTAGAGCGTGCCCTTTTCGGTGAGAATTCCGATATTGCCTTTTTCCGCGCGGACTTCCTCGAAGAAACCGCTGCCCGCTCGGCCCGGCCATGCAGCATCGTCTGCAACCCGCCCTATTCCTACATCGAAGGGATCGCCGAGGCCTTCGTCAGGCAGGCGCTGCGGATCGCGACACGCCGGGTCTGCATGGTGCTGCCGATCAAATGGCAGGGCAGCCAGACCCGCTTCGACCTGTTCGACCAGGATCATCCGCCGCAGGCGATCCTCGTCCTGACCCAGCGTCCCAGCATGCCGCCGGGAGACATGATCCCGGCGCTGGAAGCGGAGGGTAAGGCGTTTCGCGGCGGGGTGGTGGATTACGCCTGGTATGTCTGGAACGTGCAGCAGCCGACGCGGCGCCACCAGACGCGCATCATCTGGCTGCCGCCGCTGAACCGCCCCGACATGCTCGGCCCGATCGAGGGGCTAGCCTGATGGTTGGAATGACCGACAGAGAGCGGCAGATCGAAGAGCTGTATGATAGCGGTCTCCGTCCCAAGGAGATCGCCGAAGAGCTTGGCCTGTCTCGCCGGTACGCTCAACTGGTGATCTTCCGCCTCGGCTTGGCGGATACGGGAATCGACATTCGCCATCACAAGGCGATGGAACGGGGGAGCACTGAGCTGCTTGCCGCGATCCGGCGGGAGCATGCGGCATGATCGTTTCGCCCACCGCCCGCCAAGCCGACATGCTGCGCTTCATCGCAGGCTATGTCGAAGCATGGGGGTTTGCCCCCACGATAACAGAAATGCGCGAAGCGCTCGGCCTGGCAAGCAAGAGCGGCAGTGCCCGGCTCATCGATGCCCTTGAGGAGCGCGGCCAGATTTCGCGCGTGCCGTATCAATATCGGGGCATCGAAGTGACCGGTGAAGTCGCGATCCCGCGGGCGCCGGACGGTGCGCCCTTGCACTTTGTCGCAATCGGGGAGGCGCTGTGATGGACACGCTGCAGCCCGGCCAGCTGGTTGTGTTCCGCATGGTTGGCGAATTCGGCATCGGTCGGATCGAAGTGGTGCGTGAGACGAACGTAACCACCTTTCCCTGGCTCGACGCGCGCCGCGACTGGTCGAAGCTGAGGCGGCGGATCAGGATGGAGCAGATCGTCAACACTGTGCCCGAGGGCATGGACCCCGCCGAGCTGTCCGATCGGTTCAACATGCTCGCCAACATGCGCGATGCCTTCCGGCGGCGCATGATCGAGCTGCATGACCGCGCAGTCTGCCAGATCCTCGAAGAGGGGGCCGACTGATGCCGCGCCACACCAGCCAAGCCGAATATTACCGCGCCCATCGCCGCGCCTTTGAACGCGCGCTGAAAACCGGCGTCACCCCTGCCGAAGCACAGGCTGAAATCGAGCATGAGGCGCGCATCGCGCGCTGCCAAGACGACCGGCGCCGGCTGATGTCGAAGTTCGCCAAGCCGACCGCGATCATGGGGCCGCAGGACGAAGATCGCGGCGAACCGTGGATGATGAGGGACTGATGCGATGAGCAACCTCAAGCCCGGACCTATTTTCCTCACCCCGGAACTGACCGCGAAGTTGGTCGGCGATCGCCCGGCCTATGGCAAGGGCATCGCTCACCTGCCGTTCGGGCAGCGTCCGCTGGTCGACCGACCCCAGCGCGGGCGGGACAACGACAATGGCTGACCGCGAATTCCTCCCGCATTTCGACGCCATGCGCGCATCACTGGTCGCGCGCGGGCTGCTGGGCGCCGACTACCGCCTGACCGATGCCGGGAACCGGCATGTGGAGGCGATAAAGGACGAGTTGGCCGGTGCCGAAGCGCCGAGCGATCCCGCAGCGAAGCGCGTCTACTGGCGGCATGATTTCCGGCAACGGGCGCGGGAGCGGACCGGTGGAGTTGGCCATGCCTAAGGCCAAGGCGCATCCCGACCAGGTGAGCTTCGATTTCGACGCTCCTGCTCCGGCGAAGGGCTTTGCGGGACTGGCAGGGCTTGAGCGTCGCATTTGCGAGACCGTGGGCAGCATCCTGGCGAGCGATTTTCGCAGCCGCGCGGTGATCGCTGCCGAGATGAGCGACATCCTCGACGAGAACATCAGCGTCGACATGCTCAACGCCTATTCCAGCCCGGCGCGCACCGAACATCGCGTGCCGATGAGCCGGTTCTTTGCGCTGCTGGTGGTGACGGGTCGGCAAGACCAGTTCCGCCCGCTGCTGCGCGAAATCGGGATTTCGGGACTTCTGGGCGACGAGGTGAAAACCGCGCGCCTTGGCCAACTGCAGCAGGTGATTGCCGAAGCGCAGGCGGAAATGCGCCAGCTCAAGGGCAACGCGCCGAAGATCAAGGGGAAGGAATAGATGAAGCCGGAACGGCTCACCACCTGGCACGACGCTGCCCGCTCGGCCCCAATCCCGGCAGTCGCGCAACCGCAAGAGCGTTGCTGGTTTTCGGCTGCCGAACTGGCCGACCTGCGCCTGCCGGGCCTGCCGGGGAGCAAACGCTCGGTGGCGCGCAAGGCCAAGGATGAACGCTGGGCAAGCCGGACCTGCCCCGACGGTGAGCTGCTTGCACGGCCGCGCATGGGCCAAGGCGGCGGGCTTGAGTTCCATCTCGCGGTGCTTCCCGGCCCCGCGCGGGTCGAACTGGTGCGGCGTGGCGTGGTTTCGCCGCCCGATGCAGAGCGCCCCGAAGCACCGCAGGCAGGCAATTGGGAATGGTTCGACCAGCAAAGCCAGGACGTGCGTGAACGGGCAGCCGCGCGGCTGGAAGCCATGCGCGAAATCGACGTTCTGGAGCGCGCGGGCAGCACGACAACCGCCGCTATCGCGCTTGTTTCGGCGCGGCACGATGTCAGCCAGGCGACGCTGTGGAACTGGCGCAAGCTGATCGAAGGCGTCGCGGCATCCGACTGGCTTCCGGCGCTGGCGGAGCGCCGGAAGGGTGGCGGCAAGAAAGCCGAAATGGACGAACTGCTGTGGCGGGAATTCCTGAGCGACTGGATGCGCCCGGAGGAGCCTCCGCTGTCGTCCTGCTATCGCCGGGCACAGGCTCGCGCGACCGAAAGAGGCATGTCATTGCCATCGGAGAAGGCGCTCAGGCGCCGCATCGAGCGTGAAGTCGATCCCGCCGCAATCATGCTGGCGCGCAAGGGCAAGGAAGCGCTCGAGCGATCGATCCCCGACAATCGCCGCACGCTGGAAAGCCTGCATGCGATGCACATGGTCAATATCGATGGCCATGTCTTCGATGTGTTTGTCACCCCGCCCGATGGAGGAAAGAAAGTCCGCCCGGTTATGGTGGCGATCCAGGACGTCTACAGCCGCAAGATACTCGCATGGCGGCTCGATCTGTCGGAAAACGTGTTGGCGACCCGGCTCGCCTTTGCCGATTTGTTTCGCAATTTCGGCATTCCGCGCATCTGCCTGCTGGACAACAGCCGCACCTTCGCCAGCCTCGCGCTGACTGCCGGGGCGAGAACCCGCTACCGTAACAAGATTCGCGACGAAGATCCTGCGGGCCTGTTGGTTTCGCTCGGAATCGAGGTTCGCTTCGCCCAGATTTACCACGGCCAGTCGAAGCCGATCGAGCGCGCATTCCGCGACATCGCAAGCGACATCTCGCGCAGCCCCGCTTGCGCCGGAGCCTACACCGGCAACAGCCCGACCAACAAGCCGGCCAATTACGACGAGCGGGAGGTGCCCTGGGCCGAATTCGAGAGTATCGTTGCGCAGGGTATCGCGGACCACAACGCCCGGATCGGGCGGCGCGGCGGCGTTTGCAACGGCCGCAGTTTCGACCAGACTTTCGACCAGAGCTATGCGGTGAAAGCGATCCGCAAGGCGACGCCCGAGCAGCTGCGCATGGCTTTGCTGGCTGCCGAGCGGAAGCGGGTGAACAGCCGCACCGGCGAAATCAGCCTGTTCGGCAATCGTTACTGGTCGCCCGAATGCCGCCACTACCACGGGCAGATGGTCACTGTGCGGTTCGATCCCGACGACCTGCACAGCGAAGTGCATCTTTACGGCCATGATGGTGCCTATCTGACCACCGCCCCGGTGATCGAGGATTACGGCTTCGCCGACCAGGCGGGCGCTAAGGCCGCGAGCAAACGCAAGAAGGACCACAGGAAGCTGGCGCGGGAAACCCTGCGGCAGGAAGCACTGATCGAGGCGGAGGAACTGGCCGCCCGACAGCCGCGGACCGCAGCTGCGGAACTGCCTGATCCGGGCGTGGTGGAGCTTGCACCGGTGCGGCGCACTGCAGGTGCCGCTGTGCGCAAGGTCGCACCGGCACCGAGGGTCACATCTGAAAGCGAAAGCAGGGTTTTCTCGGCGCTCCGCCTGGTGCGGGGAACCGAGGATTGAAGCGGCGCGCGACGATGCGGTGAGAGGCCCGTCGCGCGCCATGTCCACGAATGAACGGAAGGAAGCATAGCATGAACGATCCCGCGGCACAGCCGGTCGATATCGAGGAGCAGCGACAGTGGCTGATCGACCATAAGGCGTCGTCAGGAGCCAGCTGGGGAACGCTTGCCAAGCGACTGAACATTGCACTCGGCACGCTCAGCCAGTTTGGCAGCCAGAGGGGCTATGCGGGCAACGAGCAGGCACTGGCCGACAAGATCTTCCGCTATCGCCAGACGCTGGCGGCGCAGAAGTCCCTGCGGGTCGAGGCGCCGGAGATTCCGGGCTATTTCGAAACCGAAACCAGTGCCCAGCTGATTCACATGCTGCATTGGGCGCAGCGCGGCCGGATCGTGACTGCGGCGATGGGGGCCGGGCTGGGCAAATCGACCACCGCAAAACACTTCCAGGCCTGCAATTCGAACGTGTTCATGGCGACCATGACGCCTTCGACATCGGGCATGTTCGGAATGCAGCGCGCGGTATTGCGAGCGCTGGGCATGATGAACTGCACCGGCATGACACAGGTGTTGAGCGAGCGGGTAATCAAGCTGGTTTCCGACCTCGATAGTCCATTGCTGATCGTGGACGAGGCGCAGCACCTGAGCGAACGGGCGCTGGAAGAGATGCGCAGCTGGCACGACCAGACCGGTCTCGGCATCGCCTTGTTTGGCAATGAGTCGGTCCAGCAGCGACTCGAAGGCAACCGATCTGCTGTGTATGCGCAGCTATTCAGCCGCCAGTCGCTCAAGCTCGTCCGGTCGATGCCGCTCACGGCCGACATCGATGCGCTGATCGATGCCTGGCGAGTTCGCGACGAAGCGGCCTGCAATTTCGTCCACCAGATCGCGAAAAAGCCCGGCGCCTTGCGTGGAGCAACGTTCACGATCGAGCTGGCGAGCATGCTGGCGATGGCATCCCACGAGGAACTGGCCGTCGAGCACCTGCAGGATGCCTGGGCGCAACTTTCCGCACGCGCGGTGCTGTCGTGAAGCGGCGGCACACGTTCAACCCGCTCCCTAGCTGGATCGAACAAGCGCGCTGCCTGGTTGCAATCCTGCGGGGTGAGCCGGGTTCGACCATCGAGACTGTGGGAGCGATCGGCCTGGGCATGCTGCTGTGGGCAGACGTCGTGGTGATCGGCGTGATGGCGGGGTGGCTGAAATGGTGATTTCAACCCGTATGCGCCCTGCCGATCCGCCGCGCAGCTATCCCTTTTCCGCGATCGCCGGGACAGGTGAATTGGCCCTGCGCGCGACCATCGTGCAGCTGGCCGCGGGCGAGTTCGAACTCGACGCGAAGGATCTCGTTTCGGCCCACAGGTCGGAGCCGCTCGTGCGGGCCAGGGCTTTCGTGGCCTGGGCGCTCCGATCGCTCGGTGTGCCCGCCAGCTACAATTCGATCGGCGCGATCCTGGGCAACCGCAACCACGCGACGGTGATCAACCTGCATGAGAAGGCCCTGGTCTATCGCGAGCGCGACAAGGACTTTCGCGCCGCTTGCGATCGCATCGAGGCCAGATTCGAGCGAGTGAAGGAGGCATTTCGATGAACGCCCGAGCGAAACCCGCGCAGTTCGACCGCAGCCAACAGCACCGGAAGGGCGCGATCGCGAAGATCCATGTCGGCCGCAAGCAGCTGGCGATGCATGAAGACGATTATCGCCAGCTGCTGTTCAATGTCACCGGCAAGACGAGCCTGACCGATTGCACCGTCGACCAGCTGGACATGGTTGTAGGTGCGCTCATTGGCCGCGGGTTTCGCCCGGTGCCGAAGAAGGGCAAGCGCGTTGCGCAGCATCCCATGGCGAGGAAGGCACGGGCGCTGTGGATCTCGCTCCACCAGCTGGGCGTGGTGCGCAATTCATCGGAAGAAGCGCTGGAGGCCTTCGCCAAACGACAGCTCGGTTGTGAGCGGCTGATCTGGGCGCGCCAGCAGGATGCCAATCGGCTCATCGAGGCGCTGAAGGGCATGGCCGAGCGTGCCGGGTGGCGGCAGACCAGCCTGGCCACGCAGAAGAAGATCGATCCGCGCACGTTGCAATCGAGCCTGTGCGAGCTGATCCTCGCCAAGCTCAAGCAGGCCAGTGCCGTGCCGCAGGACTGGACACTCGATGTCGCCGCGTGGCGACTATGCGGCATCGACACGGCCGACACCGAAGGCGGATACGGACCGGAGCATTACGTGCGGCTGGCCGCTGCGCTCGGCAGCAAATTGCGCGAGCTGGCACCGGAAGGAGCGACAGCATGAAGCGCGCACCTGAACCGCAGCCGGATTTGCGCGCGGCCATCCGCGTTGTCGAACGCCTGGCGCTCGCACCATTTACCCGGATACGCCATGCAATGCCGAAGAGCTATTTCGGCCCGGCCTATGATCGCTGGCTCCGGCGCCAGCGCGAAGTAACCGGCGAGGTCGCAAAGGCGCTTAGCGCGGAAGGTGTGTTCATCGGGGAAACGCGCGACCTGGTCACGGTCGCATATTGCGGGATCCGCGCCTCTTCGACCACCGGCCTTCAGGGTGCCCTCAGGAACTGGAAAGCGGCTGCTGAGAAGCGGCTGGCCGGGGGGCAGTGATGGCAGCGAAACTGGTTCTGATCGAACACCTGCCCCGCGCCACGAATATTGGGCTGCCGGAAGCAGCGCGCGGATATGGCGTGGCCTATCGTCCGGGCGAGACGAACCGTTGCCCCGGATGCGGTCGGCAGCATTGGCATGTCGGCCGGGCCACCGCCGAATGCGCGTTCTGCGCCACGGCATTGCCGATCGTGGGTGATGGCGGCGAAAGATGAACCGTCAGGCCCGCCCTTCTACCGGCACGGGATCGCGCATCCTGGATGAGCTCGCGGAGGTGATCGGCGAGCAGGCGGCGCTGGATCTCGCCTGGGCTTTTCGCGGGATCATGCTCTACATTCCCAAAAATCCTGAAACCGTGCCAGGAATCGCCGCGGCGATCGGGGATGAGGCGGCTGCAAAGCTTTGCGACACCTTCTGGCGCATGCCCATCTACATGCCGTTTGGAGAAGCCCTTGCCCGCAAGGTGCGGGCGATGGACGAGGCGGGAACAACCCGTCGCGAGATTGCCATGGCGCTCGGGATTGCCGAAAGGCGGGTCTATCGGATACTCGAGCGCGGTGGTGATTCCCGCGCCGCAGATCCCCGGCAGTCGGAACTATTCTAGCCCGACAGGCCGAGTGCCTGTCTCCCGACATATAACGCGGCGGCCATTGCCGCAGTTATCGCGCTGGTCATGGGCAATGCCAGCGATCAATCCGAAATCCTCGTCGAAGGCTATTCGACGCGCTTCGTTGCCGCGTTCGACGACCTTATCGATGTCGAGGGCGGCTACGTAGACGATCCTTCCGATCGTGGCGGCGCAACCAAATTCGGCATCAGCCTGCGCTTCCTGAAGGCAGAAGGCGCGTTCGATGAGGACGGCGATGGCTTCGCCGATTTCGATCTCGATTTCGATGGCGATATCGACGGAGCCGACATTCGCAAGCTGACGCCAGGCGATGCCCAGTTCCTGTATCACCGCTGCTTCTGGCAGGTGCTCGACTGCGAAAGCTTCCCTGTGCCGATTGGCGAGATGCTGTTCGACCAGGGCGTGAACGGCGGCAATGCCGCCGCAAAGAAGCTGCTGCAGCGGGCGATCAATGCCTGCCAGGCGCGGCGTGGACAGAATTTGATCGAGGTGGATGGCCAGCTCGGCGTCGCCACACGTGAAGCGCTCGACCGTGTCATCCACGCCAACTCAATCGGCATGGCAGGGCTGGTCGAGGCATTCCGTGAAGCTGTGCGTGATCGCTACCGCCAGATCGTGCGCCGTTACCCGAGCCAGAAGCGCTTCCTGCGCGGCTGGCTGGCGCGGGCGGAAAGGCTGGGCCGATGAGCTTGCTGATCGCCCTTCGGAAGCTGGCCAGATTGCTTGTGCGCTGGATCTTCGACGACTGGCGCAACGGGCCGCTGCTCTTCTTCGGCATCGCTTTTGCCATCATGGTTTTCCACCGCGCGCCGCAGCTGGAGGTCGAGCGCGATGCGGCCGTGGTGGGCTGGGAAGGCGAGAAGCTGGCGCACCGCGCGACCATCGAGAACTACCAGCGCGCGGCCCGTATCGCCCAGCAGAAGGCCGAGGCGAATGTCGCAAGGGTCAAGGCCGCCCAGGAAAAGGCCAGCCAGGAGATTGTCGATGATTACAAGGCTCGCCTTGCCGCCGCTCGCGATCGCGCTGCTCGGATTGAGCGGCTGCGCTCCGCATCGCCCGCCGCAACCGATCCCGGCCGTACCGCAGCAGCTGGCGTGCCCGCAGCCGGCGCAGCCCCCGGCCGAGCTGGTGAAGCGCCCGGTGAAGATCGACTTCCTTCCGCCGGAGCGCTGACCGCCGCCGACGCACTGCTTTGTACCGAACAGGCCATCCAGCTCGACGCACTGATTGACTGGGTACTGGCTCAAGCGGCGATCGACACTTCACCGAGCGAGGCGCACGAATGAGCGACCAGACCGTCAACCCCGATCAGCTCGAGAACATTACCGAAGTGCCGCCTGATCTGAAGGCAATCGTGTTTTCGCCGGCTGGCCCGCTCCAGGCGCTGCCTTTCGAGCTGCTGCTGGCGAAGCTGATCAAGGCCGACCTGGTCAAGGCTAACGAGGCCGATCTTCAAGCCGATGTGGCGCATGACGAAGACAGCGTTGCGGTCGTCATCAACGATCCCGATCCGCTGAAATGCGGTTGGTGGCGCAAGATCGGCGCGAGTGGGGCAGGCAATTGGGCCCAGTTCGAGCAGTTCGCGAAATCAGTGCGCACCGCGGTCGAGACCGCGCGCGACCAAGTACTAGGTTACGCCTCCGACGCTTCTGATTCGGCGGATGAGGCAGCCCTCTCCGCAGCCAACGCTGGAACAGCTGCGCTTGCCGCAGTGGAGCCGGTGCGACAACAAGCGAATGATTGGGTCCGCACCGACGAGCATGGCGAAAAGGCCTTGCTCGACATCGACCATCGCAATGCCCGTTTCTGGTTCAATGGAATCGTCTACGCCAGCGCTGCTGCGCTCTATGCCGCGATGACCGGTGTCACCCAGCATGGTACCGAGCGAGTTGTCACGATGGGGCCGGTGCGGGACGGCAATGAGTTGCTGGTTGGCGGTGCATTTGCCGACGCTGGCGATGTCGCCGAATGGACCGGAGGCGGTGGTGCAGTTGTCACCGCGCTGGCTCCTGGCATTGCGATCTCCGGGGCAGGCGGCTACGCCAGCCAGCAGATTACTGGCCTGACCGTTGGCGCAGCCTACCAGTTTCGGGTCACCGATCTTACAGCCGGCGCCAGCTATGGCCGTGTGTCAGTCGGTACCACAGCTGGTGGCAGCGAGATCATGGGTGCAACCAACGTCGCCAACGATGCGACCAGCACTTTCACGATCTACCCGACCGCCAACACGATTTACATCAACCTGCTTGCCTGGGCCACGGGTGCGGAGCGGCGCTATAGCTTTGCCGGCTTCGAGCGGAATATCCCCTTCCATGGTTTTTCGCACACCTCGGGCACATTGATCGCCGAGTTCACCGAGCAGGCCGTGCCTGGCGCCAGCACGCTGTTGCATTTGCGTAATGAAGCCGGTGCTGTGATCACCAAAAACATCCTGACGTTGGCCAGCGCAGCCACGGGAGATTCGAGCGGATCCATCCGCGCCGCCGACACGTCCTTCCAGTTCAACAGCGCGACGCTGGGGCGGGTCTTCGCCGGGCGGGACAATGTCCTTGCGATTGCTTGGGCAGCGAACGACGTGCAGGCCACTACCAACGGGCAGATGGCCGCCAATTCGGAAGTCAGCGTGGCATCGATCCCGACATTCGACCGCCTGTGCGTTGGGAATATCAGCGGCACTGGAATCATGGGCGGCACAATGCAGCGCCTAACCTATTTCCCGCGCCGGGTCGCCGCGCTTAGCGAGCGCGAAAGCTGGTTCGTCAAGCATCCTGATGCCATTCATATTCTGGGCGACAGTTTCGATACCGAAACACTGCGGCAAGCCATCGCGGCGCAATATCCGGCACGGCTTGTGACGCGGGATGGCGTCGGTGGATCGACCCTCCGCGAGCAGCTCGATCGTTACCTTCGCACTCCGGCGTTATGGTGCCGCACACTGGTGGTGATGGACGGAAGCGGAGATAGCGAGACGCGCACGCTCACCTGCCTGCCGGTAATGATCAAGACTGCTGGGCATCGACGCATCGTCAAGATCGAGGCATCGCCAGCAAATGCGCTAGCCGGTTCGCCTGAGCGGGCAAGCTTCGATGCAATCATGGCGCAAGCGATCGAGATCATGGGGCCGGGCCACCACGTTACCTGCCTGGCGGCGCTTCAGGCGGCGAATGATGGCAGCCCGGAAGATCTGCAAGACGTGGCAGACAATATCGTTCCGCGCTCGCTCCGCTTACTGATCCCTGGTGGCGGTGGTGCTTACGATCCGATCCATGAAACGAACGTGGCGGAGACGATCCGTGCCAGTCAGCTCAAGGCTCACACCGATGCCTACCCCTGGCTGCTGCTTCCGGTGCCGGCATGATCGGAAGTGAAGTAACCCTCCCCAAGTTTCTGCTGGGCTGGCTTCCGGCGTTGATGGCCAGTGCGGTCGTCGATGCCGGTGGCGCCTATCCGCCGCCGATCGTGCTGGAGCTGAGCGGGATCGAGATTCCGGTGATTCGCTGCCTGTTAGGTGCGCTTGGCATTTTTGCCGCACGGCCACTGGCCCGCAAGAAAGAAGAGGCGCTGCCGCTGTGGCAATTCCTGCTCGTTACCGCAGTGATGCTGCTGATGGTCGAGATCTGGATTGTAGAAAGCAGGCCAGGCTGGCTGCTGACCTTTGCCGTGGCAATTGGCCTGGGCTTTAGCGGCTTTTCCCTGATCGAACTGCTGGGGGACCAGCTGAAGGAGTTGGTGAAGGCGGCATTCGACACACTCAAGCAATCGATCAGCCGGTTGACCGGGAAGAAGGATGGCGACTGACATGGGCTACAATTGGTACGAGCTGGCACTGATCGCCCTCATTCTGGGCGGGATCGGTCTGGCCGTGTTGCGGGCGGGTCAACAAAACCCGGTCGGCACCGGAAGTCTCGACAAGCGGATCGGCGAAATCGACGGCGAGCTGAGAGGCGTCGCCATCAAGGTCGCCGACATCGAAGTGCGGGTCGAAGATATCGACCGGCGCGCCGCGAGCAAGAACGACATCAAGCGGATCGAGAAGCGCCTCGATACGACCGATTCCAAGATGGACGATCTGACGCAAAAGGTTGGCGAGCTACGCGAAGCGGTCGCGGCCAAGCAGGCTTCGATCGATCACATGGGGCGCCAGCTCGACATGATCTTCCAGGTTATCGTGCCCAAGGGGATGAAGTGATGGGGTTCGCGAGCGATCTTACACAAGTTCAGGACGGCCATATCCGCCTGGCGGTGCTGCGCCTGCTCGACGAACAGCCAGGTTACCAGGCGAATGACAGCGTGCTGCATTCTGCGGTGGGCGCGATGGGCCTGAACTGCACGCGCGACCAGATGCGCGGCCATCTTGCCTGGCTGGCCGAACAGCGGATGATCACTACGATCGAAATCGCGGCCGGGCTGACTGTCGCCACGCTGACCGAGCGTGGCGGCGATGTCGCCAATGGGCGCAGCCAGATCAAGGGCGTGCAGCGGCCTTCGCCCAAAGGCGGGTGAAGCGATGGTCAGCCCGCGCGCAGCCAAGGCGGCCCGTCGGAAGGCGGCAACGAAGAACACGCCGTCCACGATCGACAAGCTCGATCCCGAGATCCGCGAGCTGATCGCGCATCTTCGGATCGACAAGGGCTACACCATCGATGAGGTGCGCGCCGCACTGGTGACGGAGATCGGCAAGGAACGTGCGCCGAGCCGGTCGGCGCTGGGCCGTCACGTCCGCCAGCTGGCCGATGTCTCGGCCGATCTGCGCGAAACGCAAATCTACGCCGAGGCACTGGCTCGCGAGGCAGGCGGCAAGACAGGCGGGCAGCTGATCGACATGAACAGCCAGCTGCTGCAGGCGAACATGTTCAAGCTGATGCTGGCCGAGCAGGAAGGCGAGGGGATCACGCTTTCGACCAAGGAAGCGAAGGAATTCTCCGAGGCGCTGCGGAACATCGCGCTGATGCGCAAGACTGAGCTCGACGTGATCGAAAAGGCCGAAGCACGCGCGGCGAAGAAGGCGACCGCCGAGGCCGCGGAGAAAGCGACCAGGGCAGCACGCAGCAAGGGGCTGTCGAAGGATACGGTCGATGCCATCCGCCATGCTGTGCTGGGGAGCGATACGTGATGCATCGGCGCGGAAAGTCCAGCCTGATGCGCATCGTGTTGACTAGCGTGCTGGTCGACGCCTTGGCGAATCTCATGCCGGTCGGCGGCGGCTCTGCCCCATCTGTCGTCATGGGCTCTCGTTGGCGTAACGGCCAATGGCGGAAAATCATTGCCGAGTATCCGAACGGCTGGAACGTCCGCATCAACTTCACCCGCACGGGCGAGATATCCTCGACAAGCGCGGACATCCGGCTTGAAAGCCGGATCTGCGGCAAAAACGGCTCGATCGTTGTTGACGAGATGCCTGCATGATCCGCTCTCCCGAAGATCAGGCCAAGCGGGACGAGTGGATTCGTCACCGCGAAATCCAGGGAGATCGTGAAGCGGCAGAACAGGCCCTGCTGCGACTGCCCAAGGGCGACTTGCTGCTTGTCTATCAGCAGCGCACGGTGGACCTGCTGTTCGCCGGTACCGCGCTGCTGGTGATCGAGAAGAGCCGCCGCATCGGGCTGACCTGGGGCGTGGCCGCCTTCGCCGCACTGAAGGCTGCCAGCGCGATGGACGCGGGCGGGCAAAACGTCTGGTACATGGGCTACGACAAGGACATGACCCTCGAATTCATCGAGGTCTGCGCCATGTGGGCGCGCGCGTTTGGCCTGGCCGCAGGTGAGATCGAGGAAGAGGAAGTCCTCGAAGCCGATGAGAAGGGGGTGAAGGCTTTCTCGATCCGCTTCGCCAGCGGGTTCCGCATCACTGCCCTGCCCAGCGTTCCGCGCGCGCTGCGCGGCAAACAGGGCATCGTGATCATCGACGAGGCGGCGTTTCACAAGAACGTCAACGAGGTGCTAAAGTCGGCAATGGCGCTGCTGATCTGGGGCGGCCAGGTGGTGGTGATTTCCACCCATGACGGCGTGGCGAACCCGTTCAACGTGCTGCTCGACGAGATCCGCGCCGGCAAGCGCAAGGGCATGCCGGTGAAAATTACCTTTGCCGATGCGATGGAGGCCGGCCTCTATGAGCGCGTCGCGCTGGTGGCGAAGACCAAGGGCACCGAGCTGCCGCCCAAGGAGCAGTGGGAAGCCGATATCCGCGCCTCCTATGGCGACGATGCCGCCGAAGAGCTGGACTGCATCCCGGCCAAGGGCAGCGGCTCGCTGATCAGCCTCGAAGACATCATCGCGGCCGAGCATGACGATTGCGGTATCCCCGAACTCTACCAGGGCGGGCTGTGCTATTTCGGTCGCGACGTGGCGCGCCGGCGCGATGGCCAGATCCAGCTGGTGCTGGAGCTGATCGGGGATGTGCTGTGGGAGCGTGACGGCTATCGCGAGATCGGGCAGAGCTTCGCGCACCAGGACGCGTTCTTCGACCGCATGTTCGAAACGCGCCGGATCGTCCAGGCGATGGTCGACCAGACAGGCATGGGCGAAAAGGTGGTCGAGGATGCGATCCGCCGGCATGGCGCAAGCCGCGTGGTCGGCGTGCTGCTGACCGGCCCGATGCGCGTCGATATCGCACTGGGCCTCGCCCGCCGGTTCCAGGAGCGCAAGATCCGCATCTGGAAGGATGCGCGTACGCGTGCCGATCTGATGGCACTCAAGAAGATCGGCAGCGAAGAATCAGGCGGCATCCGCATCGTCAACGATGGTGATGTCCATGCCGATGAGTTTTGGGCTTACGGCCTTGCCTCGCGCGCGTGCGACCTGGGCGGTTCGCTCTACGAGTATCGCGGCGTCCGCGGCGACGGGCGGTTCAGCGGCATGCCCAAGCGCGGCGAACGCGGCTTCTTCCACCCTGACGACATTCGCACCGGAAGCGGCAACCGCTTTACCGGCAGAGGAGCCTGGTAATGGCCACATCGCCCGCCCTGGTCGACCAGTACGGCCGACCACTGCGCAAGGAACTGCTCGCGCGGGAAATCGCCGCGCCGACGCGCGCATCGATCCGCACGATCAGCTCGGGCCATCCTGCCCAGGGATTGGAACCGGTTCGGCTCGCGCGCCTGTTGCGCGAAGCGGAAGATGGCAACGCGATCGCCTATTACGAACTGGCCGAAGAAATGGAGGAGAAGGATCTCCACTACCTCTCGGTCCTGCGCACAAGGAAGCTGGCTGTTGCGCGGCTGCCGATCGAGGTTGAACCGGCCGATGACAGCGAGCAGGCAAAGGCCGATGCGCAGCTGCTGAAGGACTGGCTGGATCGCGACACGCTGCAGCTGGAACTGTTCGACATTCTCGATGCGATCGGGAAGGGAATGAGTTGCACCGAGATCGTGTGGGAGATGAAGCCCGACCTGTGGCAGCCCCGCGCCTTGAAGCGGCGCGATCCGCGCTGGTTCGAGTTCGACCAGGTCAACGGTGAGGAACTGCTGCTGCGCGGCGGCGAAGATGGCGTGGGCCAGGCTAGCCCGCTTCCGGCAGGCAAGTTCATTACCCATTTCCATCCGACCAAGAGCGGCCTGCCCGTGCGGAGCGGCCTCGCCCGGATCGCGGCCTGGGGCTACATGTTCAAGAACTTCGCGATCAAGGACTGGGTGACCTTCCTCGAGGCGTTCGGGCAACCGCTGCGGATCGGCAAATACGGCCCGAACGAGAGCGAGGAAAACAAGGCCATCCTCCACCGCGCGCTTTACGAGCTCGGCAGCGATGCGGCCGCTGCATTCCCCGAGACGATGAGCGTCGAGTTTGTGGATCGCAAGGCCGGCACGGCACCGAACGATCTGTGGCGCAGCCATGCCGAATATTTCGACGACCAGATGAGCAAGGCGGTTCTGGGCCAGACCAATACGACCGATGCCAAGGCAGGCGGGATGGGTAGCGGCCAGGCGGACGTACACAACGAAGTGCGCGGCGACATCGAGGACTTCGACGCGATGCTGGTGGCAGGCACGCTAAACCGTGACCTCGTCCCGCCCTTCATCATCTTCAATCGCGGCCCGCGGGACAAATATCCGCGGCTCAAGATCGGTCGGCCCGATCCGATCGACATCAAGACCGAGATCGAGAGCGCAGCGAAGCTGGCCGACATGGGCGTCCTGATCGACGGGGAAGAGATGCGCGAGCGGGCCGGGCTGCCGGCTGCCCGCAGCGAGGATTCGGCGTTGAAGGCGAGTGGCGGCAACAAGGCCGGAGAAACGCCCTCTCAGCCCGCCGAAGCCCCGACCGATGCCGAATTGGCAGCGACCCGCCTCTTAGGGCCTCTTATGGGCCTTCGTGGGCATTTTGGCGGCGAGGTCTCGACCCTTCACGTGCGCAATGTCGAAACAGAGCCGGACAAGATCGATCTCACCGCAGAAGAGGCGCTGAGCGACTGGGAGGAGCAGATCGACCCGCTGCTGGCACCGGTCGATGCGTTGATCGGCGAGTGCCAATCGCTTGACGAGTTGCAGGCGCGGCTGGTCGAGGTGATCGGTTCCATGGACGATGCACGCTTTACCGAGGTGCTTGCGCGCGCCGGATTCGCCGCGCGCATCGCGGGCCTTGCCGAACCGCGGGATTGACGGATGGCGGACGGCGACCTGACCCCGGCTGACTTCGGCGTCGCGTTCACCTTTGCGCGGAGTGAGGCGGGCAATTTCACCGATGCCGGGGGCATCCTCCAGTTGGCTCCGATCGATGTGCCGCGCTTCGATCATGCTGACGATGGAACTCCACGCGGGTTGCTGGTGACGCCGGGCAGCGATCTCGGCCGGCAGGACCGGACGGCGATCGATCCCCTGATGCTGCCGCTCGATCTCGTGGCGGGCACGGATCCCGCTGCGCGCGAAGCGACGGTGTTTCATTGCTTCCGCCCGGAACCCACGCCCGAGGCAGCCGATGCATTCGACGCCGGCATCCAGCGCCGTGCCTTGTACAGCCGCGATGCGGCCCGCACGATCGACGCCCTGCTGCGCCAACCCGGCCACCACCTTGCCATCGGCGTGGTGGCGGGATTTCGCCCGAACCTCGGCGGGTTCACCCGATTTCGCGGGCAACAATGGATCCTGACCGGCAAGCTGGCGGCAGTCGGAGGTGTGCTGGGCGACGGCAGTTCGGTCGAAGGGCGCGCACTGATCACCTGCGGGGCCGAGGTGATCGATGGCTGAGGAAGTGCTGCCACTGGTCAAGCCGGTTGAGGCGATAGCCTGGTTCAAGGCGAAGGGCTGGCAGATCGGCTTCGACTGGCGCGATGTCTGGCAGGAAGAGCACGCCCGCGCCTTCACCGTGGCCAAGGCCATGAGCCGCGACCTGCTGGAAGATATTCGCGCGGCGGTGACCCGCGCGATCGACGAAGGCACGACGCTGGACCAATTCAGCAAGGAGTTGCGCCCGCGCCTGGTCGCGCGTGGCTGGTGGGGGCGCAAGTTGATGAAAGACCCAGCCACCGGCGTCGAGAAGGTGGTCCAGCTGGGCAGCCCTGCCAGGTTGCGAACTATTTACCAGGTCAATCTTCGCAGCAGCTACATGGCCGGAAGGTGGCAGCGCATCCAGCGTTCGAAGAAGCTGTTCCCGTTCCTGCGCTATGTCTCGGTGATGGACGGGCGCGAGCGACCGGAGCATCACGACTGGCACGGCACGGTCCTGCCGGTGGACGATCCGTGGTGGGATACGCACTATCCGCCCTGTGGCTGGAACTGCCGCTGCGATGCGCAGCCGCTCAACCAGCGCATGCTCGACCGGCGCGGCTGGGCCGTGAACACTCCGCCGCGTTTCCCCGAAAAGGATTACGTCAACAAGCGCACCGGCGAGGTCACCCGGCTGGAGCGCGGGATCGATCCGGGATGGAGCTACAATGTCGGCAAGGCCCCGCTCGATGGCCTCACCCCGCCGCCGCGGCTGAAGGGCGACGGCCGCGAGGACAATACCAGCGAGCTCAATTCCCGGCAGGTCGGTGAAATCCAGTCTGCTCTCTCAGCAGGCGATTATGCGCGCGTGAGAGACTTCTTCGCCGCCTTCGGCCTGGACAGCCGGGAGGCGGCGATCGCCGGCACGGTGTGGCACGATGCGGCCGGCTGGCCGATGGTCGTTTCGACCGGGCTGCTGCGTTCGGCCGACGGCACGATGGTGCAGTTGGGCAGCGCGCAGGCGGCGGGCCTGGCGAAGGCTGCACAGGTGCTGCGCGATCCCGACACGATAGGCTGGATCTGGGTGACCGGGCGCGACGGCCGGGCGATGTTGCTGCGCCGCTTCATCTCGGCCGCGGGCGTGGTGGACTTGGGCGGCCGCTTCTGGCGCTGGCATGGCGGATCGAATGCCGGCTTCCGTCGTGGCAAGCTGGTCTGGACACGCGAGGAAGGCGTGCTGGCGGCTTTCGATCCTCGGCAACCGCGCCACCCCTAGGGCAGCGTCGACGGGGGCAGGTGGCGCAAGACCGGTCGACCGGAGGCGTACGCCGCAATCGGTGGCGCCCAGAGCGGTGAAGATGTCGGCGAGTTCAAGACGGCGAAGCTGGGAACCGTATCTGCGGAAACAGCTGCGCGAGCCAAGCTGCAGGGCATCGAGCTCGGCGATCGGGAAATACGTTTGCAGCGCAGCGCCGCAGTTCACATCCTCAATCGTCACGGTCCAAACATAACCGCGGGGACCGCCGAGCGCGGCGTAACCCGCAAGGATATATTCGCGGCGCACCAGATCCTCGAGCGGGCGCATCGCTTTGAACCTGCTGGTACCGCCCGGGACGGGATGGAGCGCATTCTTGCGCACAGCACGTTCGACGACGGCATGCCCGCGAGGCTGCTGGTTGACCGGTCGACCCGCTCGCTCAACATCGTGAGCCTCTACCATCCGACCAAGCAGGGTGCTGCCCGATCGAGTAAGCGTCGTAGTCGGAGGAAATGACCGCCGGCCTACATGCCCGAAGGCCCAAGGCTCTACGTCCGAAACGTGTGACGGCTGCCAGAGACATAATCCCGATCCCTTGCAAATTCAACAACTGCTTGGCGAATCGCCAAACGCGCAGATATGGTTGGATTTAACGCGTCGCAGGCACCGGGGGGCGCCTGCATGTCGCCCGACAGGTAACGGCGAACCGCTGCCCCAATCTACGGCTGCTCATCATGACGCAGCCGACACCCTCCTCTTCCGCCGACATTGCGGTGATTGCCAGCTCGATCGAGCTGGCGACCGAACAGGGGATCGTGGCGCGCAGCGTTTTGCTGTTGCCCTTCGGCGAGTTCTACGGCCGCGATGGACGCGGTCCATATCGCCTGGTCGATAGCAGCCATGCCGAGGAGGTCATCGCGGCCACGCGCCAGTTCGCAGGCAATGCCGATCTGCTGATCAATTACGACCACCAGAGCGAATATGCCGCCACACCTGGCGTCGGCGGCCAGGCAAAGGCGGCGGGCTGGATCGATCCCGCTTCGCTCACCGTCGCCAGCGACGGCATTCGCGGCGATGTCGAATGGACCAAGCCCGCCGAGGCTGCGCTGCAGGCACGCGAGTATCGCTATCACTCGCCGCATTTTCGCGTTCACCCGAAAACGCGGCTGATCACGCGCCTGGTCAATGCCGGGCTGACCAATTCCCCCAATCTCGATCTTCCCGCACTCGCCTCCCAGTTGGCGGGGCAATCCACCGAAGAAGAAGGTAACGACATGACCAAACCGGTACTTGCGGCGGCGCTTTCGTCGACCGCGCTGGCTGCAATGCAGCTGACGGCCACTTCGCCCGACGACGAGGTGCTGGCCGCGATCGACAATCTGGTTGCCGACAAGGCCGAAGGAGAAAAGGTGCTGGCATCGGCCCGCACCGCGCTGGCGCTGGGCGCCGACGCCGACGGCGAGGCCGTGCTCGCCTCGATCGCCAGTGCCCGTAAGGCGGGCGAGCCGGACCCGGCGAAATATGTGCCGGTCGCCGCGCTGAAGGAAGTCAATGACCAGCTGGCCGAAATCCGCGAGGAAAAGGTTCTGGCAATGGTCGACCAGGCGGTGGCTGGTGGCAAGCTGACCCCCGGCCAAAAGGACTGGGCGATCGCACTGGGCAAGAAGGATGTCGGCGAGCTGCAAAGCTTCCTCGGCACCGCGCCGACCTTCAAGGGCGGCAGCCTCATCGAAAGTAATGCGCCCGGCAGCGAGAAGACGAAGCTGACCGACGAAGAGCAGGCGATCTGCAGCCAGCTCGGCCTGTCCGAGGATGACTTCCTCAAATCCCGCAAGTCCAACGAGGAGAACGCCTGATGGTCGCCCTGACCGAATCCCGCCTGACGCCCAAGCGTGACGGCCGCCGTTACTCGCGCGGTGCAGCCGCCGGGGTGAAAATTTTTGCCGGCGCGATCGTCGCGCTCAGTGCTGCGGGCTTCGCCACGCCCGGCGCAACCGCCGTGGGGCTGACGGCCGACGGGATCGCCGTGGACGATGTCGACAACACGAACGGTGCCAACGGTGCGCTGCAGGTCGAAGTCGAGAAGGGCACGTTCCGCTTTGCCAATTCGGCCGCGGGCGATGCCATCACCGCCGCCGAGATCGGCGACACCGCCTACATCGTCGATGACCAGACCGTCGCCAAGACCGATGGCGGGGCCACCCGCTCGGTCGCCGGCAAGATCGTCGACGTGGACGCTCAGGGCGTCTGGATCGAAATCGCCTGATCGAAGGGATCTGACAGATGAAAATTACCGGAACCGCACTGCAAACGCTCCATACAGCGTTCAATGCAAGCTTCCAGCGCGGGCTCGGCCAGGCCGAGACTTCATATCGCGCGATCGCAACCGTCATCAACAGTACCACGCGTGCGACCGAGTACGGCTGGCTCGGCAAGTTGCCGAAGATGCGTGAATGGCTCGGCGATCGCGTAATCAATGGGGTTCAGGCCCATGGTTATGCGATCAAGAACCGGGACTTCGAACTGACGATCGGCGTCGATCGCAACGATATCGAAGACGATCATCTCGGCGTTTATGCACCGCTGTTCGAAGAAATGGGCATGGCGACGGCCGCCCATCCCGACGAAATGGTCTGGGAGCTGTGGCAGGCGGCCTTCGATACGCCTTGCTATGACGGTCAGAACTTCTTCGATACCGACCACCCGGTGCTCGATGCTGACGGTGCGAAAACCACCGTATCGAACATGCAGGCAGGCGCCGGCCCGGCATGGTTTCTCATCGACGATACCCGCGCCCTCAAGCCGCTCATTTTCCAGTCGCGCAAGTCCTTCGAATTCGTCGCGAAGGACAAGCCGACCGATGACAATGTCTTCAACAAGAAGGAATTCCAGTACGGCGTCGATGGCCGCGACAATGTCGGCTTCGGCTTCTGGCAGTTTTCCTTCGGCTCAAAGGCCGCGCTCGATGGCGACAATTACGGCGCTGCACGCGCCGCGATGCGGAACCTCAAGGGCGATTATGGCCGCAAGCTCGGCATTCGTCCGAAGACCCTCATCGTTCCGCCGAGCCTCGAAAAGAAGGGTCTGCAACTGATCAACGCGCAGAACGACGCTGCCGGTGCGACGAACGTCTGGCAGGGCACCGCGAAGCTGATGGTCGCGGAGTGGCTCGATGGCTGATCCCAGGGGCCTGCGCGTCCGCGCGCTGCAGGATCGCCGTTTCCGCGGCGGGATCGAGTTCGGCAAGTCGCCGCGCGATCTGACCACTGCGGATTTCCGGCCCGGTCTCGACGGCGCGCGCCAGCTCGCAGCGATCGCAAGCGACCCTCAGCTCGAATGCCATCTCGTGAGCGATGGTGACGAGCTCAAGGTCACTGCCGAGATGGTTGCCGAGCTCGAAGCGAAGATCGCCGACGGCGAGGACAACGCCACGCTGCTTGTCGATATCCTGGGCGAACCGCCCGAGGACCAGACACCGGACAACGACGAGCCGCCCGCGGACGACAAGCCGGCGGCGACCGACAAGGCCCAGGGGGGCGCGAAGAAGGGCGGCGGATCCGCGAAGCCGGCCGGCTGACCTTCTACCAGGCGGCGGGAGATGAGTGGGCTCCCGTCGCCTGTCACCCCGCCGCCCGACCACGCCACATCCCGAGGAAGCCCATCCTCAACCAGCGAAGCGACAGGACGAGCAGTCCTCAAGTAGCGAAGCGATAGGACAAGAAGCATCATGCCCCTCTTTGCCGATCTTGCCGCGATGCAGGCGCGCTTCGAGGACCGCGATCTCCTCCAGCTGACCGACGACGACAATTCCGGGACAATCGACGCGGCGCGGATCGATGCTGCGCTGGATCGGTCCGACGCGCTCATCACCAGCTATCTCGCCGCGCGCTATCGCGACACCGCCAGCCTGCATGGCCACGCGCTGTTGACCGATATTGCCTGCGATTACGCCTTTGCGCTGTTGTGGCGCAGCGACCCGCCCGAATGGGTGGCCCAGCGCCGCAAGGATGCGGTCGCCCGGCTGAGGGATATCGCAGCCGGTACGATCAAGCTCGACCAGGGCGAGGAGGCGAATGCCGCCCGGCCCGGCCAGATCCTGGTATCGACCGATCCGCCCCGCTTCGGTCGTGACAAGCTGGCGGGTTACTGATGGTCGCCGCGATCCGCATCACCAGCAAGGGCGGGCAGGAGATCGAACGTCGCCTGGCGCGCTTCGTCGCGGCGAACGAGGACATCGATCCGTTGCTGAGCGGCTTCGGGCTGTATCTGGAAAGCAGCACGATCGAGCGCTTCGAATTCGAACGGGCGCCGGACGGGAGCCGCTGGAAACCGTCGATCCGCGCAAAGACCGAAGGTGGCAAGACGCTCTACAAAAGCCCCGGCGGCTTGAGGGACAGTATTACCCACCTGGTGCATTCGCGCAGCGTCGAAGTCGGTACGAACAAGATCTACGCCGGTGTCCATCAGCACGGTGCCACGATCCGTGCGAAGAATGGCGGGTACCTGGCATTTCGGCTGCCGGGTGGCCTGGGGTTCCGCAAGGTGAAGGAAGTCGAGATCCCGGCGCGGCCATTCCTCGGCTTGTCGGGCGAGGACGAAACCGAGCTTCTGGCGCTGACGGAAGACTACGAGCGCGAAGCGCTGGGCGGTGCGGCATGACGGGCGCGACAGTCCTTCTGATCGTGCTGGAGGTGCTGGGGGGCTGGCTACTGGCCGATTTCCTGAGCGGCTTCTTGCATTGGGTCGAAGATCGCTATGGTCGCGAGAGCTGGCCGCTCATCGGCAAAAAGGTGATCGGACCCAACCGCCAGCATCACAGCGAACCGCTGGCGTTCACCCGCACCGATCCAATCACCCGAAACTGGTCGGCTGCATTGGCGAGCTTCGTTCTCGCAATGCCCTTGCTGCTGCTGTTCGGGCCGCATCTGTGGCTGGTGGTTGCTTTCATCGGTGGCTGCATTGCGAACGAGGTACATTACTGGGCGCACTTGCCGCATCGTGCGCCGGGGATCGTCCAGGCACTGCAAGTGGCTGGACTGTGCCAGTCCCGCCGGCAACATGCGCTCCACCATGCCGCGCCGCATCTCAGCAACTATTGCTCGCTGACCGATTGGCTCAATCCATGGCTCGATCGGATTGGCTTCTGGCATTTCCTAGAAAGGCTTCTGCCTAACAGGTGGCTGGCATGATCGCGGCGACCGAACTGGCGATCATCGATGTGCTCAAGGCGGCCGGCGACGATGGGGTGCTGGGCTATCGCTATGTGGTGCTCGACACGTTCCCCGACGAGTTCGAGGAATATCTGCGCGAGATCCGCAATCTTCGTACGCCGGCGGCCTGGGCAGTGTTCCTCGGCCTGTCCGACGGCAGCGACGAGAGCGACGACGCAGGCTGGCATGGCAAGGCGCGCTTCGCGCTGGTTGTGGCGGCATCGAACCTGCGCAACGAGCAGCAGACGCGCCACGGTGACGGGTCGGTACCGGGTTCATACCAGCTGGCCATCGATGCCATTCGCCTGCTGACCCGCGACGATCTCGGGCTCGACCTGGTCGAGCCGATCACCGTTCGCGGTGCGCGCCTGGTCGCCCGTTCCGACCAGATGGTGAAGCAGAAGCTTTCCCTGATGGCGATCGAGCTGGAATGCCGCCTGCCGCTCGGCGTGTTTGCCGATCCCGACGAAGGCGGCTTCCTCCAGCTGCATGTGGACTGGGACGTGCCGCCGTTCGGCAATGTCCTGCCGCCGCTGCCCGCGACCAATCCCGATGCCGCCGATCTGATCGAGGTGCCCCAATGAAGACCGATTTCTCCGAAGCGCAGCTCCGCCCTGCCACTGGTCGCCGCGTGCGCCACCCCGATGGGCGCCTGATGGCGGAAGGCGGGGAGAGCGTTCCGTTCAACACATTTTACCGGCGCCTGCTCGACGCCGGGGATCTCGAACCGGTTCCGGCGGACAAGCCCACCAGCACCAGCAAGAAAACCTCTTCGAAGGGGAGTGACGACGCATGATCAACTTCGCGACCATCCCGGCTGATATTCGCACGCCGGGTCAGCATATCGAATTCGACGCCAGCCGCGCTGTCTCTGGCCTGCCTCCGATCGCCAACCGGGTGTTGCTGATCGGTCAGAAGCTGGCCGCCGGTGTCGTAAACCAGCTGACGATCCAGCCGATCGTGGAGGCAGGGCAGGCGGTCAACAAATTCGGCCAGGGATCCATGCTGGCCCGCATGGCACAGGCATACAAAGCGGCCGATCGCTTCTCCCAGGTCGATGCCATCGCGCTCGACGATGCCGTTGGCGCGAATGCGGCAACGGGCACGATCACTGTCACCGGGCCGGCAACGGCAGCCGGCACGCTCGCCCTAATGGTTTCAGGCACCCGTATTCCGATCGCGGTGGCGAATGGTACCACGGCGATCAATGTCGCTGCAGCGATCGCCGCTGCGGTGAACGCCTTGCCCGACCTTCCCGTGACGGCTGCTGTTGGCGCCAATCCCAACGAGCATGTCGTCACCTTCACCGCCCGCAACAAGGGCACAGCGGGCAATGAAATCGACCTCCGCCACAGCCATTATTCGGGCGAGGCGCTGCCGCGCGGTATCGCGCTGGCGATTGTCGCCATGGCCGGAGGGGCAGGTGACCCTGATATCGACGCCATCTGGCCGGTGATCGGCGACAATTCCTATCGCACGATCGTGGTGGGTTTCATCGATGCGCCGACCCATGCCAAGCTGAAGGCTGAACTCGACGATCGCTGGGGCGAGGCGCGGATGCTCGAAAGCGTCGCCTATGCCGCCAAGCCGGGAAGCCAGGGTGTGCTTGCGGCGCTGGGCGCCGGGTTGAACAGTGAACTGGTGACCGTTCTGGGCAGCGGATACAGCCCGAGCAGCCCGGCCGAGGTCGCCGCCAGCTATGCCGCTGCCTGCGGCTATCACAGCGCCATCGACCCGGCCCGCCCGCTCCAGACGCTGGAGGTCAAGGGTATGTTCGCTCCCAAGCCGAACCAGCAATTCACCCGTGCCCAACGCGAGGCCCTGCTGCGCGACGGTATCGCCACCTTCACTGCCGATCAGGGCGGAACCTGCCGGATCGAGCGTTCGATCACCACCTACCAGACCGACGAATTCGGGCTGGCCGACGTTGCCTGGCTCGATCTCGAAACGGTTACGACCACGGCCTATCTTCGGGCGAGTTTGCGCGGCCGGATCGCGCAGAAGTTCCCGCGGCACAAGTTGGCCGGCGACGATGCGCGGTTCGGTGCCGGGCAGGCCGTCGTCACGCCGAAGATCCTGCGTGCCGAGCTGATCGCGCTCGCTCGCGACTGGGAAGAGGCTGGCCTGGTCGAAGGGTTGGACCAGTATGTCGCCGACCTGATTGTCGAGCGCGACGCTGGCGATCCGAACCGGGTCAACGCGCTGGTTCCGCCCGACATCGTCAACCAGTTCCGCAGCTTCGCCGCCGCGATCCAGTTCCGCCTCTGAGAGGCGAGCAAGACCCTTCTGAAAGGAGCATGAGATGGCCAACAAGAACCGCGTCGTCGGCCAGGTTAAGATCAAGGTCGACGGCCAGCTTTATCCGACCTCGGGCGAAGCCACGATGGAGATCGGCGGCCCGATGCGCGAGAACGTACCGGGCGATTACGAAGCCGGTGCCTTCAAGGAAACCACCGCCCCGGCCAAATGCGAGGTCAGCCTGCTCTACAAGGGCGGCGTGAGCCTCGCGGCGATCCGGGCGATCGAGGATGCGACGATCACGCTCGAGACCGACAATGGCCAGACGTGGATCATGCGCAATGCCTATTGCAGCGAAGCACCCAGCTTCGGCCAGGACGGCAAGGCCAAATGCGTCTTCGAAGGCCCGCCGGCGGAGGAAATGCTGTGAGCGGCCAGAAGGCGCGGGTGGCCACCCATCAGCTCAAGCATCCGATCATCCTCGAGACCCTCACTGCCGGCTCCGATGAACCCAGCGAGGAAGTGCTCAAGCCGGCGGGCCATACCGTCACTGTTCGTCGTGCAAAGGCGAAGGACATGCGCCTGATCGACCAGTTCGGCGATGGCCAGCCGATCGCGCTGACGCTCGCCATGATCGGGCGGCTTTCGAACCTCGACCACATCGAAATCGAGAACCTCGATCCCGAAGACATGGAAGAACTGGGAAACTTGGCGCTGCCCGACAAGGTGAGTGGCCGGCCGACTGGCGAGACTGCCTAGGTACGCTGGCAGCCTATTTCCATTTCCAGCCGTCCGAGCTGTGGCGGATGGAATGGGACGAGGTGGAAATGTGGCTGAGCCAGGGCGAACGCCTGGCGAAGGCCGATAGCGAACAGGACGAGTAACCCACCGTGACCCTGAAGTTCTCGATGATCCTCGAAGCGATCGACCGGGCGAGCGCCCCGGCGAAGCGCGTGCGGGCCAGCGTCGGGGGGATGACGAAGGGTGTTGCCGGCTTTGCGGCCCAGATGCGCAAGGCAAGGCGCGATGTCCTGTCGGGGGCGCGATCGGTCGAATATTACCAGCGCCGGGCGGAACGGGCTCGCCGGGTGTTCCGCGGCCGATCGCTGCAGCTGCTCGGCGCTGGTTTTCGTGCGGCCGGACGCGGTGCAGCGGCCTTCGGAACCAAGCTGGTGGGTGTAGCGGCGCGCTTGAAACTGGTGGAGCGTGCGGGAAAGGCGGCGGGACGCGGGCTCAAATGGGCTGGCGGCAAATTGCTGGGCGCAGCGAAGTGGGGGCTGGCCGCCGGTGCCGCTGCAGGCAGCTTCGCGCTGTTCGACATGTTCAAGACTGCCGGGAAGTTCGAGCAGTTCCAGATCATGCTGGAGGGTACCGAAGGGTCCGCCGCGAAGGCGAAAAAGGCCATGGCGTGGGTGCAGGGCTTTGCCGAGAAAACGCCCTACGAACTTGACCAGGTGATGGAGGCATTCGTCGCGCTCAAGGCCTATGGCATCGATCCGATGAACGGCTCGCTGATGGCGCTAGGTGATGGCGCATGGGGCATGAGCAAGGATTTGATGCAGGCAGTCGAAGCGCTCGCCGATGCCATGACCGGCGAATTCGAACGCCTCAAGGAATTCGGGATCCGGGCATCGAAGCAGGGCGACAAGGTGGTCTTCACCTATCGCAAGAACGGCAAGGACATCCGCCGCGAAGCGAAGATGACCGGCGAGGATATCGAGAAGGCGATAACCGGGATCTTCTCCGATCGGTTTGGCGGTGGGATGGCCCGCCAGGCAAAGACGCTGTTCGGCATCATCAGTAACATGAAGGACCTGTGGTCAAAATTCCTGCTGATGGTCGCCGACGCCGGCATCTTCGACAAGGTCAAGGCCAAGCTGGACGAGTGGCGCGCCCGACTGGACGTGATGGCCAAGGATGGCCGCCTGAAGGCCTGGGCCGAGAAAACCAGCAAATGGCTGGAGAAGGCCTTCGACAAGGGCGTGGACTTCGTCGAAAACACCGACTGGCAGGGGGTCGCGGCCGATTTCGAGCGTATTGCGCAAGCGGCCCTGCGCGTGGCGGATGCCGTGAACGCCATCGCCGCAAATTGGGAAAAGGTCAGCTGGGCGAGCAACCATATGGCCCTCCCGCTGTTCACTCGGACCCTCCTCGATGGATGGAACGCCTATGGTAACGGTGGCAACGCTTCCGGGCGCCCGGCTGTACAGCCCAAGCGTCCCGCTTCGAGCGATCCGTTCCGGCGCGGTTCCCCCTGGTTGCGCAAGCCAGGTGCCGGCGCCCCGACGCGCCAGCCCGCCCAGCAGGTTAAAGTTGGCGGGAAGACTGAGATCGATGTGCGGCTGACCGGTCCTCTCGCTGCCAGCGTGCGTAGCAACAAGTCGGTCAATCCGGCGATCGGCCAGGCGGTCTTTGTTGGCAAGTCGATGGGAGGGCCGGGCTGATGGCATGGCGTGACCAATACCAGCAGGGAAGCTTTCGCGGCGCGACCTTCCGCACCGAATATCATGAACGGTCGGGCGGGCGGCGCGTGGCGGTGCATGAGTTTCCCGGCCGCGACGATCCCGAGGTCGAAGATCTCGGTCGGCGGGCGCGCCGGTTTTCGATCGACTGCCATGTTATCGGTACCGCTTACACCAGCGCGCGCGATGCCCTGATCGAGGCGCTGGAAACATCGGGTCCGGGGTTGCTGGTTCACCCTTTCCACGGGCGCATGCTGGCCTCGGTGCTCGACTATCGCAGCACAGAGGATACCGAAGAGGGCGGGCTGTGTCGCTTCTCGATTGAGTTTGTCGAAGCCGGGCAACCGACCAGCGCGCCGGTTGCCATTGCCAATGGAAACAGCTCGGCCGACCAGGCCGAATTCGTGCTCGCCGTCGCACCTGCGCAGTTCGCCGCGAAATTCACTGTCAAGAACGCGGCGGCCTTCGTCGAAGATGCGGCGACCGGCCTGGTGGACGGCATGGCGGGCGCTGCCCAGACAGCGGCAGCCTTGCGGGGCGGTGCCGGGCCGACGCTGCGAGCGTTCGAAGCTGGCTTGCGTTTCCTGCCAGACAATATCTCCGGACTGATGCGGTCACCGATCGACCTTGGACTGGCGCTGGTCGGGCTGGTCCAGGCGGTGTCGGTCCTGGGCAGCGGAGTTGGCCGATCGCAGAAGCTCGCGTCGCTCCAGCTGATGCTCGACTGGGAAAGCGAAGCGCCGGTGTTTCCCGTTCGCACTCCGCAGCGCACCCGCGAAGCGGAAAACCGGATCGCATTGCTGCAGCTGTTTCACGTTGCCGGCGCAGCCGAACTGGTGCGGGCAGCCGGGAGCGCGCGCTATGCCAGTTACGAAGAGGCGCGCGATACCTGCGATGCGATTGCCACGCGCCTCGATGCCATGGCGCTGGTGGCGGCCGATGCCGGCGACGATGCGGGCGCCGACCTGTTCGACCGGCTGCGGTGGGCATTGACGCGCGACATTGCGGCGCGAGGCGCAACGATCGCCCGCATCTATACGGTTCGCCTGCCAACGACCGAGACCGCGCTGACGATCGCCCATCGCCATTATGGCGGCGCAGGTGGCGCGCAGCAATCGCTCACCGATCGCGCAGCTGACCTGGTCGCCCGCAACGGGGTGGTTCATCCGGGCTTCGTTCCCGGTGGTGCCGAGCTTGAACTGTTGACCGTCGAGAACGCGGCATGAGCGTGCTTCCCTCCCATGATATCGCATTGGTCGTCGATGGGATGGCCTATCTCGGCTGGACTTCGGTCGAAGTCGGGCGCGCGATCGACAGTGCCAGCGGAACCTTCGCCCTGGAACTCGCATCGAAAGAGCGCACCGATGCGCAGGAATGGGACATCGCCGATGGCGTCGCCTGCGAGATCCGGCTTGGCGGGGCCGTTCTGCTCACCGGCTATGTCGACAGCGTCGACCGGTTCATCGATCCGGAAGCGCGCGGGATACGGCTGCGCGGGCGCGACAAGGCAGCGGACCTGGTCGATTGCTCGGCGGTCCACAAGCCCGGAAGCTGGTCGGGACGGCGGCTGGAAGACATTGCCCGCGACCTGCTGGCCCCCTTTTCCATCCCGCTCGAAGTCGCAGGCGATACCAGTCCCCCGTTCCGCAAGTTTGCACTGCAACAGGGTGAAACGGTGTTTGCCGCGATCGAGCGGATGGCCCGCTATCGCGGCTTGGTCGCCTGGTCGCCCGGCGACGGCAGGCTGGTGATCGGCAATCCGGACAGTGGCCTGCGCTCCGGCCGGATTTCGGAAGGCGAGAATGTGATCGCGGCCGAGGCGTCGCGCGACATGTCCGAGCGCTTTTCGGACTACCTGGTCAAGGGTCAGGCGTCGGGCGACGATCGCCGGTCGGGCAAGGCCGTGGCACAGGCCAAGGGAAGCGCAACAGATCCGGAAGTGACCCGGTACCGCCCATTGCTGGTGATCGGGGAAGAGCAGGCGGATGTCGCCTCGCTTTCCCGGCGTGCGGCATGGGAGGCGGCGGTGCGCTCTGGCCGTTCCAAGCCTGTCAGCGTGACCTTGCCGGGCTGGTTCGACGATGCCGGCAAACCCTGGCAACCCGGAACGCGTGCGGCTTGCCGGCTGCAAAGCCTGCGAGTCGACGCCGATCTGCTGGTCCAGCGGGTCACAATGTCCCGCGATGCCGAACGGGGGACGTTGACCGAACTGGAGCTGGTCCCGCCCGAAGCATGGTCACAGCTGCGTGAGAAGGAACCGGCGCAATGAGAGACATGATGCGCCATCTCATGAAGCCGGTAGAAGACCGCGTCCGTCTTATGCTGAGCCGTGCGATTGTCGGCCTGATCGACGACAATCGCACGGCGCAGGCGCTGCAACTCGACCTGTTGAGCGATGAAACGCAGGACGATGTCGAACGCTTCCAGAATTATGGCTTCACCAGCCACCCACATCCCGGCGCGGAGGCATTGGTCGGCTTCGTCGGCGGGCTGCGCAGCCACGGCATCGTCTTTGCGGTTGAGGATCGCCGCTACCGGGCGCGGGCGCTGCAGCAGGGCGAAGTCGCGATCTATGACGATCTCGGCAACATGGTCCTGCTCGGCCGCGAAGCGATCACGGTAACCGGCGTCGCGCGTGTCGAGGTCGCGGCACCTGTCGTGCTGGTCGACAGCGCGGATTTGCGGCTGGGCGGCGAAGGTGGGGCCAAAATTGCCCGCGTGGGCGACGATGTCGACCTGGGCACGGGCAAGATCATCACCGGCAGCGACAAGGTAACGGCAGCATGACCGACCTTGCTCTCATCTGGACTGCGGATGCGATGTCGGCGGATTTGGCCCTACAGGGCGGCCAGCTGGTCACCGATGACGGGATGCGTACTGCGATCCTGATCTCCCTATTCAGCGATGCTCGGGCGGCCGAAGATGCCGAATTGCCCGAAGATGGCGCCGATCGCCGGGGATGGTGGGGCGATACGCTGGCCGAAAATGCCGGGCCACTCGCCGGCACAGCCCGCGACCGCAATCGGATCGGCTCGCAATTGTGGCTGCTGGCGCGCGCCAAGGTGACGGCCGCAGTAGTCAGCCGTGCACGGCAATATTGCGAAGAGGCGCTGGAATGGATTGTTCGCGACGGGATTGCCTCGGCTGTGCGGGTGTCGGTCGAAGCGCGGCCATCGGCCAGCCGATCGGCCCTGCTGGCGATTTCGGTCGAGATCGATCGACCAGCCGGCCCGAGCCGCCAACGCCATGATTTCACCTGGGACGCTTCGACCGGCGACCTGACGATCGATGGGGATCCTGCATGAGCTTCAGCCGACCCACCCTGAGCGAAATCATCGAACGTGCCCGAGGCGATATTGCCAGCCGCCTGCCCGGCGCCGATGCCCAGCTTCGCCATTCGGTGCTCGACGTGTTGGCGCGAATGCATTCCGGGGCCGCTGCGTCACTGTATGGCTATCTCGACTATCTGGCGCTGCAGCTGATGCCCGACACGGCGGAAGGCGCCTATCTCAACCGCTGGTCCTCGATCTGGGGGATCAGGCGCAAGGCAGCGACACAGGCGACTGCGAATGCAATTGCGACCGGCAATGCAGGAGCATCGATCGCCAAGGGAGTTCAGGCGTTGCGCATCGACGGCGCGGCCTACGAGGTCATCGCGGACGCGGCCATCGCCGGTGGCACAGCGACACTGCAGATCAGGGCGGTGGATGCCGGACCCGCCACAAGCCTGACCGATGGGACCGAGCTGACTTTCGTTCAGCCGGTTGCAGGGGTGAACGCGGCGATCACGGTAGACGGTCCCGGTGTTCCGGGGGTCGATGAGGAGAGCGACGAGGCGCTGCTGGCGCGCCTGCTCGCGCGAATTCGCCAGCAGCCCAAGGGCGGGGCCGCCCACGACTATGTCGCATGGGCACTGGCGCAGCCCGGCGTGACGCGTGCCTGGGCATGGGCCGGATGGATGGGGGCCGGCACGGTCGGGCTCAGTTTCGTCATGGATGATCGCGAGGATATCCTGCCCCTGCCAGCGGATATCGAAGCGGTGCAGGCGGCGATCGACGCGGTGCGGCCGGTGACCGCTGAATTGTATGTCTTCGCCCCGGCAGCTGAGCCGGTCGATTTCGTACTGCGGATTACGCCGGACAACGCGGCTACCCGTGCGGCGATCGTTGCCGAGCTGGCCGATCTGTTCACTCGGGAAGCCGAGCCTGGTGGCACCATCTATCTCAGCCGGATTGGTGAAGCGATCAGCCTGGCGGAGGGTGAATTCCAGCATCGTATCGAAGTGCCGGCGGCGGACTACACGGCCGCAGTGGGCGCGATGCCGATGCTCGGCGAGGTGACCTTCCTGTGACGGTAGATATCCAGCAGCGCGATGGACCGGCCTACGCGAACCAGCTGGCGCAGCTGCTGCCGCGCGGGGCCGCATGGGAGGTTGCGCCTGACAGCTTGCGTGCGCGCCTGCTGGAGGCTTTGGCGGAAGAGTTTGCGCGAATCGATGGTCGCGGCGGTGCGTTGCTGGACGAGGCCGATCCGCGCACCACACTGGAGCTGCTGCCGGACTGGGAACGGGTTGCCGGGCTGCCGGACAGTTGCACGGGGGCGCCGGACAGTGTGCAGGAACGGCAGGTCGCGCTGCGCGAAAAGCTCACCGGTGTGGCTGGACAGAATGCGGCCGCCTTCATCGAGGCGGCAGCCAGGATCGGCTATGTAATCACGATCGAAGAGCACCGACCGGCGCGGATGGGCATGCGCCTTGGGGAACGGCTCAACGGCGCAGACTGGGCCTACACCTGGACTGCAAGGATCAGCCCGTTCGACAGCTATCTCGAAGAGGCCAGCTTCTTGGCCCAGGCGCGTCTTGGCGATCGCCTGGGCGTGCGCCTGCGCGGGTTCGGGGCGCTGGACGTCGAATGCGTGATCCGCCGAATGGCCCCTGCCCACACCATCGTGCTGTTCGCTTACGACGTAGAGCCGACCGCAGCGATGTGGATGGATTTCACCGCATGACAAGGGAGTTTCGACATGCATCGCATTGACACGCCGGGATCTGTGGACGGCAAGTTTCAGGATGGCAATCCCGCCATCGGCCAACAGGCCACTCAGCTGCTCTCCGCATGGTTCAACGATGTCCAGGAGACATTGGCCTATGTGATCGAACAGCAGGGCATCGTGCTGGAGAAAGGCGACAATACCCAGCTGCGTGCCGCGATCATCGCGCTCATTGCCGGGGTGGTGGGCGATGGTGCCGGGGCTGTCCCGACTACCAGGACGGTGACCGGTGCAGGCCTGCTGGCAGGCCAGGGCGGCGCACTCGCCGCCGACCTGATCTTCACCCTCGCGAAAGCTGCTGCCGCCGATCTGATTGCAGGCGCGGACGATGCAAAGGTGGCTACGCCACTCGGGATCGCCCAGGCCTTTGCCCCGGTTCTGGGCACCAACAGCTACTGGCGCGGCCCCGGCGGTATTCTTTTCCAGACCGGCAAGCTGCGTGGCGCTTTCTCGGAAGGTTCGGTTTCGATCACCTTCCCGACCACCTTCACCACCGCCTGCGCGGGCATCATCCCGGTCGCGGTGAACCAAGCCGGCAACAATGACTACGACATCAATTGCCAGAACGTCAGCCAGTCCAACTCGGGCGCGGTGATCTTCTTCAATTACGACGGGTCGGGCGCGAACACGATCAGCGGCCTCGACTACATCGCATTCGGAAAGTGAGGGGCAAAATGGCTATCTTCTACAGCGCATCGACCAACTCGTTCTTCGACGAGGCGATCCACGGCCCGCGTTCGATCGAGCAGGTCCAGTCAACTGCCGAGCGCAAGGCGGGAAAGCGCCCGGCGCTTGTGCCAAACCCGGATTGCCTGATCCCCGAAGATGCGGTGGAAATCAGCGCGGCCGAACACCAGAAGCTGCTGGCAGCACAGGGCCAGAACTGGGTTATCGCCGCCAGCGGTGGTCGACCTGTCATGGTGGAGCGGGACACCGACCCCGAGGAACGCCGCGCTCTGCGCCGCCGTGAGCGCGATCGTCGCCTCGCGGCTAGCGACTGGACGCAACTCCCCGATGCGCCGCTCGCCGCCACGCCGCGAGACGAATGGTCAGCCTATCGCCAGGCGCTGCGCGACCTCGACATGGATTCCAGCGACTGGCCCCTGCCACCTGCGACGGTGGCTGTGTGATGCGGCGCATCCTGATCGCAGTAGCAACGTCAGCAGTTGTCGTCTGCCGGTCGGGACGAGCATCTGAAGGCCGCGCGCTGGATGCTGGTTGCGGAATACGCACAGGTCAGCCTCGACCTGCGCCTTCCCCGAACGGGCCACCACCGCCGCAACGCGGCGACTGAATAATTTGGGGAATTATAACGATGACCTCTGAAACGGATCTCTTCGGCGATCCTATGATAAAGCGATCGGCGGTCTTCAACGGCCCGCGTATCCGGCGCGTTCTCACTCGCGAATGGGATGTGAACCTCCCGCGCGCATTGGTTGTTGGGAATAATCCGTCGGATGCTGGCGCAGATCGCGAAGACAACACTTCGCGTTGGTGGAACCGATGGTTCATGCACTGGGGCTTCGGCTCATATGACGCGATGAATCTCAATCCGTTTGTCACGTCCGACCCAGCAGTGGCCTACCGAATAGCGGAGGCCGCGTGGCAGGGGCCGAATTGGGACGATCGCGATGAGCTTCACCACAATATTGACGCTGTGGGGCGCGCTGCGAAGAAGGCCGACAAGGTATTCGTGTGCTGGGGCGCGATCGCTCGCGACGACATGCTGATCGAGTCGGTTGTCGAGGCAATCCAGTGCGACGTTGAGCCGTGGCCTGATCTTTGGTGCTGGGGGAAGACTAAGCATGGAGCGCCAAAACACCCAATGGCGCGCGGAAAGCATCGCGTTGATCCGCTCACCCCAGCAATTTTGTGGAGGCGAGCATGATCCGGGCTCAAGCATAGCATTCCCATCATGAGCGCCTGAGTGGCGTCTTATTAAGCCTTCGGGGGCGCTTCATTCTGTCGATCAACGACACGCTTGAGATCCGCGAAATCGGCGCCGACATGGAAAGGATGGAGGTGGACGTGAACTGCCGCTTGAACTGTAAGGTGACACCGGCGCGCGAGCTGATAAGCTCGGCGGGAAGGGACTAGCCTATGGATTTCGACCGCTTTATTCATGTCCTATTGCGCGAGATCCGCGCGATCACAGCCGATCATCCGCTCATTTATTATGCGATGCGAAGCGATGCTGTGGAGCGTGCGCTGCACGGCATCCATTGGAGCGATGACTGCCGCCCTGACGCACAGGGGGCCAGTCGTGTTGCCAACGAGATCGAAGATTTCGTCGGCTATCATGGACAACCTCTCCATTATGCAATCAGACTGGACGGTTGGCGCGCGGATTGCGCAGTGGCCCTGAGCCGGGCGCGACGAAAAGTGCTCTAATATGTCTTGGGAAAGACTCTAAAGTTTCGCGCCGCGCTACAGCCTCGAGCCCGAGATAGGCGACGGTGCGAACCAGTGCGACCAACGATACCCCCTGTTTGTTCTCGGCCCTTGTGGCGGGATTCGCCTTGCGAGTCGAGGGGTTAAGCGTTCCGCGCCGCGCGGCACCGCGATTATCGCTAACCGGATTGCAAGCATATCGCTTGGCGATTGCGTTACGCGCCCGGGTGCAAGACCCCGGTCATGCGCAGCATCGTCGCCCTGATCCTGGCCTGTCTCGCCCTCTTCGCCCCATCCGCGTATGCGGGCGAGGTGGTGTACGAGGTCACGATCACGGAAGAATGGGTCGAGGCCCCGGCTTCGGGCCGCTTCGTCGTTGCACCGCCCGCCGCGCTACCCGCCACGATCGCCACCTACGGTCCATTCCGTGTGGTCGACGGGCACAGGGCGGTGCTGGCCGGAGCGACCGACAGCCGCAGCCCGGCCCTGTTCGCGGCGATGCTGCGCGACTATCCCGGTATCGCCGTGCTCGACATGGTCGAGTGCCCCGGCACGTCGGACGACTGGGCGAATCTCAAACTCGGCCGGATGATTCGCGCCGCAGGCATCGCCACGCATGTCCCGGCGGGCGGTTCGGTCCGCTCGGGCGGGGTCGAATTGTTCCTGGCCGGGGCGCAGCGCCAGGTCGATGACGGGGCCGAATTCGCGGTGCATAGCTGGATGGATATCTATGGCCGGCAGGCGAAGGATTTCGCCCCCGATGCGCCGCAGAACCGCGCCTATACCGACTATTACCGCGAAATGGGCATGACGCCGGAGGGCGCACGCGATTTCTACGAGATGACCAATTCCACCCCGTTCGCACAGGCGCACTGGATGGATGCGGACGAGATGCGCGGCTGGCTTGCCCGCAGCGAAGCCGCTATCGCCCCCGCACGGCAGCAATCGGACATGCCGAAGCTCGCCTATCTTGACTTGGCAGCGGCAAGCTACTAACCGCGCGGCTCTTAAAGGCGGTCGCCGCTTCGGCGGCCCTTTTTGTTTACGGATTTCGAGGACGACATGAAGCGGACTTTCCAGCCCTCCAACCTGGTGCGCAAGCGCCGCCACGGTTTCTTCGCGCGCAAGGCGACCCCCGGTGGCCGCAAGGTGCTGCGCGCCCGCCGCGGTCGCGGCCGCAAGAACCTCTGCGCGTAACGGTTTTTCGCAAGCGCACCTGCGCTTGCGTCCTCGCTGCGACCTCCGGCTGTGCCGGAGCAGCTGCGGGCGGCCGGTCGGCCTTGCGGGCTCCCCAAGGGGAGCCCGTTGCCGTATGGGATACCCGCCGTGACTGAACCTGCCCCCAAGCCGAGCGTCATCCGCAAGCGGGCCGATTTCCTTGCCGCGAATCGGGGCATCCGGGTTGCGCGCCCGGGTTTCGTGCTGCTGGCACGGCCCAATGGGCTGGGCGAAGTCCGCTATGGCATCACCGTCACCCGGAAAATCGGCAACGCGGTGGTGCGCAACCGCATGAAGCGGCGCTTTCGCGAATTGCTGCGCGCTGCCCTGCCGCTTGAAGGGCTAGCAGGGCATGACCATGTATTGATCGGTCGCGAAGGCGGGGTCGAGCGCGACTTTGCCCGGCTGCGGGAGGAACTGTCGATGGCGCTGACCCGCGCAGGCGAAGGCAAGGGCGATCCGCCGCGCGGCGCGCGCGGGCCGCGCCGCCAGCCCGGCAAAATGCACGGGCGCGGGCGGTGAAACACATCCTCATCTTCATCGCGCGGGCCTGGCAATGGGGCCCGTCGCGCATCCTGCCGCCATCCTGCCGCTATGCACCCACCTGCTCGCAATATGCGATCGAGGCGCTGCAAAAGCATGGCGCGATCAAGGGTGGATGGCTGGCGTTGAAGCGGCTATTGCGCTGCCACCCTTGGGGCGGGCACGGTTACGACCCGGTCCCCTGACAACAGATAGACGTAGAGACGACGGGATCCCATCTTGGAAAATTCGCGCAACCTCGTGATCACGCTGGTGCTCTGCGCCGTGCTGCTGTTCGGCTGGGAGGCCGGGCTGAATTACCTCTATCCCGAACGGGAGAAGCAGCCGGTCGCCGCAGCGAGCGCGAGCACCGCCCCGTCGGATGCTGCGCTTCCCGCTGATGACGGTGCGGCCAGCCCGGCGGATGAAAAGCAGGTCAAGCGCACGCGCGAAGGCGGGTTGACCGATCCCGATGCAGTGGCGCTGGAACAGGCCGACCTCAAGACCGACCTCGCCAGCACCGATCGCGTGAAGATCGCAGCGCCCGAAATCGCAGGCTCGATCAACCCGGTCGGCGCGCGGATCGACGATGTCGTGCTCAAGACCCATCGCCAGTCGGTCGAAAAAGACAGCGGCCCGGTGCGGCTGTTCTCGCCCGCGGGCACCCCCGCGCAACAATTCGCGCAGTTCGGCTGGGTGGGCGACGGGGTGAAACTGCCCGACGCCAATACGGTGTGGCATGCCGAAGGCGGCCCGCTCGCCCCCGGCACGCCGGTGACGCTGAGCTGGGCGAACGGGCAGGGGCAGACTTTCCGCATCCGCCTGTCGGTCGATGAACGCTACATGGTCACTGCCGAGCAGACGATGGCCAACACCGGTGCCGCGCCGGTGGTGGTGCAGCCCTTCGCGCTGATCAACCGCACCAGCAAGACCGCCAGCCAGGATACCTGGACGATCCATTCCGGCCCGATCGGCGCGTTCAGCGACACGGTGAGCACCGACTGGAATTACTCCGATGTCGAAAAGGCCGGCAAGGCGACCCCCGATGGCAAGGCGCAGTGGATCGGCTTCACCGACATCTACTGGCTGAGCGCGCTGATCCCCGACGCGGGCGCCAATCCGCAGGCGGACTTCCGCTCGCTGGGCAAGGACATCTTCCGTGCCGACCTGATCTACCAGCCGGCCACCGTTCAGCCGGGCAAGCAGTTCACCCGCACCACCCGCCTGTTCGTGGGCGCGAAGGAGAGCGAGGTGCTCGACGCCTATCAGGACGCCGGGGTTACCAAATTCGGCCTCGCAATCGACTGGGGCTGGTTCCGCTTCTTCGAAGTGCCGATCTTCTGGCTGTTGAAGAAGCTGTTCGCGCTGACCGGCAATTTCGGTTTCGCGATCATCCTGCTGACGGTGATCGTGCGCGGCATGATGTTCCCGGTGGCCCAGCGCCAGTTCGCCAGCATGGCGGCGATGCGCGCGGTGCAGCCGAAGATGAAGGCGATCCAGGAACGCTACAAGGACGACAAGGCCAAGCAGCAGGAAGCGATCATGGCCCTCTACAAGGAGGAAAAGATCAACCCGCTGGCGGGTTGCCTGCCCTTGCTGCTGCAGATCCCGGTGTTCTTCGCGCTCTACAAGGTGCTGATGCTGACCATCGAGATGCGGCACAAGCCCTTCGTCCTGTGGATCCATGACCTGTCCGCGCCTGATCCGGCGCATGTGCTGAACCTGTTCGGCCTGCTGCCGTTCGATGTGCCGAGCATGCTCGCCATCGGGCCGCTCGCGCTGTTGCTGGGCCTGACGATGTGGATGACCTTCCGCCTCAACCCCACGGCGATGGACCCGATCCAGCAGCAGATGTTCTCGATCATGCCGTGGGTGCTGATGTTCGTCATGGCGCCGTTCGCGGCGGGCCTGCTGGTTTACTGGGTCACCTCGAACCTGCTCACCGTCGCCCAGCAGACCTATCTCTATTCCAAGCACCCGCAGCTCAAGGCGCAGGCGGCAAAGGACAAGGACGACCGGGCGCGCGATGCCGCGCGGGACAAGGGTTGAGCGCAGTGGACGAGGCGGATGGCGCTGAACTGGAGGAACGCGCGCGCAGGCTGTTTTCAGGCCGCGTCGATTTCCTCCTGTCCGCGCCGCAGCTGAAATTCCTGCCCGATCCGGTCGCGCCCGAGATCGCCTTTTGCGGGCGGTCGAATGTCGGCAAGAGCTCGCTGCTCAACGCGCTGACCGGGCGCAAGGCGATTGCCCGCGCATCGGTGACGCCGGGCCGCACGCAGGAACTCAACTTCTTCGAGGTCGGCGGGGAGCCGGGCGGGCTGCCGCATTTCCGGCTGGTCGACATGCCCGGCTATGGCTTTGCCAAGGCACCGGTGAAAGTGGTCGACCGGTGGAAGGCGCTGGTGCGCGATTATTTGCGTGGCCGCCAGGTGCTCAAGCGCACGCTGGTCCTGGTCGACAGCCGGCACGGCCTGAAGGATGTCGACCGCGAGATGATGAAGATGCTCGACGAGAGCGCCGTCGGCTATCGCGTGGTGCTGACCAAGGCGGACAAGATCAAGGCGAGCGAGCTGGAAGCGACCCGCGCCAAGGTGGAGGCAGAGGCGAAGCAGCACCCTGCCGCCTTCCCGGTGATCCACGTGACCAGTGCCGAAAAGGGCATGGGCATCGCCGAATTGCGCGCTGCCGTGCTGGCCGATTCGGAAACCTGATCGCGCGTCAGTCCTCGATCGCCTGCTGGTCGACAATGCTGAGATCATAGCCCTCGATGGCGATGACGTTCTGCCTGGTATTGGTCAGCAGCACCATCTCGTGCACGCCCATGTCGGACAGGATCTGCGCGCCGATGCCATAAGACCGCAACTCGTGGTCGCGGGTCGGCTGGCGGCCGATTTCGCGCGCCAGCTCGTCCGAACTCGACGGCATCAGCAGCACGATGACCCCGCTGCCGGCGTCGCCGATCGCTTCCATCGAACGCTGCAGCATCCGCTTGCGCGGACCGGGCTGGCCCAGCACGTCGTGATAGATCGACATGGTGTGCATGCGCACCAGCGTCGGCTCGCCCGGGGTGGGGCGGCCCTTCTGCAGCGCCAGGTTGATCGAGCCGTCGACCTTGTTGCGATAGCTCTTCACCGTCCAGTCGCCCCCGTAATCGGATTCGAAAGGCGCTTCGTTGATGCATTCGACCAGATGGTCGTGCTTGCGGCGATATTCGATCAGGTCGCGGATCGTGCCGATCTTCAGCCCATGGGTGCGGGCGAAGGGAATAAGGTCGTCCAGCCGCGCCATCTCGCCATTGTCGAGCATGATTTCGCAGATCACGCCCGACGGGTTGAGCCCGGCCAGCCGCGAAATGTCGACCGCCGCCTCGGTATGGCCCGCGCGCACCAGCACGCCGCCGTCGCGCGCGCGCAGTGGGAAGACATGGCCCGGAGTGACGATGTCCTCCGCCCCCTTGCTGCCGTCGATTGCCACGCTGATCGTGCGCGCGCGGTCGGCGGCGGAGATGCCGGTGGTCACGCCTTCGCGCGCCTCGATCGAGACGGTGAAGGCGGTTTCGTGGCGGGTGCCGTTCGCCGCGCTCATCGCCTTGAGGCCCAGCATGTCGCACCGCTTGCCGTCGAGCGAGAGGCAGATCAGCCCGCGGCCATAGGTCGCCATGAAATTGACTGCCTGCGGCGTCGCCATCTGCGCCGGGATCACCAGATCGCCTTCGTTCTCGCGATCTTCATCGTCCACCAGGATGAACATGCGCCCATTGCGCGCTTCCTCGATGATCTCCTCGATCGGGACCAGCACCGGCTGGATATCGCCCGATTCGAGGAAGCGTTCCAGCTTGGCGAGCGTTTCCGCAGTCGGGTTCCAATCCGCGCGCGTGCAATCGCGCAGCGTATTGGCGTGGAGGCCGGCGGCGCGCGCCAGCCCGGCCCGGGTGATGCTGCCGTCTTCGATGATGTCGCGGATGCGGGTGATGATGTTGTTCGCCATGCAGCGCCTCTATCACATCACAATGTGATGGCAAATGTGATTTGATGTGATGCCGCGCAATGCCTGTTCAGCCTCGACAGGCGCAGGATGAATGCCTAGGGCGGCGCCAGTGCCTTCGGTGGGACCAAACATGAAGCTGATCATCGGCAACAGGAATTATTCCAGCTGGTCGCTGCGCGGCTGGCTCGCGGCCAAGCAATCGGGCCTCCATTTCGAGGAAATCACCGTCAACATCTCCGGCGAGGAGTGGGAAGCGGCCAAACGCGAAATGGGCGAAGTCCAGCCGTCGAGCGGCAAGGTGCCGGTCCTGTGGGATGGCGATGCGGTGATCTGGGACAGCCTGGCGATCCTCGAATATCTCGGCGACAAGGTCGGGCGCGACCGTTTCTGGCCCAAGGACGACACCGCGCGCGGCATGGCGCGGGCAATGGTCGCCGAAATGCACAGTTCCTACCTGCCGCTGCGCCGCGAATGCCCGATGAACATTCGCAGGCGTTTCGACGGGGTGCATCTGGGCGAGGAAGCGCGTGGCAATGTGGTGCGCATCCTGACGCTGTGGGCCGAATCGCGCGCGCGCTTCGGGCGCGGCGGGCCGTTCCTGTTCGGCACGTTCGGCGCGGCCGACATCTTCTACGCCCCGGTTATCAGCCGGTTCATCAGCTACGGCATAGCCGTGCCCGGCTTCGCACAGGCCTATATGCAGGCGGTGTGGGAACATGAATGGATGCAGCAATGGATTTCTGGCGCGGAAGACGAACAATGGGTGATCGAACAATGGGAAACCGCGCCCACGGCGTGATCGCGCTGCTGGTGGCGCTGGCGCTCGCGCTGGTGCCGCAGGGGGCGATGGCGTGGGGCAGCTTCGGCCATCGCACCACCGCCGAAATCGCGCTGGCGAATGTCAGCCCGCATACCCGCGCGGAAATCGCGAAACTCATCGCCCATGCACGCGAGCTTGGTACGCCCGATTGCCCGATCCGCAATCTGGAAGATGCCGCGGTCTGGCCCGATTGCCTGCGCGGCGAAAGCTGGCGCTGGGGCTACAGTTTCTCGTGGCATTACCAGACCGAGCCGGTCGATACGCCGTATGACGTGCGCGCCAATTGCAGCGGCGGCAATTGCGTGTCGGCGCAGATCACCCGCAACCAGCGGATCTTGTCGGACGAGAGCCTGCCGCCCGCCGTGCGGCTCGAAGCGCTCGCCTTCCTCGTCCACTTCATCGGCGACATCCACCAGCCGCTCCATTCGGGCGATGACGACGACAAGGGCGGCAACGACCGGCGGGTCGATTACGGCATCGTCCCCGCGCTCAATCTCCATTCGATCTGGGATACCACGCTGGCCGAACGTGCGATCACCAGCGCGCAGCCGCCCCTGGTGCGCCGCTACACGCCTGCCGAGCGCGCTGCGCTGGCGGGTGGCACCCCGGCCGATTGGGGCCGCGAGAGCTGGGCACTGGCGCGCAGCGCGGTCTATCCCGGCGCCTATGGCCGCGATCCGGTGGGCGGCGATCCGCTGCCCAAGGAAGGGGCGCTCAGCCAGTCCGCGATCGAGGAAGCCATCCCGGTTGCCCAGCGGCGGATCGTGCAGGCCGGCCTGCGCATGGCCGACGCGCTCGACGCCGCTTTCGCGCCGGGCAAGCTGTAACCGCCCTCAGGCGATCCGCTTGGCCGGATAGGGGGTTCCGTCCCTGGTGAAATAGCCTTCCTGACGGAACACCATGTCGATGTCGGGATATTCGCCGTGATCTTTCGTGCGGTCGCCCGCGCCGACTACCACGAAGCTGCAATCCGCCTCGCTGCGGTTCTGCAGGTGATGCCCGTCGCGCACCCCGGCGGGCCAGGCGGCGACGTCACCGGGGCGCAGCACGGTCTCGCCACCATCCTCGACCAGCACCGCCTCGCCGGTCAGCATCACCAGCAACTCGTCTTCCTCGGCATGCCAGTGGCGCTGGCTCGACCATGCGCCGGGCTTCAGCACGACATGGCTCGCGCCCATCCGGGTCAGCCCGGCAGGCGGTGCGAGGCGCCGGTACCACCGCCCGCCCACCGGCTCGTCGAACGGCGCGGGATAGCCGGTGCTGTTGGTCTGGGTGATGGCGTCGAGATCGAGCTTGGGCATGGGGTGCATCTCCCGCTGGAAAGGGTGCGCCGCCTCGGCTAACCGGGGGCGATGCGTGACTATAGCGATGTCCCCGCGCTCGCCGAAGAGCTGATTGCCGCCCCCAGCGTCACCCCGGCTACGGGGCTGGTGTTCGATGTGCTGGAAGGCCAGCTCGCGCCGCTCGGTTTTGCGGTGCACCGCTTCGTGGCAGGCGAAGCGCCCGACGGGCCGGTCGAAAACCTCTTCGCCATCCGCAAGGGGCCGGAGGGCACGCCGCATTTCGCCTTTGCCGGCCATCTCGACGTCGTGCCGCCGGGCGAGGGGTGGACCGCCGCCTCCTTCGCCGCCGAACGGCGGCAGGCACCGGGCGGCGAATTGCTCTACGGCCGCGGCGCGGTGGACATGAAGGGCGCGATCGCGGCGATGGTATCGGCGGCTGCGCAAGTGCCGCAGGAAGCCGGGACGATCAGCTTCATCATCACCGGCGACGAGGAAGGCCCGGCGATCCATGGCACCCGCGCGCTGATCGGGCTGATGCGCGAACGCGGCGAGATTCCCGACCTGTGCCTGGTGGGCGAGCCGACCTCGGTGAACCGGCTGGGCGACATGATGAAGATCGGGCGGCGCGGATCGGTCAATATCTGGCTGGAGGTCGAAGGGCGCGAAGGCCATGTCGCCTATCCGCACCTGGCCGACAATCCGCTGTCCAAACTGGTCGCCATGCTCTCGGACCTCAACGCGCTGCATCTCGACGACGGGACCGACTGGTTCCAGCCGTCCAACCTCGAAATCACCGATGTCGAGGTCGGCAACCCGGCGACCAATGTGATCCCCGCCCGCGCGAAGGCACGCCTGTCGATCCGCTTCAACGACCGCCACTCCGGCGCCTCGCTGGCGAAGATGGTGACCGACATCGCCGCACGCCATGGCGGCACCGCGCGCCCGGTCATCTCGGGCGAGGCCTTCGTCACCCAGCCGGGCGAATTTTCCACCATGATCGCCGCGGCGGTGGAGGCGGAGACGGGGCTGGTGCCCGAAGCATCGACCACCGGCGGGACATCGGATGCGCGCTTCCTCAAGGATTTGTGCCCGGTGATCGAATTCGGCCTGACCAACGCCACCATGCACAAGCGTGACGAGGCGGTGGCGGTGGACGATCTGGCCGCGCTCGCCCGCATCTATGCCCGCATCGCCCGTGCGGCGCTGACCCGCTGACCCGCTGAGCGCACCGCCCGCGCGGATTGTGCCCCCCGCCGCAGCCTGTTAGCAAGGCGGCGACCGTCCACAGGGGGAAGACATAATGGCCGCAGCCGGGACCGCACCGACGATTACCGAAACCGACAAGCCGAAATCCGCGCTCGGCTGGCTGCTCTATTTCCTGACCAAGCACCTGACCGCCGCGATCATGGTCGGGCTGGTGCTGGGTATCCTGATCGGCTGGATGGTCCACCAGGGCTATCTCGCGGCGATCATGTCGGACGAGAACTGGACCCGCAGCTTCAAGATGCTGTCCAACATCTTCCTCAACCTGATCAAGATGCTGGTCGCGCCGCTGGTGCTGGCGACGATCGTGTCGGGGCTGGCGCATATGGGCGACAGTTCGGCGGTCGGGCGGATCGGCGTGCGGGCGATTGCCTGGTTCATCGTCGCCAGCCTGATCTCGATCAGCCTCGGCCTCGTGATGGTCAATCTGTTCCAGCCGGGTGCCGGGGTGGACATCACCGCGCCGACGCAGGCGGTGGGCGAAGTCAAGAAGCTCGATTTCTTCGAATTCATCGAACACGTCTTTCCCAAGAACGTGATCGGCGCGATGGCGGACAACAACGTCCTCCAGATCCTCGTCTTCGCATTGTTCGCGGGCGTCGGCCTGACTGCGCTTGGCGAACGCGGGCGCCCGCTGGTCAAGGGGGCGGAGGCGCTGGCCGAACTGATGCTGGAAATCACCGGCTATGTGATGCGGCTCGCCCCCTTCGCCGTGTTCGGTGCGCTGGCCAATGTGGTGGCGGAAAACGGGCTGGGTATCCTCGGCGTCTATGCCCGGCTGCTGGGCGAATTCTACCTTGCGCTGCTGCTGCTGTGGACGCTGCTGCTGTTAGCGGCCTGGGTGTTCCTGCGCGGGCGGGCCATCAGCCTGGTGCGCTATGTCCGCGAACCGGTGCTGATCGCCTTCTCCACCGCGTCCTCCGAGGCGGCGATGCCCAAGCTGTTCGAACAGCTTGATCGCTTCGGCGTGCCGCGGCGCATTTCCGGCCTGATGGTGCCGCTGGGCTACAGCTTCAACCTCGACGGGTCGATGATGTACGCCAGCTTCGCGACGATCTTCATCGCGCAGGCCTATGGCATCGAACTGTCGATCGGTACGCAGATCGCGATCCTGCTGACGCTGATGGTCAGTTCCAAGGGGATCGCCGCGGTACCGCGCGCCAGCCTGGTGGTGATCGCAGCGACGCTGGCGATGTTCGACCTGCCGGTGGAAGGCATCGCGCTGGTGCTGGCGATCGACCACTTCCTCGACATGGGCCGCACCGCGACCAATGTGCTGGGCAATGCGGTGGCGACCGGCGTCATCACCAAGTGGGAAGGCATGCTCCAGCCGATGCGCGACGCGGACCTCGACGAGCCGGTGGCCCCGCATCACACCCCGGAACAGGGCAAGAAGGGGCTCAACCTCGATGAAGAGGCCAATGGCTGATCGGTCGGCAAAGGCCCGCATGGCGATCGGGCCGTCGCTCGCGCTGGCGGCAGCCTTGGCGCTGGGGGCCTGCTCCGGCGAGGCAACGACCGATGGCGAGGCTGCGGGCGCCGAGGTTGCCACGCCCACAGGCGCCAAGCCGCCCGCGCCTGCGTTCGATCCTGCCACTGCTACCGATCGCGCCGATTACCGCGGCAAATTTGCGCTGGTGTACGCAAATGGGGAAAAGGGGACGGCGACTTTCCTCGGTGACGGGACGCTCACCGCCGAATTTTCGGGCACGCATGTCACTGCGAACTACACCGTTCCTGCCCCGGGCCAGGTCTGTTTCGACCATGTCAGCACGGGTGATCCGCCACATTGCTGGCGCAACGGGACGGCCAACGATCGCGGGGCGTGGACTGCGACCATGGATGACGGATCGACCCTGAGCGTTACCCCGGTCGATTGAGGCTCGGCCCCTTCGCGTGCCCTAGTCTGTCGGGCAGAAGCGGATGCAATGCGTTCCGGGTGCGGGGTCGAACAAGCCGCTGACACGGATCACCGACCCATTGCCGACGCGATAGGTTGCGGCATTGGTATATTCGAGCGGGTCGATCCGCGGCGGTATCCAGTAGCCGCCGGCGCGCGGCGTGCCCGCACTGCGCGATGTGCGCGCGCCGCTGCCGGTGCGCCCGGTGGCAGCGCCCGACCGGGTGGCACGGATCGAATCCGCCGCGCCGGTGATGCTGCCAGACACCGCCCCGCCCAGCGTGCGGGCAGCGGACCCGGTGGCGGGCCCGGTCGTGGAGGTGATCATTGCCTCTTCCGCCGCGTCCTGCGCCAGCGCAGGCGATGCGAACAGCATCCCTGCGGCGATCACTGCAAATGGTCCGCGCATCTTCGCCTCCGCCCTGCAATCGTTGGCGAGGCTGCGCCAATTTCAGGGCAATGGCAAGCACGCCGCGGCCGGTCAGCTTCGCCCCTTCGGCTGCTCCAGCACCTTCTTCTTGAAGCTGCACAGATCCGCGACCTTGCAACGCCAGCATTCGGGCGTGCGCGCCTTGCAGACATAGCGGCCATGCAGGATCAGCCAGTGATGCGCGCCCAGCCGGAAGGGGGCGGGGACGCGCTTTTCCAGCTTGGCCTCGACCTGCTCGGGGGTCTTGCCCTTCGCCAGCCCGGTGCGGTTGCCGACGCGGAAGATGTGGGTGTCGACCGCGAAGGTCTCCTGCCCGAACCAGCAATTGAGCACGACATTGGCGGTCTTGCGGCCCACGCCGGGCAGCGTGACCAGCGCCTCGCGGCTGTCCGGCACCTCTCCGCCATACTCGTCGACCAGCAGCTGGCTGAGCGCGATGACATTCTTCGCCTTGGAATTGAACAGGCCGATGGTCTTGATGTGCTGCTTCAGCCCCTCCTCGCCGAGGTCGAGCATCTGCTGCGGGGTCTTCACCTTGGCGAACAGCGCCCGGGTCGCCTTGTTGACCCCGACATCGGTCGCCTGCGCACTCAGCGCCACGGCCACCACCAGCTGGTAGCAATTGCCGAATTCCAGCTCGGTCTCGGGTGACGGATTGTCCTCCGCCAGCCGGCGGAAGAATTCGAAGATCTGGTCCTTGGTCATGACGTGGGGCAGTCCTGGCGCAACCAGTGGCGCATCTGCGGGAAACGTGGCTGGTTGCAGTCCGGCCCGGCGCCGTCGGGTGCGGTCATGCCGAAAAAGCCGAGCAGCGGCGCGCCGATGTAGTGCCCGGCGGAGAAGGTTTCCGCCAGCCATGGGCCGTCGCCGCGATAACCGCCGCTGTGGAACAGCTGCTCCACCGGCAGGCCGCAGGCAAGCGCGGCGGCGTAGGACCACGCAAGGCTGGCCATTTCATCGCCGCCATCGGCCTCGATCGGGCCGAGCGCAGGGCGGGCTGACGGGTCGCAAACGGCGATATGGCCGCCTTCGTGCAGCAGGTCGCCCGGCCACACCGGGGTCGCCGGATCGACCAGCAGTCGCCCGCCGACGATGGCCAGCCCGTCGAGCAATTGCGCCTCCTGCCCAGCCTCCAGCCAGTCGACTTCGATCCCGATGCGGTCGAGGAAGGCGAGGCATTGCGCGGCGGCAGCCTGCCCGCCGCCTTCCTCGTGCCAGCGGCATTGCTGGGCTGTGACCGGGCTCATTCCGGCGACCGCGCGTTGCGCCGTTCGAGCGCGGCGAGCTTGGCCTCGACCTGTTCGTCGATCTGGTCCAGCCGCGCGAGGTGTCGGCGCATCGCGTCGAGCTTGGCATCGCGGCGGCGCTGCATCGCTTCGGAAAAGGCCGCTGCGATAATGCCGGTCGGCATGGCGACGAAGGCGATGCCCGACAGCGCCACGATCGAGGCAAAGATCTTGCCCAGCGGGGTGATCGGCACCGCATCGCCGTAGCCGACCGTGGTGAAGGTGTTGATCGACCACCACAGCGCGCGCGGGATCGATCCGAATTCCTCCGGCTGGACATGCCCCTCGGCCATATAGAGCGCGGTGGCGCCGAACAGCAGCAGGATCGTCGCCAGCGCCATGGTGACGATCAGATCGTCGCCGCGTTCGGCCACCGCGCCCCAGACTTCCTTGATCGCCTTGGAGAAACGGCCGAATTTCATCACCGCCACCACGCGCAACAGGCGGACCGTGCGCAGCATCGCCGCATCGGCGGTGATGATCGGCATCAGGGTGGATATGACCACGATCAGGTCGATCAGCCCCAGCGGCGACCGGATGAAGCGCCAGCGCTTCCGCCATGCGCTGCCCGGTCCCGGCGCCTCCGCCGCGGCGTAGATGCGGGCGCAATATTCGAACAGGAAGATTGCCCCGAACACCAGCTCGCTCAGCAACAGCAGATGGTGCCACTCGCCGCTGATGTCCGGCTCGGTCGACAGCGCCCCCGATGCCACCGCCAGCAGGATGGTCACGACCAGCAGTTTGTTGAGCAGGGTCAGCCTGCCGTCGGGTTCGGCGCCGACGAACAGCTGGTGGTAGAGCTTGCTGCGCAATGTCGCGATCTGCCCCCCTTCGCTCACCCTGTGTACCCCTTCAGTCCGTTTCAGAGCCCGAGCACTTGCGGCATGGTGTAACGCCCTGCCGGTTGCCCGACGATCCATTCCGCTGCCTTCACCGCGCCGCGGGCGAAGATCATGCGATTTTCCGCGCTGTGCGACAGGATCAGCCGCTCCTGCTCGCCCGCCAGGATGACGCTGTGTTCGCCCGCGACCGTGCCGCCGCGCAGCGCGGCAAAGCCGATCGCGCCCGGCGTGCGTGCGCCGGTATGCCCGTCGCGCCCGCTTTCGGTATAATCGGCCAGCGCAATTCCGCGCCCTTCGGCGGCCGCCTCGCCCAGCAGCTGCGCGGTGCCCGATGGGGCATCGACCTTCATCCGGTGGTGCATCTCGACGATCTCGATATCCCACTCCGGCCCGAGCCGGCTGGCCGCCTCGCGCACCAGATGCGCCAGCAAGGTGACGCCGAGCGAAGTATTGCCGGTTTGCAGCACCGCGATCTGGCTGGCCGCCTCGTCGATCGCGGCATGGTGCTCGGCGCCCAGCCCGGTGGTGCCGATCACCAGCGGGATATGCGCGGCGCAGGCCGCCGCAAGATTGGCTGCGAGCGCCGCAGGGGCGGAAAAGTCGACCAGCACATCGCTGGCCGCCGCCAGCGCTGCCACGTCGCCGCCCTTGTCGATCCCGCCCGAACAGTGGTGCCCGGCAGCCGCAATGGCATCGGCCAGTGCCTGGCCCATGCGCCCCTGGCTTCCGATGATTCCAATTCTTGCCACAGATTTTCCCCGTTCGGCCCAAGCTTGTCGAAGCCGTGCACTTTCTTCAAGTAGAAGAACAGCCTTTCGACCGGCTCGCGCCATATGGACTGGGTATCATGGTCAGCAACATCGTCATCCTCACCGGGGCCGGGATCAGCGCGGAAAGCGGGATCGACACGTTCCGCGACGGGGGCGGGCTGTGGGAACAGCACCGGGTGGAAGATGTCGCCACGCCCGAGGCCTTCGCGCGCGATCCCGACCTGGTGCACCGGTTCTACGACATGCGGCGCGAGGCCATCCAGGCGAAGCTGCCCAATCCTGCGCATGGCGCGCTGGCGCGACTGGACGCAGTGTGGAACGGGCGCCTGCTGATCGTCACCCAGAATGTCGACGATCTGCACGAACGCGCGGGCGCGCGGCGGGTGCTGCATATGCATGGCGAACATCTGAAGGCGTGGTGCACCGCCTGCGACGTCCGCTCTCCCTGGCGCGAGCCGTTGATCGACCGCCCGCCATGTCCGGTATGCCAATCGCGCAGCCTGCGGCCCGACATCGTGTGGTTCGGCGAGATGCCCTACCGCATGGGTGAGATCTATGCCGCGCTGCGCGAGGCCGACCTGTTCGTCAGCATCGGCACCTCGGGCGCAGTCTATCCCGCCGCCGGTCTCGTGCGCGACGCACGCGAACTGGGCATCGAGACGCTGGAACTCAATCTCGAGCCGAGCCAGGGTTCGCAATGGTTCCACGCGGCGCGGCACGGCCCGGCGAGCGAACTGGTGCCGGCATGGGTAGAGGAGGTGCTTGCCGGCGCGGGCAATTCAGGGCCCTAGGCGCTAGCTGCCCCGCTCGTCCCCCATATCCCGCGCCGTCCACCTTCGGCGGATAAGCCACCCGGCTCCGGCGAGCAGCAGGCCGAGCGCGGCAATCGCCAATATGAAATGTTCCAGCGATCGCGGCTTGGCACCGATCGCGGCGAGGCCGGTGCCGAATACATAGCCGAAGCTGGCAACAGCCGCCGCCCAGATCAGCGCCGCAACCACGTTAAGCGCGGCAAATCGCCGCCATTCGACCCCTGCCGTACCGATTGCCACCGGGCTGACGGTGCGCAGGCCCCACAGGAAGCGGAAGGCGAAGATGAAGCCCGTCGGGTGCCGTTCCACCGCGTCCAGCGCGCGGGCGAAGGCCTTGCGGGCGCGGATACGCGCGATGAATGCACTGTCGCGCGCGCTGCGACCCGCGAGGAACAGCGCCTGGTCGAGCAGCGAGGAGCCGATCGCAGCCGCCAGCACCACGCCCCAGAACGGCAGAACGCCGTGGTGAGCGAACAGACCGCCGGTGGCAACGACCGTTTCGCCTTCGATTGCCGCACCCACACCGACCGCGAACAGGCCGTAGCGCGCAATGAAATGGTCCAGCCTCACGCGGGCGGAGCGGTGCCCGCACCACAGGCACGGCAGGCCGGGTCCTTGGGCAGGCGCATGGTGCGCATGCCCGGTTGCAGCCCGTCGAGCAGGTGCAGCTTGCCCCATTGCGGATCGCCAAGCGTGCTGACGCCTGCCAGCAGCACGCGGATCGCCTGCATCGCGGCGAAGGTTGCGGTCCACCCGGCCATGGCCCCCAGCATCCCGTCGTCGGCGCAGGTATCGCAATCCTCCGCGTCGAAGGCGTCGCCGACGAAACAGCGATAGCAAGGCTGGTCGGGCAAATGTCCCGCAAAGGCGCCGACCTGCCCCTGGAACCGGCCGACTGCTGCGCTGAGCAGCGGTATCCGGGCGGCCACGCAGGCGTCGGACACGGCGAGGCGGGTGGCGAAATTGTCGCAGCCGTCGAGGACGAGGTCGGCCCCGGCGATGATCTCGCCCGCATTGGCGGCGTCGATCCGCAGCGCCAGCGCGCGCACTTCCAGCGCCGGGTCGAAAGCCTCGACCCATGCCTCGCCCCGTTCGGCCTTGAGCGCGCCGACATCGTGGGCAGTGAAGATCGTCTGGCGCTGGAGATTGCTCTCGTCCACCCGGTCATCGTCGACCAGCGTCAGCTTCCCGATCCCGGCTGCGGCGAGATATTGCAGCGCGGGCGAGCCGATCCCGCCCAGGCCGATCAGTACCACATGGCTACCCGCCAGCGCTGCCTGCCCTGCGCCGCCAATCTCGGGCAGCACGATATGGCGCGCGAAACGTGGCAGGCGTTCCGGCGGGATGGCGGGCGGTATGGTCATTCCGCGCCCGGCCGTTCGCGGGTGTAGCCCATCAGGCCGAGCCACCATTGCGCGGCGATCACCATGCCCTTGGCCGGTTGGAGGATCGCCAGCATCAGCCCGATCGCCAGCGCGACCACGATGGTTCCGGCAAGCCAGGTCGGCAATTGCCATTCGAACACGAACAGGATGATCACCGGGGCAAGCAGGTGCCCGGTCAGCAGGATTGCGATGTAGGGCGGAATGTCGTCTGCGCTGGCCAGCGACCAGTCGTGCCCGCAGGCCCGGCAGCGATCGACCGGCTTCAACCATTTACGAAACAGATTGGCATGGCCGCAGCGTGGGCACTGCCCGCCACCTTTGCTCAGGCGGCGCTGCGCGGCATCCGCGGGCAGGGCGGTGGGCGGGGTGGGGG
>JACXVD010000073.1 GCA_014763545.1 Sphingomonadales bacterium
CGTAGCTTGGGATCCCATTCGGCGCGCAATTCGCGGATCTTGGCGAGCAGCGGCTCGTTCTCCCACGCGGGGATATCGAGGCGATAGAGATCGGCCACCTCACGCATCGAGGTGCGGTCGCGTTCCTCGAACATCTCGGCCATTTCCTGCGCCGCCGCCTTTTCCGCGCCCAGCGCGACATAGGCCGACCGGCCCATGCGGATCGCGGAATCATAGGTTTCGCGCACGATGTCTCGGCAGCCCATCGCCCACAGATGGTACACGTGATCGCGGTCTATCGCCCGCGCCACGACATGCAGATCGGGGAAATTGTCGACTGCGTAGCGCACCAGCCTGTCGATCTGCTCGCGCTCGTCGAGTGCCACCACCAGCAACTTGGCCCGCGCAATACCGGCGGAGGCGAGCAGGTCGGGCCGGGTGGCGTCGCCGAAATAGCTGCGGATGCCGAACTTCTTGAGATGTTCCAGGTGGGTGCTGTCGTAATCGATCACGGTCGCGTGGTGTCCGGCGGCATCGAGCATGCGGTCGACGATCCCGCCCACGCGCCCGCGCCCGGCGATGATGATCGGGTTCTCCTCCTCGATCGCATCGGCCTCGCGTCCTTCCAGCCCGCAATATGCATGGGCGATGACCTTGTCGTAGAGGATGAACAGCAGCGGCGTGACGAGCATCGTCAGCGCCACGATCAGCAGCAGCAGATCGGCCAGCGCCTGGTCGAAGATGGCATTGCCCAGCGCGAAGGAGATCAGCACGAAGGCGAACTCGCCCGCCTGCGGCAGCGACAGGGCGAACAGCCACAGCGCCTCGCGCCGCAAGCCAGAGAACAGGCCGACCACCAGCAGCACCGCGATCTTGGTGGCGATCACGATGGCCGCCCAGAACAGCACCGTTCCGAATTGCGAGAAGGCCAACTGGAAATCGATCCCGGCCCCGACAGTGATGAAGAACAGCCCCAGCAGCAGGCCCTTGAACGGCTCGACGTCGGATTCGAGTTCGTGGCGATATTCGCTGTTCGCCAGCACTACGCCCGCCAGGAAGGTGCCGAGCGCGGGCGACAGGCCGACCATGGTCATCAGCAGCGCAATCCCGATGACGAACACGAGCCCGGCGGCGGTGAACAGCTCGCGCAGATTGGCTGCGGCGATGTAGCGGAAGATCGGGCGGGTGAGGTAATTGCCGATGAACACCACCGCGCCCACCGCCAGCAGGCGCACCAGCGCGGCGAGCCAGGCGGACATGTCCGCCGTGAGGTCGAAGCTGTTGGCATGTCCGCCACCCTCCACGCCATGCGTCATCCCGCCGAGCGACGGCAGGGCGAGCAGCGGGAGGATGGCGAGGATGGGAATTACCGCGACATCCTGGAACAGCAGGACCGAGAAGCTCGCTTCGCCCCCTTCGCTGCGCAACAGGCCCTTCTCGCTCAGCGACTGGACGATGATCGCGGTGGAGGACAGTGCCAGCACCATGCCGATCGCCAGCGATGTCTGCCACGGATTGCCATAGGCAAGCGCGATCCCTGCCAACGCCAGCGTGGTGAGCAGCACCTGCCCGCCGCCGGTGCCAATCAGCTTGCCCCGCATGGCCCACAGCCGCCTGGGTTCGAGTTCGAGCCCGACGATGAACAGCATCATCACCACGCCGAATTCGGCGAAGACCTGCAGTGCGTCGACATCGACCCGCAGCGCGCTCAACAGCGGGCTGATCGCCATGCCGGCCAGCAGGTAGCCCAGCACCGATCCCAGCCCGAGCCGCGTCGCCACCGGCACCGCGACCATCCCCGCGACGAGGATCAGGAAGGCGAGGATCAGGATTCCGGTCAAATCGCCCCGCCCCCTGTGCTTGCCGCCCCTTGTGGGCGGATCAGATGTGGATCGCCCGCCCGTATGCGGCGAGCACGCTTTCGTGCATCGATTCCGAGATCGTGGGATGCGGGAAGACGGTGTGCATCAACTCCGCCTCGGTCGTCTCCAGCGTCTTGCCGATGGTGAAGCCCTGGATCATCTCCGTCACTTCCGCGCCGATCATGTGGGCGCCGAGCAGTTCGCCGGTCTTGGCATCGAACACCGTCTTCACGAAGCCGGCTGCCTCACCCAGCGCGATCGCCTTGCCGTTGCCGACGAAGGGGAATTTGCCGACCTTCACGCTGTATCCGGCATCCTTCGCCTTCGCCTCGGTCAGGCCGACGCTGGCGATCTGCGGATGGCAGTAGGTGCAGCCCGGGATGTTGCGCGTATCCATCGCGTGGGGATGGACATCCTTGTTGCCCAGCGCCTGAGCGATGGCTTCGGCGGCGATCACGCCTTCGTGGCTCGCCTTGTGCGCCAGCCACGGCGGCGCGGTGACATCGCCGATGGCCCAGACGCCCGCGACATTGGTGCGGCACATCGCATCGGTGACGATATGGCCGCGATTGGTGTCGATCTTGAGGGTTTCGAGCCCGATATTCTCGGTGTTCGGCACGATGCCGATGGCGACGATGACGTGGCTGAATTCCTCCTTTACCACGTCGCCGCTCTGGCACTTGATCTCCGCCTTCACGCCGCCCGCGCCGACTTCCAGCTTTTCGAGCGACGCCCCGGTGCGCAGGGTGATGCCCTGCTTGGTCAGCGCGGTATCGAGGAAGTCGGACACATCCTCGTCCTCCACCGGAACGACGCGGTCCATCATCTCGACCACGGTCACCTGCGCGCCCATGTCGTTGTAGAAGCTGGCGAATTCGATGCCGATCGCGCCCGATCCGATCACCAGCAGGCGCGACGGCATTTCGGGCGGGGTCATCGCATGGCGATAGGTCCAGATGCGCTTGCCATCCGCCGGGTTGCCCGGCAGGTCGCGCGCGCGCGCACCGGTGGCGACGATGATGTGCTTGGCGCTGAGCGTTTCGGTGCCCTTCTCGCCCTTCACCTCCAGCTTGCCTGGGGCGAGCAGCTTGCCCTCGCCCATGTGCACGCTGATCTTGTTCTTCTTCATCAGGTGCGTGACGCCCTGGTTGAGCTGCTTGGCGACGCCGCGGCTGCGCTTCACCACTGCTTCGATATCGGCGGAGATCGCTTCGGCCTTCAGCCCGTAATCCTTGGCGTGCTGCATGAAGTGATAGACCTCGGCCGAACGCAGCAGCGCCTTGGTGGGGATGCAGCCCCAGTTGAGGCAGATGCCGCCCAGGTTCTCGCGCTCGACGATCGCGGTCTTGAGGCCGAGCTGCGCCGCGCGGATCGCCGCGACGTAGCCGCCCGGGCCCGAACCGAGCACGATGAGGTCGTAAGTGTCAGCCATGATTCGTATCTCTCAAATGCCGTTTGGGCTTAGACATGGACCGCATGTTACACAGTCCTGGGGAAGAAAAATCCGCTTCCGCCGGGCGGCGCTGCGAGGCGGTGGACAGGGTGTGCTGCAGGCGGATCATGCGCGGTGCATGCCGCAAAACCGGCGCTGTAGGACAGCGATCATGCAACCACCCCCGCCGACACTGCGCGCGGGCGACCCTGATCGTCCAGCAGCACGAATTTGAAGGTTCCGCTTGCGACCTTCACCGTCGTTTCGCCGTTCCGTTCGCGTGCGATGGCTTCCACCGCGATCACCAGCGAAGTGTTCCCGGTGCTGGCGACATCGGCATAGACCGACAGTTCGTCACCCACCGCCATCTTGCCGGGGAAGGCGAAATCGGTGGCGCTGACGACCACGGCGGTGCCCTGCCCCACCCGGCTTGCCAGCGAACCGGCGCCCAGCGCCATCTGGCTCATCAGCCAGCCGCCGAACACCCCGCCATAGGGGTTGGTATCCGCCGGCATCGCGGTGACGCGGATCACGGGGTCGCGGGCAAACTCCATCACCCGGCCACCAGCTGCAATTGCCCGGCGCGGACCCAGCCGAAGCGGCACGGTCCGTCATAGGCGCGCGCCTCGCTTACCGGCGAGCTGACCTGGCAATCGCCCAGATCCTGGAATTCGCCGGACGGATAGACGATGCCCTGCCATTCGCCCTTCGCCTCGCACAGCCAGACCAGCGTCGTGTGCGGTAGGCGGTCGGCCTCCGCCGCGCCATCGTCGGGCGCGCTGCGCACCACTTCGCTCGCCTGGTAATTGCCGATCGAACCGATCCCGCCGCAGGCATCGAGTTCAGGCCCTTCCAGCCCGATCATCGGAGTGACGGGGCTGACGGCTTCCTGCGCGGGCGGGCCCGGCGGGCCGGCGACCTGTGCCAGCATCATCAGCCCGGCGGCGATGCTGGTTGCGATGCCCGTTACGGGGCCCATGTCAGGCGACCAGTGCCAGCGGCGCTTCCACCAGCTCCTTGAACGCCTTCATCAGCTGGGCGCCGTCGGCCCCGTCGATCGCGCGGTGGTCGAAACTGCCGGTCGCGCTCATCACCGCAGCGATGGCGAGCGCATCGTCGACGACATAGGGGCGCTTCTCGCCCGCACCGATCGCCATGATCATGCCCTGCGGCGGGTTGATCACCGCCTCGAACTGCTTGATCCCGAACATGCCCATGTTCGACAGGCTGGCGGTGCCGCCCTGGAATTCGTCGAGCTTGAGCTTGCCTTCCTTGGCGCGGCCCGCAAGGTCCTTCATCTCGGTCGAGATTGCGGAAACCGATTTCGAACCGGCATCCTTGACGATGGGGGTAATCAGCCCGTCGGGGATCGACACGGCGACCGAGATATCGGCGCGGCTGAAGGTCAGCAGCTCGTCGCCCGCGAATTGCACATTGCACTTGGGCACCGCGACCAGCGATTTGGCGAGCGCCTTGATCAGCAGATCGTTGACCGACAGCTTCACGCCCTGCGGTTCGAGCGCGGCGTTCAGCTCGCCGCGCAGCTTGAGCAGCGCGTCGAGGCGCACGTCCACCGTCAGGTAGATATGCGGCACCTGCTGCTTGCTCTCGGTCAGGCGGCGCGCAATCGTCTTGCGCATGTTGGTGAGCTTTTCCGAGGTATGCGGAATGCCGAAATCCTGCGCCGCAACGGGTGCGGGAGCGGGGGCCGGCGTTGGTGCTGCCGCGCTTGCCGGAGCGGGGGCGGCTGCGGGAGCGGCCGCACCGGGCGTGGCACCTTCGACGTCGGCCTTCACGATCCGGCCGTTCGGGCCGCTGCCCTTCACAGCGGCAAGGTCGATACCCTTGTCGGCCGCAATACGCTTGGCGAGCGGCGAGGCGACGATCCGGTCGCCGGTCGCAGCCGCTGCGGGCGCGGGGTTCGGTGTCGGGGTGGGAGCCGTTGCCGGTGCGGGCGCAGCTGCGGGCGCTTCGGCCTTGGCGACAGGAGCCGGCTCGGCTGCGGGCGCGGCGGACTTGGCATCGGCCACATCCTCACCCTCTTCGGCGAGGATCGCGATGACGGTGCCGACCTTCACGCCCTCGGTGCCCTCGGCAACCTCGATTTTCGCGATGGTGCCTTCATCGACAGCTTCGAATTCCATCGTCGCCTTGTCGGTTTCGATTTCGGCCATGATATCGCCGGCGGAAACCGTATCGCCTTCCTTCACCAGCCAGCGGGCGAGCGTGCCCTCTTCCATGGTGGGGGACAGGGCGGGCATCTTGATGGGGGTCGGCATGGTCTGGTGCAGTTCCTCTCGCTTGGCCAGCGGTCACCGTCTCTGGCCAATTTGGCGGCGCGGGGCAAGGTTCTTGCGCTGAATACGAATCCATCGGATACGGCGGCGATCAGGGGAGCACGGATGCGGATATACCTTGTCATCATGGACGAGACGCCGGAAGCGGCCAAGGCGCTGCGCTTTGCCTCGCGCCGTGCGATGAAGACGGGCGGCAATGTCCATATCCTCGCGCTCGTGCCGCAACAGGGCTTTGCGGCCTTCGGCGGTGTACAGGCAACCATCGAACAGGAAGCGCGCGACCGTGCCGAAGTGGTCGCCAATGCCGCGGCGGGCAATATCTTTGCCGAAAGCGGCAAGATGCCGCTGATCTCGGTCAAGGTCGGGCGCAGCGACGAGCTGATCCGCGAATACCTGGGCGAACATCCCGAGATTGCCGCGCTGGTGCTGGGTGCTGCGCAGAACGGCGCGCCCGGCCCGCTGGTGACGCATTTCGCCAGCCACGCCGGCGACCTGCCCTGCCCGGTCTATATCGTGCCCGGCAGCTTCACGAACGAGGATATCGACCGGCTCGCCTGACGCGGCAGGCGGCAGGCCTGTGTCAGCGTTTGCGACCCTGGTGGCGGATATTGCCCGGGCGACCGCGCTTGCCGACCTCGTGCTTGCCCTGGGCATCCTTGCGCGGCCCCTTGGGCTTGCCCCTCGGCTTGCTGCGTGGCGGCGGGCGGTTGCCGCGCGGTTCGATCCCGCCGGTCTGGACTTCGGGCAGTTCGAACTTCAGCGCGCCGGTCAGCGGATTGGCTTCGGCCAGCCGTAATTTCAACCGGTCGCCGGGGCCATAGCTGGTTCCGCTGTCCTTGCCGGTCAGCGTTTGCCCGGCTTCTTCGTAGAAGAAATGTTCCGCACCCAGCGTGGAAACCGGGACCAGCCCGTCCCCGCCCAGCCCGACGATGGTGGCGAAGAAGCCGAATTTCTGCACCCCGGTGATGCGCGTTTCGAACACTTCGCCCACCCGGCCTGCCAGCCAGGCGGCAACATAGCGGTCGATCGTTTCGCGTTCCGCCTCCATCGCGCGGCGTTCGGCGGCGCTGATCGCATCCGACACTTTGCCCAGATCCTCGCGGTCGCGGTCGGACAGCCCCGAATGCTCGGGGATATTGGCGTTGTGCGGCGGCTTGGGCTGTTCGAGCTTGTAGGCATCGACCAGCGCGCGGTGGACCAGCAGATCGGCATAGCGCCGGATCGGCGAGGTGAAATGCGCGTATGATCCCAGGGCCAGCCCGAAATGCCCCGCGTTGCGCGGCCCGTAATAGGCCTGCGTCTGGCTGCGCAGCACCGCCTCCATCACCTGGGCCTTCTCGGCCTCGTCGGTGACATCCTTGAGCATGCGGTTGAACAGGCCAGGCGTGATCACCTGCCCCAGCGCCAGCTTGCGGCCCATCGTGTCGAGATAATCGCGCAGCGCGATCAGCTTTTCGCGGCTCGGCGGTTCGTGGACGCGGTAGACGACCGGCGCGGTCTTCGCCTCCAGCGCCTTGGCCGCTGCGACATTGGCGGCGATCATGAAATCTTCCACCACCCGGTGCGCATCGAGCCGTTCGCGAATGGCGATTTCGGCGATGCGGCCCTGTTCGTCCAGCCGCACCTGCCGTTCGGGCAGTTCGAGTTCGAGCGGATCGCGCGCGTGCCGCGCCGCCGCGAGCAGCTTCCACGCCTCCCACAGATGGACCAGATGTTCGGGCGCGTCGCCCGCATCCATCTGCGCCTGCGCATCCTCGTAGGCGATGTTGCCCGCGATCCGCACCAGCGCGCGGGTGAAGCGGAAACTGGTTACCTTGCCCTCGGGCGAGATGCGCAGGTGGCAGGCCATCGCCGCGCGGTCTTCGCCCTGTTTGAGCGAGCAGACATCGGCGCTGAGCACCTCGGGCAGCATCGGCACCACCCGGTCGGGGAAATAGGCCGAGTTGCCGCGCTTGCGCGCCTCGCGGTCGATCTGGCTGGTCGGCCGGACGTAAAAGCTGACGTCGGCGATGGCGACAATGGCGCGGAAGCCGCCCTCGCCGTCCGGCTCTGCCCAGATCGCATCGTCGTGGTCGCGCGCATCGGCCGGGTCGATCGCGACGATCGGCAGCGCGCGCAGATCCTCGCGTGCATCTTCGCTCAGCGGCATTTTGGCGGCGCGCTGCGCCTCTGCCAGCACTTCGTCGGGGAAGATATGCGGGATGCCGTGCTTGGCGATAGCGATCATGCTGAAGCTCTTGGGCGCCAGCGGATCGCCCAGCACCTCGACCACCCGAACACCGGCGCGCGGGCCGCGCCCGGCGGGTTCGGCGACCACCAGTTGCCCCGCCTCCGCCCCGCCAAGGTCGGATATGGGAGAGGAATTGCGGATCTTCTTGTCGACCGGGGCCAGCCAGCCCTTGCCGGTCTTGTCGATTTCCACCACGCCCATCAGCCCTTCGGTGCGGGCGGGCAACTTCTTCATCGGATGGGCGAGCCAGCCGCGCTGGGTTTCCTCGGTGCGCGCCAGCACCCGGTCGCCCAGCTTGAGCGCAGGCATGCGGCCCGGCCCCTTCTTCTTCTCGACGATCTTCAGCCGCGGCGGGGGACTGGCATCGTCGGGGCTCCACGCGTCGGGGATGGCATAGGCATCGCCATCGTCGATTTCCAGCACGCGCAGCACGGTGACCTTGGGCACGCCGCCCATGCGGTGATAGGCGGTCTTGCGACCGTCGATCAGCCCTTCTTCGGCCATGTCCTTGAGCAGCGCCTTGAGCGCGATCTTCTCCTGCCCCTTGAGGCCGAACGCCTTGGCGATTTCGCGCTTGCCGGCTGGCGTGGGGCTCGACTGGATGAAGTCGATCACCTGTTCGCGGGTCGGCATCCCATGGTGGCGCGGGGGATTGGGGTTGCTCTTCATCCCCGCCCCCTAGCCCAAAGCCTAGTCCTTGGCGATGGGGGCCGCGATGGGGGCAAACCCGCCGCCGGGCACCGCGCTGGCGATGGGGCTGCAAGCGCCGCTTGCCGCGCAGGCAGCGACGCCGAAAATCCAGTCGTCACCACGCAGTTTGGCGGTGAAGGAAAACTTGCGGTCGCGATCCTCGGTCACCGGCATGGCGTCGCTGGGACTCTCCGAAGCGACAATCGCAATGGGTTCGGCCCAGCCGGCAACATCGGTGCGGCGGGCGAAGACCTGGTAGGTCGCGGCCCCGGCGACACCCTGCCACTGGACCAGCGTATCGGTGCGCACCGCGGCATCGGCGGTCGGCACCGGCGGCATGGGCGCACTGGCGAGCGCATCGAGCGCGCGGACGTTCAGCCGCGCAACCTTCGCGAGATAGGGAAAGTCCATCTTGTCGGCCGTGTCGCCATATTCCACGCCGCCTTGGGTGCGCAGGTCCTGATGCTGTTCGTTGTAATTCTCGACCGCGACCGAGAAGCGGATGGCCGGATAGCCGCTGTCGAGGAAGGGCACCTGGTCGCCGCCGCGCCCCATGCGATCGGTACGCCAGATCTGCCGCACGTCGAGCCCGCCGGAATCCTGCTCCGCGAGCCCGTCGAGCCAGCGCGAGAGATTGCGGCTGGGGCTGTCGTTCTCCCCGCCGAAGCGGCGCTGCGCGGCGCGGTCCTGCGCCGAAAGATCGGCACGCGGCCCTTCGGAAAACACGCGCACATGGGTATCGTCGCAATAGCCGTCGGACCCGCAGCTGTTGCCGACGATATCGTTGTTCAGCACCGCCTTGACCGTCCAGCCCCGTGCCTTGGCATAGTCGGCCAGCAGCTTGCCGCCGTAAAGCCCCTGCTCCTCGCCCGAGAGCACGGCGAAGACGATGGTGGTGGGGTGTTCCGTGCCCGCCAGCGCGCGCGCCGCTTCGATTACCAGCGCGGTGCCCGATCCGTCATCGTTGGCGCCGGGCGCGTCGCTGGTCGCGTCCATCACATCGGTTACGCGGCTGTCGATATGGCCCTGCACGATCACGACCTCGTTGGGCCGCTCGGTACCGCGCTTGATCGCCAGCACATCGACCAGTCGCACAGCATCGGGAATGCGCGCGCCCTGCACCATGGCTTCGGGCGTGGCGATTTCGAGGCAGTCGCCGCACCCGGCAGAGATCTTGCGGAATTC
>JACXVD010000115.1 GCA_014763545.1 Sphingomonadales bacterium
CGTCCGACAGGGCAGGATCGTCGAGCCCGAGTTCGGCGAACGGCGTGCCTTTTTCACGCAGCAGCTCGCGAGGGGTGATACCGGCCCGCGCGATCAGGCTTTCCAGCATCGCGCGCGAGGGGGGCGTTTTGAGGTATTCGACGACGTGCGGCTCGATCCCGGCATTGCGGATCATGGCGAGCGCGTTGCGCGAGGTCCCGCATTCGGGATTGTGATAGATGACGATGTCGGAGGTCATTGGGCTTCCCCGTCTTTGGCCTGTGCCTTGGTGCTGGCGCCTTCCTCGCGCCCGATCTCGGCGAGTTTGCTGCGCATCGCCATCTCGTCGATGCTCTTGATCGGGAGCATAAGGAACAGTTCGATGCGGCGCTTGAGATAGGTCAGGGCATCGAGGAACGCCTTGCGCTGACCCTCTCCCTCGACCGCGGCGGGGTCTTCGACACCCCAGTGGGCAGTGATAGGCTTGCCCGGAAAGACAGGGCAGCTTTCGCCGGCGGCGTTGTCGCAAACCGTGAAGATGAAATCGAACTCGGGTGCACCTGGTTTCGTGAATTCATCCCAGCTTTTCGAGTGCAGGCCGTCGGTCGGATAGCCGAAGTTGCCCAGCACTTCGATCGCCATCGGATGCACATCACCCTTGGGCCGGCTACCAGCGCTGTATGCAGCGAACTGGCCTTCGCCCATCCTGTTCATCAGCGCTTCTCCCAGAATCGAGCGCGCCGAATTCCCGGTGCAGAGAAACAATACGTTGTAGACCTTGTCAGACATCAGAACCTCGAAATGAGCGGTGGTTGGTGATCAGGGCTTGCAGGCAGCAATCTCGGAGAAATCGGCGCAGAGCAGCGGATCCCCCTGGCAGCAATCTTCCATCAGAAAGGCGAGCAGCTGCCGCATGCCGGCGTAATCTGCGCGGTAGCGGATCACCCGGCTCTCGCGCTGCGATGTCGCGAGGCCTGCCCGCTCGAGATTTGCCAAGTGATGCGACATCGTGGAGGCGGGAACGCCGCAACCCTGCGCAATCTCGCCCGCCATCAGCCCATCGGGTCCCGCCTTCACAAGCATGCGGAAGACCGACAATCGCGTTTCGTGCCCAAGGGCTTGGAGGGCATCGACGGCCCAGATCTGATCGCTCTTCGTCATGCGAATCCCCGATTGCGTTGGACTTGTCATAAAGCCCCTGTATGCCGATTCAATCGACAATTCGAGCAGAATCGAAATAAAGGATTGCCTCCATGCCGCGTTCTCTTCTGACCGCCACATTTTGTATCTCTGCCCTCATCGCTGGGCCCTCGTTGGCCCAAGAGGCGACCACTTCGCGGGAATACCGCCAGCAGGGCGAAGCCGAGCTTGCCACGCGGCTTGCTGCCGAAGAGCGGCCTGATCGGGCGCGCAATGTAATCATCTTTATCGGTGACGGGATGGGGGTCTCGACCCTCACCGCGGCGCGCATCCTGGCGGGCGAGAACGCAGGGGTCGACGGTGAATCCTATGTCACGGCGATGGACCGGCTCGATCACACGGCGCTGGTGAAGACCTATTCGCACGACGGGCAGGTCTCGGACAGCGCGCCCACCGCGACCGCGATCCTTGCCGGCATCAAGACCCGCAATGGCGTGATTGGCGTAGGCCCTGAAGTCGTCGTGGACGATTGCGCTTCGGGCCTCACCAATAGGGTCCCTTCATTGTTCGGAATGGCGCAGGAAGCCGGGCTCGCAACAGGCATCGTCACGACGACCAGGATTACGCATGCAACGCCGGCGGCAGGTTATGCCCACACGCCGCAGCGAGACTGGGAGGCCGATGCCGATATGCCGGCCGAGGCGATTTCGGGCGGG
>JACXVD010000074.1 GCA_014763545.1 Sphingomonadales bacterium
CGTCGCCACCCGCTTCGACCGCAATATCAAAACCTTCATGGCAACTATCGCCATCGCAGCCTTCGTCACGTGGTGGCTCTAATGAGTCCGGACCCTAGAGCAAGACCGCCACTCTCGCTCGCATCGCCAATATTGAGGTCGGTGTTCCGGAAGGTGTAGATGCCAGTTCGCATATCGACCCCTCCAGGGCTGACAGCAAATTTCTCTGGGGGCGGAGCAAATGCATCGGTATTGACGGGAGGATCTCCACCACCTTCCCCAACAGTCTGAGCTGCCACAGGTTGGCTCACTGCTATCGCAAACGCACAGGCACAAACGAGTTCGGCCCCTGCCTTGCTCATACTCGAGACTGTCCATTGCCGCATAGCAGGCGCGCCCAACTCAATCTCAATTCGGCGCATTGGTCGTTTTCACCTTTGTGCGATTGCTTGCCTTGTCGAGCGTGTAATCGGTCTGGACCGCATTGTTCACGCTGCCTGCATGGACGACCTTCACGAGCCGTCCGCGCGCATCGTAGGTGTAGGTGATGGTCTCTGTCGCCAGTGCGCTCGATGGCGCCAAAGAAAGCAACAGGCCGCTCACCTGGAGTACTCGAAGCTTGATTGTCCCCACAACGAATCCCCTGTTCGATTACTTCGCAATCGAAAGGTTCACAAATTCGATGTCAAGCATCGTGGGCCAATGATGGGAGATATTTCTGCAATCTGTGCAGAATGCTAGCATGCACTCCTGAGAAGTTTCACGCTGTTGAAGGCTCGCGACAACAACGCATTCGCGCGCACCGCACACTTGAATCTCGCTCATGAGAGCGTCAAAATCCTCGCTTGAAGTCGCGCGCTACTCGCATCACAGTGAATAAGGTCCTGTGGAAAACCGCAGCTCAAGACCAACGCCAGTCAATTGCGGTTGCAATCCTTGCGCAAATACTCAGACTGATAGCCCAACTGAGGGGATTCGGGTCTGGTGAATGACGATCGCGCGAGTGCCGGGCTGCACAGCAGCACCCTGTTCGTCGCGCTCACCCGGCCGCAGATGTTCGCCGGGGTCACCTATAGCTACTTCGTAATCAATGTCGTGATCTGCGTCGAGCTGTTCCTCGTCTTTCGCAGTTGGTGGATCATCCCGGCAGCGCTTGGCATTCACCTTGTCGGGGTGCTCGTGTGCCTGCGTGAACCGCGCTTCTTCGACCTCTGGCTGGCGCGGGTCCGGCATTGTCCACGGGTAAGGAACTACAGGTTGTGGCGATGCAACTCCTACCGGCCCTGACGCGCGACCCCAGCGTCGTCGCGCGCGAGGCCCCGGCGGGTGCGCACCTGCCCTATGCCCGCCATCTGGACGATGTGACAGTACAGACCCGTGACGGGCTGCTCTTGCAGACGATCAGACTCGGCGGGCTGCTGTTCGAAACCGCCGACAGCAGCGAACTCAACTATCGCGCTGAACTGCGCGATGCGATGCTCCGGGCGTTGGGATCTTCGCGCTTCGCGATCTACCATCACGTGGTCCGTCGTCGTGCGGACGTGACGCTGAAGGGCGGGTATCCGGACAGCTTCTCACACCATCTCAATGAGCGCTGGCGGGAACGGCTGGCGGGCAAGCAGCTGTACGTCAACGATCTGTTCCTCACGATCGTGCGCCGCCCGCTTCAGGGCCGCGTTGGATTGGCAGACCGAATGCGCGGATGGTTGGCGCGCTCGGCCCAGCGCGATGCGGCCCTCGTAGCTGCAGACAAGCACGCGCTTGACAGCGCCCGCGAGGCGCTGGTCGCTGCACTCGGCCAGTACCAGCCCCAATTGCTCTCCTGCTATGAAGCGGGTGGCAGCAAATGCTCGGAGCCCCTCGAGTTCCTTGCCTGTCTGTTCAATGGCGAAATGCAGCCGATGGCGCTGCCCCATGGCGACATCGGTCACCACATCCCGGCAAGACGGGTCAGTTTCGGGCAGGACGCGGTCGAGCTTGCTCCCCATGCGGGGCAGCCTCGCCGCTTCGTCGCACTGGTCTCCGTCAAGGATTATCCAGGCCGCACCATGCCGGGCATGTTCGATGAGCTCTATCGCCTGCCGTTTGAGCTCACCGTCAGTCAGAGCTTTGCATTCGTCGAGCGCGCCGAGGCGCTGGGCCGGATGAACCTCGCGCTGCGCCGCATGCGCTCCGCCGAAGACGAGGCATTGTCGCTGCGCGACGAGCTGACCGTTGCCAAGGATGAGGTGGCGGCAGGCCGTGCGGGGTTCGGCGAGCACCACACCACGATTGCGATCCATTCCGACGACCTTGGTGAACTCAATCGCCAGGTTGCAGAAGTGGTTGCGATCCTTGCCGATCTGGGAATCAACGCCGTGCGCGAGGACATCGCTCTCGAGCCGGCTTTCTGGGCGCAGTTTCCAGCAAACTTCAAGTATATCGCGCGGCGCGGGCTCGTTTCGACCACCAATTTTGCAGGGCTCGCCAGCCTGCACAATTTCCCGGTCGGCAAGGCGCATGGCAATCACTGGGGCGAAGCTGTCAGCCTGTTCGAGACCACAGCTGCCGGCCCCTATTTCTTCAATTTCCACCAAGGCGACCTCGGCAATTTCACGATCATCGGGCCGTCAGGTTCGGGCAAGACAGTGGTGCTCAATTTCCTCCTCGCCCAGGCGCGCAAGTTCCGCCCGCGCACGATCTTCTTTGACAAGGATCGCGGCGCCGAGCTGTTCATCCGCGCGATCGGGGGAGCCTATGACCGGCTGCGGCCTGACATGCCGAGTGGACTCAACCCGCTCCAGTTGCCCGACACGCCTGCCAACCACGCCTTCCTGATCGAGTGGATCGGCCTGCTCGCTGGCGGCGTCGATACAAGTGAAGCCGAACAGGTGCGAGAAGCGCTCGAGGCCAATTTCCTGCAACCCTTCGAACGTCGACGCCTGCGCTGGCTGGTCGAACTGTTCCGCGGTGGAGACCGGCCCCACCCCGGCGATCTCTACGCGCGGTTGCGCCCCTGGTGGGGCGACGGTGAACGGGCGTGGCTGTTTGACAATGAGCGCGACACGACCGATCTTGCTGCGGAAACCGTCGGTTTCGACATGACCGCGATCCTCGATGATCCGGCCTGCCGGACGCCGGCCATGTTCTATTTCTTTCACCGGGTGGAAGAGCGCCTCGATGGAACCCCCGCGATCATCATGATCGACGAGGGCTGGAAGGCACTCGATGACGATATTTTCGTGCGCCGGATCAAGGACTGGGAAAAAACTATCCGCAAGCGCAACGGGATCGTCGGCTTTGCTACCCAGAGTGCGCAGGACGCGCTGGAAAGTCGGATCGCCAGTGCGATCATCGAACAGGCAGCAACCCAGATTTTCATGATCAACCCGCGCGCCCGTGCCGAAGACTATATCAATGGCTTCGGCCTTTCGCGCCATGAGTTCGAACTCATCCGCACATTGCCCGACAACTCACACTGTTTCCTGATCCGTCACGGCAAGGAAAGCGTTGTTGCGCGTCTCGATCTGACCAGTCAGCAGGATTTGCTGACCATCCTGTCCGGTCGCGAAAGCACCGTGCGCCTGTTCGACGAGATCGTCAGCCGCCCCGGTACCGATCCGTCCGACTGGCTCGACATACTTCTCAAGGAAGCCGCGTGATGGAGAGCTGTCCCGCACTCATCACTGGCAACGATTTCCTCACCCGTGTGCTGACCCATATCGACTGCCAGGCGCAAGTAATCGGCAGCTATGGCTATCAGGCGCTCGCCCAGCCCGGCGGGCTTGCCAGCACGCTATTGACCGGTCTGCTGACGATCTTCATCGCGCTTTACGGCATACGGCTCATGTTCGGTCCCGGCCCCGGTGTACGCGATGTCGTGTTCGATACAATCCGGATTGGCCTGGTGGTGACCCTCGCCTTCTCGTGGCCAGCTTATCGCACATTGGTTTACGATGTGGTGATTGACGGCCCGGGAGAGGTGGCGACATCGATCGCAGGTGACGGACAAGGCGCGAGTCCGCGTGCCCTCACCGCGCGTTTGCAGCATATCGACAACGCATTGGTGCGCCTGACCGATGTCGGTACCGGCAGGGTCAGCGGTCAGTTGATCGACGGCCAAAGCCGAGGCTCTGGTTTTACCGGCGGTGCATTGGAAGACGAACGCGCGATGGGCTGGACGCGGCTGATCTTCCTTGCCAGGACGATCGGTGTCCTGGGCCTGCTGCGGATCGCCGGCGGACTGCTGCTTGCGCTTGCACCGCTTGCGGCCGGACTGCTGCTGTTCGAGCAGGCACGCGGTCTGTTCGCCGGTTGGCTAAAGGGGCTTGTGCTCGTCATGGTGGGATCTCTCGGTGCCAGTGTCACTCTGGCGGCGGAATTGGCGCTGATCGAGCCATGGCTGGCCGACGTCCTGCGCCTCAGGGCCGCAGGCTATGCGACAATCTCCGCCCCGATCGAGATTTTTGCGCTGGTACTCGCCTTTGCACTGGTTCAGCTTGCCATGGTCTGGCTGCTAGCCAAAGTTGCGTTCTATCGCGGCTGGAACAGTATTCCTGCCTTTCCCGACTTCTCAACCATCCAACAGGGCTTCTCGCCGATGCTTCCTGCAGCCGCGCCAGCTATTGATGTACAATCGGGTGGCAGCCGCGCGCAGCGAATTTCCGACAGCGTCGAGTTGCTTATGCGCCGCGAAGAACATTATGGCTTCGAACGCCTGGCCATCCGCAGGCTGGACCGCACGACGAATGTCCCGCAGACCTCGACGACCGCGCTCTCCGATCCGCAAACGCGCCTCGGCAGCTCCTATCGTCGGTCATCGCTGCGCAGTTCGCGGGCAGCACAGCTTCGAGACAACCAGCCATGAGCAAGCGCGAAGAGATAGACCTCGACCGGATCGAGATCGCCGATAGCTGGGGGCGCAATGTCACCGACGACCTCGAGCGGTCGGCGCGCCGGGCATGGTCTGTCGCGGCAGTTGCAGCGCTCGTCGCGGTACTCGAAGGCATCGCACTCGTGGCGCTCACGCCGCTCAAGACAGTTGAACCCTACACGCTTCTGGTCGATCGTCAGACTGGCAATGTCGAACGCCTCGCCCCGCTCGATGCACAGGTGGTGGCACCCGACACCGCGTTGACGCGCAGCTTTCTGGTACAATATGTGATCGCCAGGGAAGGCTTCTACGCTGACAACCTGCAGGACGACTATCGCAAGGTGTCTCTCTGGTCCGCCCCGCGGGTTCGCCAGGCCTATAAGGGGCAGATGCAGGCGACCAATCCGCTCAGCCCGCTCGCCTATCTGCCGCGCGGTGCGGTGCAGAGGGTCGAGGTCCGCAGCGTCTCTTCGCTTGGCGCCAATCGCTCGCTCGTGCGCTTCGATACGATCCGTCAGGATCTTGGGGCCCAGCCACAGACCGCGCAGCACTGGGTCGCCGTAATTGACTTTGCCTTCACCAGCGCCGCGATGAGTGAGGCGGATCGCCTGGTGAACCCGCTCGGCTTCCAGGTCACTCGCTATCGCCGCGATGCGGAAGCGCTTCCCGAAACGCCGGCCCCTGTCGTCGACGAGGCCCTGCCGCCAACGCGCCGTTCTGCACAGCAGTTGCAGGGCTCACAAGAATGAAGCGCCTGATCCCGATCTTGGCGCTTTACGTCGCAGCGCCGCTAGCGGCGCAAACCATTCCCCGGCTCGGGCAGGACAATCCGCGGCTCCAGACAATTGCCTACTCTCCCGGCGACCGCGTGCTCCTCACGGCGATGCCGCAAGCGGCGCTTACTGTCATGCTCGAGCCGGGCGAGCAGATCGAGCGGGCGATCCTTGGCGGTGGGACGGGGTTCGAGGTGAAGATCTCGGCCGAAGGCGACAGTTTCTCGCTATTCCCGCAATCCGCCGTCGCAACCGGCTCACTCGATGTCGAGACAGACCGGCGCCACTACAGCTTCGTGCTGCAGACCGGCACCGGATTGACCGCCGCCTATCTCGTGCAGTTCCGTTATGGCGGTGCTGGCAATGCGGCATATCGGGTGGACAACGCCATCAAGCCCGCAGCAGCCCCAGCGCCGGGTGGGCAAATCTGGGCCTACCGCCTCAAGGGCGACAGCGCCGTCAGGCCGGCCAGTATCAGCGACGATGGCGCGCGAACCTTTGTCGGTTTCGCACCCGACCAGGCCATGCCCGCAGTATTCGCAATCGGACCGGCAGGCGACGAGCAGGTGGTAAACGGGTTCATGCGCGGCGATCTCTACGTGATCGACCAGGTCTACGAACAGCTCGTCTTCCGCATCGACAAGAAACGTGCAGTCGCTTCACGCAACCGTGCGCCGGAGGGCGGCCAGTGACCGGCGAAGCGAGCCAGGATCAGGATATCCGCCCGGTCGTGGCGACCGCCAATCCGTCTAATCTGGGCATGTGGGCCTTCTTCGCGGTTCTGCTTGTCGGCGGCATAGGGCTGTTTTCCGCTCTCAACGCGCGGCGAGAAGCGATTCAGGCACCGGCGACCGCGCTCAATCCCGTGGTGGACACGGGGCGCATTGCTTCACCCCCACCGCTCGCTCTGCCGCCTGGCTACGAGTGGCAGCCGGCAGGGAGCGCTTCACCCCGTCCGTTGGCGCCGACCGAACAATTGGCACCGACCATTCAGTCCGCGCCGATCATACGGACAGCTCCCCCGACCTATGTTTCGCCGAGCTTGCCCTCGGTACAAATGCAGCCCGCCAGGGAGCTTGGTCCGCCACTCACCCGCGCTCCCGAGGTCGTGGTGCAGAAGGCCGAGAATCCGACCGCAAGCGCGCAAGGCGATGACCGGGTGCGCGCCGGACGCTTTCTCAACCCATCACTCACCGTTCCGCAGGGGACGGTGATCGCAGCAGTCCTCGAGACCGCGCTGGATTCGACGCGCCCGGGCGCCGCGCGCGCACTCGTCCAGCGTGACGTTCACAGCTTTGATGGCAGCCGCGTGCTCATCCCGCGCGGCAGTCGGCTGTATGGCACCTACGCCGCCGACCTTTCGCAAGGCCAGAACCGCGCGCTGATCCAGTGGACGCGGTTGATCCGTCCCGACGGGGTTACCATCGCGCTCGATTCCCCCTCGTCCGATCCGCTCGGCCGCGCAGGGGTCAAGGGCAAGGTCGACAGCAAGTTCTTCCAGCGATTCGGCGGGGCGATGTTGCAATCGATCCTCGACATCGGCGTCGGCGTCGCAACCCGCAAGGCGACCGACGGGGTGATCGTCGCGCTTCCCGGCTCGACGCAGAATGTCCAGCTGCAGCAACCCGGCCAGGTCCAGCCGACGCTCAAGGTACAGCAGGGGGCCAGCGTTTCGGTCTTCGTGGCGCGCGACCTCGATTTCTCGACGGTCGACAATTGAGGATCGTGCGGGTTGGAAGCAGGCTATTATCTCGACAACTTCCTTGCCCCGCTCGCCCCATGGCTGGCGCGCGAAGACGTAACCGACATCTATATCAATCGCCCCGGCGAGCTGTGGATCGAAACCTTGGGCGGCAGGGCGGAACTATTCGCAGAGCCTGCGCTCGACGAGAAATTGCTTGCCCGGCTCGCGCGGCAGGTCGCTTCCGCCAGCGCGCAGGGTATCAGTCGTTCGCAGCCACTGCTGGCCGCTTCGTTGCCGGACGGATCGCGCATCCAGATCGTTGCGCCACCGGCGACGCGCGGCGGGCATGTGCTGGCGATCCGCCGCCATGTCGCAGCCGACATGACGCTCACCGATTGGGAAGATGCTGACGCCTTCGCGGAACTTGAGGCGGGCAGCGCGCAGATGGATCGCGAGCGCCGCTACCGCACCTTGGGAGGGCGGGAGGTAGCGGCAGCACTGGGCGATGCGGTCAGGGCGCGGCGCAATATTCTCGTTTCCGGTGGAACGTCGACCGGGAAGACGACCTTCCTCAACGCGCTCCTTAAGGAAATATCGCCTGAAGAGCGGCTGATCCTGATCGAGGACACCGAGGAACTGCGGCTGGCGCATGCCAATGCCGTCGGTCTGATCGCCGCACGCGGGCAATTGAGCGAAGCGGATGTTTCAGCAGAAGATCTGCTGATCGCAGCGCTGCGAATGCGGCCCGATCGTATCATCCTCGGCGAGTTGCGCGGGATCGAGGCCTTTACCTTCCTGCGCGCGGTCAACACCGGGCATCCAGGCTCGATGACAACCATCCATGCCGACACACCGCAACGCGCGGTCGAACAGCTGGCGCTGCTGGTCCTCCAGGCAGGATCGCGCCTCTCGCGCGACGATGTGAGGCACTATGTGCGCGAGAGTGTGGACGTCTTCGTCCAGCTCGAACGACACGAGGGAAGGCGGCGTGTGGCACAGGTGATGGTGGCGGAATGAGCTTGCTGGCGGGAGCTTACAAGGCAGGTTACGCGCCGAATGGAGCGCCCGCGCTGGCTGAAGCGGTGGACTGGATCACCGAAACTCTGCTCGGCAGCGTTGCGACCAGCCTGTGCGTGATCGCTGTGGCGACGATCGGGTTTATGATGGTCACCGGGCGGATGCCGGTGCGGCAGGGACTGCGCATCGTGCTGGGCTGCTTCGTGCTGCTCGGCGCACCGGTGATCGCGGCGGCGCTTACAGGTGCCGGAAGCGAGGTGAGCGCGCCGCCGCCCGATCCGCCGCCAACCCCGGAGGACCTGCGCGGCGATCTGCCGCCGGCGGATTACGATCCGTATGCGGGGGCGTCATTGCGGCGGAGCGGGTGACGGGTGGCAGCCGTACACCGGCCTGGCCGTCGTCGATCTGGTTGAGACAGTTCGCGGTAGCAGCGCGCCGATCGGGCCGTGACACCTGTTTCCCATGGATGGAAGACCACACGCGGCAAGCGTCAGGATTGCAGCGCCAGTTCAACATAATATCCGGCCAGGGTGGGTGAGGACCATACATTCCGCCCAGGGCGCGACCGCCGATCGCGTCATGGCGCACCTGGAGAGCTTCCGCGCCAGCGCCGTCGATGCACCCGCCATCTCCCGCTTCAAGGACGCGGTCGCGCTCTACACCGATAGCCGCGCCAGGCTCACCGAAGTCCTCGGCCTGCGCGACTGTGCGCAGATCGGAGTGATCGATGGGGAGAAGCGGAGGTGGAGGCGGAGGTGGCGGTGGG
>JACXVD010000009.1 GCA_014763545.1 Sphingomonadales bacterium
CCCCGAAGCCGCCGGCCGCGGTGGAGGAATCGACCGAGTAGTCGATCGTCGCGCCTGCATTGGCCACGACCTGCACCAGCCCCCCGGTGCCGCTGCCCCCGGCACCGCCATTCCCGGTTACGCCGGTATCGTTGGGGTTGCTGCCGCCTGCCGCACCCAGACCGCCCTGGCCTTCGGCGGAGATCGCAATCGGAGAGCTGGCGGTGAAAGACGCGCCAGGCCCGGTCGCATAGAGCCGACTTGTACCCGCCGTGGCATTGCCACCCACGCCCCCGTCACCCGCCGGATTGTCCGCCGCACCGCCGTCCCCGCCCAATGCGGAGGTATCGAGCAGCAAATTGCCCACCACAACGGCTACATTGTTGACGTTCAGCGTCGCCGCGCCGCCCTGCGCCGCGCCGCCGCCACCGCCTACCAGCCCGGACCCGCCGGCTCCGCCGATGGCATAGGCCGAAATCCCGAAACCCGCGCCGGTAGTCTCGGCCTGGTTCAGGTTGACGGTCGCCGACCCGGCTGTTGCATCGCCCCCGTCGCCGCCATTGTCGGTCGCGCCGTTGCTGCTGAAAGCGCTGTGATCGCCGCCAGTGCCGCCAAAGGCATTGGCCGAAACGTTGAATTGCTGGAACCCGATCGTGCCGGAAGTGTCATTGAACACCGATGTGCCGCCGGTGGCATTGCCCCCTCGCCCAGCCAGGCCGCCGGGTTGCTGCACGCTGTTGACGTCGAATGTGGCGTAAGACCCGCCGCCAAGGCCGCCGTAGCCGGTCGAATCCACATCGACGTTGACGGTGTTGATGACTGCGTCGCCAACGAGGTTGAACGTCGCCGTCCCCCCTGTCCCGTTGCCGCCATTGCCGCCGTTGACGCCGAAACCATAACCACCCGAGCCATAGGTGTAGAGGTAATTGGTGTTGCTGAAGGTGAAGATTTCAGCGTTGCCCAGCGCGCGGATGGCAATCGTCGGGACATTGATCGTGCCGGAATTGGCATTGATCGTGGCGTTCCCGCCAATGCCATCGCCGCCGTCGCCCGCGGCCGCCCCGGTCGCTGCGGAACCCCCGAAATCGAAGTCGCCATAGCCGCCGTATCCGCCCAGCCCGTTGGCAGAAACCACCAGCGAATTGGCCGTGAGCGATGCTCCATTGAGGTTGAGCGTCACGTCTCCGCCGGTGCCGGTCCCGCCCTTGCCGGCATAGCCGACCGGCGGATTCACACCGTCGTCATAGATCCCGCTGCTGCCGTCTTCGCCGTAACCGCTCGAGCTGATCGACATGTCGCCAGCGGTGAAGCTGCCGCTGTCGAGATTGAAGGTAACGCTGCCACCCGCCGCATTGCCGCCATCGCCCAGCCCGCTGCTGCCCCCGGCAAGCGGCGCATAGGCCACGAGCGGCGACGCGCCACCCGAACCGGAACCGCTGCCAGCACCCAGTGCCAGCTCGGAGAAGCCGCCGAAGCTCCCATCGGCGGTGACCCCCAGATCACCCAGCACAGCCACCGGATTGCTGCCGGTGAGCGTAAAGATCACCGTTCCGCCACGCCCCGCGGTGTTGATATTGGTGCCGTTGACCGCGCTGGGCGCAGACAGGCCATTGGCTGAAATGAACATTCCGCCCGTGGCGCGAAGCGTGCTCGAATCCACCAGGATCGAAACCTGGCCGCCGCTCGCATTGCTGCCCGTCGCGGACGCAAACGCATTGGAATCGATATAGAGCGTTCCCGCATCGAGCGATGCGCCATTGGTCAGGTTGATGCCCACGATGCCGCCGCTGACATCGACGTTTTCGAAGGAATTATTGGTCAGCGAACTGTTCAGCTCGACATATGCGGCGGTGACCGACGCGTTGTCGATATTCAGCGTGATGGTCGTACCCTGGCTGGCATCCACGCTGTTGGTCGATCCGGAACTGTAGAAGCCCAGGACGCCGCTGACATTGACGGTAGAGCCGCCGTCGACTGTCAGGGTGATCGCGTCGTTCGGATTGTTGCCGCTGTAGCTGAAATTGCCACCAACGGTCAGCTGCGTCCCGTTGGTGATGCGGAATTCGGTGGTGACTGCGGCAGCGGGGTCGGAAATCGAAGAGCCGGTATAGACGCTGAAATCCTGCGCCAGCGATGTTTGCGACCCGTCGAGGAGGAAATCGACCGCCCCCTGCGACACGGTCGATTCATAGGCGTTGCCAGTCGCATCGAACGATGTGGCGCCAATTGTGTTGCTGAAGATCTGGATATTCCCCAGATCCTGCGTGCCGCCGGTGAAGCGGATCGTGATATCGCCCGATGTCGCCTTGTTGTCCTGGACGATCGTGCTGTCGCCGCCGCTGGTGGCGTCTGCCGTGGCATCTATCTGGACAAAACCGGCGTCGAGCGTCCCGCCATTGACGATCAGCGAAACATTGCCCGCCGTGCTGTCCGACCCTTGCGCGGCCGTCCCGCCGCCACCGATCTTGCCCGCCGCAGCATCGGAGGCAGCGGTGGAAATGGCCATTCCGCCCGCGAAATTCGCGGCCGAACCGGCTCCGCCGATGGTGACCGACACGTTGCCGCCCGTGGCGCTGCCGGAACTCACTTCGCCCTTGCCGCCCTGCGCACTGGCATCGAGCGTCGTCAGGCCGCCAACCGTCAGGTCGCCGCCATTCACAACGCTTACGCCGATTGCGCCGCCTACCGCATCCTCGCCGATGCCGGTGTTGCCATTGTCGCGGATGATGAAGAAATCGTCGCGCCCGCTCCCGCTCGTGTCGACATCGAGCGTGCCCCCGATGTTTACCGTACCCCCGTCGGCAACGATGTTGACCGGCGCACCGGTGGCGCGATCGCTCCCGCCATCGAGCGATACATCGCCGAGGATATTGACCGATCCGGTGCCGACCGCGCCAAAGTCGATCCCGGCATCGGCTGCGACATCGAGCGCGTAGCTGCCCAGAAGATCGCCGCCCATCGAAAGCGTTTCGCCGGACTGCGCGACGAGATCGACCGTGCCGCTGGCGTAGGCTTTCGTATCCGAGGTGAACGTGGCACTTCCAACGTCGATATTCCCGCCCGCAACCGCGTTGCCGCTGTCGGGATCGAGGGTGACGGTCGGGCTGGTGAAGCCGCTGGTGCTTTGCACCCCTGCACCCGAACTCAGGACGATCTGGCCATTGCTGGTCAGCGAAGCGGAATCCGCCGCCTGGTAACCGATCGAACCGCCCACCAGCATGGTGATCGCATTGTTCTTGGGCACGGCGACCAGGTAGATCGCCTGCGAATCGGGATTGGAGAAGCCGCCTGGGCCCGCCACCGCCTTGGCAGCCGGACCCGTCGTGGTCCCGGTGTGCGACACGCCGTTGGCATCCGCAGTGCCGACGCCGATCGAAATGTCGAACAGCCCGTTGTCGATCTTCAGCTGTCCGGTTTCGGCCCCGACATAGGCTGTCGAGCCATTGGTCGTCACCGTCCCGCGTTGTTCGACACGCGGCGCGAACACGGCGACGTAGCTGCCCTCGTTCAGGGCGTTGATGCTTGCCCCGGCGTCGATGATGACCGAGCTGCCGGGATTGGTGACCCCGCCGAAATTCATCGTCGCGCCGCCATCGTCGATCGACGACAGGTCGCTGGTGGTCAGCACCAGGCTGCCCACGTTGAACACGCCGCCCGCAGTGACAAGGATGCCGCCCGGACTGTAGAACCACACATTCCCGCCGATCGGGCCTGCGGCGCTCAACCGGCTGGTCACCGTGCCGCCGAAGGCGATGCCGCGATACTGGCCCGAGCCGTTGGGGGTGGAGAATATCCGGTTCAGCACCGTATAGTCGCTGCCGGTGCCGACGAATTCCATTTCCGTCCCGGCCGGGAGGAAGTTGACGTAGTCGGTGGTGGTGTCGACCGTCGCCGTGTCGAGCGTCGTCCAGTTGATGATCGCGGTGGGGGTATTGATCTGCACCTGATCCTTGGTCGCGCCGCGCGTTACGCTGCCGCTGCCCTGGATGAATTGTTCATTGGCCTGCACCGCCGCGCCGCCATTGATCCGCGGGGCGACGAGCGGGGTGGATTGCGCCAGCACCGGCCCGGAATCGAGCGTGCCGACCATCGCCGCACCTGCAATCGCCGATGCCTGCAGCAGCCAGCGATACCGCATGCTGCGCTTTGCCGCCCGGTGCGCCTGTGCCGAATTGCCGCTGTTTGCCATCGTCCGATCCTTCACCGCAGCGTGGGGCGCGGTGCCTCCATCCATCATTTGTGCCACGGCGCCAGCTGCACCGTCAGCGTGACTAGCACCCGCGCGTCACCCTTGCGGGTCGCAAAGGGCGCACGTTCCAGCGGGACCGCCGCGACCACTTCGAGCGAGGCCTGGCGCGCAATCGTGCCGCGTAGCCCCCCGCCGAAAGAGGTAATTCCCTGCGGGTCGCCCGGGATATTCTTCGTCCACACCTCTGCATGATCGACGAAGGCGAAATATTGCCACGCCAGCCCATCGGCCGTTTCCGGGATCAGGGATCCATAGGCGACCTCCGCCTGGATGCCGAAGCCACTGTCGCCGATGATCGCGCCGGGATCGTATCCGCGCCCGACGGTGTAGTTGCCGCCCGAAAATTGTTCGAAGCTGAGCAGCGCATCGGGCGAATACTGGAAACGCGGGCGCAGGCTGAACTTCGCGAGCGGTGTCGGGCGGAATTCCAGCCTGCCCTCGCCCCGCACGACGAAACCGGTCGGGTCGCCATCAAGCCTGCTGGGCGGCACCACGCCCGGCACGAGGCAATTGGCAAAACCGGCGCCGCAGCCATCGCTCGCCCCCAGCACGCCCAGCCCCTGGCGCAGTTCGAGCGAGCCGATCACGCCAAGGCGCGGCTCGGCGGCGGAATAGCCCTTGCGGCCGAGGATGCTGTCGCCGTCGATCGCGCTGAAATCCGCCCTGGCGAAAGCGACCCGCAAATGGTCGCGCGAGAGCGGCAGGCCCGAGAAATCCGTATCTTGGTCGATAATGTCGAGGCCGCCGGTGCCCGACAGATTGGCCCGCTGGCTCCGCACGAAGGGCATGCTGGCATAAAGGCTGCCGACCATGGTGCGCGAACGGAACGCATCCGGCCCCGGCACATCGGGCCGCGTCCAGGCATAGGTGAAGGACCCGCCCAGCGTCAGCCCCTCGCCGCCCACACGAAACTCGTGGCTCGCCTGTGCGACGCGCTGTTCTTCGAAATCGGCGGTCGAGAAGAAGCTGACGACCGTCTCGTCGCCCAGCCCGGTCAGCCCCGTAAAGCGCATCCGGGCCAGCCCGCCGAAACGGCCAACCGCCTTGGAGCCGTAGTTCCTCACATTCACATCGGCATAGACCGGTGTGCGCACGACGTTGAACACACCCACCACATCGCCCGGCTTCGTGCCCGGATCGCGCGGCGCGGGTTGCAACGTCAGCCGCACGTCCAGCCCCGGAATATCGCGTGCGAGCAGCAGATAGCGTTCGGCGTCGTCGATATTGAACACCGGCTGGCCGGTCAGCTTGTCGATATATTTCTGCAGCTGGCGGCCCGATGGCCCGGCATCGCCGCGCACCTGCACCTGCGTCAGCCGGGCGAGCACCACGTCGAAGCGCACGACGCCGCCATCGATCGTCTGCGCGGGAACTTGCACCGCCGCGAGATAACCATGCTGGCGCAGGATCGTGGCAGCGCGATCGCGGATTTCGCACACGGCCGCGACCGGCAATTCCTTGCCGACATCATCCTGCCACGCAGCGTCGACCAATGACGCGTCGATCGCCTCCAGCCCGCTGAATTCGGCGCGCGAAAGAGTGAATTTGAGCGCGGCGAATTCGGGATTGGCCAGCGGACATGGCGCACGCTCGACCTCTCCCTGTACGCTCACCGCCGGGCCGCCGGTGCGCAGCTGCTGTTCCAGCCGGTCGCGCTGGACCTCCTCGCGCGTCGGCGCTCCGCCGGGCACAGCCTGCGCTTGGGCACCGGATGCCGCCACCAGCACACCGCTCAAGGCGAGCCCGGTCGAGATCAGAAAGGAATTCAAGCTGCTCATGCGCTCCCCTGCAAAATTGCTGCCCGCTGCGGGCTATTGGCCGGTCTGCGTCGCAGCAGCCGACCCTGCCGCCGGGTCCGACAACAATGGCCGGGCGGCATCGCCGATGATCGCAAAACCTGCCCAGTAGTACGGGTGCGACGTATCCGGCCGGTCCATCAACTCGCGGCGCGATGCCGCCAGCGCATCGCCCACGTCGCGGTTGCGACCGAAGCGGAACATGCCGTCCATCAGTCGCTTGGTCGCATCGAATTCGTCCGGCGCGGGCCAGTGGCTGGCGATGACCGCGCGGCTGCCTGCGCCGACGAAGGCGCGGACCAGCCCGTCGAGCGCGGTGCCGCCGCCCGATCCCAACCCAGCCTCGCGGGTGGCCTGCACGCTCGCCTGCCCCGCCGTGTCGCAGGCCGACAGGATGACGATATCCGCGTCGATATCGAGGTCGAAAATCTCGTCGAACGACAGCAGGCCGTCCGACGCGTCGCCGCCGAAAGATGTCAGCAGCGCGGGCCGTGCCTGGCATGCCGGGCTCGGCGCCGTCACCAGCCCGTGGGTCGCGAAATGCAGCACACGGTATTGGTCGAGGTCTGGCCTGCCGCGCACCGCCGTGTCGCTGAACTGGCTGCCGATCATCAGGCTCGATCCTGTCCCGCCGGCAATGGCGCGCGCGTTTTCAAGCTCCGACGGGTCGATCGGCCGGTTCCACTGATCGAGCGGCCATGCGCAAGGATTGTCCTTGCTCTGCAATTTGGCGGCAATGGCGGGCGGCGGGTCTTTGCCCAGTGGCGCATTGTCTCCGAGGCCGAGATATTCGCGCGTCGCTGCCGAGCGCGGCGCCTCGCGCGCATCGACGAAGCTCTGCGCGGATACGGCGGTGCTCACCATCCGGTCGCGCCCCAGCCAGGCGGTGCCGGTGAAGTCGTAAGGATCCCCGCCGGAATTGACCCGCGCGAGATAGCGTTCGACCGAGGCATCGTCGGTCACCAGCACCTCGACCGGAAGGCGCAGCATGGCCGCATCGGGTTCGAAGATCAGGTGCTTCACGCTCGCCATGCGATCCGCGACCGGGCCGAACAGCGTCACGTAGAGCTTGCGTCCGGCTTCGATGTCGTAGGGATAGGTGAGATATTGCCCGCCATCGAACAGCGAGATCGACGCGCGCACCGTATCGACCTGCTGCCCCAGTTCCTCTTCGCCGATCCCCAGCGCCCACGCCTTGGCCCCATCGCGATCGGCGTAAAACACGAACATCTGCCCGCCGACATCGGCCAGCCGCGCATAGGCTTCGCCGGGGCGGAGCACTGCCCGCAATTGCGCAAGGTCGAGCGAGCGCGGCGCGACGACGCGATATTGCGGATATTTCGCCAGTTCGGCCTGGGTACGCATCTGCTCGGCCTCCAGCGTGTCGATGCTGGCCGCCAGTTCGGTGCGCGCGGCGCGGGTTTGCGCGGTCTGTTCGACGCTGCCCAGCGCGGCATAGCGGATGCGGCTACGCTCGATTTCGCGCGCGAGATCGGTCGACTGGCGGAACAAGCGGGCCGCTTCGCCATCGCCTGCGCTCAATTCGCGCGCCAACACCGCCTGCGTTTCGGCGACGCCGGGACGAACCAGGATTTGCGAGCCACGGAAGAATTCATCCGCCGCAGCAGGATCGCTTTCCACCCTGGGGGCGATCAGCGCGAAATAGGGGAACAGCTGGTTCGAAAAACCGGTGGCGGCATCGCGTTGCCCGATCGAAAGGCCCACGACTTCGCGGTATAGCGCCAGCCCCTCCGCCTCGCGCCCATGGCGCAGCATAAACGCACCCAACCGCGCCTTGGCGCCACTGACGGCACGCCGCTGCGGGAATTGCCCCTCCAGAATGGCGATGGCGGACTGGAGGAAATTCTCCGCTCCGCCAAGATCGCCCTCACCTTCCGCGATCAGCCCCAATTCTCCCAGCACCTGTGCGCGCAGCCTGGCAATCGAAGTCACCCGCCCATCGCGCACCGCCACCGCCTTGGCATAGGAATCGAGCAACGCCGCCTTGGCCTCTGCCGGGCGGCCCAGCAGGCGCAGCGCGGTACCGCGCACCTGCAAAGCCTGGGCATCGAGGATGGCGGCCCGTTCGAGCGGCGAGAGCTTGACCTCGTCGACGAAACCCAGCAGCCCGCCGCCGTCGCCCTCCCCATTGATGCGCGCGGCGATCGGTTCGCTGATCTCCAGCCCCTGCGCGAAGGCTTCGGCGCTGGGCAGCCCGGCGCTGATCGGCCGGTCGAGCCGGGCGATGGCCTGTTCGACATAGCCCTGGTTGATCAGGTTGATGGCTTCGAAATTGCGCTGCAGCCGCGCGGCCACGGGATCGTTCGCAGTCAGCGGCTCGGCTTCGATGAACAGCCGGTCGGCCTCACCGAACTGGCCGAGGTTGGAGCGTTGCAGCGCCCGGTTGACGAGGAATTCGCCGGGGTTGATCTGCGTGTCGCGCTCCCCCTCGAGCCGCTGCTGCAGCGTTTCGAAATAGGCGGCCGCCTCGGCATAGTCACCGCCCAGATTGCGGCGGTATCCCTCGGCCAGCGCCTGGCCCGGCTCCAGCGTTTCGGCCTGGATGCGGGCGAAAGCGAAGGGATCGCTGACCGATGTGGTGGCAACGTCGATCACACCCTGCGCCGGGCGGTCCTCCAGCACCGAAAGCAGCGCCAGCATCGTGGCGCTGTCATAGGCGGAAAAGCCGTCGGCGATGTAGGTCGTGCCCCCGCGGACGATCGCATAGACCGACCAGCCGAGCGACGTGCCGCTGACCATGCACTGGCGCCGCAGCAATCCATCCACCCCGGCGACGCGGGCGGCGGCTTCGGCGCATTCGACCTTTTCGCGGCGGCTGCGCTCGACGAGTTGTTCTGGCGCGGAAACGGGTTCGCGAAAGGCATAGACGGTAGATACCGGCCGCGCGCTGTCGCGGCAGACCACCGCCCAGTTGCGATCGAACATCGTCTGGCGCGCGGGGTTGCCGACGCTGCGATCCTGGACCTGGCAGAGAATGCCGCCGCTCGCGCCGATGGGGAAACTGTCGCGCAGCAACACCGGCCGCTCCTGCGCAGCCAGCGGCGTTGCAATTATCGCAAACAGGCCCGTGGCCCACATGGACCAAGCCGACAGCAATCGCACAGTGCCGTTCCCCCAAAGAAAAACGCGAGCGCAACTGCACCCCGTACATTCCGAATCGGCGACCCTGCTATTTGTGGCTTTTGCGAAGCCTACCCACGCGCATCGCGCGAGTCATTGTATATTCCAGACATTCCCCCGGGCATGTGCTGCCGCAGCCCGTGAAATCACACCGCCCGGCCTGCGAGCCGGGCGGTGTTTTTGCGCTCACTCGTCGCCGGAGCTGGCTTCCTCGCCCTCATCGGCAGAGCTTGCCACACCGCCGGGCATGTCCGCCCCGCGCACCGCACCGGGCGCCGGGCCCATGTCGTCGTCATCGACCAGCTTGAGGCCCTTGGAAGCGCGAAATTCATTCTCGTCCGACGGGCGAAGATCGGGGCGACCGACCATGATGCCCATCTTGATCTTGCACTTGGCGAACTGCCGTTCACCGTCCTCAACCTCGAGCGCGAGCACATCCTTGGCTTCGCTTTTCACGGTGAACTCGTGGCGACCGGGCGTGGTATTCATCACGAAATAACGCCCGACGCCGAGCGAGCTGACCTTTTCGCCATTCTCGTTGACCGAACAACCGATGGCCATGCCCATCCCGCCATTGCGGTAGAACACGATCTGGCCCTGCCCTTCGGGCGGTGCGGGGAGGACGATTTCCTCCCCGGTCTGCTTCTCGGCTGCGGCGAGCGCCGGGCTGGCAACGGTAGCGAGCAATGCGGCCCCGGCGAGCACGCGGAGTGTGTTAGTCATTTTGATCATTGTCCCCTGGAACAGCTTCGGGCGGAGCGTCGCTGCCCGTCTCTCCTGCATCCATGCCGACCTCCGCCGCCGGCATGAAATCCTCGGCCGTCTTGGCCACCGCCAATGTCCTTGGTGGTATCGTGATCTGGCCGCCCTTGATGAAAAAGCCCGCAAAGGCGAGCAGCGGCACCGCCGCCGCCGAGCCCACGGCGATCGCGTTGACCGTGTTCACCTTGTCCTTCGCCTCGCCCTCTTCCTGCCATTTGAAGCTGCGCAGTTTCAGCTGGCGGCCGCCGACCATGACGTAGCGCGCAGCCAGCACCAGCTCGCCGCCAGCCCCGAGGGCGCCTGCCTTCTTGGCGTGGATCACCTCGCCCTCGCCTTGCGCGCCCGCCGGGACGACCTCGACACCGTCGATGATAATCGGGGCCGCCAACCGGATCGGAAAGCGATCGCCCGATTTGCTGAGCTTGCTGCCCAGTTCGCCGACTATCTCGATAGTCACCGGCGTCAGCTTGGGAATGGTGAGGCTGGGGGCGGCCGCGAACGGGGTTTCGTCGATCGCGTCGGCTTGCCCAGGTTCGCCCGCGGTAGTTGCCGGCTCGGCGCTTTGGGGGACCGGAACCGGGCGCACCCGCTCGTCCGGTCCGCACATCGCCATATCGGCGGCGTCGCCGAGGTCGGATTCAGGCGGACTGGAGCAATCGACGTCCTGTGCCGAGACAGGCACGGCAGCCAGTAACAGCGGCACATACAACAAGGCGCGTCGGCGCGAATCGATCATGCGGAAGCCCCCCTCCAGATTTGGCAGGAGTGACCTCAAACCCCTTGTCGGGCAAGCGGAAATCAATCTGTTTCGAACAGATCCGCGAGCTGTTCGATGATCGTCCCGCCAAGCTGTTCGACATCCATGATCGTCACTGCCCGCTTGTAGTAGCGGGTGACGTCGTGGCCGATGCCGATGGCGACCAGCTGGACCGGGCTCTGCTTCTCGATCCAGTCGATCACCTTGCGCAGATGCTGCTCGAGATAGCCCGCCGAATTGACGCTGAGCGTGGAATCGTCGACCGGCGCGCCGTCGGAAATCACCATCAGGATGCGGCGATCTTCAGGTCGGGCGAGCAGCCGATTGTGCGCCCACAGCAGCGCCTCGCCGTCGATGTTTTCCTTGAGCAGGCCCTCGCGCATCATCAGGCCGAGATTGCGGCGGGCACGGCGCCACGGCTCGTCCGCCTTCTTGTAGAGGATGTGGCGCAGATCGTTGAGGCGGCCCGGATTGGCCGGCTTGCCATCGGCCAGCCACGCCTCGCGGCTTTGCCCGCCCTTCCACGCACGGGTGGTGAAGCCGAGGATCTCGGTCTTCACCCCGCAGCGTTCGAGCGTGCGCGCGAGGATATCGGCGCTGATCGCCGCGATGCTGATCGGGCGCCCCCGCATCGAGCCGGAATTGTCGATCAGCAAGGTCACGATCGTGTCCTTGAATTCGACATCGCGTTCGATCTTGTAGCTCAGCGAATGGCCCGGGCTGATCACCACGCGCGCGAGCCGCGCGGCATCGAGCAGCCCCTCTTCCTGGTCGAAGTCCCAGCTGCGGTTCTGCTGTGCCATCAGGCGGCGCTGCAGGCGGTTGGCAAGCCGCGTAACGATGCCTTGCAGGCCGGTCAGCTGGCTGTCGAGATAGGCGCGCAGCCGGTCGAGTTCCTCGAAATCGCACAATTCGGTCGCCTCGACGACCTCGTCGAACTTCTCGGTATAGGCCTTGTAATCGAAATTTTCGGGCAGGTCGGTCCACGGGCGGTTGGGCCGGACGGGCATCATGCCTTCCTCGCCATCCTCGCCCGGATCGCCTTCGCTCATCTCGGTTTCGGATTCGACCTCGGTCTGGGTGTCGCCGTCGTCTTCGCCTTCGCCCATCTCACCGGCCATTTCGGCGGCTTGCGGATCGCCGGCATCGCCGCTGTCGTCCTGGTCCTGCTCGTTCTCGTCCTCGCCGGTCTGGTCGTCATCGTCGTCGAAATCGCCGTCGTCCGGCGTTTCCTCGGCCTGGGTCAGTTCGAGATGGCGCAACATGTCGAGCGCAAGCGACTGAAATGCCTTCTGATCCTCGATCGAATGAGCCAGCTTGTCGATATCGCCCCCGGCGCGGTCCTCGATCCATTCGCGGACCATTTCCACGCCCGCGCTGGCCCGTTCGGGCACCTGCTGGCCGGTCAGCTTCTCGCGCAGCAGCAGCGCAATCGCCGCCTGCACCGGCACATCGTCTGCCGATTGCGCGCGGGTGATCGGATCGGCGCCCATGCGCACCATCAGCGCGGCGTCGAGATTGTCGCGAATCCCGGCATAATCGCGCGAGCCGAGCGCCTCGTAACGGACCTGCTCCACCGCATCGTAACACGCGCGGGCAGACGGTTCCGCCGGGGCCGAGCGCGCGTGCAGCCCTTCGTCATGGTGTTTGAGCCGCAGCGAGAAACTGTCGGCAAATCCGCGCGCCTCGCGCGCCTGGTCGGGCGGCAGGTTGCGCCCCGGCAGGGGCACGCGCAGGTTCTTGCCCGCCATGGAGGGCGCATCGGCGCTCCACGCCAGCTCGATTTCCGGCTCCTGCGCGAGCGCACGGCTCGTGCCGGTGAGCACGAGCTTGAAACGGTCGAGGGGAGTTTCTTCTGCCAATGTGCTTGCTTAGAGGATCGACTGCCCGGTCGCGGCCCAGTCCTTGAGGAAGCCTTCGATGCCCTTGTCGGTCAGCACATGGTTGAACAGCGACTTGATCACCTTGGGCGGCGCGGTCATCACATCGGCCCCGATCCGCGCGCTTTCAAGCACATGGACGACATGCCGCACCGAGGCGACGAGGATTTCGGTGTCGAAGTCGTAATTGTCGTAAATCAAACGGATATCGCGGATAAGATCCATCCCGTCGAACCCGTTATCGTCATGCCGGCCGACGAAGGGCGAAACGAATGTCGCCCCCGCCTTGGCCGCCAGCAGCGCCTGGTTGGCGGAAAAGCACAGGGTCACATTGACCATCGTGCCGTCGCCCGTCAGCGCCTTGCAGGTCTTCAGCCCGTCGATGGTCAGCGGCACCTTGATGCAGACATTGTCGGCGATCTTCCGCAGGACTTCGGCTTCCTTCATCATCGTCGCATGGTCGAGCGCGACCACTTCGGCGCTGACAGGGCCTTCGACCAGGGCGCAGATTTCCTTCGTCACTTCCATGAAGTCACGGCCCGATTTGGCGATCAGGCTGGGGTTGGTCGTCACCCCGTCGAGCAGGCCGGTGGCGGCCAGATCCTCGATTTCGGCGATTTCGGCAGTGTCAGCGAAGAATTTCATGGTGCACCTGCAGCAGGACTTGTTTGGTCTGTCGGATCGGGCGCCGGTATAACGTGCGCCATGTTCCGCACAACCGGCTTGTCAGCGCTTTTTGCCAGTCTCGCGCTGTTCCCCTCAACCGCGGCCCGTGCGGGCGACGACGATGTGCAGTTCTGGGCGACACTCGCCGCATCCGGCAATGTGGCCGACGACGCCACCGCGCTACTCGACATCTCCAACCGCTTCCGCGACGATCGCCGGGGCGGCCACCAGATATTCTTGCGTGGCACCGTGGATTATCGGCCGGTCGAATGGATCAGTATCGGCGGCGGGCTGTCCTATGTCGATGCCGATGGCCCGGGCGAAGTCCGCCCGCATGAACAGGTGACACTCTATAGCGGCCCGTTTGCGCTGCGCTCGCGGCTGGAGGAGCGGTTCATCGATGGCGCCCCTCGGCCCGCGCTGCGCCTGCGCGAGCGCCTGCAATTCACCCAGCCGATCGGTTCGGCCACTCGCCTGTCGCTGATGAGCGAGGTGTTTGTCGGCATTCAGGCGACCACCACAGCGGGCCAGACCGGTATCGAGGCATGGCGCAATTCGGTGCAGTTGCAGCGCAAGATCGGCAACCATGTCGACCTGTCGCTGACCTACCTGGTGATCGACAGCTTCACCGACGGCAAGCCGGACCGGTTGAGCCATATCCCGCAGGTGACGCTGGCCTACAAGTTCTAGTCGCCCCGCCCGGTGTCCCGCACACAGGGCGGACGGGGCGACTGGTAGCGGACAACGCCCGCAGGGGGATCAACCCTCCCCGTAGCTGGCGTAAAACACTTCGTCGCAGCCGAACCACGTTTCCTTGCCCCTGCGCGTGACCGAGGTGATGACGCCGTCGATATTTCCATCGGCGTCGCGCTTGTCCACCTGCTGGCGATCCTTGCCATTGACGTTGACCACGAAGCCCTTGCCGGCAAGCACCTTGGCCACTTTCTCGACCGGTTCGGCAAAGCGGATCGCATGATAATCGAGCCCTTCGGATTCCTCGAGCCCGGAATACATCACGCCCACCACCGTCAGGCCGTTCCAGCGCCCCTTGAAATCCACGTAGATATCGACCTGGTTCCATTCGGGATGCGGGCGCGCAACGCGGCTGGTGACCCACTGGTTCACCCCCGGAACACGCAGCTTGGCAGGCACGACAGGATTCTGGCGACGTTCGTCGTAACCCGTCGCCTTGTCGAACACGTCCTGCGCCGACTTGCTCCAGCGGCAGCGGCGCGGGTTGGGGAAATCCAGCCATTTGAGTTCGGGCTGCGCGTTCGCCAGCTGCTTGCCGCCAGCCGACGGGACCGAGCTGGCGTAGGCCCCGCTCGCCACCAGCTGCTGTGCGAGTGTTTCGGCCTGTGCATCCGCCTGCTGGGTCGAGGCGCCCACCGTCGGGCGCAACTCGCCGAGATAGGCCAGGGCCTCGTCACGCAGGCCGACATCGGTCCCCGAAAGCTTGTAGGCGAGCTGGGCATAGAGCCATGCCGCCTGCCCGGTTCCGATTGCTTTCGCCGCGGCGAGGAAGCCCTCGGGCGTCCCATGCATCCCGGCTTGAACGTAGTATTCCCCCACCTGATCCTTGCACTTGGACTTGGCCAGCGCATTCATGATCTTCGACGGACCATCGGGTTCGTCATATCCGCAGGCGTAGGCCAGCGCGAAATATTCGTCTCCCGACAGCGCCTGGCCCTTCTTCAGCCGCGAGCGCAGCACTTTGCGGGCCTTGGTGACGGAGGTGTAATCCTTCAGGATCGATCCGGAGACCACCCCCGCTTCCCGCGAAACAGCGGGCGTTGCGACGGTCGTGACCAGAAAAACGAGCGAGGCTGCACAGGCCCCCTTCCACAATGCCATCAGTATCCCCTTGTTATTATCGGGACACTTTAGAGCAAACGCGGTCGGGGGTGTCAAAACGGGCCACCCGCCCGCCGGTCCGCGTCAGCCTGCGGCCACCCCGAACACACCGATCAGCAGAGGATCGTTGGTCGAACGCGGGTCGGCGCGGATGGCGGCTTCCTCGACCCCGATCTGGTTCCAGATGGCATTGTCGACCTCGACCGAGAAGCTGCGGGCGACCGCGTTGACATCGGTGCCGGTCAGCGCCTTGAGCACTTCGCCGACCAGCGGCTCGCGGGCGAGGCGCAGGCCGTCGCCCACTTCGGGCACCATCAGGTCGATCAGGCTGGCCCCCATATTGTCGCGCAGGAATCCGGTCGCTGCGGTAGGGCCACCGCGCACCAGGTCGATCGCATTGGCGATGCCGATCGTGCGCACGGTCTCCGCCACCACCGGGGCGACGCGATAGGATCCGCGTTCGGCGATGTCGGCAAATGCGCTGACCAGCCGGTCCTTGAACAGGCTGGAGGTGAGGATGCGCGAGAGCACATCCCCGCGCGAGCCGAGGAACTGGTTGAGCCCGATGCGGGCAACCGCGCCGTCCCAATAGCCACCGTCCGACGCCAGCCGGGTGAAAGCGCGGTCGCTCGACAACACCAGCAGGCGGCGGATGGCTTCGGTGAAGCTGAGGCCGCCCATCGTCGTGCAGGCAGGCAGCGCCAGAACCGCGCTGGCCAGCGCGCCTGCGAGGAATGCGCGCCGCCCGGCAATCGGGCCACCGCTCATCTCGTTCAAATCTGACATATCCAACTCTCCTTGCCTTCCGTGCCTTGCCCCGCGCCCCGCGCAGTGCCCATATGGAAGCCGACCATGCACCGTGTCCGCCTCCTTGTCTTCAACGCCGCGCTCGGCCCGCTCGACTACCGGGTGCCGGAAGGCATGGCGGTCGAATATGGCTCGGTCGTGGTCGCTCCGCTCGGCCCGCGCCAGGTCATCGGCATCGTGTGGGAAGCAGAACGTCTGGAAGCGCAATCGGTGCCCGACGCCAGGCTGCGCCCGCTTGTCGGCGTCCTCCCGGTGCCGCCGCTCAAGCCCAGCCTCAGGCGGCTGATCGAATGGGCGGCGGATTATTACTGTGCTCCGCTCGCGGCTGTCGCGCGGATGAGCCTGTCGAGCGGCGCGGCGCTGAAGGGCAGCAGCACGACGTTGGAATATCGCCTGTCCGGCGGCATGCCCGAGCGGATGACGCCGCAGCGTGAGCGGGCGATGGATGCGCTGCAAGGCGAACAGGCGACAATCCGCGAGCTGGCCGAACTGGCCGACGTATCCGAAGGCGTGCTGCGCGGCCTCGTCCAGCAGGGCGCGCTCGAACCGGTCGAGGTCGATCTCGACCGCCCCTACCCGCCCGCCGATCCCGATCACGCGCAGCCGGAACTGAGCGGCGACCAGCAGGCGGTGGCCGATCGCTTCATCGCGGCGGTCGAGGCCGCTCGGTTCGCCCCCTTCCTGCTCGACGGGGTGACCGGGTCGGGCAAGACCGAAACCTATTTCGAAGCGATCGCGGCGGCGCTGCGCATGGGCCGGCAGGTGCTGGTGCTGCTGCCCGAAATCGCCCTGACCGAAGCATTCCTGCGGCGGTTCGAACAGCGTTTCGGCGTGCCGCCCGTGCTGTGGCATTCCTCGCTCAAATCGACCGAGCGGCGGCGCGCCTGGCGCGCGATTGCCGAAGGGCGCGCACAGGTGGTGGTCGGCGCACGGTCTGCCCTGTTCCTGCCCTATGCCTCGCTCGGCCTGATCGTGGTCGACGAAGCGCACGAGATCAGCTTCAAGCAGGACGACGGCGTGCGTTACAATGCGCGCGACGTCGCGGTGATGCGTGGCCATTTCGAAAAGATCCCGGTCGTGCTGGCAAGCGCGACCCCGGCGCTGGAGAGCCTGCAGATGGCCGAGAGCGGGGTTTACGAAAAGCTCGACCTTCCCAGCCGCTTCGGCGGAGCGAGCCTGCCGGACATCGAGACGATCGACCTGACGCAGGAGCAACCCGAACGGGGCCGCTGGCTCGCCCCGCGCCTCGCCGGCGAGATGTTCGTCCGGCTCGAACGGGGCGAGCAGAGCCTGCTGTTCCTCAACCGCCGGGGCTATGCCCCGCTCACCCTGTGCCGCAATTGCGGGCATCGCTTCCAGTGCCCCAATTGCAGCGCCTGGCTGGTCGAACACCGCCTGATTCGGCGCCTCGCCTGCCACCATTGCGGCTTCGAGGAAGCGCCGCCCGCCGCCTGCCCCGAATGCGGCGAGAAGGATTGCCTGGTCGCCTGCGGCCCCGGCGTCGAACGCATTGCCGACGAGGTCGCCGCGATCATGCCCGAGGCGCGGGTGGCGGTGGTGACGTCCGATACGCTCAATTCGCCCGACAAGGCGGCGGAGTTCGTCGCCATGGCCGAAGCGGGCGCGATCGACGTGATCGTGGGCACGCAGCTCGTCACCAAGGGGTTCCACTTTCCCGAGCTGACGCTGGTGGGCGTGGTCGATGCCGACCTCGGCCTCGAAGGGGGCGACCTGCGCGCGGCGGAGCGGACGTACCAGCAGGTCGCGCAGGTCGCCGGGCGTGCCGGTCGGGGCGCGAAGCCGGGCAAGGTGCTGATCCAGACACGCCACCCCGAATCGCCGGTGATCGCCGCGCTGGCCGCGGGCGACCGCGATGCTTTCTACGCCGCAGAAACCGAAAATCGCCGCCACGCCGGCGCCCCTCCCTTCGGCCGCTGGGCCGCAATCATCGTGTCGAGCGAGGACGAGGCCGAGGCCAAGGAGGCGGCAAACCGCATCGGCGGAACCCGCCCGCACCTCCCCGACATCGCCGTACTCGGCCCCGCGCCTGCACCGCTGTCGCTGCTGCGCGGGCGCTATCGCTACCGCCTGCTGCTCAACGCCCGACGCAGCGCCGAAGTGCAGAAGGTGATCCGCGAATGGTTGAGCGCGCTGAATTTCCCCCAAGGCGTGCGGATCACGATCGACATCGATCCCTATAGTTTTGTTTGACTTATTATTCCCGCACTGGAACGATTTGCACCAAACAAACGGGGCATTTTCATGAAATACGCAATCCGATTGATCATTGGCCTGGCGTTCTTATTCTGGACTCAGCTCGCTTCTGCCGCCACCTGGCGCGAGGCGGAAACCCGGCATTTCATTATTGCCAGCCCCGGCAGCGAAAAAGACTTGCTGAAATTCGCTCAACGGCTCGAGTGGTTCCATTCGCTACTCGGGCTGGCCACCGGCGCCGACGAGAGCCAGCGGCGAAGCGTAAAGGTGCGCGTTTACCTGGTGGACGACATCGGGGACGTCAAACGCTATTACGGCGACACCACCAGCGATGTCGCCGGATATTACAGCCCCAGGCTTGAAGGTGCGATTGCCGTGGTGCCGCGCAAGACCGGCAGCGGGACCTTCACCGGCCAGTTGGTCCTGTTCCACGAATACGCGCACCATTACATGCTGCAATACACCCCCGCGGCTTATCCATCCTGGTACGTCGAAGGCTTCGCGGAATTGGCGAGCACCGCATCGTTCGAACGCAGCGGTTCGATCGTCTATGGCCGCGCCGCCTCGCATCGGCAGTATGAACTGCAACTCGGCGGACGTTACTCGCCCGCCGACATGGTGACGGGCAAATATCTGTCCGATGCCAGCAAGGGCCGTGGCTGGTCCTATGGCGACGCATGGCTACTGACCCATTACCTCACTTTTTCCAACGAGCGGCGCGGCCAGTTGCGCGCCTATCTTAACGCGATCAATTCGGGCATGCCGATCTCCGACGCGGCCAAGGTCTTCGGCGATCCGGACACACTCAATCGCAATGTCGGCGCATATGTGAACGGCGGCAGTTTCCCTGCCCGCCTTGTCCCCATCCCTAAGGATGCGGACGGCGACACGAAGATCCGCGTGATGACGCCGGGCGAAGTGGCGCTGATCGACTACCAGATCGAAATCGAACGAATTGCGAATTTGGACGATGCCGCGGAAATCATCGACGACCCCGCAACGAAGGAGGACGAAAAGGCGGAAGCTGCAGCAAAACTGGAGCAGGCAACGCAGGAACGTACCGCATGGTTACAGAAATTGGCGGGAGTTGCCGCGCAATTCGCTGACGATCCGGCTGTCTGGCGATTGCTGGCTGAAGCGCGCTGCATGGCAAAGGATTACAAGGGCTGCCAGGAAGCCGCGGAGCACGCTTTGTCGCTGGCCCCTGCAGATGCGCGCGCGACGGTGTTTCGTTCCGAAGCGATCCTCGCAATGGCGCCCGATCTGCCCGCCGCAGAACGCAAGACAATCACGACGGATGCTGTCAACACCATCGTTGCTGCGGTTAGCAGCCATCCAGACGATCCTGTCGCGCTGTTCGCCTATTACAGCAGCTTCGGTTCCATCGGCCGGTCGGCCCCACCCGAAGCGATCGATGCGCTGATCCTTGTGGTGCAGACAGTGCCGCAGGTTCCCGGCCCGCGGCTGACGCTGGCCCACGCCCTGATTTCGCGTGGTCGGCTGGCCGATGCGCGGGTTATCCTGCGCCCGCTGGCATATTCCCCGCACCAGAGCGGCGCGGCAGCGCAGGCCCGCGCAATGCTGGACGATCTGGATCAGCGACTGGGCGAAAGCTGAGCTGGCGCGCCCTGCCTGCCATCTGGCGCGGGATGCCCCCTACTCGCCCGCGCTTTGGCGGGCCAGGCGGCGGCGGACCCACCATGGGCGGACCAGTTCGCCGCGCTGGATGGCCAGCCACACGAAATAGAGGCCGAGGCCCGTCGCCAGCACCAGCGCGATTACCGAGGCTTCCAGCCCGAACGCGCCGCCGCTGAGATATTCGTTCCCGCGCAGCTGCGCCTCCACCAGTCCTTCGACCGACTGGCCGGAAACCGGCACGTCCCAGATGAATCCCTGGGTCACGTTCCAGCCGAAGTGGATGCCCATCGCCAGCCACAGCGAGCGGGTCAGCATATAGGCGCCGCCCAGCATCACCCCCGCTTCCAGCGCGATGGCAAGCGAGGAGAACCAGGTCGCATTGTCGTTCAGGATATGCGCCAGGCCGAACAGCGCGGAGGTGATCGCCAGCGCGAACCAGCTGCCGCCGAAATCCTCCAGCCAGCGGAACAGGATACCGCGGAAGATCAGTTCCTCGACGAAGCCGGCGGAAATCCCGGCCATCGCCAGGATCGAGAGGAAATCCGTCCACCCGCCCGGCCCGACGATGCGATAGGCGCCCAGCAGCGCCGCAATCCCGACCACGGCGGTGAACAGCACGAAGGCGACCAGCGTGCCGATGGCCAGATGGCGCGGTGCGAGATGGAAGGGCAGATCGTCGCGCGGCGGATCGCCGATGCGCGCGATCACCAGCTTGTAGACCAGCGTCAGGGCCGCGATCAGCGCCAGCACCTCGACCAGGTTGGTCACATCCTTGCCGGCATATTCGGGCATCCGTCGCATCAGCCAGCCGAACGCCGCCCCGGTCGCCACGAGCAGCCCGAGCGAGATGACCAGCGCAACCAGCGGAAAATCGACGATCCTGCGCCACATCGGCTTGGCCCCCGGCACTTTCGCAGTCGTTTCGCTCATTCCCGTGTCCCCTTTGCAGCCCCGTGTGGCTTTCGCATGTGGAGTGCCCGCTTCGCCCCGAATTGGCAATGGATGGGCAATCGGGGGATGGGCAATCGGGAGCGCATGGGATGCCCGGACCCGACGCGGCGCGATGGACCACCGACCACCCCCTTTGCAAAAACTCGCGCCCCCGCATGTCGCGCACGCCCGGCGTGATTGTGGCCGGCGGGATCGTGGCGTCGCTTCGCCCGAAAAATCTCGAAAACGCGCCGGTTCCACCCGATTGCAACCGGTGAATGGCTCACCTCGCCCTTGGGCAAGCGGGGCCATATCGTCCGCTCGACACAAGCAAGATGTGTCACCTTCCGCCGGTCGGCCCCATCACGCTGGCGATGGGAGAAAACCGCACCCGGCGAGCGCGCGCACCGCTGCGCGTGACAAGCCGATATCTTGCGGGTGTGGGAGCGCGCCATCCGCCAGTGTGAAGCGGATTTCGGCGGTGTAGGAAAGGAGCCGGAAGCGGACCACCCGCTTCCAGGCCCGATATCCGGGGGCACCGCAGCTGCGACAAAGCGTTGCCCCGGTCGCGCTGTCCCCGGCAGGCTTCAGCTGGATTCCGGCACTGTCGTGTCGCCAGCTTGCTCTGCACCCTGATCGGCGGCCCCGATGCGCTTGGGCCATAGCAGCAGGAACAGCGTGGCTGTGGCCAGCAGGCCGAACGTCAGCACGCTGCCCTCCGGTCCGTCATATCCCCCGGTCAGCAGGTCCGGACCGTTAGGCGTCAGTTGCACCAGCAAGGCCGGCAGCTTCAGGTCGAACCCGGTGATCGGCAGGGCAAAGCCGACGCCTGTGATCCAGTTCCAGCCCGCATGCCATCCCATGACGCCCCAGATGCTGCCGACGCGCCAGGCCCAGGCGCAGGCGAACAGGCCGAAGGTGAAGGTAAAGACGATGACGCGAACCGGCGTGTGCGGCGAGAAGTGGAGGAATGTGAAGGCGACCGAGCTGGCGAGGAAGCCCGCCACGATGTTCCAGCGGCGTGTTGCCGTCGAGAGCAGCCAGCCGCGGAAGATGAACTCCTCCACGCCCGACTGGAAGGCAAAGCTGGCCAGCAGAGCTGCGATCCAGAACAGTGCCGATGGGGAAGAAAAGGCGGGCAGGACATCTCCGCCGACGTAACCGCCAAGGAGCCAGATCGACATGACCACCAGGACAATCATGCCCAGCCCTATGCCCATCCCCGCCATATATTTGCGCAGCCGTCGCTCGCCGGTCAAACCCATGGTCGCAAGGCTGCGGCGTTCGACGAAACGCGACCAGGCCCAGACGGCCGCCCCCATTCCGGCAAAGGGCAGCAACAGGTTCAGGCAAAACGCGGCGGCCGACGATGGCTCATTATTGGCATCCATCACGCCCATCCCTTCAAGGACAAAGTCGAACGGGATGCTGGAGAATGCGACCAGCAGGATGCAGATCACTGGCGAAAGCAAGGCCCAGGGCAGCCAGCCGCGATGCGGCTCGGACGAAAAGATAGTGTGTTTCATCCGGGCCGTTTAGCCCGCTGGCCGGTCGGGCTTATAGAATGATTGTGCGTGTCTCTCCGGACCGGTGCCAGGCCAGGGGCGTGGTGCCGAAAGTGCGCTTGAACACCCGGCCAAAATGGCTCTGGTCCGCAAATCCCGCCTCATGCGCAGCGGCGGCCAGGCACAGCCCGCTACGCAGCAGCTGGCCCGCTCGCTCAAGCCTGCGGCATTGCAGGTAGCGATAGGGGCTGGTCCCCAGCAGCGCACGAAAATCGCGCGAAAGCTGCCAGCGGTCATAACCGGCGAGTTCTTCGAGCTGGTCGAGGTTCGTCCCGGGTTCCGGCACGCTGTCGAGGAATTCGCGCACCCGCATCACGGCTTCGCGATTGACGTTCCGCCTGGCCGGCAACGGGCCGCCTTCGCAGCGCTGCATCGCGGACACGAACTGGTGGAGCGCGTCCTGGTAGCCGAAAAGATCGGCGTCGGCGGTGCACATCGCGATCAGGCGAAGCGCCGAGCCGACCAGATTGGCGTCTGTCGAAACCCCCTCGGCGAGAAACGGCAGCGCGGCTCCCCCGATCACGGTCTGGACATGGGCAGGCGGCAGATAGGCCGCCCGATAGGAAAAGCCCGTCTGGTTGGCGCAGTATCCATCGTGCACTTCGTCAGGGTGCAGGATCACGGCCTGCCCGGGCAGCGATTGCCATCCCTTCCCGCGGTAGTTGAACGATTGCACCCCGGACGTGGTCACCGCGATCGTGTAGGTATCGTGCCGGTGCGGCGAAAACGCACCTTCGCGAAGCTGCGCGTCAATCAGCTCGACCTTGGAACCATGCGGTCCGCCATCTTGATCTTCAGAATTGGGCCGCATCCGCGCGATATTGTCCCGGCCCCGCATGTTCGCAAGTACCCGGTACGTCTGCCCGTATCGAATTGACGTCCGCTATCGGGTAAGCGGCGCGCTACGCCCTTGTCCGAAATCGGAGCGCAAAGCGGCCCCTTCCCCGCCGCTACCCCCCGACTTCCCCGGCAAACGCCAGTTTCGCGCGTTCGCCCAGCCACTCCATCGCCGCAGCCCAAGGGCCGTGGCCGTAGCTGATGCGGGCGACGCCCAAGGCGGCGAGTTCGGCGTGGGTGCCGCGGCCGGGCGCCCAGAGGATGTTCACCGGCAGCGGCGATCGCGCACAGATCGCAGCGATGGTCGGGTGGTCGCCCAGGAAGGGGACGAACAGGCTGCCCGCGCCCGCGCTCGCAAAGGCTTCGGCGCGGGCGATGGTCTCGTCCACCAGCGCAGGTGCCAGTTCGCCCGGCTGCTTGCCGCGATAGACATCGGTGCGCGCGTTGACCCACAGCCCGGCGCTGGCGGCGGCGGCCACCCGCGCGGTGGCCTCACCCAGCGGCAGCAGCTCGCTGGCGCCCGGTGCGCGGTCTTCGAGGTTGACGCCGATCGCGCCCGCTGCGGCCACGGCGGCGGCGGAGCGGGCAACCTCTTCCGCATTGTCGCCATAGCCTGCTTCCATGTCGATGCTCACCGGCAGGTCGGTGACGCTGACCATGCGGCGGCAGTTTTCCAGCGCGAGTTCGAAGGGGAAATCCTCCCCGTCGCGGTAGCCGTTGGCTTCCGCCACGCCATAGCTGCCCGAAGCGATCGCCTTCGCCCCCGCTGCCGCCACCGCGCGCGCCGATCCGGCGTCCCACACGTTGAAGATCACCAGCGGGTCGCCCGGCACATGCAGCGCGGCGAAATCATCGTATTGGCTCATGCCTGTTCTTCCCTTCGCAGCAATTCACGTTTGATATCGAGCCCGTAGGCGTAGCCGCCGAGCGATCCGTCGGAACGGATGACGCGGTGGCAGGGGATCAGCACCGCGACATTGTTGGCCCCGTTGGCGCTGCCCGCCGCGCGGACGGCGGCAGGCTTGCCCGCAGCAGCGGCGATCTGGGCATAGGAGCGGGTTTCGCCCGGCGGGATGGCACGCAATGCATCCCACACTTTCTGCTGGAAGGCAGTGCCCTGCACGTCGAGCGGAATGTGGCGGGAATCGCCGGGATGTTCGACCGCGGCAATCACCTCGCGCAGCAGCGAGGCGAAGCGCTCGCCGCCTTCGGCCAGTTCGGCATGGGGGAACCGGCTTGCGAGTTCGTCCATGCCTTCGTTGAACGACAGGCGGCAGACGCCCTTGTCGGTGGCGGCGACCAGCATCGCGCCGAGCGAGGTATCGACGACCGCATAGTGGATCGTCACCCCGCGCCCGCCATTGGCCCATGCAGAAGGTGCCATGCCCAATTTCTCCCCTGCCCCGGCATAGAAGCGCGAGGCGCTTTCATAGCCGGCTTCATATATGGCGCCGGTTACCTGCCCTTCGGCGCTGAGCGCGTCGCGCACCCGCTCCTCGCGCAGCGCGCGGGCATAGGCGGCGGGCGAGAGGCCGGTGGCGCGTTTGAACACGCGCTGGAAATGGCTCGGCGAATAGCAGGTGATGGCCGCCAGTTCGTCCAGCGTGGCGCTTTCCCCGCCCTTGATCGCGTCGATCGCGGCGAGCACCGCTGCCTCGTCGCGCCCGACATTGTCGGGCAGGCATCGCTTGCAGGCGCGCAGGCCCGCCGCCCGCGCCTCCGCCCCGGTGGCGAAGAAGCGGACATTGCTGCGTGCCGGATGGCGGGCGGCGCAGGACGGGCGGCAATAGATGCCGGTGGTCAGCACCCCGGTGACGAAGCGCCCGTCATAGGCCCGGTCGCGCCGCAGCACGGCGGCCCAGGCTTCGTCAGCCTGAGGTTTTCCGGCCAAAGGTTTTTCGGCCTCTGGGGCAACAGGCGGGGGCACGGCTTGCGTCATCTCATGCTTCATAGCGGGTGATCCGCGCGGCGAAACAACCATGCGCGGCATTATGCGCATCGATATAGGCAATCTGCGGATCGGCGAACAGCGCGCGGATCGCCGCGTCGGCCTCGCCCGGCAGCGCGAGCCTTGCGTCGTGCAACATGCCCGCCGCATCGAACCCCCGCAGGCCGAGCGGCCGGCCCTCGAACACCGGCGGCACCGCATCCTCGTAGCTCGCCCGCGTGGCGCCTTCGCGGACATAGATCGCATAGGCGCTGCGATAGGGCGTGGCGACATCGTGGCTGACGTGCTGCAGCAGGATCAGCGCCTCGCCCTTGCGCGCATCCTCCAGGCTGATGCGGCAGGGATGGCCGCGGTCGGCCTGCGCGATCACGCGCTGCGCGCCGCGCGCGGCCAGTTCGGCCTCGGACATGAGGAAATAGGGGGTGAACTCATCGGGTACGAGCCCGGTTATGCGGTAGGTCATGGCGCTGCTCCTGTGCGTCGACTGCCCGCTTGGTGCCGCTAACTTGCCACCGGTGCATCCCGAAGCTTGCGATCAAAAGCCGCCCTCGCCTAAACCATGCGGCGATGACCCGTATCGCCACCCTTTTGCTCGCCCTCGTCGCCATGCTCCTGCCGGTCGCCACCCAGGCCGACCCGGCCGATATCAACGCCGCCGCGCGCGGCGTGGTCCGCGTGGTGATCATGCAGACCGACGGCGACCGGGCGACCCCGGTCAGCCACGGCAGCGGCTTTGCCGTCACCCCCACCCGCATCGTCACCAACGCCCATGTCGTGCGCGAGGCGGTGATCGACGATTCGATGCGGATCGGGATCATCCCCAGCGAAGGCAACGATCCGTCTTTCGCCAAGCTGGTCGCCTTCAGCCCGAACAACGATTTGGCGCTGATCGAGATCACCGGCGATCTGCGCCTGCCCCCGCTGACCATCGCCGGCGGCGCTGATGCGGATAATGGCGAGGTTACCGCAGTCGGCTATCCCGCCAATGTCGACCGCGCGCAGGGCCTGAGCATCCGCGACCTGTTCCGCTCGCAGCCGCCGGTGAAGAGCCGCGGCTTCATCTCCGGCGCGCGCCCGACGCGCGATTTCGACACGATCCTGCACACCGCGCCGATTGCGCGCGGCAATTCGGGCGGCCCGCTGCTCGATGCCTGCGGGCGTGTGCTGGGGGTCAACAGTTTCGGCGCGGATTCGGACGGGGCGGACGCGGAATTCTATTTCGCCGTGTCCGACCGCGAATTGCTGCCGTTCCTGCGCGACAACAATATCAAGCCCGCCGTCAACAGCATGCCCTGCACCAGCCTCGCCGAACTCGACGCGGCCGAGCGTGCGCGGGTGGAGCGCGAGCAGGAAGAAGCGCGCACCAAGCTGGTCGCCCAGCAGGAAGCGCAGGCCGCCGTGCGCGACCGGGCGCGCGACAAGGCCGAGCTGAGCGTGATGGAGGAGCGCGAGAACTACATGGCCGTCGCCGCCATCCTGTTGCTGCTGGGGGCAGCGGCGGGCTTTGTCGCCTATCAGGCCAAGCAGAAGCAAGATGGCGAGCGGCGCGCGCTGGTCGCCGGGGTGATGGCCGGGATCTGCCTCGTCGGGGCGATCGCCGCCTGGTTCCTGCGCCCGGGAATGGACGAGATCGACAACCGCGTGGCCGAAGCGATGGGCGAAGCGCAGCCAGCCGATGCCGACGCCGAGCAAGCAAAGGCCGACAGCGCCATCGAAGGCAAGTTCGCCTGCACCATCGACACCGCGCGCAGCCGCATCACCAGCGACAGCCCGCAGGACCTGACGTTCGAGTTCACCGCCGACGGGTGCGTCAACGGGCGCACCCAATATGGCTACCAGAACGGGGAATGGTCGCGCCTGTTCGTGCCGAACGACGAGGATACGGTCTCGATCAACAGCTATAATCCACAGGCGCGTACCTTCCGCACCGACCGGTACCTGCTGGGCCGCAACAATATGTCGAGTGCGCGCGACGAGCGCGGCAAATACACCGCGCCCGAATGCGGTGCCGACGCCGAAGCCGCGCGGACGCTGGGCGAAAAGCAGTCCGCCGTCGTCGCATTGCTGCCCGACCAGCCCAACGAACGGCTGGTCTATGTCTGCCACCCGGTGAAGTAGGGGCCGACTGATACCTTCGCCTAATGTCCTATGCCCGGTCGCGACACTTGGGTTGCGTCGGCGCAAAGTGGATGCTAGTCGCGCGCCATCCTTGCCGGGGTGGGTGCGAATCCGCCCTTTTCGGCATGGTTTCAGCTTCGTTTCCTTCCGGACCGAGAGGACCAAGACGCGTGGAGATTTCCGCCGGTATCCAGGCTAGCCTTGCAGGCCGTTATGCCTCGGCCCTGTTCGACCTTGCCTCAGAAGGCGGTGTCGTCACCGCGGTCGAATCCGACCTCGAAAAGCTCGGCCAGGCACTTGCCGAATCGCCCGACTTCAAGGCTCTGACGACCAATCCCGAAGTCAGCCGCAAGGCTGCGATGGCCGCGATCGAAGGCGTTGCCGGCGTGCTCGGCCTGGCGGAGCTGACCAGGAAGTTCCTCGGCGTGCTCGCCGAAAATCGCCGCCTGTCGGCCCTGCCCGGCATGATCCGCGCCTTTGCCGCGATCGCCGCTGCCCAGCGCGGCGAGGTCACCGCCGAAGTGTCCAGCGCCCATGCGCTGACCGACGCGCAGCTTGCCCAGCTCAAGGACAAGCTGACCGCGCGCGAAGGCCGCACCGTCAAGCTTACCACGAAGGTCGATCCCGAGCTGCTCGGCGGCCTCGTCGTCACTATCGGTTCGAAACGCATCGACGGTTCGATCCGCACCCGCCTCAATTCCCTTGCACAAGCTATGAAAGCCCCCGGCGCGTAAGCGTCGGCACTGAAAGGTATCTCATGGAAATCCGCGCCGCAGAAATCTCGAAGGTCATCAAGGACCAGATCGCCAATTTCGGCACCGAGGCGGAAGTCAGCGAAGTCGGCAGCGTGCTGTCGGTCGGTGACGGTATCGCCCGCATCCACGGCCTCGACAAGGTCCAGGCCGGTGAAATGGTCGAATTCGCCAATGGCGTGCAGGGCATGGCGCTGAACCTCGAAGCCGACAATGTCGGCGTCGTGATCTTCGGGTCGGACTCCAACATCAAGGAAGGTGACAGCGTCAAGCGCACCGGCACCATCGTGGACGTTCCCGTCGGCAAGGGCCTGCTGGGCCGCGTGGTCGATGCGCTGGGCAACCCGATCGACGGCAAGGGCCCGATCGAAGCGACCGAACGCCGCCTGGTCGAAACCAAGGCGCCGGGCATCATCCCGCGTAAATCGGTGCACGAACCCGTGCAGACCGGCCTCAAGGCGATCGACGCCCTCGTGCCCGTCGGCCGCGGCCAGCGCGAACTGATCATCGGTGACCGCCAGACCGGCAAGACCGCCGTCGCGATCGACACCTTCATCAACCAGAAGGAAGTCAACCAGGGCGACGACGAGAGCAAGAAGCTCTACTGCATCTATGTCGCGGTCGGCCAGAAGCGTTCGACCGTCGCGCAGATCGTGCGCCAGCTCGAAGAAAACGGCGCGATGGAATATTCCATCGTCATCGCCGCGACCGCTTCGGAACCGGCCCCGCTGCAGTATCTCGCGCCCTACACCGGTGCCGCGATGGGCGAATTCTTCCGCGACAACGGCATGCACGCCGTGATCGTGTATGACGACCTTTCCAAGCAGGCCGTCGCTTACCGCCAGATGTCGCTGCTGCTGCGCCGCCCGCCGGGCCGCGAAGCCTATCCGGGCGACGTGTTCTATCTCCACAGCCGCCTGCTCGAGCGTGCGGCGAAGATGAACGACGACAATGGCGCCGGTTCGCTGACCGCGCTGCCGATCATCGAAACCCAGGCGGGCGACGTGTCGGCCTACATCCCGACCAACGTGATTTCGATCACCGACGGCCAGATCTTCCTTGAAACCGGCCTGTTCTACCAGGGCATCCGCCCGGCCATCAACGTCGGCCTGTCGGTGTCCCGCGTGGGCGGTGCGGCGCAGACCAAGGCGATGAAGAAGGTCGCCGGCTCGATCAAGCTGGAGCTCGCGCAGTACCGCGAAATGGCCGCCTTCGCGCAGTTCGGTTCGGACCTCGACGCCGCGACGCAGAAGCTGCTCAACCGTGGTGCGCGCCTGACCGAGCTGCTCAAGCAGCCGCAGTTCAGCCCGCTGCCGTTCGAAGAACAGACCCTGTCGATCTTCGCCGGCACCAACGGCTATCTCGACGCGATCCCGGTCAGCGAAGTGACCCGCTACGAAGCTGAAATGCTCAGCTACATGCGCAGCGAACACGCCGATGTGCTGGCGCTGATCCGCGACACGAAGGCGTTCGAAGACGAAGCGAAGAGCAAGACCGTTGCGGCGCTCGACACTTTCGCCAAGCAGTTCGCCTGAGCCTGAAGCGACCAATTAGGGAGCCATCATGGCCTCGCTGAAAGAACTCAAGGGCCGGATCAACTCGGTCAAATCGACCCAGAAGATCACCAAGGCCAAGCAGATGGTCGCGGCGGCGAAGCTGCGCAAGGCGCAGGCTGCGGCCGAAGCCGCCCGCCCATATGCCGAACGGCTGGCGGGCGTGATGGCCTCGCTCGCGGGCAAGGTCGCCGGGCAGGACAATGCCCCGCTGCTGCTGCGCGGCACCGGCGGTGACAAGCGCCACCTGCTGGTGGTGGTCAACACCGACAAGGGCCTGTGCGGCGGTCTCAACTCCAACCTCGTGCGCGCGGCCTCGGCCAAGGCGCGCGAGCTGGTGGCTGCGGGCAAGGAGGTCGAATTCTACCTCGTCGGCCGCAAGGGTCGGGCTCCGCTCAAGCGGAACTTCCCCACCCTGATCGGCCAGCATTTCGACACCTCCACCGTCCGCAATATCGGTTTCGCGGAAGCCGATGCGATCGCGGCCGAGCTGCTCGAAATGTTCGAAGCGGGCAAGTTCGACGTTGCCCACCTGGTTTCGCCGGTCTTCGTTTCGGCGCTGGCGCAGGACCCGACGATCGTCCAGCTGATCCCCGTCCCCGCCCCGGCCGCATCGGCCGATGCCGGCGGCGCGGTGGTGGAATACGAGCCGGGCGAAGAGGAAATCCTCGAAGAGCTGCTGCCCCGCTACGTGAAGACGCAGCTGTTCGGCGCGCTGCTCGAGCGCGAAGCTTCCGAACAGGGCGCCTCGATGACCGCGATGGACAACGCCACGCGCAACGCGGGCGACCTGATCAACAAGCTGACCATCCAGTACAACCGCAGCCGCCAGGCCGCGATCACCACCGAACTCGTCGAAATCATCGCTGGCGCTGAAGCGCTGTAAGCATCGAAGCCAAGGAAACGAAAATGGCCACCGCACCCGTGCTCAACCAGACCACCAACGGCACCATCAGCCAGGTCATCGGCGCTGTCGTCGACGTGACCTTCGAAGGCGAACTGCCGGCGATCCTCACCGCGCTCGAAACGAAGAACGGCGACAACACGCTGGTCCTCGAAGTCGCGCAGCACCTCGGCGAAAACACCGTCCGCTGCATCGCGATGGACGGCACCGACGGCCTCACCCGCGGCCAGCCGGTGACCAACACCGGTTCGCAGATTTCGGTGCCGGTCGGCCCCAAGACGCTCGGCCGCATCATGAACGTGGTCGGTGCACCGATCGACGAGCGCGGCCCGATCGGCGCGGAACAGACCGCCCCGATCCACGCCGAAGCCCCGCTGTTCGTCGACCAGTCGACCGAAGCGGCCATTCTCGTCACCGGCATCAAGGTGATCGACCTGCTCGCCCCCTATGCGAAGGGCGGCAAGATCGGCCTGTTCGGCGGCGCGGGCGTGGGCAAGACCGTGCTGATCCAGGAACTGATCAACAACATCGCCAAGGGTCACGGCGGCGTGTCGGTCTTTGCGGGCGTCGGGGAACGTACCCGTGAAGGCAACGACCTCTACCACGAATTCCTCGACGCCGGCGTTATCGCCAAGGACGCCGACGGCAACGCGACCAGCGAAGGTTCGAAGGTTGCGCTCGTGTTCGGCCAGATGAACGAGCCCCCGGGCGCCCGTGCCCGCGTCGCGCTGTCGGGCCTGACCATGGCCGAATATTTCCGCGACCAGGAAGGCCAGGACGTGCTCTTCTTCGTCGACAACATCTTCCGCTTCACCCAGGCGGGTTCGGAAGTGTCGGCGCTGCTCGGCCGTATTCCTTCGGCGGTGGGCTACCAGCCGACCCTGTCGACCGACATGGGCGCGCTGCAGGAACGCATCACCTCGACCACCAAGGGTTCGATTACCTCGGTGCAGGCGATCTACGTGCCCGCGGACGACCTTACCGACCCGGCGCCGGCGACATCCTTCGCCCACTTGGACGCCACCACCACGCTGAGCCGCGCGATTTCGGAGTTGGGCATCTACCCGGCGGTCGACCCGCTCGACTCCACCAGCCGCGTTCTCGAACCGCGCGTCGTGGGTGCAGAGCACTACGAAACCGCGCGTAAGGTTCAGGAAACGCTGCAGAAGTACAAGTCGCTGCAGGACATCATCGCCATTCTCGGCATGGACGAGCTGAGCGAAGAGGACAAGCTGACCGTCGCCCGCGCGCGCAAGATCCAGCGCTTCCTGTCGCAGCCGTTCCACGTGGCCGAAGTGTTCACCGGCATCCCGGGCAAGTTCGTCGCGCTCGAAGATACGGTGAAGTCGTTCAAGGCGGTTGTGGACGGCGAATACGACCACCTGCCCGAAGCCGCCTTCTACATGGTCGGCGGGATCGAGGAAGCGGTCGCCAAGGCCAAGAAGCTGGCCGAGGACGCGTAATCGCCATGGCCCTCCACTTCGAACTCGTCACCCCGGCCCGGCTGGTCCGCTCGGAAGACGTCCACATGGTGGTCGTCCCCGGCAGCGAAGGCGAATTCGGGGTGCTTGAGGGCCACGCGCCCTTCATGTCCACCATCCGCGACGGTGCGGTGCAGGTGTGGAAGACCGAAGGCGGCCAGCCCGAGGAAATCCAGGTCCGCGGCGGCTTTGCCGAAGTGGGCGAAAACGGCCTCACCGTGCTCGCGGAGCATGTCGAGGGCTAAACCGCTCGCGACATTGGCGAAATGCAAAGGGCGGCCCGCGGGTCGCCCTTTTCGTATGTGCGGCCCATGTTCACAGCCCGCAGCGGGCCAGAACAGCTCGCCGCAAACCAGCCACCACCCGAATGGTAAACCCGCCGTCCGCCATATTTGGTAGGGCGGCCTTAGGCGTGAAAGGCAAGAATTTCGCAGACAGGGGGGCAAACCTGCGATGGAGAAGTGAACATGGCGACAGATACTGCCCCACCCGCAAACCATGGAGACAGGCGTCCGGAACTGCCCGAATCCTACGACATCCACTGGTCCGAAGCGCGCAAGGAAGAGGTCGTCCGCGCCGTCCACGACAAGCTGTTGACCTTCGACGAGGCGCGCTGGCGTTACCTGCTCAGCCGCCAGGAATTCCGCGAATGGGAACGCCGCGTCGTCAACAAGGATACGCAGCGCAACGAAAAGAAAGCCAGGCAGTTCGAAAACAACTGAGCCGATCTGGCAAATCCGGCTTCCGGCCCCCTCCTGGTCCGGCCCGGTACCCGACTCCGCCCGCTTTCATGTCCGGCCCTTTGCCCCCTTCCGGGTCGGTGCGTGAAAGTCGGGCGGCTTGTCTTTTACCCACTCGACGAATTTAGCCAGCGCCGCGCATTCCAGCAGCCGCATGCGATCCTGCCCGAACCGCGCCAGCTCCGCATTGCTGAAATTGGCGTGGATCGCCTTGTGGCAGATCGGATGGACCGGCACGGTCCCCCGGCCCTTCTTCGCTTTGGGCACCGGATGGTGCCACTGGACCAGCGTCGCGAACGGCCGATCGCACAACCAGCAGCGATCGCCCTCTGGGTCGGTCAATAGAGCAGGCCAAGCGTTGCCGCCCCCAGCAGGCCCAGCAGCACGACCGCGCCCCAGCGATGCTGGCTGTGATCGACCCGCTCGAATTCCTCCCAGCGCCCCGCCTCGGCATGATCGAGCCGCCGCTTTACCAGCCAGATGCACCAGATGTTCGCGAGTATGGCGAGCGCAGCGAAGGCAAGCTTGGTCGCCAGCAGGCCGTCCATCGGATAGGCATGGATCATCGCCCCGCCCGCCAGCGCCACGGCCACGAGCAGCGGCGCTTCCACGAATTTATCCACCTTCCAGTGCAGCCGGGCGAGGATCAATTCCTGTTCGCGCCCCTTGCCCAGCAACGCCCGCTCGAACAGCGCCTCGACCAGCACGCAGCCGATCCATGCACCGGCGAGCAGCGCGTGTAGCCCCGGATTCATCGCGTCACCCCTTCTTCTCGGCGGCTTTCTTCTTTTTCATCGCGTCGTGGAAGCGATCGGCCCAGCCGGGTTTGACGATCTGCTCGCCGCGCACCATGCGCAGGTCGCCATCGCCCACGTCGCGGGTCACGGCGCTGCCTGCGGCGACGATGGCATCCGCACCGATCGTCACCGGCGCGACCAGCGCGCTGTTCGATCCGATGAAGGCGCGCGGGCCGATCACCGTCTTGTGCTTGAAATAGCCATCGTAATTGCAGGTGATCGTGCCCGCACCGATATTGGCACCCGCCCCGACCGTGGCATCGCCGAGATAGGTCAGGTGATTGGCCTTGGCCCCTTCGCCCAGCACGGCCTTTTTCATTTCGACGAAATTGCCGACCTTGCTGCCCTTCTCCATCACCGCGCCGGGGCGCAGGCGGGCATAGGGGCCGACTTCGCAGCCGGGGCCGATACTGGCCCCTTCCAGATGGCAGAAGGCGCGGATTTTCGCCCCGTCGGCGATGGTCACGCCGGGTCCGAAAACGACATTGGGTTCGATCGTCACATCGCGCCCGATCTGCGTGTCCCAGCTGAAGAACACGGTTTCCGGTGCGCGCAGGCTGGCACCATCGGCCATCGCTTCTTCGCGGCGGAATTCCTGCCACTGCGCCTCGGCCCGGGCGAGCTCGGCGCGGCTGTTGATCCCGGCCACCTCGTCGGCGCTGGCGCAGGTCACCGCGGCACAGGTCCGCCCGTCGGCAATGGCGATGTTGACCACATCGGGCAGGTAATACTCGCCCTGCGCATTGTCGTTGCCCACGCGCGCCAGCAGCGCGAAGAGATCGTCGCTGCGGGCCGCCATCAGGCCCGAATTGCACAGCCGGCAGGCGCGCTCATCCTCGCTGGCATCCTTGTGTTCGACCATCTTCACGATGCGCCCGGCCGCATCCGCGATCACGCGGCCATATTGCAGCGTGTCGGCAGGTTCGAAGCCGAGCACCACCACCGCCGGGCTGTCGGCGGCATGCAGCCGGTCGAGCATGGCCTGCATGGTCGCGGTGGCGACGAAGGGCACATCGCCATACAGCACCAGCACATCGCCGGTGAAACCGCCCAGCGCGCCCTGCGCCTGTTGCACCGCATGGCCCGTGCCGAGCTGCGGTTCCTGCACCACGATCTCCGCCCGCTCGCCCAGCGCGGCCTCCAGCTGTTCGCGCCCGCTGCCCACCACGACCACCTGCCGTGCAGGATCGAGCCTCGCGACCGAGGCCAGCAGGTGATCGAGCATCGGCCGCCCGGCGATGGGATGCAGCACCTTGTGCAGGTCGCTCTTCATGCGGGTGCCCTTGCCGGCGGCGAGGACGATGGCGGCGATGGTACGTGCAGGCTCACTCATGGGCGCGGTGCATGCCACCAATTTCTTACCGATTGAAGAGGAATGGCGGGGCTGCGCCAAACTTGCCCCTCCTGCCGCTATGCGACACACTGGTTCGGGCTATGACCGACAGACGACCAAACTTCCGTTCGCGGCAGCCGCGTGGCTGGTTGCGCGACCTGCTGGCCGAACACTGGCTGATCGCCACATTCGCGGCGGCCTTGCTCGGCGTGACGATCGGCATGTGGATCCTGTGGGCGGTCAACGCCAAGGCGATCGCGCAATATTACAGCACCGAATCCAGCCTGCAGGGGGCGGCGAACTGGAACACCGCGTTCGGCGCCTATAGCGCGCTGTTTGCCGCGCTCGGCTTCGCGGTGGTGATCGTGACCCTGGCGGTGCAGATGCGGGCGCTCAACCAGCAGCGCTGCGAGTTGCATCGCGACCGGCTGGATGCCCTGTTCTTCCGCCTGATCGACATGCAGCGCGAAATCCGCGGGAAACTGCGCTATCATTATTCCAACGAGCTGATTGCCGCGCCTGCGAAACTGGACCGCGGCACCAAGGATCCGGCGATCGTCGAAGGCAAGCAGGCGATCCTGCACATGGTGCGCGAGATCCGCTTCTGGTGCCAGGCCTTACCCGCCGGGCCTGGCGGATCGCTGGACCGGGTTGCCGTCCTCAAAATATACGACACCTTCATCCACCAGCGTTACGAGAGCGATCTCGGGCCGTGGTTCCGCACGATTTCGATGCTGCTGGAACGGATCGATGGCGATCGCCTGCTCAGCGCCTCGCAAAAGCGCGACTACGTGATGATCCTGCGCGAAACGATGGAGAGCCACGAATTGTTCGTGCTCGGCATGCGCGCCGGGATGCAGGATGCCGAAGCGCTGCGCGGCCTGTTCGCGCGGTACGGGTTCTTCTGCAATTATCCCGCCGGGCTGCGCCACCGCATCCTCGAAAGCCAATTGCCGCCAGCAGCGTTTGCCACCCACTGAGAGTGATTCGCCGCCCGGATGCCGGGGCGACAGGCCGTGCCTGCCGTTACGGCATGGGCTGCTTCCCCGCGCGCGGTTGAACGTGCGGATGAACGGTGTATCCCCGCGGCGAAAGCAAATCGGAGAGACAGCATGACCATTTCGTTCAAGGATCGCGTCGCCATCGTCACCGGCGCGGGCGGCGGGCTTGGCCGCGAATATGCGCTGGAACTGGGCCGCCGCGGCGCGAAGGTGGTGGTCAACGACCTGGGCGGCGCGCGCGATGGCACCGGCACTTCGGACGCTGCCGCGCAGGTGGTCGAGGAAATCGTGGCCGCAGGCGGCGAGGCGATGGCCAATGGCGGCTCGGTCACCGAATTTGCCCAGATGGAAGAAATGGTCGCCAAGGCGAAGGAAAAATGGGGCGGCGTCCATATCGTGATCAACAATGCCGGCGTGCTGCGCGACAAGAGCTTCGCCAAGATGACGCCGGACGATTTCGAATTCGTCGTGCGCGTCCACCTGCTCGGATCGGCCTATGTCACCAAGGCGGTGTGGGAAACGATGCGCGAGCAGGCCTATGGCCGCATCCTGATGACCGCCAGCTCGACCGGCCTGTTCGGCAATTTCGGCCAGGCCAATTACGGCGCGGCCAAGCTGGGCCTCGCCGGGCTGACCAAGACGCTCTATCTCGAAGGCGCGAAGTACAATATTCGCGTCAACAGCCTCGCCCCGGTGGCAGGCACGCGTATGACCGAAGACATTTTCGGCGAGGAAGCCTTCGCCATGTTCGGCCCGGAAAAGGTGGTTCCGGCGGCGCTGTTCCTGGTGAGCGAGGATGCCCCCAGCAATGCCATCGTCGGTGCGGGCGCAGGCGGCTTCCACAGCGCCTGGGTGACCATGAACCCGCCGGTCGTGCTCGGCCCCGAGGAAATGAACGTCGAAGGCTTCGCCGCCCATTGGGACGAGATTTCGCGCCGCGAAAACACCTTCGTGCCGCAGTCCGGTGCGGAACAGGGCGGCGCTGTGCTCAAGGCGTTGCAGGAAAAGTTCGGCCCCGGCGCGATCCCGGGCAAGACGCGCAGCTGACCGCGCACAAGCGCACCGTATTGACACAGTAATACACATGGGTCATCCTCCGCCTATCAAACGGGGAGGATTGACCCATGTATACCGAAGACGATCTGCAATCGGCGGTGGCGAGCGGGGCGCTGAGCGCCGAGGCCGCCGCTGCCTTGCGCGCTCATGTCGGCCAGCTGCGCGATGCGCCGCTGGGTGACGAGGAACAGTTCCGGCTGGTCAACAGCTTCAACGATATTTTCGTGACCATCGCGGCGGTGCTGCTGATGGTGGCCATGGCCGGGATCGGCGCGGCAATCACCCGCGGATTCGAAGGCCCCCCACCCTTCTCCGGCCTGCTGGTCGCCGGATCGGCCTGGATGATGGCCGAATTCTTCACCCGGCGCCGCCGCATGGCGCTGCCCAGCATCGTGCTGCTCGTCGCCTTCGTCGGCGGCGTGTTCGAGATGCTGATCGGCCTGCTGGCGATCTCGCTGACCCATCCCGACGAAATGCCGCGCATGGTTGCCGTGCTCGGCAGCGGGGCTGCCCTGTTCACCGCCGGTGCCGCGCTGCTCCACTGGCGCCGTTTCCATGTGCCGATCACCATCGCGGCGGGCACGGCCGCACTGGTCGGCATGGCCATCGCGTTGATCCTCGCCGCCATCGGGCCGGACAATGTCACATCGCCCGAGACGGTCCTGATCCCGCTGGTCTTTATCGCCGGGCTGGTCGTGTTCGGTTTCGCCATGTGGTGGGACGGCAGCGACCGCACCCGCCAGACGCGGCGCAGCGACGTCGCCTTCTGGCTCCACCTGCTCGCCGCACCGATGATCGCGCACCCGCTGTTCTACTGGCTGGGGGTGACCGGCGGCCACAATATCGGTGGCGCCGCAGCGGTCGGCGTGCTGCTGGCCTATATCGCGATGGGCCTGGTCGCGCTCGCGGTCGACCGCCGGGCGCTGCTGGTTTCCGCCCTCGCCTATGTGCTGGTCGCGCTGACCTGGCTGTTCGACAAATTCGGCGCGGTCGAATTGAACGTCGCGCTCACCGCGCTGGTGATCGGCTCGGCGCTGCTGATGCTGTCGGCGTTCTGGAGCACGATCCGCAGCGCGCTGGTGGCGCAATTGCCCGGAACGCTGCAGGCGCGCCTGCCGGTCGCGGGCGCCCTGCCCGCCTAGGCTGTGCAAAGGCGCCGATAAGCGCCTCAATTTGATTGCCAAATTGCAAGGCCCCGCGCATCAGTTGCGCGGGGCTTTTTGTCGGGGGCAGCGAAGCGGGGATGAGCAACAATCGCGGATTGGCGGCCTTGTCGTCGCTGGCGCAGGTCGCGCGGTGGATGCTGGTTGTCTACATGCTGGTCGATGGCTTGTCGGCCTGTGTCACCGCATGGGTCGCGTGGCAGGAATTCCACTCCTATGTCGGCAATATCGACCGCGCGCTGGGCCTGTTTGCTGCGGTCGGGATGCTGGTCTGGATCGTCGCGATCCCCACGACGCTGGTCTATTTCCTGTGGCTCTACCGGGCGCGCAGGAACCTGGTGGAGATGGCGGTCGGCGGGCTGCATTATTCCCCCGGCTGGACGATCGGCAGCTATTTCGTCCCCTTCGTGAACCTCGTGCTGCCCTTCCGCACGATGAAGGAACTCTACAACCGCAGCCAGGGCGAGCCGGAGGAGCTGGCCTTCGTCACGGTCGAGGATGCCAGCGGCTGGTGGGCGTGCCTGATCGGATCGCTGCTGTTGAACGGCGCGTGGTATTTCCTGCTGCTGATCAATTCGATCCCCGGCATGTTCGTGATCATGCCGCCGGGCACGCATTCGCTGCTGCTGCTGATCTCGCAATTGCTGGCCGTCGGTGCGAACTGGTTCCTGTTCCGGCTGGTCGGCGGCGTAACCCGGGCGCAGAACAGCGGCGCATTCGTGGGCGATACGTTCGGTTGAGGCAGCTGCGATCTATCATTGATGTGGAGCAAGATGATGGCGGATAGGCAATTGTATCTTGGGCTGGAGACGCTGGCTCACCGGGAGCGGTGGGCGACCATCGCCATCTGGGCGGTGATGACCATCGCCGGGCTCATGATTGTCGGTCAGCTGCTGGAATTGGCCGGCGTCCTGGACCTGGAGGCCGCGGAGCTGTCGCCGATCGCCACCCTTGTCGGCCTCATCTACCTGCTCAGCGCCGTGGCCTATCTGGTGTCGGTAGTCCTCGTCTCCATGTGGATCCACCGCGCCCATGCGAATCTGTTCGACGCCGGATTGGTCGGGCTTGAGTATACGCCCGGCTGGTCGGTCGGCTGGTTCTTCGTGCCCATCGCGAATCTCTTCAAACCATTCCAGGCGATGCGCGAATTGTGGAATGCCAGCCATGGCGAAAGCGACAACTACACCGCTCCCGCGGCCAGCGAGCTTTCCATGTGGTGGGGGGCGTTCATCGTCGGCAACATAGCCGATAATATCAGCACCCGGCTCAGCCTTCAGGCCGGCCCCGAAGCGATGCCCGTCGCGCTGACCCTCGGGATCATCGGTTCGGCGCTGACAATCGTGTCGGCCTGGTGCCTCATGCGGATCATCCAGCAAGTGGGCACCGCGCAGCGGGACTACCTCACGTTTTCCGGCACTTTCGACTGAGGGCTCAGTCCTCGACCGCCTTCACCAGACGCCGTTCGATCGGGGCGAGCACCCCGGCCAGCTCATGGCCGCGCTTGAGCACCTGGCCGTGTTCGCCCAGCAAGGCCCACATACCCTGCCGGTTGCGCAGCGCGGGGCGCTTTTCCACCTGCGCCTGCGGGCGTTCGGCGCTGCGGACGAAGGCGGCGAAGATCGCTGCCTCGCGGGTGAAATCCATCGCGTAATCGCGCCACTGCCCGGCCGCGACCATGCGGCCGTAGAGGTCGAGGATGCGGGTCAGTTCCTCGCGCGTGAAGGCAATTTGCCCCGGCGCGCGACCGGGAAAGGGGACGATCGTGCCGGGCAATCCGCCGGGCGGGTTGTGCATCAGCTATCGGTGCCGCACAGGCGCGGTGCGTCATCGTCGGGCCGCGCGGATTTGAGCAGCTCGATTTCGGCGCGCAGCCCGGCGATTTCTCCGCGCAATTCGTCGATCTGGCGCGGGTCGGGTTCGCACGGCTCGTCGCAGGGCGTGCCATAGGGCATGAATTCGCGCAGCCAGGTTTCCACCGGGACCAGCGTGGAGCGCGCCTTCATCCCGACCATCGTCGCGCCTTCGGGCACGTCGTCGGTCACCACCGCATTGGCGCCGATACGCGCGCGTTCGCCGACCACGATCGGGCCGATCACCTGCGCGCCGGACCCGATGATGACATTGTCCATCAGCGTCGGGTGGCGCTTGCCCCCCTTGCCATTGGTCGGATTGGTACCGCCCAGCGTAACGCATTGGTAAATGGTGACATTGTCACCGATATGGGCCGTCTCCCCGATCACGGTAAAGCCATGGTCGATGAAGAAATTCTTGCCGATCGTCGCACCCGGATGGATGTCGATCGCGGTCAGCCAGCGCGAAAAATGGTTCACGAACCGCGCGGCGAAATACATCCGGCGCTGGAACAGCCAATGGGCGACGCGGTGCCAGAACAGCGCCCACACGCCCGGGTACAGCAGAATCTCGAATCGCGAACGCGGCGCGGGATCGCGCGCGCGAACGGAATCCAGATAGGACGCAACCCCTTTGAACATGGCCGCAATTCTCCCACCTAACACTGCCTAAAGCAAGCGCGCCTGCTCCGGGCCCTGAACCGCCTCGAGCGCATCGCGCCAGATCGACATGGTGGCCGGTGCCTTGCGCTCAAGGCTCAGCCGGTCGATCGCGGCGGCGACCTGCTCGATCGCGGCGAAGCTGCGCTCCATCCGCGGCACGAGATAGGTAAGCGCGCCCTCCCCCAAAACAAGGCCCCGCGCCTCGGCATGGCTTTCGAGCAGCGCAGCGATCATTTCTTCGTCCGGCGTCCCGATTTCGAGATGCAGCGCCGCGCCCAGGCGCGAGCGCAAATCGGGCAGGCGGATTTCCCAGCCATCGCCATCGGCAACCAGCAACAGCGGCACGCCGTCTTCCTGCGCCCGGTTCCAGCGGTGGAACAGCGCGGTCTCGTCCAGCGCATCGGCCCCGTCCACGGCCTCGCCCCGGCCCTGGCTGGCGAACCAGCGGGCGAGCAGCGACTTGCCCGAACGCGGTGGCCCCGCCAGCGCGGCGGTGCGGAACGGCCAGCCCGAGGGATCCGACAGCGCATCGACCACCGCACGATTGGCATTGCCCAGCACGATCCGCGCCGGATCGGAATCGCGCCGCTGCGACAGGGGCAAGGCGAATTGCGCCATGCTGCGGCCCTTATCGGCTGATGGCGAGCGCGTTGCTGCCCTGGTTCACATTGAACCCGCGCGAACGGAGCGCCGCGGCCAGTTGTTCGAGCGAACCGCCGAAGGACACGCGCATCACCGAAGTGCCGCCCATCGCGGTGCTGGTGATCGCCACGCCGCGCACGCCGGGGGTGGAGCGGACCACGGCCAGCGTGGAATCGAACGCCCCGCCATCGGGCGTCGCGAACTGGACGACGAAATTGCTCACCACCGCCGGCCCGGTGGGCGTGGGTGCCGCGGTCGGCGCGCCGGGTTCGGTAGTGGCTTCGGACGGAGCGGCTGCCGCGGCGGCCTTCGCCCGTTCGCGCGCCTCGATCTGGCGACCGATGGAGATCAGCTTCTGCAACGCCGGATCGCCTTCACCCGTGCCCAGCGCCAGCGTGGGGTCGGGCTTCAGCTTGCCATCGGCCAGCGCCTTGGCGAAAATCGCGTCGAACCGCTCGACCGCGCTCGCCAGCATGCGCGGCAGGTCCTGCGGGTTCTTCGCCTGCAGGGTGAATTCGCCGAGATAGACATTGTCCGGCCCGTAACGCGCGGTGAAAGTCCCGTTGATCGGCCCGCCCGGATAGGAATATTCGAGCCGTGCGATCGGCACCAGCACATCGGCGGCCCCGAACTGGTCGAGGATGCCGCGCCACCAGGTCCGGCTACGACGCCCGACCTGGCCATAGGTCAGCAGCAGCGAATCGCCGCCCGCGCCGGATGGGCGCACATAGTCGATCGGGCTCGCACCCGACTGGAATTCGGCCCAGGCGGCCTGCCACGGGTTGCGCACCTGATAGACGGTCGACGCCCCGCCGCTGACCGTCACCGGCACCAGCAACATCGGGGCAGAGCGTGTCCGCGCCCCGGCGGCGCCGAGGACGGAACCGGCCCGCGCACGGTCGAAGATCACCCCCAGCCGCGCGATGTAGCGGCGCGGGCCGATCTGTTCGTGTTCGATCACCACCGCCGACACCATCGATTCGATCCGCGAATCGGGCAGCGACGGGCCGCCGAGCTTGGCCCACGCCTTGCGCTGCGCCTCGCGCCACCCCTTCTCCTGCGCGGCGATGGCATTTTCGGCGGTCACATCGACGTCGATCCCGCCGACATCGATGTCACGACTGGCGGCAACCGGCGCAATCCCGCGGTCGCCCTCCACCTGCGCGACCAGCACGCGCGCCGCCAGCACGGCGCACAGCACCGCCACGATCGCCGCAAGGGCGGCAATCCGGGGCTGGCGCATGGGGCGCGGGAGGGCGAGCGAAGGGGCCATCGGGGAAAACTGGCGGCCTTTTGCCCAAACAGGCATGGAAATCCAAGCGCGAATGCGTAAGGGGTCCACCATGGCGAGCGAAGATACACCGGGCGAGTCCTACACCTACGCCAAGGCAGGCGTCTCGATCGAGGCGGGCAATGCGCTGGTCAAGGCGATCGGCCCGCTGGTCAAGGCGACCCGGCGACCCGGCGCGGATGCGGAGATCGGCGGTTTCGGCGGCTTCTTCGATCCGCGCGCCGCAGGCTACACCGATCCGCTGCTGGTCGCGGCGAACGATGGCGTCGGGACCAAGCTGAAACTCGCGATCGACCACGACCGGCACGACACGGTGGGCATCGACCTGGTGGCCATGTGCGTCAACGATCTGATCGTGCAGGGTGCGGAGCCGCTGTTCTTCCTCGACTATTTCGCCACCGGCAAGCTGGAGAACGGCGTTGCCGAGCGGGTGATCGCCGGGATCGCCGAAGGCTGCAAACAGGCCGGCTGCGCGTTGATCGGCGGCGAAACTGCCGAGATGCCCGGAATGTATGCCGCAGGCGACTATGACCTTGCCGGGTTCTGCGTCGGCGCGGTCGAGCGCGGCGAGCAGCTGACGGGCGACAAGGTCGGCCCCGGCCATGTGCTGATCGGCCTGGCATCCTCGGGCGTCCATTCGAACGGCTATTCGCTGGTCCGGCGGCTGGCGGCGGACAAGGGCTGGAAGCTCGACCGCCCTGCCCTGTTCGACCAGGACCGGCTGCTGATCGACGCGCTGATCGAACCGACCCGGATCTATGTGAAGACGCTGCTGCCGCTGGTCCGCGCCGGGCTGGTGGATGCGATGGCGCATATCACCGGTGGCGGACTGCTGGAGAATATCCCGCGCGTGCTGCCCGCCGGCAGCCATGCGCTGGTCGATGCCGATGGCTGGGAACAGCCGCGGCTGATGGCTTTCCTGCAGGCACAGGGGAATATCGAACCGGGCGAGATGGCGCGCACGTTCAATTGCGGCGTCGGCATGGTGCTGGCCGTCGCGCCGGAAAATCTCGCGACGGCAACCGCAGCGCTGGAAGCCGCGGGCGAACAGGTGCTGCGCGTCGGCACCATCGTGGCGGGCGAGAAAGGCTGCACCGTGCGCGGTTCGCAGGAAAGCTGGAGCGCGCGCGCCGATTGGGAAGCGACCCACCTTGGCTGACAGGGCCAAAGTCGCGGTGTTCATTTCGGGCAGCGGCACCAATATGGCCGCCCTGCTCTACGCCAGCCGGTTGCCCGGCTGCCCCTATGAAATCGTCCTCGTCGCCAGCGACGATCCGGCTGCGCCGGGGCTGAGCGTGGCCGAAGTCGAGGGCATCTCGACCTTTGCCCAATTGGCAAAGGGCATGACTCGCGCCGAACACGACGCAGCGATGGAAGCGGCGGTGGAGCGCAGCGGCGCCCGCTATATCGCGCTTGCCGGATATATGCGCATCCTCGGCGCGGATTTCGTGGACCGCTGGGAAGGCCGCATCCTCAACATCCATCCCTCGCTGCTGCCCAAATACAAGGGGCTGCACACGCATCAACGCGCGCTGGAAGCGGGGGACGAGTTCGCCGGCTGTTCGGTGCATGTGGTGACCAGCGAGCTCGACGCAGGCGAAATCCTCGGCCAGGCGGAGGTCGCGATCATCGGCGGGGATACGCCCGAAACGCTCGCACGCCGGGTGCTGATCGCCGAACACCAGATTTATTCGCGCGTGCTGGCCGACTATGTCTCGCGCGCGACCTCGCCCGAATTCCTCATCGCCCAGGTGCGCGAACGGGCATTGGCCCTGCCCGAAGCGGATGAAGTCACCTCGCACGGAATGCCCTGCTTCGGCATCGTGAAGGGCAAGAAATTCGCCTATGTCTCGAACGACCATCACGGCGACGGCAAGGTCGCCTTGCTGGTGAAGATCAGCGGCGTGGACGAACAGGGCCAGCTGATCGAAAACGATGCCGCCCGCTATTATCGTCCCGCCTATTTCGGCGATGGCTGGATCGGCATCCGGCTGGATCTGGGCGACACGGATTGGGATGCGGTGGCCGGTTGGCTGCAGCGCAGCTGGCGCAGCGTGGCACCCCGGCGGCTCACCGAATTGCTGGATGCGGCGGACGAGTTCTGAACCCGCCCGCCGCCATCCGGCGGATTGTCAGGCTTTCGCCTTTTCCGCCGAAACCATCGCGCCGACCTGATCGACCAGCGCCAGACGCTGCTTCTTGAGGGTTTCCAGCCGCTCGTCCGAAGCCGCTTCGACTTCGCTTTCGATGCGGTGAATTTCGCGGTTCACCTCGTGATACTCGTCGGCCAGCTTCGCGAAATGGGCATTGCCGGTCTTGAGCTTGTGCAGGACTTCGTGATCCTGCGGGAATTCATCTGCGAGTTCGTGGGGAGTATGGGACATTTCCGCTCCTGGTCCGTTGTTGTTATGCACACAGGCTAGGTCAGCCTGCGATCTTGCGCCTTGCCCTGCGTCAAATCGCCGTGACCGGCAATGAAAAGCCCCGCCGGATCGCTCCGCCGGGGCCTCCCTGATCGAATGGGTCGACGATCAGTCGGCGATCAGCCGACGATTTCTTCGGGCTTGAAGAAGAAGTCGATCTCGATCTTCGCGTTTTCGTCGCTGTCCGAACCGTGGACCGTGTTGGCCTCGATGCTTTCGGCCAGTTCCTTGCGGATCGTGCCCGGCGCAGCATCCTTCGGGTTGGTCGCGCCCATGATGTCACGGTTGCGCTTCACCGCGTCTTCACCTTCGAGCACCTGCACGACGACCGGGCCCGACATCATGAAATCGACCAGTTCGCCGAAGAAGGGGCGTTCGCGGTGCACCGCATAGAAGCCTTCGGCCTGTTCGCGGGTCATGTGGATGCGCTTCGAAGCGACGACGCGCAGGCCGGCTTCTTCCAGCATCTTGGTGACCGCGCCGGTCAGGTTGCGGCGGGTGGCATCGGGCTTGATGATCGAAAAGGTGCGGGTAACCGCCATGGGATTTTCCTTGCGAACGATTGTTATGGGATTGTGTTGCGCGCGCCACTAGCCGTGCGGCGGCGCAATCGCAAGTGCGAAGCGCCCGCTGTTGCAGCATGCGCAAGGGCGATTAGCCCCCGGGCTTGGACCCGATCATCAGCTGTGCCGATGTCTTGCCCGCATCGCTCCCCTCGCCGCGATTGGCGTTGAAGGAAAAGGCGACCCCGTCCTTGCTCTCACCCGCGATCATCCGACCGGCATCGGTGCTAAGCTGCAATTTCACCTCGATCCCGGCGCTTTCGGCCTGGGCGCGGTAATAATCCGCCATCTCCTGCGGGGTATCGCCCGATTCCATGATCACCAGTGCGCCCGATCCGCTTTCCTGCTGGATGGTGGTGTTGGAGACCACCTTGGCGCCCGGATAAAGCTTGAACCCGCGCGGGAGTTTCACCGGAACATTGGCGCCCGATTGCATCGACACGGTGCCATCGTCGGTGGTGATCGTGGCGTTGCTGTCGCCGGTCTTGTCATCGACCGAATAGCTGTTTTCGGACTTCGATCCGCAGGCCGCGAGCAACAGCACCGCGGCGGCGGAGGTGACGGCAACAGACTTCTTCATCGGCGGGTTCCTCCTTGCTGCGCGAACCTAGCGCAAGCGCGGCGGACAGGGAATGGTCAGCCGACCTGCTCCCACTTCCCGCCCTGCTGGCTCCAGAAATAGCGTTCGACGCCATCCTGCTCGCCCAGGCTGCGCCAGGTCCCGCGCGCCGCATCGCGCGCGGCTTCGCCGAACAGCAGGAACACCCGATCGAACCCCAGCGCCTCGTCGCGCCATTCGCCGTCGGCGATCGCGAGGTAGCGGGCGCCGTTGGCAGGGTCGGGTGTGTCGGACAGCAGGATCGGCTGGCGATCCTCGTGCCCCTCGCCCGCCTTGCCATTGGCCAGGAAAGCCTGCGGGGCATGCTCCCACAGCGCACGCGACAGCACATCGCGCAGCGCGGGATCGCGGGCCACCACCAGCATCCGCTCGCCCGCATTGCGCGTCGCGCGGGCCAGCAGCGGCACGGCCTGTTCGGGGCCGTCGCGTCCAAGGAGGTAGAAATCGACCCTCATCCCGCGCGGCCCCGCTGGGCTCAGCCCTCCGCGCTGTTGCGCACGAAGCGGTCGAGCAGGCGCACGCCGTAACCGGTCGCGCCCTTGTCCCAGGTGCGGCCGGGCTTGTCGGCCCAGACCATGCCCGCGATGTCGAGATGCGCCCAGGGCGTGTCGTTTTCGACATAGCGCTTGAGGAACTGCGCGGCGGTGATCGAACCGGCAAAGCGCGGGCCGATGTTCTTCATGTCGGCAATCGGGCTGTCGATCAGCTTGTCGTATGCCGGGCCGAGCGGCATGCGCCACAGCTTGTCGCCCACTGCCTCCCCGGCTTCGAGCAGGTCGGCGGCCAGCTGGTCATTGTTGGCGAAGCAGCCGCCGTGTTCGTTGCCCAGCGAGATGATCATCGCCCCGGTCAGCGTGGCGAGATCGACGATCCGCACCGGCTTGAATTCGCGCTGCGTCCAGGTCAGCGCATCGCACAGCACCAGCCGCCCTTCGGCATCGGTGTTGAGCACTTCGACCGTCTGGCCCGACATGGTGGTGACCACATCGCCCGGGCGCTGGGCATTGCCGTCGGGCATGTTTTCGACCAGCCCGACCACGCCCACCGCATTGACCTTCGCCTTGCGCAGGGCGAGCGTCAGCATCGCACCGACCACGGCGGCGGAACCGCCCATGTCCCACTTCATGTCTTCCATGCCCGGCCCCGGCTTCAGGCTGATGCCGCCGGTGTCGAAGGTCACCCCCTTGCCGACGAAGGCCAGCGGCGCTGCGCCCGCCGCACCGCCCGACCACTTGATCGCCAGGATGCGGGATTCGCGGATCGAGCCCTGCCCGACGCCGAGCAGCGCCCCCATGCCGAGCGCTTCCATCTGCTGTTCGTCGAGCACGACGAGTTCCGCACCGGTGCCTTCGAACCGCGCCTGGCAGCGCGCGACATAGCTTTCCGGATAGATGATGTTCGCCGGTTCGGTGACCAGTTCGCGCGCGAATTCGACACCGTCCGCCACGGCGCTCGCATCGGCCCAGCTCGCATCGGTCCCGGCGGGTGCGCCGGCCACAAGGACGCTCGACAGCGTGACCTTCTGCTCGTCCTTCATCTTGGTGCGATAGACATCGTAGCGCCAGCTGCGCAGCCGCAGGCCCAGCAGCACCGCCGCAACCTCGGCCGCCGAGAGCCCCGATCCGCCCAGGTCGAGCACCAGCTGTTCTTCGCCCGAACACAGATATTTGGCGGCCACCGCCGCACCGGCCTTCTCGCAATTCGCCTCGCGGTCCGCAGCGCCTGCATCGCCGATCCCGGCGAGCGCCACGCGGATCACATTGCCGTCCCGCTCCACGAAGCCTTCGAAGCTCTGGCCCGCGCGCCCCTTGAAGCGGGCAGCGGACGCGCCCTGCACCAGCGCGCTTTCGATCGTCGCAGGCAGCTTGCCCTGCTCGACGATATGCGCCACCAGCCGCGCGCCGGCCGGAATCGAATCAATGAAGCTGATCTGCATGGAATCTCCGAATATTCTCGATCTGGGTGGGCGGGTGCCAAGCGGCAGCCCCTGCCCGCATGGTGATTGCAGTTAGGCGTGGGCAGTGCGATAGGCAAGGGATGCTCCCCGGCGTGACCGTTTCCCGATATCGACTGTGCGGCCCGCTGCGCAACCACGCCAGTGCGCTGGTGCTGGCGCTGGCCTGCGCCTGCTGGACCGCGCCCGTTGCCGCGCAGGATGCGCCGATGGGGGCGCCCGATGCCTCTGCCCAGCCGACCGATACCGCCACGCCCGACGCAGCGCCCGCAGAGCGGCAGATCGACTTCGAAGCCAACGAGCTGGCTTACGATTCCGAACGCGACGTGGTCACCGCATCGGGCGATGTGTTCATGCGCAGCGAAGGCAAGTCGGTGCGCGCGGACAGCGTCAGCTGGGACCGCAAGAGCGGGCAGATCCTGGCGGAAGGCAATGTCCGCTTCGTCGATGAAGACGGCAACCAGCTCTATACCCAGAGCATCGAGCTGACCGACAAATTCGAAGCCGGTTCGATGTCCGACCTGCTGCTCGCACTGCGCGAAGGCGGGCGGCTGGCCGCACGCGAAGGCCAGCGCAATGCCGATGGGACGGTCGAATTGTCCTATGCGACCTACAGCGCCTGCAGCGTGATCGGGGTCGATGGCTGCCCGAAAGACCCGAGCTGGCGCGTGACGGCCAAGCGGGTGACCTACGATCCGCAGAACCACCGCGTCCGCTTCCAGGGGGCCGTGCTCGAACTGTTCGGCGCGCGGATCCTGCCGATGCCGGGCCTCGCGGTGCGGACCGACGGGCGCGCGGTGTCGGGCTTCCTCCTGCCGGACCTGCGCGTGTCGCGGAACAACGGCATCGAAGTAAACGCCAATTACTACTGGCGCCTGGCCGAGAACAAGGACCTGACCGCAGGCGCCTATATCTTCTCCAGCGCGGTGCCGCTGGCATCGGCGCAATACCGCCAGCTGACCGACAACGGCGCGTTCCAGATCACCGGTTACCTGACGCAGAGCCGCCGCATCGACCTGGGCACCGGGGTGACCACGTCGCAGCGCGATGTGCGTGGCTACATCTTCGCCAATGGCAAGTTCCAGCTCGACCCGAACTGGAGCGTCACGGCGTCGGTGCGGCGCGCCTCCGACCGCACCTTCCTGCGCCGTTACGACATCAGCCGCGACGACCGGCTGCGCTCCACACTCGATATCGAGCGGATCGACGACGATTCCTATTTCGAGATTGCCGGCTGGGCGACGCAGACGCTGCGGGTCAACCAGCCGCAGGGGCAGGTGCCGCTGGCGCTGCCGGTGATCGACTATCGTCGCCGGCTGGCCGACCCGGTGCTGGGCGGCAAGGTTGAGCTGCAGGCCAACAGCCTGTTCATCGCGCGCGACACCGGGCAGGATACCCAGCGCGCCTTTGCCAGTGCGCAGTGGGATTTGCGGCGCATCACCGGGCTGGGCCAGGTCATCACGCTGACCGGGCTGGTGCGCGGCGACGTCTATCACACCGACGAAACCGGCCTGACCGCCACCGCCAGCTATCGCGGCAATCCCGGCTGGCAGGCGCGCGGCGTGGCACTGGCGGCGGTGGACATGAGCTGGCCCTTCGTCGGCAGCGCCTTCGGCGGCACGCAGACCTTTACCCCGCGCATCCAGCTCGTCGCCAGCCCGCCGATCAGCAATCTGTCCGTGCCCAACGAAGATTCGCGCGCGGTCGACCTCGAAGACACCAACCTGTTCTCGCTCAACCGCTTCCCCGGCTACGACCGGGTGGAGGACGGCCCGCGGGTGACCTACGGGTTCAACTGGCAGCTAGACATCCCCGGCTGGCGGCTGGAGGCGACGTTCGGCCAATCCTACCGGCTGGACAACAAGGCCACGATCCTGCCCGATGGCACCGGCCTGTCCGATCGCGCATCCGATTACGTCGGGCGCACGGTGCTGCGCTATCGCAACCTGGTGAAGATCACCCACCGCTTCCGGCTCGACAAGGACAATTTCGCCGTCCGCCGCAACGAATTCGACGCGACGGTCGGCAGCGAGAAAACCTATGTCGAGGTCGGTTACCTGCGGCTCAATCGTGACATTACCACGGTGGAGGATTTGCAGGATCGCGAGGAATTACGCGTGGCCGGGCGGGTCGCCTTTGCCAATTACTGGTCGGTGTTCGGTTCGGGCGTGTTCAACCTGACCGATCGCAACGAAGACCCGACGCTGACCTCCGACGGGTTCGATCCGCTGCGCACTCGGCTCGGCGTCGCCTATAGCGACGACTGCCTCGAATTCGGGATCACCTGGCGGCGCGACTATGTAAATGCGGGCGACGCGCGCCGGGGCAACACTTTCCAGCTGCATTTCGCGCTCAAGACGCTCGGCTTCCAGTAAGCCGTGTTGCGCGATGGCGGTGCAAAGCCGCGTCTCGGCAATTGGCAGCGGGCGGCAAACGCGCTATCCGCCGCGCACTCATCTACGGTTAAGCCGTCATCGGCCAACCGGCGGGGATTGTCGGGCGCGCCATGCGCGCTGCAAACGGATTGATTGCGTGATCGAAAAGACCAAATCGAAGCTTGTTTCGTGCCTCGCCGTGTTCGGCCTCGTCCTCGCTCCGATTGCGGCGACGGCGCAGGATGCTGCCGGAGTGGATTCGGGCGATGGCGGGCTGAACATTCCCGAAAATGTGACGCTGCTCGGCCAGAACGATCCCAATGTCCGCACCGCCACCGCCGTGGTCAACGGGCAGGTGATCACCGGCACCGACATCGACCAGCGCATGGCGCTGGTGCTGGCAGCATCGCAAGGGCAGAAGATTTCGCCGCAGGAAATGCAGATGCTGCGGATGCAGGTGCTGCGCAATCTGATCGACGAAACGCTGCAGATCCAGGCAGCGGCGGCGCAGGAAATCTCGGTCGATCCGGCAGAGATCGAACAGACCTATGCCCAGGTCGCCGCGCGCAATTTCGGCCAGGATACGGCCGCGATGGACAAATATCTCTATTCGATCGGTTCCTCGCCCGCTTCGCTCAAGCGGCAGATCGAAGGCGAAACTGCCTGGCGCCGCCTGCTCCAGCGCAATGTCACCCCCTTCGTCAACGTGTCGGAAGAAGAGGTGAACGAAATCCTCAAGCGGCTCGAGGAATCGCGCGGGACCGAAGAATATCGCCTCGGCGAAATCTACCTCTCCGCCACCCCCGAAACGCGTGAAGCGGTCGGCCAGAATGCGGCGCGCATCGTGCAGCAGTTGCAGCAGGGCGGCAGCTTCGTCGCCTATGCCCGCCAGTTCTCCGAAGCGTCGACCGCTGCGGTCGGTGGCGACCTTGGCTGGGTGCGGCTGGGCCAGCTCCCGCCGGAACTGGCGACCGTGGCGCGCAGCATGCAGCCCGGCCAGCTGGTCGGCCCGGTGGAAATTCCCGGCGGTTTCTCGATCCTTTACCTGATCGACAAGCGGCAGGTGCTGATGGCCGACCCGCGCGACGCCATGCTCAGCCTCAAGCAGATTTCGATCAGCTTCCCCAAGGGCATCAGCCAGGATGAAGCCAATGCGCGGGTGGAAAATTTCACCGCCGGCGTCCGCACTATCAAGGGTTGCGGCGACGCCGAGCGGGCCGCGGCCGCGCTGGGTGCCGATGTCGTCTCGAACGACCAGATCCGCGTGCGCGCCTTGCCCGAGCAGCTGCAGGGCGTGCTGCTGCAGATGCAGGTCGGGCAGGTCACCCCGCCCTTCGGCTCTGTGGAAGACGGCGTGCGCGTGCTGATGCTGTGCGGGCGTGACGATCCCAAGGTCGAAAGCGGCCCGGATTTCGACACGATCATGGCCCAGCTCGAAGACGAGCGCGTGCAGAAGCGCGCCCAGCGTTACCTGCGCGACCTGCGCGGCGACGCGATCATCGAGTATAATTGACCGACACCGCCCTCCCCCCGCTGGCGCTCTCGCTGGGCGATCCGGCGGGGATCGGGCCGGAACTGATCGTGCAGGCATGGGCCGATCGCGCGGCTGAGCGCCTGCCCGCTTTCTTCGCGACCGGCGGTGCCGGGCTGTTGGCCCAAGCCGCTGCCGTGCACGGCCTGACCGTGCCGGTGACGCGGATCGACCATCCCGCGGAGGCGCCGGCGGTATTCGCATCGGCCCTGCCGGTTCTGGGCGACGCCGACGCCCCCTATCGCCCCGGCGAGCCAAATCAGGCGGGCGCGCGGCTGGCGCTGGCATCGCTGACCGAGGCAACCCGCCTGGCGGTGGATGGGCAGGCATCGGGGATCGTCACCGGCCCCATCGCCAAGGCGCTGCTCGCGCAAGTCGGCTTTGTTTACCCTGGCCAGACCGAATTCGTCGCTGCGGCCTGCGGCGTGACGGCGGGCGACGCGGTGATGATGCTCGCCGGACCGCAATTGCGCACCGTCCCGATCACCGTCCACGTCGCGCTCGCCGAGGTTCCGCTGCTGCTCACCAGCGACATGATCGTGCGGCGCGGGCGGATTGCCGCGCAGGCCCTGGCGCGCGATTTCGGCATTGCCGCCCCGCGCCTCGCCTTCGCCGGGCTCAATCCCCATGCAGGCGAAAGCGGCAGGATGGGCAGCGAGGAAGAACGCATCATCGCCCCCGCGCTCGACGCGCTCCGCGCCGAAGGGATCGATGCAACCGGCCCGCACCCCGCCGATGCCATGTTCACAGCAAGGGCGCGCGCCACCTACGATCTCGCGCTGTGCATGTATCACGACCAGGCGCTGATCCCGCTCAAGACGCTCGATTTCGATGCCGGGGTCAATGTCACCCTTGGCTTGCCGATCGTGCGCACCAGCCCCGACCATGGCACCGCCTTTGCCATCGCGGGCCAGCGTGTCGCCGAAGCCGGGGCAACGATCGCCGCGATCCGGATGGCGGGCGAGATGGCAGCAAGGCGCGCCCATGGCTGAGGTGGCCCTGCCCCCCTTGCGCGAGGTGATCGCCCGGCACGGGTTGAGCGCGTCGAAGGCGCTCGGCCAGAATTTCCTGTTCGACGAACAATTGCTCGACCGGATTGCCGCGATCCCCGGCGATCTTGCCGGGCAGCAGGTGCTCGAGGTCGGTCCCGGCCCCGGCGGCCTGACCCGCGCCCTGCTCCGCGCCGGGGCGCAGGTAACCGCGATCGAGATGGATCGCCGCTGCCTGCCCGCCCTCGCCGAACTGGGCGAGGCCTTCCCGGGCAAGCTGCGGGTGATCGAAGGCGATGCGATGAAGGTCGATCACGGGATCGAGGGGCCGTACCACATCGTCGCCAACCTGCCCTACAATGTCGGGACCGCGCTGTTCACCGGCTGGCTGGGCGGGCAGGCATGGCCGCCGCAATGGCAGAGCCTGACGCTGATGTTCCAGCTGGAGGTGGCGCAGCGGATCGTCGCCCAGCCCGACAGCAACGCCTACGGGCGGCTGGCCGTGCTGGCGCAATGGCGATCGACGGCCAAGCTGGCGATGAAGGTCCACCGCAGCGCCTTCACCCCGCCGCCCAAGGTGATGAGCGCCATCGTCCATGTTGTGCCCGGCACCATGCCCGAGGGTGTGAGCGCGCGCATGCTCGAACGCCTGACCGAAGCCGCCTTCGGCCAGCGCCGCAAGATGCTCCGTCAGAGCCTCAAGGGCGTCCCCGGTGCGGTCGCAGCACTGGAAGTGCTCGGCATCGACCCGCAACGCCGCGCCGAAACGCTGGCGGTCAGCGACTTTGTCGATCTGGCACGCCTGCTTTCGAACTGACGGATCGTTCGAATAATTCGAACATTCTTTCCCGGTTTTCTTCAGATGCACTGGGTGGTCGAACGGCCTAACTTGCACGGGCAAGGCAAGGAGCCAACGCGATGACCACCAACCACCAGCCCAGTTTCTACATTCCCCACGGTGGCGGACCGTGCTTCTTCATGGACGATCCCGCCGGCACATGGACGGGCATGGAGCGCTTCCTGCGCGACCTGCCCAGCCAGTTGCCCGCGCCGCCCAAGGCCATCCTCGTCGTCTCCGGACATTGGGAGACGCAGGGCTTCCGCTTCACTTCGGCGGAAAAGCCGACGTTGCTGTTCGACTATTACGGGTTCCCCGAGCACACCTATCGGCTGCGTTACGACGTGCCCGGCTCGCCCGAATTGGCGGGCAAGGCAGCGCAGCTGCTGCGCGATGCTCCCGCCGGCCGGTTCAGCCACCCGCGCGAGGAGCACCTGATCCCGCTGATGGTCGCTGCCGGGGCCTCGCGCCACGCAGGAAGCACCGCCTTTAACCAGCGGGTCATGCAAACGGCGATCTCGGGCTACCGGTTCGACTAGTGCGCCTCCGCCCTGAGCAGAGTTCGGCAACCGCTGCTATCTGCGTGCTGGCTGCTTCCCCAGCTGCGATAGCCCTCCACATCGACATGAAAGCGACCGGTCGAATTCCGGCTCGGGCTCGCGGGATCGAAATAGGCGCCGAGTCCAAACTTGCTGCCCGGGCCAAGTTCGGCTTGCAGCCTGCAAAGTGTGGCAAACATCTGCCGCTTGTCGGCGCTGCCAGGAGCAACCAGGTCGAGCGCACGGAAACCGAGATGCTTGCTGCGACTGGCTCCACCGACGCATTCGTTGAATGCCTCGGTGCGATAGGCCGAAACCACCTCCAGACTGCCGATACGCGGAATCAGATGGTCGCGCAGTAGGCGCAGCGACGGGACGATGTGCTGCCATTGATCCCTCGGCGGCATGAAAAATGCCGGACGCGGACAGCCCGATCGGTCATTCACGTCAGTGCGCAGCAGCTGCCAATTGGGCACCACGCCCGCAACGCCGTGCCGTGCGAGGAAGCGCTCGAACTCGGCATACTCTCTCGGCCGCTGGCTATCTTCGGCCAGCCAGATCTCGAATGACGAGCGCGAGTAGCGGCTCGCAGCCGAAAGCGGCGCATTCCGAGAGGGAAGCCGGTCAGCGAACAACGCAACGGCGGCGCCGGCGATCAGGAGTAGCAGAAGGACGAGAGCAACGCGCTTCATCCTACCGGTCTTAGCCCGCCTTTTTCACCTGGCGCCAGTGGTGCAGCAAGGGCTCGGTGTAGCCGCTCGGCTGTTCGACGCCCTTGAACACCAGGTCCATCGCTGCGCGGAATGCCGGGCCTTCCTCGTTGCCGACCAGCGGGACGTATGAAGGATCGCCCGCATTCTGCGCGTCGACCTTGGCGGCCATGCGGCGCAGGCTGTCCATCACCTGTTCGCGCGTGCAGACGCCGTGGAGCAGCCAGTTGGCCATGTGCTGCGATGAAATGCGCAAGGTTGCGCGGTCTTCCATCAGGCCCACATCGTTGATGTCGGGCACCTTGGAACAGCCGACCCCGGCGTCGATCCAGCGCACGACATAGCCCAGCAGGCCCTGCGCATTGTTATCGAGCTCCTCGCGCACCTCGTCTTCCGACCAGTTGGTGCCGTCGGCCAGCGGGATGGTGAGCAGATCGTCCAGCGGCGGGATTTCTCCGAGCCCCTGCTGCACTTCGAACACGTCCATCCGGTGATAATGCATCGCGTGCAGAGTCGCGGCGGTCGGGCTTGGCACCCAGGCGGTGTTGGCCCCGGCCTTCAGGTGCCCGATTTTCTGCTCCATCATGTCGTGCATCATGTCGGGCGCGGCCCACATGCCCTTGCCGATCTGCGCCTTGCCCGACAGCCCGTGCTTGAGCCCGATGGCGACATTGCGTTTCTCGTAGGCGTCGAGCCATTTGCTGGCTTTCATCGCGCCCTTGCGGACCATCGGCCCGGCCTGCATCGAAGTGTGGATCTCGTCCCCGGTGCGGTCGAGGAAGCCGGTGTTGATGAACACGATCCGGTCCTTCACCGCATGGATGCAGGCTGCCAGATTGGCGGAGGTACGCCGCTCCTCGTCCATCACGCCGACCTTGATCGTGTGGCGCGGCAGGGCCAGCAGATCCTCCACGGCATCGAACAGGTCGTTGGTGAAGGCGCATTCGTCCGGCCCGTGTTGCTTGGGCTTGACGATATAGATCGATCCGCTGCGGCTGTTGGGCCAGCGCACATGGCCCTCCACCCCCAGCGCGCCGATCGCGCTGGTGAACACCGCATCCATGATCCCTTCGGGGATTTCCTTGCCATCGGGCAGCAGGATTGCCGGATTGGTCATCAGGTGCCCGACATTGCGCACGAACAGCAGGCTGCGGCCGGGCAGGACGATTTCCTCGCCCGCTGGCGTGGTGACGCGCTTGTCGTCGGCCAGCTGGCGGGTCATCTGCCGCCCCCCCTTCTCGAACGTGTCCTGCAGATCGCCGCGGATCACGCCGAGCCAATTGGTATAGGCGAGCAGCTTGTCCTCGGCATCGACCGCGGCGACCGAATCCTCGCAGTCGCAAATGGTCGTCAGCGCCGCTTCGAGCAGGACATCGGCAATCCCCGAAGGATCGCTCGCGCCGATCGGGCTGGTGCGGTCGAACACCACTTCGACATGCAGCCCGTTGTTGCGGAACATGCGGCCGTTTTCCGTTTCGCCGACATATTGCGCCGGATCGGCCAGTTCGATGCCGTTCGCCGGGTCGCCCAGATCGGTCCAGCTGCCATTCGCCAGCGGGATCGCCTGGTCGAGGAACGCCTTGGCCGCCGCGATCACCGCTGCGCCGCGTTGCTCGTCATAGCCACCGGGCTTGGCAGCGGGCGCGTCCAGCGCGTCGGTGCCGTAGAAAGCGTCATACAGGCTGCCCCAGCGCGCATTTGCGGCGTTGAGCAGGAACCGCGCGTTGAGCACGGGCACGACCAGCTGCGGCCCGGCCATGGTCGCGATTTCCTTATCGACGCCTTGCGTGCCGATGGCGAAATCGGCGGGCTCGTCCACCAGGTAACCGATGTCCGCCAGGAAGCTGCGATAGGCTTGCGCATCGTGCGGCTGGCCGCGGCGCGCCTTGTGCCACTCGTCGATCCGCGCCTGCAGCATTTCGCGCTGCGCCAGCAACTCGCGATTGCGCCGCGCCATGGTGTTGGCCAGATTCGCAAACCCGGCCCAGAATGCCGCAACATCGCGACCGAGCACCTGCAGCACTTCGCCTTCGATGAAGGCGGCGAGCGCGGCATCGACCTGAAGACCGGAGCGGAGCGTGTATTCTGACATGGTTCCTCGCGACAATTGGGCCGTGGCGTCGGGCCACGACTGGGGTTAGCATGGCAAATCCCGGGGAGGAACGGGCGCGCTCATGGCCAATAGTCGTAGCAATTGCAAGACATGGGTGATGGCCGCCGCCCTTCACCCCCACCCTTATCGGGGCGGGGGGTTGGACAGCGTGCGAGGGGCGGCTAGACGCGGTTGCATATGAAACTTCCCGAACGAAAACTTCAGGCCATGGTGGAGAGGATCGACGGCGCGGCGATGCTGGCCAGCGTCGAAAGCTGGTGCGCGATCAACACCGGCACCGCCAATCTCGCGGGGCTGGCGCAGCAGGCTGCGGCGCTGGCGGATGCATTCTCCGCCCTGCCGGGAGAGCTCAAGCTGGTCGATCCCGCGCCGGTAACCGCGATCGACGCCGCCGGGCGGGAAGTCGCGAAGCAGCACGGCCAGCACCTTGTTCTCTCGGTCCGGCCCGGCGCCAACCGACGTGTGCTGCTGACCGGGCACATGGACACGGTGTTCCCTGCCGATCATCCCTTCCAGCAGCAGCAATGGCTCGACGGCGAGACGCTGAATGGCCCCGGCGTCGCCGATATGAAGGGCGGCATCGCGGTGATCCTCCACGCGCTGCTGGCGCTGGAGGCGAGCGATGCGGCCAGCGCCATCGGTTATGACGTGATGATCAATTCGGACGAGGAAACCGGCAGCCTCGCCTCTTCCGCGCTGATTGCCGAACTCGCGGCGGGCAAGCTCGCTGCGCTGACCTACGAACCCTCTGCCCTGCCCGACGGAACGCTCGCCCACGCGCGCGGCGGCAGCGGCAATTATTCGCTCACGGTCACCGGCAAGAGCGCGCACGCAGGCCGCAATCCGCAGGAAGGGCGCAACGCCATCGTCGCTGCCGCCGACATGGCGGTGCGGCTCAAGGCGATGACCCGTGCCGATCTCAATGTGAACCCGGCGAAGATCGACGGCGGCAGTGCGAACAATGTGGTGCCGGACCATGCCGTGCTGCGCTTCAACATCCGCCCGAAGAGCACCGAGGCGGCAGAAACATTTGCACGCGACCTCAATGCTTTGCTGCGCAGCATTGAGGCGGAACACGAAGTTTCGATCCATGTCCACGGCGGCATCACCCGCCCGCCCAAGCCGGTCGATGCACGCGCGCAGAAACTGTTCGACCTGGTGAAGGATTGCGGTGCACAATTGGGCCAGTCCATCGCCTGGCAATCGAGCGGCGGCGTGTGCGATGGCAACAATATCGCGGCCTGCGGGGTGCCGGTGGTCGACACCATGGGCGTGCGCGGCGGCGCGATCCACTCGCCGCAGGAATTCCTGATTGTCCCTTCGCTGGCCGAACGCGCCGCGCTGTCCGCGCTGGTGCTGCACCGCCTTGCATCCGGAGAAGAGCTTTGACCTTTGTCCTGCGCGCTGCGCGCCCCGAACATCTCGAACATCTCTACGAGATGGCCAAGCTGACCGGTGGCGGCTTCACCAATCTGCCGCCCGACCGCAAGGCGCTGGGCCGCAAGCTGGAACGCGCGGCTGAAGCTTTCGCGCGCGACGAAGATACGGTGGCGGACGAACAATTCGTGCTGGTGCTCGAAAACACGCAGAACCGCACGGTCCGCGGCACCTGCCAGTTGATGACGCAGGTCGGCCAGCAATGGCCGTTCTATTCCTATCGGCTGACCACGCTGACCCAGCATTCGAAAGAGCTCGACCGCACGGTGCGGGCTGAAATGCTCAACCTCGTCACCGATCTCGAAGGGTCGAGCGAGGTCGGCGGGCTGTTCCTCCACCCCAACGAACGCGCCGGCGGGCTCGGCCTGCTGCTGGCGCGCAGCCGGTACCTGTTCATCGCCATGCACCGCCCACGCTTCGGCGATCGCATCCTGGCCGAACTGCGCGGGATCATCGACGAACGCGGCGGCTCGCCCTTCTGGGACGGGGTCGCCGGGCGGTTCTTCGGCATGAGCTTTCAGGAGGCGGACTATTTCAACGCCATCAACGGCAACCAGTTCATCGCCGATCTGATGCCCAAGCACCCGGTCTATATCGCGATGCTGTCCGAAACCGCGCGCAGCGCGATCGGCGTGCCCCACCCCACCGGCCGGGCGGCGATGCGGATGCTGGAAACCGAAGGCTTCAACTACGAAGGCTATGTCGACATTTTCGATGGCGGCCCGACGATGACCGCGCGGACCGACCAGGTGCGCAGCATCGCCGAAGCCTGCCGCTGCGAACTGGTGGGGACGGAGCTGGAGGAAGGCGAACGCGCCATCCTCGCGACCGGCCACCTCGCCAGCTTCCGCGCCTGCTACGGCGCACGCGCGATCAACGAAGACGGCACCATCGCGATCGACAGCCGCAGCGCCGACCTGCTCGACCTGCGGCCCGGCGATACGGTGTGGAGCGTGACGCGGTGAAGCTGGTCGAGATCAATTTCGACGGCATCGTCGGCCCCAGCCACAATTATGCCGGGCTCAGCCTTGGCAATCTCGCCGCGACCGCCAATGCGGGCGAGAGTTCCTATCCCCGCGCGGCGGCGTTGCAGGGTGTCGCCAAGATGCGCGGGAACATGGCGCGCGGGCTGGCGCAGGGCTTCCTGCTGCCCCTGCCCCGCCCGAACCATGGCCTGATCGACGCCCTGGCGCTGGACGAGCAGGCGCCGCGCGCCTTGCTCGCCGCCGCATGGTCGGCCAGTTCGATGTGGACCGCCAACGCCGCCACCGTCTCGCCCGCGCCGGATACGGCGGATGGGCGCTGCCACCTGACTGCCGCCAATCTCGTCACCATGCTGCACCGATCGCAGGAATGGCCCGATACGGCGCGCCAGTTGCGGGTCGCCTTTGCCGACAGTGCCCATTTTGCGGTTCACGACGCGGTTCCCCCGGCTTTCGGCGACGAAGGCGCGGCGAACCACATGCGCCTGTGCACCGCCCATGATGCGCCGGGGGTGGAAGTGTTCGTCTATGGCCGGACGGGCGGCAAATTCCCCGCCCGCCAGCACGAACAGGCCAGCCGCGCGGTCGCGCGCCTGCATGGCCTCACCCCTGCACGGACGGTGTTCGTCGAACAGAACCCGGTCGCAATCGAGGCAGGCGCGTTCCACAACGATGTGGTGGCGGTCGCCAACGGCAATGTGCTGTTCACCCATGCCGAGGCCTTCGCGGACCAGCAGGGTGCCTATGGCGCGATCCGCGATGCGTTCCCCGAACTCGAAGTGGTCGAGGTGCCCAGCGAGGCGGTCAGCCTGGCCGAAGCGATCAAAACCTATCTGTTCAACGCGCAGCTGCTGACCCTGCCCGCCGGCGAAATGGCGCTGGTCGTGCCCGAAGAGTGCCGCGAAAGTGCGGCGGTGTGGGGCTGGTGCGAGGGTATGCTGGCCGGCAACGGGCCGATCCGGCAGGTCATCCCGGTCGATGTCCGCCAGTCGATGGCCAATGGCGGCGGCCCCGCCTGCCTGCGCCTGCGCGTGGTGGCGGACCCGGCCACGGTCGATCCGCGCTTCCTGCTCGACGAGGCCAAGGCCGATCTCCTCGAGCGGGTGATTGGCGCGCATTGGCCCGAACAGATCGACCCTGCCGACATTGGCAGCCCCGCCCTCGCGCGCGATGTCGTCGCCGCGCGGGGCAAGCTGCTCGAGGCGCTCGATCTTTCGTGTCTTGCTTAATGGGTTAACGCGCTGGACTGCGCGTCGCCCTGCTTTACACTGCGATTCCCGTTAACTTTCGCCTTGCGCAGCAATCCGCGGCTGGCACGCTGCTTGCAGCATCAGGCGTTAACGAAAGGATGCGCATGTTGGGCAAGATCGGCCGGTTGTTTGTCATCAAGACGAAGCTTGAGGCATATCTGATCATCTATGCCCTCGCGCTCGGCGCATGCGAGCGCGGCAGCGCCTATCTGACCCGCTTCCCCGGCTGGGGCGGCAAGCTGCTGTTCCTCGCCTGCACCTGCGCCGTGTTCATGGCCGGGGCGAAGATCCTCGATGCGCTGAAATATGAAAAGCTGCGCGCGGAGACGGCGAAGCTCACCGTCGATTAGCTGTCAGGGTCGGAGGAGGTGGAGGGTTTCTGTTGCTACGTACCCTCCGGACGCCCGGAATCCGCTTCTGTTGACCGGTGGGTCCAACCGCGTTCTAACTTTGTAACTTCAGGGCGTTAGCCCCTAGAATTACGCAGCGAGAGCAAGTGCTTCGTTGTCGTTGGCACTTATTGGGTTTTGAGCCTTTAACGGGTTACTCAGCCCGGGCGAAAACAGTGCTTTTCAACACACGTCGATCCTGGTTCGGCCCCGTCAACACCCCTGCGACAACAGGGCCCTTCCCAATGCGGGGAGGTGGTGATGGTGGAGCCGCCGGGTACTGCCCCCGGGTCCGTTGTGCCTATTGCACACCGCAATTTATCGCCATAGCCGGTCGAAACCGGCAGGCCCTATATAGGCGCTGGCGGATTAATGTGAAGTGAGCGTTTGCTCGTTCCACCGGCCGCGTCACGGCGCGACCGATGGCTCGTCCTTCGCTGTCCGGACGCGGCTCGGAACTATTTCTTCAGCGCGTCGCGGATTTCGGTCAGCAGCTCGACCTCGGTCGGCCCGGCGGGGGCAGCCTCTTCCTTGGGCATCAGCTTGTTGGCGTAGCGCACCAGCATGAAGATCACGAAGGCCAGGATCACGAAATTGATCACCACCGAGATGAAATCGCCATAGGCCAGCACATTGGCCCCGGCCTCGCGCGCCTTGGCCAGTGGGGTGCCGGGTTCGACCGTGCCGCTGAGCACGACATATTTGCTCGAAAAATCCACATCGCCGCCAACCGCGCCGATCAGCGGCATGATCAGATCGTCGGTCAACGCCGTCACGATCTTGCCGAATGCCGCGCCGATGATCACCGCGACCGCGAGATCCATGACATTACCGCGCGCGATGAAATCCCGGAATTCCTTGAGCATGCAACCCTCCACCTCAGTGATGCAGGGCGGATATTGCATTATCCCGCCGGTCTCGCAACGCCCGCCCGTCCGGCGCGCATTTCGGCGAGAATCTGCTTCAGCACATCGAGTTGGGGATCGGTCGGCACCGTATCGCTGGCCGAACTGTCTTCGGTGTTCTTGCGCTCTTCCTCGATCTTGTCGAGAATCTCGTTCACCACCTTGGCCAGCAGGAACAGCGCGACGGAGAGGATAAAGAAATTGACCACCTGGGTGAGGAAATCGCCATAGCCGATCATCGCCACGCCGGCGGCCTTCAACTCCGCATAATTGGTCGCACTGCCCGTGTAATTGGGCGGTAGCTCGCCCAACCGGATGAACCAGTTCGAGAAGTCCACACTGCCGAACAGCCAGCCAATGAACGGCATCAGGATGCTTTCGGTCAGCGACGTCGTGATCTTGCCGAAAGCCGCGCCGATCACTACGCCGACGGCCAGGTTCAACACATTGCCGCGGGCGATGAATTTCCTGAATTCGTTGAATAGTGTCACGTGACCTCCTTCGGTAATCAACCTTGCAAAAAACCCGCCGAATGGGGTCTGCGTTCCTTGAACCGCCCCGCTGGTGTGCTATTTACGCAATACAGACTGCTTGTCGTGGAAGGACCGCTTTCGATGAACCTTGCCAACCTGCGCCGTTTCGCGCTCGTCGCTCTCGCCTCGCTGGGCCTCGCCTCCTGCGGAATCAACACGGTTCCGACCAAGGAAGAAGCCGCCAAGGCGCAATGGGCCAATGTCGAAAGCGCGATGCAGCGCCGGGCCGACTTGATTCCCAATCTCGTCTCGGTGGTCCAGGCCGCCGCGATCAGCGAGAAGGATATCCTGACCCAGGTGATCGACGCCCGCGCCCGCGCCACCTCGATCAACATCACGACCGATGATCTTTCGAACCCGGAAGAATTCGCCAAGTTCAACGCGGCGCAGAACCAGCTGACCCAGGCGCTGGGCCAGTTGCGCACCGTGGTGGAAGCCTATCCCCAACTCGCCAGCCAGCCGCGCTTCGCCGACCTGATGGTCGCGCTGGAAGAGGCGAACAACATGATCAACACCGAGATCGTGCGCTACAACGAGAAGGCGCAGGATTATAACACCACGATCCGCACCTTCCCTGCGACCATCGCGGCGAACGTCGTTTACGGCTCCAAGCCGCTCGAATATTTCAAGGCCGACGAGAAGGGTAAGGAAAACCCGACCGTGGACATGAGCGGGATCACCGGCAGCGGTCAGCCCGCCGCCGCCCCCGCCGCCAGCAATGACAACACGGCGGCCACCGGCGCGGCAGCCGCCACCAACTGAGCCGGCCGGTGCGGGCTGCACTATCGCTGTTGATGATGCTCTCGGCCTGCAACACCCAGGCCGAGAGCTCTCCCGCCCCGTCTGCACCGGTAGTCGATAAGGCAGACATCCTGCCGGAAGGCGCGGAAATGCAGCTCAACGCGAAGCTGACCGGCATTTGGCGGGACACTCGCACCGCCATCGTCGTGGCAACCGTGCCAACGCTGGAAGGTAAGTCGATCGATCAGGCCGCCTACGACATGTATAACAGCTGGGGAATCGGCGATCGCCGGACAAACCGCGGCCTGCTCATCCTCGTGGCGCCAACCGAGAGGAAAGTGCGCATCGAAGTCGGCTGCGGGATGGAATCGATTATCACCAATCCGGTCGCCAAGAAGGTCATCGACCAGGAGATGATCCCCGGTTTTCGCCGTGACGATGCCCCCGGCGCGATTAACGCGGGCGTCGATGCGCTGGCGGCGGAGATTGCTCATGGCAGGGACACGGGACCCGTCTCGCCCGCCTGCACGGCAATGATGAAGAAGGCAGCATGAAAAGGCTTTCGATTTTTCTCGGCATGTTCCTCGCGCTGTGGCTCGCGCTCGTTCCGGGCGCGGCCATGGCGCAGGATTATCCGCCGGTTCCGCAAGGGCCGGTGTATGATGGCGCGAACATGCTGTCGCCGCAGACGGTCGCCACGCTCGACGCGCAGCTGCGCGAATATAACAAGACCACCGGGCGCGCGATCATCGTCGCCACCATCCCCAGCCTCGATGGCGTCCCCATCGAGAGCTATGCCACCGGCCTGTTCAACGCCTGGGGGATCGGCGGCAAGGAACGCGACCAGGGGCTGCTGCTGCTGGTCGCGCGGGACGATCGCAAGATGCGGATCGAGGTCGGATACGGGCTGCACCCGTGGTTCGGCGGGATCATGGCCGGGCGCATCATCCGTGACCAGATCACGCCGCGCTTCAAGCAGGACGATTACGATGGCGGGGTTACTGCAGGCGTGAAGGCGATCCTCGACCATCTGCAGAAAAGCCCGGAAGACGCCCAAGCGATCGAGGAAGCCGCCAAGGCCGCCGATGCGCAGGAAGCCGCGCAGAATTCGGGCGGCTCGTCTATCAGCGGGCTGGTTTGGATGGCGTTCGTGTTCTTCTTCTTCATCCTGCCGATGATCCGCGGTCGGCGCGGTCGCCGCTATCGCAGCGGCATGGGCGATGCGGTGGGCAATATCGTGCTGTGGGAAGCCGGCAAGGCCATCGCACGCGGCATCGACAGCCACAGTTCCGGCGGTGGCTGGGGCGGCGGTTCGGACTGGGGCGGCGGTGGAGGCGGTTTCGGCGGCTTCGGCGGCGGTTCTTCCGGCGGCGGCGGCGCGAGCGGGGGCTGGTAAGATGGGCTATCTGACGGACGAGGAACACACCCGCATTTCGCAGGCCGTCGCTGCCGCGGAAGAACATACGGCCGGCGAAATCGTCACCGTGCTGGCCGACCGATCCGATGGCTACAGCGATATCGCGCTTGCCTGGGCCTCGCTTGCGAGCCTGCTCGTGCTGGGCGCGCTCGCCAGCTTTCCGGACTTCTATCTCGGGCTGCTGGAATGGGCGTTCAACCTGTGGGGCCATGAATGGACCCCGCGGTATATCTTCGCGGTCGCCGCGATCGCCGCGACCGCCAAATTCGCAGGGGTTTACCTGTTGCTGCTGTGGGATCCGCTGCGCTTCCTGCTGGTGCCGGGCATCGTCAAGACACGCCGCGTCCATCACCGCGCCATCGCCCATTTCAAGGTTGGCGCCGAACGCCGGACCCATGGCCGCACCGGGGTGCTGATCTATCTTTCCATGCGCGAACACCGAGCGGAAATCTTCGCCGATGAAGCGATCGCCTCCCGCGTGACGCCCGAAACATGGGGCGAGGCGATGGCCGACATGCTGCGCGAAATCCGCCATGGCCGCATCGCCGACGGGATGATCGCCGGGGTGCGCGATGTCGGGGTCGTGCTGGCCGAACATTTCCCCCGCGCCGAAGACGACCAGAATGAACTGCCTGACCGGCTGATCGAGGTTTGATGAGCGAAGAATTGCCCGACGAACAAATCGCCTGGGAAGGCAAATGGATCGTCGCCAAGACGCGCGGCCGCTGGGAATATGTCAGCCGCGCCCGGAGCATCCGTGCGGCGGTGATCCTCGCCACCGATGAGGACCATGTGATCCTGATCGAACAGTTCCGCATTCCGCTCGGCCGCCGCTGCCTCGAACTGCCCGCCGGGCTGATCGGCGACGAAGACGGCCACGAAGGCGAGGACGATCTCGTCGCTGCGGGCCGCGAGCTGATCGAGGAAACCGGCTACGCCGCCGCCAGCCTCGAAGATTGCGGCGAATTCTACTCCTCCCCCGGCATGGTGACCGAAAGCTTCACCCTTGTGCGCGCCACCGGCCTCACCCGGGTGGGCGAAGGCGGCGGAACCGACGAGGAGGATATTACCACCTACCGCGTCCCGCTGGCCGAAGTGCAGGACTTCATTGCCAAGCGACGCGCAGCGGGTTGCGCGATCGACGTGCGCATGCTGATGCTGCTAGGCAAGTATTTCATCTGAGGAGAGGGATTTTGGGCAATCGCCTTGCAGGCAAGCGCGCGCTGGTTACCGGCGCGGCGCAGGGGCTCGGTGCGGCAATCTCGCGCGGTTTCGTGCGCGAAGGTGCGCAGGTGATGCTGACCGACATGAACGCCGCCGGCGCGCAGGCAACCGCCGATGCGCTGAATGACGAATTCGGTGCGCGCAGCGCCTTTGCCTGCGGGCACGATGTCACCAGCGAAGAAGCATGGCAGGCCGCGCTCGCCGCCGCGCAGGATGCGATGGGTGGGCTGTCCGTGCTGGTCAACAATGCCGGCATCGGCGGCGAAGGCGATATCGAAACCTGCACGCTCACCGAATGGCGGCGCACCTTTGCGGTCAACAGCGACGGGGTGTTCCTCGGCTGCAAATATGCGCTGGCCCATATGAAGGACAGCCAGCCGGGGTCGATCATCAACCTGTCCTCGATCGCCGGGCTGATCGCCAGCCACGCCATGCCCGCCTATAACGCCAGCAAGGCGGCGTGCTGGATGCTGACCAAATCGGTGGCGCTCTATTGTGCCCGGCAGGGGTGGGACATCCGCTGCAATTCGATCCACCCCACCTTCGTCGACACGCCGATCCTCGACGGGTTCGGCAAGGTGTCGTCCGCCCCGATCGAGGTGATCAAGGGCAAGCTGGCACGCCAGATCCCGCTGGGGCGGCTGGGCGTGCCGGATGAAATTGCCAATGGGGCGATCTATCTCGCGAGCGATGAAAGCCGCTTCATGACCGGTGCCGAACTCAAGCTGGATGGCGGCATCTCGGCCATGTAATCATGGGTGTTGTTGGGGAGGGACACCCCTCCCCAATCAGTCTGCCACCAGCGCAATGCCGAGGTAGACGAGGATCAGCGAGCCGAAGCCGATCAGCGTGCCGGCAACGAAGCCGATCCGCACGATCATGGGATCGATGCCGAAGTAGTTGGCGATCCCGCCGCACACGCCCAGCAGCTTGCCGTCGGCGCGGTCGAGGCGGAAGCTCTTTGCGGGAGCGACCGCGGGGCGTTCGGTGATCTTGCTCATGCCATCACTCCCGGCAGGATTGCGCCGTGGTTGGCAGGGGCGATCGCGGTGGCGAGCATCATGGCCGAAAAGGCCAGCGAGAATACGACCGCGAAGAGCTTGCCGCCGATTTTGTCCAGAGTTTGCATTTCAATTTTCCCTTCCGTTGATCTTCCGGCGGGCCAATCCGCCGATGCCAGGATGATTGCAGGAGGCGTGCCAATTTGAAAAAACGGCGCAAAACTGCCATTCTCGCATCAAGCGAAGCTTTCACCCAGATTAACACATCCCGACATTTGGTTTTTTTCACCAACAATCAGGAAGTGGATTTTTGTGGCCCCGGCACAGCGCCTAATCTAACGCTCGCGGCCTGCCATGGCGCTCTCCCGCATCTCCCTTTCGGACTTCCGCAACCACCGCCAGACGGGCTTCGACGACACGCAGCAGTTCAACCTGCTCGTGGGCGAAAACGGGGCAGGAAAGACCAATGTGCTCGAAGCGCTGTCGCTGTTCGCACCGGGCCGCGGGCTGCGCCGTGCAGGCTTGGCCGAGATGGCAGGCGCGGCAGGGCGCGGCGGTTTCGCGGTCGCGGCCTCGCTGGTCCCGACCGATGGCGGGGATGCGGTGCGCCTGGCCACGCTGGTCGATCCGCGACGTCCGGGCCGCCGCGCGGTGCGCATCAACAGCGGCGACGCGAGTGCCAACAGCCTGGGCGAATGGCTCGCCCTCGCCTGGCTCACCCCGGCGATGGATGGCTTGTTCATGGACAGCGCCGGGGCGCGGCGCCGCTATCTGGACCGGCTGGCGGTCGCGCTCGATCCCGCGCATGCGCGACATGTCGCGCGCTACGAAGCGGCGCTGCGCGAACGCAACCGCCTGCTGACCGGTGAACGCATGCCCGATCCCAGCTGGATGGACGGGCTGGAAAAGCAACTCGCTGCCCATGGCGCGGCGCTGGGCGGAGGGCGGGCGGCGCTGATCGCTGCCCTGCGCGACGAACTCGCACAATTGCCGCCCGAACCCTTCGCGCGCCCGATCCTGTCCTATGTCCCCGGTGGCCCCGCCGAGGCGGAACCGCTGCAAATCGCGCTACGCGAAGGCCGCGCGCGCGAACGGGCCGCCGGGCGGACATTGACCGGCCCGCACCGCGACGAGCTGGATGTCGTCATGTCGGGCAAGCTGGCGCCTGCCGCCAATTGCTCGACCGGCGAACAGAAGGCGATGCTGATCGCCATCACCCTCGCCCATGCCGCGCTCGCCGCGCGCGGTCGCCCGCTGGTGCTGCTGCTCGACGAAGTGGCCGCACATCTCGATCCGCTGCGCCGCGCCGCGCTGTTCGAGCGGCTGGTACACAGCGGGGCACAAGCGTGGCTGACGGGTACCGAACTGCCCCCGTTCGAGCCAATCCGCGACCGCGCGGCGATCTGGCGCGTGGCGCGCGGCGAAGCGGCGCGGATCGACTAGCTCTTCGGCGCGGGCGGTAGCGCCTGCTGTATCTGGTCCACCGTCGCGCCGACCAGTGCCTCCACCCCCTCGGCGGTCGGATGGATATGATCGCTCTGGATCAGCGCGGGCTTGTCATACACCGGCTCGAGGAAGAAGGGCACCAGCGGCACCCGATACTGCTTGGCGAGCGCAGGATAGATCGCATCGAACTGCGCCTGGAATTCCGGCCCCATATTGGGCGGCGCGCGCATGCCGACCAGCAGCACCGGAATGTGGCGCGCGGCAAATTCATCGAGCATGGCGGCAAGGTTCACCTTGCTCTGTTCGGGCGAGAGGCCCCGCAGCAGGTCGTTGCCGCCCAGTTCCAGGATCGCCAGCTCGGGCGGCTTTTCCTGCGCATCGAGCGTGAATTTCAGCCGTTGCAGCCCCGCCGCCGTGGTGTCGCCGGAGACGCCCGCATTGGCGATCACCGCATTGACCCCGCGCGCGCGCAGCGCGGCCTCCAGCCTCGACGGGTAGCTTTGCGTGCGATCGAGGCCATATCCGGCGAACAGGCTGTCGCCAAAGGCCAGAATGCGCCGTTCCGGCCCCATGACCGGCGTCGGCGCCATCGCGTCGTCTCGCGCCTGGGCGGCCTGTTCCGGCGCGGCGGTGGCAGCGGAATCGGGCGCATCGCCCGAACAACCGGCCAGCGCCAGCGGCACTGCCAACAGCAGCCCAATCGACCAAGGGTAAAGACGCATCGGCAAGCCTCCTTGCTAGGCCCCCTCACCTATGCCATCGCCGCTGCGTGACAAGTCCCCCCGCGATTTCCGCCCGCAATCTCACCCTTTCCCTCGGCGATGCCGGCGCGACGGTCGACGTGCTGCGCGGGATCGATCTCGACGTCGCGACCGGCGAGGTCGTCGCGCTGCTAGGCCCGTCGGGTTCGGGCAAGAGCTCGCTGATGGCGGTGCTAACCGGGCTGGAGCGGGCCGGCGGCGGATCGCTGAGCGTCGCAGGGGCCGATTTCGCCTCACTCGGGGAAGACGCGCTGGCCCGGGCGCGCCGCGGGCGGATAGGTATCGTGCTGCAGGCGTTCCACCTGTTGCCGACGATGACCGCACTCGAAAATGTCGCCACGCCGATGGAACTGGCTGGCGAAGCCGATGCACAGCGGCGCGCGCGGGCCGAGTTGGAGGCTGTCGGCCTCGGCCACCGGCTGCACCATTACCCGGCGCAGCTTTCGGGCGGCGAGCAGCAGCGCGTGGCCATCGCCCGCGCCATCGCGCCGCGCCCGCAGCTGATCTTTGCCGACGAGCCGACCGGCAATCTCGATGCCGCCACCGGCCACGACATCGTCGACCTGCTGCTCGCCCGCCGCGCGGAAACCGGCGCGACCCTGCTGGTGATCACCCACGATCCCTCGCTGGCCGAACGCTGCGGGCGCGTGGTGACGATGGCCGACGGCCTCATCGCGAGCGACACCGGCGCGGCATGAACGCCGCGCTGCCATGGGCTGCCGCCTGGCGCATCGCCCGGCGCGATCTGAGCGCAAGGTTCCGCGGGCTACGCCTGCTGCTGGCCTGCATCTTCCTCGGCACCGGGGCGCTCGCCGCGATCGGCACGCTGACCGGCGCGATCGAAGGCGAACTGTCCGCGCGGGGGCAGGAAATCCTCGGCGGCGACATGGAAGTGGCGATGTGGCAGCGCCCCGCCTCCCCCGACGAGGCGCAAGCGCTCGCTGCGCTGGGCACCGTCTCGGGCGGCACGCGGATGCAAGCCATGGCGCGCAGCACCACCAGCGCCGCGCCGATCGAGCTCAAGGCGGTCGATGCGCGTTACCCGCTCTATGGCGCGCTGGTGCTGGCCGACGGGCGCAAGGTCGGCGCACCGCCCGCCGGGGAGGCCTGGCTGGCACAGGGCGCGCTCGACCGGCTGGGCATCGCCATTGGCGACAGTTTCACCGTGGGCAGCGCGACCCTGCGCGCCGGGGGTGTGATCGCGGCCGAGCCGGACCGGCTGGGCGAAGGGTTCCAGCTTGGCCCGACCGTGATCGTGGATGCTTCTGTCCCGAGCGCCGCCGGGCTGGTCGCGCCGGGGGCGATGTATCGCAGCAAATATCGCCTGGCCCTGCCCGCAGCCGCCGATCCGGAGAAATTGTCGGAGCAACTCCAGCACCAATTCCCCTCCGCCGGGTTCGATATCCGCACCCGCGACAAGGCCTCGCCCGGCGCGGATCGCTTCGTCGGGCGGATGGGCGAATTCTTGGTGCTGGTCGGCTTGGCCGCGCTGGTGATCGCCGGGATCGGCGTGGGCGGCGGGGTATCCTCCTATCTCGAGGCGCGGCGCGGCAGCATCGCCACCTTCAAGATCCTCGGCGCGACCAGCGGCGACATCGCGCGCATCTATGCGCTGCAAATCGGCGCTGCGGCGCTCGTCGGCAGCTTGGCCGGGCTGCTCGCCGGGATGCTGGTGACCCCGCTGCTGGCAAGGGCGCTGGCGGGCCTATTGCCGGTGGCCGGCGGTTTGAGTTTCGCGCCGGGGGCGCTGCTGCTGGCCGCCGCATACGGCTTGCTGGTCGCGCTCGTCTTCGCCGCCCCGCCACTGCTGCGCGCGCGCCGCTTCCCCGCGATGGCGCTGATGCGCGCCCGGATCACGCCGCTCGGGCGCGAGAAGGCCGCATGGCTATGGTCTGGCGGCGGGCTTGCGGCGATCGTTGCGCTGGTGCTGCTGACGTCGGGCCAGGTCTGGCTGTCGGCCGGCTTTATCGGCGGCGCTGCGGCCATGCTGGTGTTGCTGGCGCTGCTCGGATGGCTGGTGCGAAAGCTGGCGATGCGCCTGCCCCGCCCCGCCAACCCGCTATTGCGCAATGCGCTGGCCAATCTCCATCGCCCGGGCAGCTCCACCGCCGCGCTGGTCACCGCGCTCGGCTTCGGCCTCTCCGCCTTCGTGCTGCTGGCGGCGGTACAGAGCGCGATCGACGGCAATATCGCCCGGCGCGTGCCGCAGCAGGCACCCGATTATTTCGTGCTCGACATCCCGCCAGACCGGGTGACCGAATTCGAAGGAATCGTGCAGCACCGCTTCCCCAAGGCCGATTTGCGGACCGTCCCGGCCCTGCGCGGCGCAATCCTCGCCTACGGGCCGGACGGCGCGATGACCCGCGTTGCCGATCTCGAGGAAATCCCCGAAGGCGCGTGGGCGCTGCGCGGCGAGCGCGGGCTGACCTATGCCGACGATGTCCCCCCCGGTAACACGATTACCAAGGGGCAATGGTGGGGCCCGTTCTACGCGGGCGAGCCGCTCGTGTCGGTGGACGAGGATTTTGCCAAGGCGATCGGGCTGAAGGTCGGCGACCGGCTGACCATCGGCCTGCTCGGCGTGGAGCGGAGCGCGCGGGTCGCGAATTTGCGGCGGATCGACTGGGAAAGCATGGGCTTCAACTATGTGCTGGTGTTCAGCCCCAACACATTGCGCGATGCGCCGCATAATCTCGCCGCCACCATCGACCTGCCGCCGGGCGCGGCGCCGGGGCCGCTGCTGCGCGATCTCGTCAACGCCTTCCCATCGAGTTCGGTGATCGAGGTCGGGCAGGTGCTGACCGAGGCGCGCGAGGTGCTGGGCCAGGTGAGTATCGCAACGCTGGCGGCGGCCTCGGTCGCGGTGCTGGCCGGGCTTGCCGTGCTGCTCGGCGCGATTGCGGCGGCCCGCGCCGCGCGGACTTACGATACGGTGGTGCTGCGCGTGCTGGGCGCCAGCCGGGCGCAGGTGCTGGCGATGCAGCTGGCCGAATACGGACTGCTCGCGGCGATCCTCGCCGTCGTTTCGCTCGGCATCGGCAGCGGGCTTGGCTGGCTGGTGGTGACCCAGCTGTTCGAATTCGACTGGCTGCCCGACTGGGGCGAAATCTTCGCCGTGCTCGGCGCGGGCTTGCTGCTCGTTCTCGCCTTTGCGCTCGGCGGATCGCTGCCGCTGCTGCGCGCCAAACCGGCCCGCGCGCTGCGCGAGCTTTAGTCGAACACACTCGCCAGCGGTCGCGGCCCGACCGGTAGCCCCCAGCGATTGGGATGCTTCTGGGGCGGCAGGCTCATCACGACAAGATAGGGGACCCAGCCGATCAGGCTGAGGAACAGCATGGCGGCATAGGCAGCAAGCAGCCACCAGCCCGATTGCCCGATATCGTGCAACCGCCGCACGCTGAGCGCGATGCCCGGGACAAGATTGGCGAGGAAGAAAGCGGCGCCAGCCCCAAGATACCAGCCGACCAGTTCCTCCGGATCGGGCGGCTGGACAACCGCCAGGAAGACGCCCCACGCCAGCGCGATGCCGACATAGCCCAAGCCCAGGAACAGGCTGTACCACCAGAACTCGCGGCGCGAACTGCGCCCGGCGAACTGCGTGTAGCGCCGCAGCGGCAGGACCATCCACCCCGTCCAGCGATCGCTGGGCGGCCAGTCCGGCGAAGCCGGTGCGGCGGCGGGAAACAGGTCGTCGCTCAGGAGAAGACCTCCGAGCGGTCGGGGTCCATCGGATCGGGTCCGAACTGGTTGTCCCCCCGCGTACCTTCGAGGCACATGAACACGACGATGATGATCCAGCCGATATAGGGGATGAAATAGAGCAGCCACATCCAGCCGCTCTTGTCCTGATCGTGGAAACGACGCACGCAAACGGCGATCGAGGGGACGATACAGCCCAGATACCACAGGCCCAGGCCAGCGACGCCTGTCCAGAACAGCGTCCCCATATCGGGCGGTGCCGTCCGGTTGGCCCGATCCAGCTCCGCCCAGGGGATACCGGCCAACATGACGAGGCCGAAAAAGACCAGCACGAGATAGAAGAACAGGCGGAACATCCAGAATTCCATCCGCCGCGAACGCCCGCTGAAATCTGCGTAGCGCCGCAGCGGCATGATCATCCATTCCATCGCAAAACCCCCGTTTCCCAATCGCTTGCCGCCGGTTTTGATGAAGTCTCGCGGCCGGCGCAACGAAAAAGGGGCCGGAAAACCGGCCCCTTCGTCAGTCGTGCATGGCTGGACTTATTCGAACGCCTGCGAGTCGTTGCCCTTCGGATCGGGACCGTACTGGTTGTCTCCCGGCGTCCCGTCGAGGAACATGAACACCAGTAGCACGAGGCTGGCAATCGGCACGAGTGCGAGCAGCGCCCACCACCCGCTCTTGTCCTGATCGTGCAGTCGGCGAACAAGCACCGCAAGCGCGGGAATGAACGTCGCTACGATGAATACGAGAAGCAGGATGCCGAACAAGCCACCAGCCAGCCCGCCGCCGCTATCCCCGGCAGCCGCACCCAGCCCGCCTCCGAGCATCAGCAGCACAACGTACACGATGATGACGAACAGCTGGAACATCCAGTATTCCTTGCGCCGCGACCGACCGCTGAAATCGGCATAGCGCTTGTAAGGCATGATCATCCATTCCATGGTTTACTTCCCCCTTCTTCCCTTCGCGGAATGGCGCAAAGCATCACAAAGCGGTTACAGTTGCAAGAATATGCAACAAAAAAGGGGCCGAAAACCGGCCCCTTTCCTGCTTTGGTATGGTTGGCTTGTAAGAACGCGTCAGAACTTGAAGCGTGCCACCGCGCCATAAGTACGCGGCGCGCTGGGGTAGACCGAAACCGTACCGGACTGCGCCACACCGTCGAAGTCGGTCATGATGTAGTGATCGTTGAGCAGGTTGCGCGCCCAAACGCCCACTTCCAGACCGTTGGTCAGCTGCAGATTGACCGAGGCGTTCACGATATTGACCTCGCGACGGAAGATCTTCGTGTTGCCCAGCGCCGCGTTGTAGGTCGGCAGGCCGTTGTTGACCGGCGTGTTGCTTTCGTGGCTGTAGTCGATGTGCGGGATCAGCTTGGTTCCACCCGCGAATTCGATCGTGTAGGTCGCCCCGGTCGAAATCGCCCAGGTCGGGATGCCGCCGGGCCGCTGGCCCGTCAGGTTGCCGACCGGCGAATTGGTGAAATCGTCGTACTTCGGATCGAGATAGGTCATCGCGAAGGTGAAGACCAGCGGATCGATCGGGCTGATCGTGGCGTCGAATTCCACGCCCTTGGCCGATTCCTTGCCCGCATTGGACAGGATGAAGCCGGTGCCGGTGAAGGTAAAGGCCTGGAAGCCCTTAATCTTCTGGTCGAACAGCGCGAGGTTGAAACCGAAGTGCGGGAACTGTGCCTTCAGCCCCAGTTCGATCACGGTCGCATCCTCCGGACCGGCGAAGCGCGAACCGGTGGACAGGTTCGCCACCCCGAGGCCGGCATCGCGGATCGGCGACGAAGGCGCGAGGATCGAGCTGTTGTACGGCCCCGGGATATAGTCGCCATACAGCGGGCGGGAATCGCGCGAGAGGTTGACCGAGCTCGCCTTGAAACCGGTGGCATAGGTAACATAGGCGTTGAGATTGTCGGTCAGCTCATAGGCGGCCCGCAGCGTGTACGACCAGTCGCTGTCACGCGTCTTGCCCGGTTCGACCGCATTCGGCACGCTCAGGAACGGCGGCTGGAACTGGAGCGGAACCAGCGCCAGCAGCGGGTTGACGTTCGGATTGACCGCCTGTCCGGCGATGAACTGGAAGATCTGCGCCGTCTGCGCCCCGGTCGCGAAGCTGTTGATGACGGTCGGGGTGACCTGGCTCACCGGGATCTGCAGCGCCTGCGCGATGCCGCCCACGATATAGGCATCAACCAGATTGATGTTCGACAATTCGTCATAGGCGATCGCCGAAAGCTGGAAGTCCTTCTTGTCGTGGGTGTAGTTGAACCCGCCGGTCAGCGTCAGCCGATCGGTCACCTCGAAATCGACCGTGCCGAAGATCGAGTAGGAGGTGTTGTCCATCGAGAAATGCTCGGAGGTCAGCGGACCGGCCGAGAAAATGCTGTTCTGCGGCAGGCCGAGTGCCAGCTCTACCCCGTTGAACACCTGCGGATTGCCCGCCAGCAGCGAGAAATACGACCGGCCGTCGGCGCCGGTGGTCAGCGCGCTGTCCTGGTTGATCTTCTCGTTGAAGTAGAACCCGCCGAGCAGGAAGTTCAGCGGCCCGTCGAAGTCCGAAGCGACGCGGAATTCCTGGGTGAAGGTCTTCAGCGTCTGGTCACGCACTTCCGACACGATATCGGCGCTGGTGAAGTCGACGTCCTGGTCGAAATAGCTGTCCAGGCGGCGATAGGCGGTGATCGAGGTGAACGACAGCGGACCTGCCGAATAATCGATCTGCGCCGAACCGCCGTAGCTCTTGATCTTGTTGATCGGAACCTTGTTCAGATAGACGTTGTAGCTGAACGGATCTTCCGGATCGATCGCGCCACCGACGGCGAAGACCGCCGGGACGGTCGGGCCGGCCACCAGATTGGCGACGGTGCAGCATTTCTCGTCGATCTTCGAATAATCGCCGATCAGGCGGACCTTGAGGTCGCTCGACGGTTCGATCAGCAGCTGGCCGCGCGCACCCCAGCGGTTGCGGTCGGAAATGTCGTCATCGAGATTGACGACATGGGTATAGCCATCGCGGCGGTTGTAGTTCGCGTCGAGCGAGAAGGCGATCGAATCCGTGATCGGGCCGGTAATGTCGCCCTTCACCACCACGGCATTGTAATTGCCATAGCTGACTTCGGCCGAACCGCCGAATTCGAACTGCGGCTCGCGGGTGACGATCGAGATGACGCCTGCGGACGCATTCTTGCCGAACAGCGTCGACTGCGGGCCGCGCAGCACTTCGATGCGCTGGACATTGGCGAGATCGCCGATCTGCCCGGCCGAGCGCGAGCGGAAGACGCCGTCGATGAAGACGCCGACCGACGGTTCGATGCCGACATTGTTGTCGCCATTGCCGAAGCCGCGGATGATGAAAGTGGTGTTCGACGAGTTCTGCAGCTGGCTGACGCGCAGCGACGGGGTCAGCGTCTGCAGGTCGAGAAGGTCGCGAACCTGCGACTGTTCGAGCTGGGCGCCCGTGGTCACCGAAACGGCGACCGGCGTATCCTGCAGCGTCTGCTCGCGCTTGGTCGCGGTGACGATGATCTGGCTGCCCATGGCAGCTTCATTGTCGGCGGTATCGTCACCTTCCGGATTATCCTGGGCCATGGCGACAGTAGGCAGCGCCAGGGCGATGGCGGCGGAACCGGCAAGGAATGCCCCGCGACGGGCAAGCGAAATGGTCTTCATGAAGTTGGTCCTCTCCAAAAACGGGGAGAGTCCCGACGCGCTCGGCCGGCCCCTCTCTCCCCAACTCCACCTGTATGAATAGGCGTTGTGATGCGCCCCGGCAATCCGGAAAATGGCGGTTTTCCGGCGAGTTCCGGCGGCTGTGGCACATTGGTCACAATGGTAACTGTGTGTTTGGACTTGCCGCTACGACAGCCAGCGTATAGGGGCGCGGCGTTCGCGGGTGCAGCATTGCACGCCGCACCCGATAATCGAAAGCCAGACCAAATGACCGCGCCCAGACACCTGCGCAATGTGGCGATCATCGCCCACGTCGACCACGGCAAGACGACTCTTGTCGACCAGCTCTTCCGCCAGTCCGGCACGTTCCGCGACAACCAGCGGATCGAAGAGCGCGCGATGGATTCCAACGACCTGGAAAAGGAACGCGGAATCACCATTCTTGCCAAGCCGACCAGCATCGAATGGGAAGGCCTGCGCATCAATATCGTCGACACCCCGGGCCACGCCGACTTCGGCGCCGAGGTGGAGCGCATCCTGAGCATGGTCGATGGCGTGATCCTGCTGGTCGACAGCGCCGAAGGCGCGATGCCGCAGACCAAGTTCGTCACCGGCAAGGCGCTGGCGCTGGGCCTGCGCCCGATCGTGGTGGTCAACAAGATCGACCGTCCCGATGGCCGCCCGCAGGAAGTGCTGGACGAGGTGTTCGACCTGTTCGCCAGCCTCGACGCAACCGACGAACAGCTCGATTTCCCGCATCTCTATGCCTCGGGCCGCAACGGCTATGCGAGCGAAGACGAGAATGCACGCGAAGGCGACCTGACCCCGCTGTTCAACCTGATCCGCGAGCATGTCCCGGCCCCCAACCTCGAAGCCGAAGGGCCCTTCTCCTTCCTCGCCACGCTGCTGGACCGCGACAATTTCATGGGCCGCGTACTCACCGGGCGCGTTCAGTCGGGCACGCTGAAGATCAACGACCCGATCCATGCGCTCGACGCGCAGGGCAATGTGGTCGAAGCTGGCCGCGCAACCAAGCTGCTCAGCTTCCGCGGGCTCGAGCGCGTGCCGGTGGAAAGCGCGCAGGCGGGCGACATCATCGCCCTCGCCGGGCTGGAAAAGGCGACCGTGTCGAACACCATCGCCGATCCGGCGGTGCGTGAGCCGATCACTGCCCAGCCGATCGACCCGCCGACGCTGGCGATGCGCTTTGCCGTCAACGACAGCCCGCTCGCCGGACGCGAAGGCGAGAAGGTCACCAGCCGCCTGATCCGCGACCGCCTGTTCCGCGAGGCCGAAACCAACGTCGCCATCCGCATCACCGAAAGCGCCGACAAGGACAGCTTCGAAGTGGCCGGGCGCGGCGAACTGCAGCTGGGCGTGCTGATCGAAACCATGCGCCGCGAAGGGTTCGAGCTGGGCATCAGCCGCCCGCGCGTGCTGTTCCGCGAAGAAGGCGGGCAGCGCACCGAACCCTATGAAACCGTCGTGATCGACGTGGACGACGAATTCTCCGGCACGGTCGTGGAGAAGATGCAGCGCCGCAAGGCCGAGCTGACCGAGATGCGCCCGTCGGGCCAGGGCAAGACCCGCATCACCTTCTCCGCCCCCAGCCGCGGCCTGATCGGCTATCACGGCGAATTCCTGTCCGACACGCGCGGCACCGGCATCATGAACCGGCTCTTCGAGAAATACGGCCCGCACAAGGGCCCGATCGAAGGGCGCCAGAACGGCGTGCTGATCTCGATGGTTTCGGGCGAGGCAGTGCCCTATGCGCTCAATGCGCTGGAAGATCGCGGCGTGCTGTTCATCGGTGGCGGCGCGAAGATCTACGAAGGCATGCTGATCGGCGAGAATGCCAAGCCCGACGATCTCGAAGTCAATCCGATGAAGTCGAAGCAGCTGACCAACTTCCGCTCGACCGGCAAGGATGATGCGATCCGCCTCACCCCGCCGCGGATCATGACGCTCGAACAGGCGATCGCCTATATCGACGACGACGAAATGGTCGAAGTCACGCCGAAGAGCATCCGCCTGCGCAAGGCGATCCTCGACCCGCACGAACGCAAGAAGGCCAAGCGCAAGGACAAAGCCTGATCGTAACCGGCGGCGGGTTCCTGCCCGCCGCCCGGTTCGCCCTTCACCGGGGCACCCTTCCGAAGATCCCGGCCGTCAGCCGGTAACGAGCGACAGCGCCTGTTGCGCGACGGCGACGTGCAGCCGGCGGCCCCAGTCGAAGGCGAGATAATCCTGCTCGATCCCGTCGGCGAAGATCACCCCGCCCTCGTTCATATGCGATGTGACCGCGAGCGGTTCGGTATCGAGCCGACCCGAGCGCATCTTCGTGCCCGTCGCCCGGCTCGGAAAGGGTTCGCGCACGAACCAGCCGAGCGCCCGCTCTTCCGGTGAAAGCGGAACATCCTGGCCCGTGGCGAGCATGATCGAGCGCGCCCAGCCGGTTGCCCCGGTGCCGCTGGCGATGATGATCCCGCTCGAACTCTGTTCCTCCACCCCATCCTGTCCCGCAATCTCGTAGCGGGCGGATTGGTGGCTGCGGTGGCCAACGAACAATTCGTTGAGCGCCACCAGCCGCTCGCCGCTGTCGAGCCGCCCTTCGACCATCGTGCGGCGTTGCTGCACGACTGCGCCTGCGTGGGTCGCGGCCAGCAGCTTGCCGACCTCTGCTGCCGGGAAGCGGACGAGGACGCCATCGTAGAGCTCGGGCATCGGATTGACCCCGATCACCGGCTGCCCGGCCAGGTATTTGGCGACGTTGGCGACCAGCCCGTCCTGCCCCAGCGCCACGACGATATCCTCCGGCGTGAACAGGAAACGGTCGAGCCCGCCACGGCTGACGAGCGCCTGCCGCCAGTCGCCGGGCACCAGCGCGCGGGCCGACTTCAGCGCCTCGTCCTGCCGCCGGTGGCGTTCCTCCAGTTCGTCGAGCGACTGGCCGCGCCGGTCGAGGAAGAACCGGGCCTGCTCGCGCGTGGCATGGCGCGCGAGCAGGAGGTCGTAGTCGCTTTCGCGGGTGACGAAGACCACGCGGGGTGGCAGCGTGGCCATGGCATCACCCTGCCACCGGCGGTGCGATCGGCGCGGGCAATCCCGCAGCGCGCACCGCGCCCAGTTCGCGCAGCAGCCCGGCAAGCGTATCGGGCGTGATGCTGACATGTTCGATCTTGTCGAGCTTCGTCGCCAGGTCGCGGGCGGCCAGCCCGATCAGGACATTGGCGGGCAGGTCGCGATAGACCGCCATATGCGCCTGTTCCGCCTCTGCCCGCGCCTGTTCGACGGTGCGGATGCGGGCGGCCTGCGCCTCGGCCTCGACCAATTGCGCCTGCGCCTCGCCTTCCGCGCGGTTGCGGGCGTTCTGCGCCTCTTCGGCGATCAGCTGCTTCTCGCGCCGGGCCAGTTCGGTGCGGTTGGCGAGTTCGTTCTCGGCAATCGCCCGTTCCTTCTCGACCGCCAGCGCGCGGCGTTCGTAGCTTGCCTCGTCAGCTTTCTGCTGCAGCGCCTCGAAAGTCGGCGTCTGCAGCGCGCGTTCCAGTTCGCTGCTCGGCGCAAGGTTGGCGAGGCGGACCGACACGATCTCGATCCCGATTTCCGCCAGCGCCGGGTCCCCGGCGAAGGCTGCCGCCAGCAGCGCCCGCAGCGGCTCGATCCCCGCGTCCAGCAACTGGCGCACGCTCGCCTGTGCGAGATAGTCGATCACCACCTGCGCAGCGATGCCGCTCAGCCGGGTTTCGATGCTTTCCACCGGGCGCGCGTTGTAGCGGCCGGTGCGCGGCGCAATCGTGAAGTCGATCCGGTCGGCCACCAGTTCCGGCTGCGCGACGTGCCAGCCGAGCATGCCCTGCACCGTGACATCCTGGAAGTCGGCGCTTCGCCCCTTGACGAACAGCGTCATTTCGCGGTCGTCGAGCGGGATTTCCGCCAGCGAGGCGTTATCCGGGCGGAACCAGAAAACCAGCCCGCGGCCGCTCATCTTGCGGCGTCCGTTGTTCCAGCGAATGACATGCTGGCTGGCATCGCTGCGCAGGCGCGCGAGCGGCCCGAAATTCGTGATCATCGCCATGGTCAGTCTCCTTTGCGTTCGATGTGGCGATAGAGTTCGGCCGGCCGGAAGGCCGCGCCGGTTTCGTATTCCCCCGTCCCCTCGATCCAGCCCTGGTCGATCATCCGCCGGCGAAACGGCGGCTTGGCCAGCTGGCGACCGAGGATCGCCTCGTGCACATCCTGCAATTCGCGCAGCGTGAAGCGCGGCGGCAGCAGGGAAAAGGCAATCGGGGCGTAATCGAGCTTGCCGCGGAGCCGCTTGGCCGCGTGGCCGAGGATGTCGCCATGGTCGAAGGCCAGGGCGAGCGGAGCGCCGCTGCCATCCAGCGCGCCGACCGGGCCGCCCGCCTCGCCCGCCCAGGGCACATCCAGCGGTGCCAGCACCAGGTCGCCGCCCTCGCCCAGCGCCGCCGCAAAGGCGCTCGCCGGGAGCAGCGCGTAATAGGCGACGGTGACGATCCGCATGCGCGGGTCGCGGTCGGGATCGCCGAAGGTGTAAAGTTGTTCGAGCCAGCAATCGCTCATCCGTGCCTTGGCCGCGAGGATGCGCCGGGCTGCGGCATCGAGGCTTTCCCCTTCCCCCACGAAGCCGCCCGGGAGGGCCCACTTGCCCCGCTCCGGATGCTCGCCGCGCTGCTGGAGAAGCGCACACAGACGGCCCTCAACGACACCAAGCAGCACCAGATCGACCGTGAGCGCGACCGAGGGATAGTCTGCCGGACGGTAGGTTTCGAGGAAGGTCTTCTCGTCCATGATCGGCTGCTCCATCTTATGATCGAATCAGTTATTACTCTTATGATAATAAGTCAAGTGCGGATTGCGTCCCCCGCCCGATTGCCCCGCGGGTCCGGCTACGGCACAAGGTGGCGCATGAACCCGGTCACCATCGCCACCCTCGCCCTCTACTTCGTCGCCATGCTTGCCATCGGGATCTACGCGGCGCGGTTCACCACCAACGACAGCGAAGGCTACCTCCTCGGCGGGCGCAGTCTCGGGCCGTTGCTCGCCGCGCTGGCGGTGGGGGCGACGGGCATGTCGGGCTGGCTGATCCTGGGCTTCCCCGGCGATGCCTATTCGCGCGGGCTGATGGTCGGCTGGCTGGCGCTGGGGTTGTTCACCGGCGCCTTCACCAACTGGATCGTCGTCGCCCCGCGGCTGCGCGAACAGACCGAGAGGCTGGGCAATGCGCTGACTATCCCGGAATTCCTCGCCAATCGCTTCCCCGGGCAGGCAATTGCGATCCGCGTCGTGGCAGCGGTGATCATCGTGGTGTTCTTTTCGGTCTACACCGCGTCCGGGCTGGTCGGCGGGGGCAAGATGTTCGCCTCGACCTTCCCCGAACTGTTCGGCGGCGACCAGCATGCGGCCTATCTAACCGGCATCTGGCTGACGGCCGGGGTGGTCGTCACCTACACCATGATCGGCGGCTTCCTGGCGGTGAGCTTCACCGATGCGGTACAGGCGGTGATCATGCTCGCCGCGCTGATCCTGATGCCGCTGGTGGTGCTGTGGAACCTCGGCGGCCCGGCACCCAGTAGCGAAGTGCTGAACGCCGCCGATCCCGGCCTGCTCGACATGTGGGGATCGCTCACCCTGTTCGGCTTCCTGTCCGCCTTCACCTGGGGGCTCGGCTATTTCGGCCAGCCGCATATCCTGACGCGCTTCATGGCGGTAAAGAGCGTGCGGGCGATCCCCGCCGCACGCAATTGGGCGATGACCTGGATGGGCCTGGTCCTGCTCGGCGCGATGGCGGTCGGGATCACCGGGCGGGCATGGGTCGAAGGGACGCATTACGCCCTCGACGATCCCGAAACCGTCTTCCTGTTGCTCGCCCGCACGCTGTTCAGCCCCGCAGTCACCGGATTCCTGCTCGCAGCCCTGCTGGCGGCGATCATGAGCACGGTCAGTTCGCAGCTGCTCGTCGCTTCCAGCTCGCTGACGGAGGACTTCTACCGCCTGTTCGTGCGGCGCGAGGCGAGCGAACGCGAGATGGTCAACGCCGGGCGCGGCGCGGTGCTGCTGGTGGCGGTGATCGCCGGGGTGCTGGCGAACAATCCCGATGCCAAGGTGCTGGGGCTGGTCGCCAATGCCTGGGCCGGCTTCGGCGCAGCGTTCGGCCCGCTGATGATCCTGTCGCTGATGTGGCGGCGGATGACCGGCTGGGGCGCCCTCGCCGGGCTGATGGTCGGCGCGGGAACGGTGGCGGGGTGGATCGCGCTCGGCTGGAACCAGAGCTTTCTCGGCGGTGAGGGGCTGTACGAAATCCTCCCCGGCTTCGTCGCCAGCTGGATCGCCATCGTGGTGGTCAGCCTGGCAACGCAAGAGAGCGCGCAGGCCTGAGGGCAAGGGTTACCGACCCCGACGGGGTGAAGATCGAACTGTGGCAGCAGAACGCGGAGTAAGGCTCGCCGCGTTTCGCACCGCCTGAGGGCCTACCCCTAGCGGTCGCGATTGGTGATCAGCGTGAACGGCGCCCAGCTTGCCGGGTGCGCCCAATGCGGCTGCCAGCCCTGCACCGCGCTGCCATCGGCGCGGCGGCCCGTGCGCACTGCCTCCATCGCCGCCGCCAATGCGCGCGAGGGTGAAAGCGAGCGGTTGGCGAGTGTCTCCACGGTCAGCGCGGCAGTCGCGTCGTCGGCCACGCGCCAGTGGCTCGCCAGCAGGTTGCGTGCGCCCGCGTAGAGGAAGCTGCGCGCCAGGCTGGACAAGGATTCCCCGCCGCTTTCGCTGCCCACCGGCGTCGCCGTGTTGCACGCGGAGAGCACCACCCACCGCGCGCTGAGCGAGAGGCCGGCTGCCTCGCTCGCGGTCAGCAGCCCGTCGTCCTGCACCGTCGCAACCGCAGGCGGCGTGAGCACCAGCCCCGGCTCCGAGCCAACCCCCATCTCGCCGGGCAGCAGCCCATGGGTCGCGAACACCACCGTGTCGGCCAGCGGCAGTTCACGGTCGGCCTTGACCGCGCTTTCGGTCGCATCCTTGCCCAGGTGCAGCCCCTGCCCCCGGCTGATGTCATTCGCCAGATTGCGCAATTCCACCACCGTCCCCGGCAGCGGGTCGAGCGCGCGCAGCTTCTCGACCGAGGCCATCGTCCGGTCCCCGTCCGCCCAGGTCAGATTGGCGGCGCGCACCCCGGCCCCGCCCCGGCGGCGCCTCGTCCCTGCGACATCCCCGGCGCCAGCACCGGCGCCGCCGCCGCGATTGGCCGCAGCTCCCTTGCCGGTCAATTCGGGTGCGCCATAGGCGACGAGCAGTGGCCGCCCCGCTTCGCCCACGCCGGGCTGGTCCGAATGCTGCGCCAGTTGCAGCGCGGAGACGGACGGCAGCGTGATGAAGGCCATGTGGCGGCTGAGCCAGTCGGTGTTTGCGAGGTCACTCGCCTCCCCGCTCTCCGGGTCGCCCTGCGGCGGCGAGGCGACCAGCATCGCCAAGGGCAGCGCGGCGATCGGCCCGCTGGCAACGGTATAGACCCGCCCCCCTTCGGGCAGCACATCGGCCACCGGCGCGATCAGCATCTGGTAGAGGCGGTATGCCGCCCCGCGATCGAAGCGCGGGAAATAATCGTCGATCGGGCTCGGCGCGCCGCGCGTCCCGGCGAGATCGACTGCATCGAGTTCGGCCATGTCGCAGGTCGCCTCGTCGATCCGGCATTTGATCCGCCCGACCAGCGCGCCGATGTCCGCCGCCCCGCCGTCGATGCGGTGCCACTTCGCCGTGGTCGCGCTGATCGCGAAAATATAGTGCGATCCTTCGGACGGCAGCATCAGCAGCAGCGCCTCGTCGGGGGCGAGCGCCGCTTGCAATTCCAGCACCGTGATCGAGCGCGGCGCAACCAGCGCGTTATACTCAGGAAAGTCCTTTTCCAGTCGCGCATCCAGCCCGGCGAGCTTCATCGCCAGTCGGTCGAGGTCCTGCTTCTGCGCGCGCGCCGCGTCGCCCGAGCTGCCGAGCGAGTCCATGCGATAAGCCCGCGTCCCTGAAACCAGCGCCGCAGCGACATCCTGCCGCTCGCGCACCAGCGCCCCCAGCGGACCGGAGCCGGCAATATCGCGCGCCGCCGCTTCGCTGATGGCATTGCCTGCATCGTTGAGCGTCAGGTCCTGCGCCGCGCGGAAGGCGGCATCGAGCGGGCGCATCCCCGCATCGCGCGCCGCCCATCCGGCGAACAGCACCATGTCGTATGCCTGCGACAGCGGATCGTGGCGATTGCCGTTGGACATGGCCCGCGCCAATGCGGCGGTGGCGGGATCGGCTTTCTCCTGCCGGGCCAGCCGGTCCTTCTGGCGGGCGCGCAGCCGGTTCGCCGCGTCTTCCGCCGCATCCAGCGCGGCAAGCTCATGGCCGGGCACTTGCGCGCGGGCGCGGGCCAGCGTGGTCAGCAGGATGATCGTATCCGCCTTGGCCTGCGTGCCCGAAAACCGGCTGTCTTCCGCCGCGAGCTGGAGCGGCAAGGCTTCCTCGAAATAGGGCAGCGCCTCGGCCGCCTTGCCTTGCCCGAGCAGCGCCAGCGCATAGTTGTAGCGCGATTTCTGGGTCGAGATCGCATCGCGTCCGAACAGCCGCTCCGCCATGTCCGCCGCGATCCGCCCGGGCTCCTCGGCAGCGGCAAAGCGCCGCGCCAGGTTCCGGAAATAGCTCGCCTGGTTGTAGAGCAGCTCCACCTTGCGTTCATTCCGCAAGGGCGGCGGCTGGTTCTGCCAATAGGCGATCAGCTCGCCGAACAGCGCATCGGCCTCCGCATCGCGGTGCGCGAGGGTCAGCGCCTCGGCATAGGCGCGGGCGAGCTCGGTGTCGGCCAGATGCATGCCTGCGGCGTCGAGTTCGCCGAATGTGTCGTCGAGCGCGCGCAAGGCCTCGCCCACCCGCCCTTCTTCCACCAGGTCGAAACTGCGATCCGCAATGACCGAACGCGCGCCGCGGGCCGGGGTGCTGCGCAGCAGGCCCAGCTCGGCAGCCCGGCGATGGATCGCGCGGGCATTACCCAGCTGTTCGTCCGCGCTCGCCAATGGAATTTCCAGCGTGCGGAAACGCAATTCGGCCAGCGCATCGCCCCGTGCGGCGAACCCGGCAATGCGGCGTTCGATATGCGCGCGCACCGCCGCGATCAGCGCCGGGTCTTCAGTGCGACCGCGCAGCTTGGTGGCGAGGGCCGTCTGCGCATCGAAAAAGGCATCGTCGCCGATGGTGGCGGCGTTGCGGGCAAGTATGTCGAGATAGGCCGTGGCGGCGGGCAGCACATCGTCGCCCTGCGCCTCGCGGAAAGCGGTGATCGCCTGTTCGAGCGCAGCGCCCGCAAGTTTCTGTTCGCCCGGTGCGGCGCTGCGCGTGGCTCCATGCTGGGCGCATAGTGCCGATGGGGCCAATCCTGCCAGCAGTGCCGCAGCGAACCATTTGACCGCCCAAACTTGCCGCATCTGTCCTGCCCCTGCCCCTGCCGCCACCCTCGGCAGCGCATCCCGCGACAGTCGATCTATGCGAAGCAAGGCGGGCAGCCAAGCGGTGCGAGGGGCTACGGGGCAAGGTGACGGCATTTGTCATCTATCCTGCCCGCCCCGTCGCGTGATCCGGCCCCGTTAGGCTTGCCTTAACCATGACATGCGAGAGTTTGGGCCATGATGCGGATCGCTGCCAGCCTCGCCGCGCTTCTCGCGCTGGGCGCCTGCAACATGCTTCCCGAACGCCACGGCGGAGGCAAGCCGGTGCAGGCTGCGCGCGCGCCGGTGGCGGTGACCGCCGATGCCCGCCAGTGCCTCAGCGAGCTTGGCACCAGCGGGGCAGATTTCTCCGCCTTGCCCGACCAGTATTACGGCGCCGGCTGTTCCACGCTCAACACCGTCCGGCTCGACCATCTGCGCGGTGACGCCGGGCAATTCGCGCTGACCAATCTCGGCCCGGTGGCCTGCCCCACCGCCAATGCCTTCGCCGCATGGGCGCGTTTCGGGGTCGACCGCGCGGCGCGCCAGCTGCTCGGCAGCCCGCTGGTCAGGATCGAGACCATGGGGTCCTATTCCTGCCGCAACGTTGCGGGCACATCGCGCCGCTCGGCGCATTCGCAGGCGCAGGCGATCGACGTCGCGGCCTTCGTGCTGGCCGACGGGCGGCGCATCAGCGTGCTCGACGATTGGAACGGCGGCGGCCCGCGAGAGCGGCAATTCCTCCGGCTGGTCCACCAGAGCGCCTGCAAGCGCTTCGGCACGGTGCTGGGGCCGGATTACAACGCCGACCACCGCAACCATTTCCATCTCGAACAGGGCGGCAGCAGCTTCTGTCGCTGACCGCGTTGCCCTAGCCGCGCCCGGCCTCCTGCACCCGCGCGGCGTGATAGGGTTCCAGCTGCGCCTCCAGCCGCAGGCGCACCGCCTCCGCCGCGTGCCGCGCGCCCAGCTTGCCCATCATGTTGGCGCGGTGGATTTCGACCGTGCGCGGGCTGATTTCCAGCGCCCGGGCGATCGCCTTGTTGCTGTTGCCGTCCGCCAGCGCGTCGAGCACTTCGCGTTCGCGCACCGACAGATTGGCGATCCGCGCGCGCGCCTCGATCATCCGGCGGCGCCCTTCGGCCTGCAGCCGCGCTTCGGCGTCGATGCGGTCGAGCACGGCGACCAGATTGCGCGGCTCGGCGGGCAGGCGCAGGTAATCCAGCGCACCGGCCTTGATCGCCTCGACGATCCGCCCGGTCGATGCGCTCTCCCCGGTGGCGACCAGCGGCAACCACACGCCCGCTTCGGACAGGAGTTCGCACATCGGCGCGATCGGTTCGTCATCGTCGCCCAGCCGCACCAGCAGCACGCCGTCGCGCGGCGGATGCGATGCCAGTTCCTCCAGGTCGCCATAGACTTCGGCATGATGGCCAAGCTCGAACGCCATATGCGCCAGTTCGGCGCGGGTCCGGCTGCAGCCGTCGACGATGTGCAATGCAAGGGGCTGTTCCATGCCCGCAGGGATGGCAGGCGCGTGCCCGCCCCGCATGTCCTAGCGCCTCCGCATCGGAGGCTTGCCGGATGCGATCGCCCCGCCAAACCAAGCGCTTGGCGGGGAAAATTACCACCGTTTTGGATCGAATATAGGGAGAACTACCCTCCGCATTGGCGCGTAGCGCCGCGGTCAGTCCTGGAAACTATAATCGGGCAAGGCGTGGAACGCGGTGCGCAGCGCATCGCTCCAGCTCGACGAGATCGCCTGGAAATAATCGTCCTCATGCGTGATCCGCCGATCGTGCAGCGCGGCAAAGCCGTCACGTTCGATCACCATCATGTCGAGCGGGAGGCCGACCGAGAGATTGGCCTTGAGCGTGCTGTCGAACGACACCATCAGCAGCTTGACCGCGTCTTCGAAGCTCATCTGCCGGTCGTAGCCGCGGATCAGGATCGGGCGACCGTATTTCGTTTCGCCGATCTGGAAGAAAGGCGTGTCGAAGCTTGCTTCGATGAAGTTGCCTTCGGGGTAGATCAGGAACAGCCGCGGCTCCATGCCCTTGATCTGCCCGGCCACGATCATCGACGCGGTGAAGCGGCCCGAGCCCTGCTGGCCGTTGGTCGACTGGCTGGCGCGGATCGTTTCATTGAGCAGTCGGCCGACCTCGGTCGCGACCTGGAACATCGTCGGCGCCTCGAGGATCGACATCCGCCGTTCGGATGGTGCCTTGGTCCGTTCCTCCAGCTGGCTGATCACGGCCTGGGTGGTTGCGAGATTGCCTGCGGTCATCACCGTGACGATGCGCTCGCCCGCCACCTGCCAGCTGTACATCTTGCGAAACACGGAAATGTTGTCGACACCCGAATTGGTGCGGGTGTCGCTCATCAACACCAGCCCGCGATCGAGCACCATTCCCACGCAATAGGTCAACCCGCGACTCCCCTGATTCAGCGCCTGGGCCAACAGCCCTACTGATCGATCTGCCGTTGTTCCACCGCAATTTCGACATGCAGGTCTTCCGCCGTGCTGCCGAAGGTAATGCCGGTGATGGGCGCCGCGTCGGCATAGTCGCGCCCGGTGGCGACCCGCACATAGCGCGGATCGGGGCAGATTCCGTTCGAAATATCGAACCCGACCCAGCCCAGCCCGTCCACATGCGCTTCGGCCCATGCATGGGTGGCTTCCTGCTCGATCCGGTCGTTCATCATCAGATAGCCGCTGACATAGCGCGCCGGGATTTCGAACAGCCGCGCTGCACCGATGAAGATATGCGCATGGTCCTGGCACACGCCTTGGCCCGCGGCGGCGGCCTCTTCGGCAGTGGTGCCGACATCGGTCTGCCCGGTGCGATATTCGACCGCTTCGAGGATCTGCGCCGATAGCGCATGGAGGAAATCGAGGCGCCTTTCCTGCAGCGATTCGAGCGAGCGGGCGAGTGCCCGGATGCGCGGCCCGGGACGGGTCAGCCCCGTCTGGCCCATGAAATGCCACAGCGGCAGGTGCCCGGCGTGCCGCCCGATCACCCCCGACTGGTCCTGCGTCTGCACCTCGCCCCGGCAGTGGATCGCGACTTCGCTTGCGCCGGGTTCCACCGAGATCAGCGTGACCATATTATGGTTCTGGTCTTCGTAGGACAGTTCTTCCTTCGCGTTTTCGTATTCCATTTCCCACGACAGGATCTGCTGCCCTTGCGTGTGCTTGGGCGTCAGCCGCAGTCGCTGCAGCGCGTGGGCGACCGGTTCGGTGAAGGTGTAGCGGGTGGTATGGCGGATCGAGAGGCGCATGGATCAGCTCATGAATCGATAATCGTCGGCAATCGCCGATGCGATGGCGGAATTGCGGCCCATGAAATCGACCAGGAATTCGTGCAGCCCCACGTCGTAGATTTCGTCGATCGTCAGCTGCGCCAGCCGCGTGTCGGAATCGCGCATCAGCGCGTTGCTCTCGCCCTCGTGCCCGTGCAACCGGGCGAGCGCGGCGAGATTGTCGCGCAGTTCGGAATGGCAGAAGGCGATGCTGCGCGGGAAACGCTGGTCGAGCACGAGGAATTCGACGATCCCGCGCGGGTCGATCTGGCCCGAATTGAGCCAGCGATAGGCCCGGTCGCCCGACAGCGAACGCAGCAGCGTGTCCCACTGCCCCTGGTCGAGGCTCGACCCGACGTAGGAGAGCGAGGGCAGCAACAGATAATATTTGAGATCGAGGATCCGCGCGGTGTTGTCCGCCCGTTCGATATAAGTCCCGGCGCGCGCGAAATGGAACCCGTCGTTGCGCAGCATCGACCCGTCCATCGCGCCATGCGCCAGCGTGCCGGCGCGGCGGATCGCGGCCAGCGCCTCCCCCAAGGCCCCCTGCCCGACCGGACGCGAGAGCATGGCGGTAATTTCCATCCAGCTTTCGTTGACCACGCCCCACAATTGCCCGCTGATCGCATTGCGGACCGCGCGGGCATTGTTGCGCACATGGCCCATCATCCCCAGCAGGTTCTGCGGGTTCTCCTTGTCGCGCAGGATGAAGTTCCACACCTGGTTGCCGTGGAAATCGGGATATTTCGCCTCGTAAGCGCGGATCTGGCCCGACGTTTCGATCACCGAACGCCATTCTTCCTCGGCCGTCACCACATCGCGGGTCACCGCCATGCGCAGCGCGGCATCGAGCAAGCGGGCGGTATTTTCCACCCGCTCGAGATAGCGGAACATCCAGAACAGGCCGTTGGCGGTCCGGCCTAGCATCGCCCGTTCCCCCGGATAGCGCCAGCCTTGCGGCCCGAGATGCGGACGGCGCTCATTCCTTCAGCACCCACGTATCCTTGGTGCCGCCGCCCTGGCTCGAATTGACCACCAGCGATCCCTTCTTGAGCGCGACGCGGGTCAGCCCGCCGGGGGTGATGTCGATCCCGCTGGGCGACACGAGCACATAGGGGCGCAGGTCGAGGTGGCGCGGGGCCAGCCCCTTGCGGGTGAAGATCGGGCAGGTCGACAACGAAAGCGTCGGCTGCGCGATGTAATTTTCCGGCTTCGCCTCGAGCTTCTTGCGGAACTTGGCGATTTCGCGGCGCGACGAGGTCGGCCCGACCAGCATCCCATATCCGCCCGAGCCGTGGACTTCCTTGACCACCAGCTCCGCCAGGTTGTCGAGCACATATTTCAGGCTGTCGGGATCAGCGCAGCGCCAGGTTTCGACATTGGGCAGCAGCGGCTTTTCGCCGGTGTAGAATTCGACGATTTCCGGCATGAAGCTGTAGATCGCCTTGTCGTCGCAAATCCC
>JACXVD010000010.1 GCA_014763545.1 Sphingomonadales bacterium
ACATCGCGCCGATCGTATCCCCGTGATAGCTGTGTTCCATCACCACGATCCGGTGCCGGGCCTCGCCGCGATTGGCAAAATGCCCCAGCGCCATCTTCAGCGCCACTTCGACCGCGGTGGACCCGGAATCGGAGAAGAACACGCGCGTCAGGCTGTCGGGCATGAGTTCCCGCAGCCCGCGCGCGACCTGTTCGGCCGGCTCATGAGTCCAGCCGGCGAAGATCAGCTGGTCGAGCTGCTCGCTCTGTGCGCGGATCGCGGCCATGATCCGGGGGTGGCAATGGCCGTGGGTCGTTACCCACCAGCTGGAGATGGCATCCACGATCCGCCGGCCGTCGGCGGTATGCAGCACGGCGCCATCGGCGTGGGTGACCAGCGGAACCGGCTCGCCCAGCCCGTGCTGGGTGAAGGGGTGCCAGATGGGCGACGCGCTCACGCGAAATCCCCGATGGCGAAATGTTCGGCAAAAGCGGCAGCGAGCGTTGGCGCGTCGAGTTGCGGCAGGCGCGGCAGGCGGCCAAGCCGGCGGACCTTGCCGATGCGGGCGATGGTCGCTTCGCTATCCTCCACGGCGTCGCCCACGAAGGCCACACCATGCACCCGGCACCCGCGCGCACGCAGGGCCTCGATGGTCAGCAGCGAATGGTTGATCGTCCCCAGCGTAGTGCGTGCGACCACCACCACCGGCAGGCCCCAGTCGGCGAAAATATCGGCATAGACCAGCGATCCGCCCAGCGGCACCAGCGCCCCGCCCGCCCCTTCTGCCACCAATGGCCGCTGCGGCGGCAGTGCGAGGCGTTCCGGGTCGATCGCCACACCGTCGATCTCTGCCGCGCGATGCGGCGAACAGGGCGTCGTCAGGCGATAGGCTTCGGGCAGGATCCGCTCTGTCGGCAAGCCCGACAGGCGCGCGACCGTGGCCGCGTCGCTGCCGTCTTCCAGCCCGGCCTGCACCGGCTTCCAGTAATACCCCCCCAGCGCTCCGGCGAGCGCGGCGGAAAAGACCGTCTTGCCGATCTCCGTATCGGTGCCGGTGATCGCGAAACTGCTCACTTCGCAAGCTGCTCCAGCGCCTGGCCCAGCACCTGAGCCAGCGCATCGACATCTGCCGTGGTGGCATTGAGGGTCAGCGAAATGCGCAGGCGGCTGGTGCCCACCGGCACGGTTGGCGGGCGGATGCCGCGCAGGTCGAAACCGGCGTGCTGCACACTGCGAGCAAGCGCCATGGTGCGCGCATCGTCACCGATCACCAGCGGCAGGATCTGCGACCCCGTCACGATTGCGCCCAATGGTTCCAGCACCTGTTCGGCATGCCGCATGAGCGCATGCAGCGCATCGCGCCGTTCCGGCTCGTCGGCGAGGATGCACAGCGCCTCGCGCACCGCCACGGCCATCAAGGGTGACGGCGCCGTCGAAAAAACGAACCCGCGCCCGCGATTGATCAAGTGGTCGCGCATGACCAGGGGGCCGGCGAGCAGCGCGCCTTCGCAGCCCAGCGCCTTGCCGCAGGTATGCAGGGTGATGACATTGTCCCTGCCTTCCAGCGCGCTGGCCAGCCCGCGCCCCGATTCTCCGAACACGCCCGTCGCATGCGCCTCGTCCACTAGCAGCATGGCGTCGTACCGCTCGGCGATTTCGGCCAGATCGGCGAGCGGCGCACGGTCGCCGTCCATCGAGTACAGGCTCTCGACCGCGATCCACGGGGTTCCGCGCCCCCCCGCAACCCGCCAGGCGCGGATCGTGTCGGCGAAAGCATCGGCATCATTGTGCGGAACGGCGCGGGCCACTGCGCGCGACAGGCGCAGGCCTTCATGCGCGCTGGCATGGACCAGCTCGTCATGGATGATGCAATCGCCCTTCTGCGGCAGGGTCGAAAGCAGCGCGCTGTTGGCGGCGAAGCCGGTGGCAAACCACAGTGCCGCCTCGCTGCCGAAGAATGCCGCAGCATCTGCTTCCAACGCCTCGTGCTCGGGGTGATTGCCGCGCAGCAGCCGCGATCCGCCCGAGCCGACCGGCACGCCGCGGCCGACCGCCGCTTCCACCGCTTGCGCAAGGCGGGACGAGCTTGCCAGCGCGAGATAATCGTTCGAAGCGAAATCGACCCCGGCACGCGGCGCAAGCGTGCGCAACCTTGCCCGTTCGCCCAATATCGCAAGATCGGCCCGCTGCGCAGCGAGCGGCGGATGGCGGCGGGTGACGGTCATAATTCCCGCATCCAATATTGCATCGGCTTGGGGCTCTCCTCCGCCTCGCCATGTTCCTTCCAGGCCAGTTCGGTCACCAGCCCTGCCACCGGCGCATAGGAGCGACCGCGCCAGAAATCGTCCAGCGGCCGGTAATCGGTGGGACGCGCATAATGATCGTCGGGGCGGATAACCGCGGCAAAGGCTGCGTGGCTTGCCCCGGCCGCCCGCGCTGCAGCCTCGCGCCAGTCGAAAAACGCGTGGCCGATGCCCTGCCCGCGATATTCGGGCAGCAAGACGCTTTCCCCGAAATAGAACAGGCGCGAAGTATCGATGCCAAGCTTCTCGAAAGGCTCACGAAATTCTGCTTTTTGCGATCCCATCGGCGATGCCGTCGCCGCACCCACGATCCGCTGCCCGTCCCTTGCCGCGATCAGCACCGATCCCGGCGCCGCGGCAAATTCGGTGAGGTAGTCGCGCTCATATTCCTCGTCGCCATCGTAGAGATATGGCCAGGCAGCGAACACGGCGATCCGCAATTTCGCCAGATCGCCCAGCGCATCGGCCAGCGCAGCACCCTCCAGCCGTTCGATCGCCACACTCATGCGGCAGCGCTAGCGCCATGTTGCGTGGCGGACAACGTCCCAGATGGAACCTGACCGACCAAAAAATGTGCAGATGGCAGTTTTTGTCACTGTGGCGCGGCGCATTTTTGAGGCATGTTTCCCGCGCAATCCAAGGGGAAGACGATGAAAGCCTACCATATTATCGCCGCGCTCGCGGCCACCGCCATGATCGCCGGCCCTGCTGCCGCGCTGCCGAGCGATGCGGATTCCTCCAGCAAGCAGCTGGGTATCTGCCGTGACGGGACGATCATGATCATCGGCGGCAAAAGCGATGACGAGGAACTGGCCTTCTACAAGCAGAAGCTGAAGGAATATGGCTGGACCAGCGACGCGGATTATTACGAACTTCTCGGCCTGTGCAACGCGTACAAGCAGGGATTTCTCGATGGCGTCCAGGTGATGAAGAAAGCCGCCGACAAGTAATTCTTCAGCCGGAAGCCTGCCCGGAAACCTGCCCCGAAACCTGCCCCGAAACCTGCCCCGAAACCTGCAGCGTCCAGTCGGCAAGATTGTAATAGGTGGTGATCCGCGCGATCAGCCCGCCCTCGATCGTGACGAAAGTGCCCGCAGGCAGCACATAGTTTTGCCCATGTGCCTCCGGCAGGCCGGGATCGGTCTGCCGGTAGGTGCCGTGGACGGTGAACTCCGCGGCCCCGCGTGCGCCGTCCTCGTCGGCCATGACCACGATACCGTCCAGCCGTTCCGAATAGCAGCGATCCATATGCGCGAGGAATTCGGCAAATGCCGCCTTGCCCCGCCGCACCTGCCCTTCGTTGACGTGGTGGGCGACATCATCGGCCAGGCAATCGAGCATCCCCTGCCAGTCCTGCGCGTTGAAGGCGGCGTAATAGCGGGTCAACAGATCGGTCGTTTCGCGGCGCGACATGGGCAGGCTCCTGCGTGTTTGCGCAGCGCCTAGGCAATGGCGCCGCGCGCGGCAATTGCTTTTCCCGCCCCCCTTATGTATGGGCGGGTTCGCGCCCCGGTCCCGCACGAAGCCCCGCTTCGTCCGCCGGGGCGCGGTGTTTCTCCGTTCCCCCTTTCGCGCCAAGGAAGCAGCCGATGTCCCGTCGCCGCCAGATCTACGAAGGCAAGGCCAAGATCCTCTATGAAGGGCCCGAGCCGGGCACGCTGATCCAGTATTTCAAGGACGACGCCACCGCCTTCAACGCGCAGAAGAAGGGGACGATCAACGGCAAGGGCGTGATCAACAACCGCATCAGCGAGTATGTCTTCACGCGGCTGGGCCACATCGGCATTCCCACGCATTTCATCCGTCGGCTGAACATGCGCGAACAGCTTGTGCGGCAGGTGGAAATCGTGCCGATCGAAGTGGTCGTGCGCAATGTCGCCGCCGGGTCGATCAGCAAGCGCCTGGGCATTCCCGAAGGCGAGCCGCTGCCGCACACGCTGCTCGAATATTACTACAAGGACGATGCGCTGGGCGATCCGCTGATTGCCGAAGAACATATCGCCTGCTTCGGCTGGGCCGGTAACGAGGAGATGCAGGACATCTCCAGCATGGCGATCCGGATCAACGATTTCCTTTCGGGCATGTTCGCCGCGATCGACATTCGCCTGATCGACTTCAAGCTGGAATTCGGCCGCATCTGGGATGGCGACTACAGTCGCATCATCCTGGCCGACGAAATCAGCCCCGATGGCTGCCGCCTGTGGGACATGAAGACCGGCGAGAAGCTCGACAAGGACCGCTTCCGCCGCGACCTCGGCGGCGAGGAAGAAGCCTATCAGGAGGTCGCGCGTCGGCTCGGCCTGCTCCAGTCGGACGACAATGTCCCCGGCGAAGTCTTCGACCTGTCGAGCCACCGCAGCAAGCTGCGCGGCGCGCCCAAGCCGAAAAAGTAAGCCACAAGTTTGGTCGGGCGGCCTTGCATCGCCGCCCGGCTTGGTGCAGCGACCGGCGATGAATTTCCGATATTTGCTGCTTCCGCTGGCGCTGCTTGCCGCGCCTTTGCCCGGGCTTGCGCAGGATGCGGCACCGCCGCCGCCCGCGACCGATGTCGTTGCGCCCGCCCCCGCCTGGGGTTTCGAGGATAGCGACATCCCGCTCGATCCGGCCTGGCGGTTCGGCACGCTGCCCAACGGCATGCGCTATATCATCCGGCACAATGCCACTCCCGCGGGCACCGCGCTGGTGCGCCTGCAGATCGGGTCAGGCTCGCTGGAGGAAACCGACAGCGAGCGGGGGCTTGCGCATTTCCTCGAACATATGGCCTTCAACGGTTCGAAGCGCGTGCCCGAAGGCGAGATGGTGAAGCTGCTCGAACGTGAAGGGCTGGCCTTCGGTGCGGATACGAATGCCAGTACGGGATACGAGACCACCACCTACAAGCTCGACCTCCCGCGCAATTCGCCCGAACTGCTCGACATTGCACTGATGCTGATGCGCGAGACGGCAAGCGAGCTGACCATTGCGCAGGATGCGGTCGATCGCGAGCGCGGCGTGGTGCTGGCCGAGCGGCGCGATCGCCGCAACTTCCAGCTCGAGGATTACGAGGACCGCTCACGCTTCCTCACTCCCGGTGCGCGCTATGTCGACCGGCTGCCGATCGGCACGCTCGACGTGCTCGACAAGGCAAGTGCCGAGGATATTCGCGGATATTACGCCCGCGAATATGTGCCGGCCAACACGGTGCTGATCGTCGTCGGCGATTACGATCCGGCACTGGTCGAGGCCGCGATCAAGAAGCATTTCGCCAGCTGGCAGGCGGCCCCGCTGGCGGCAAAGCCCAGCCCCGGCCCGGTCGATCCGGCTGCGTCCGGCGGGTTCGACATCTATCTCGACCCGGCGCTCAGCGAACGGGTGCAGGTGGCGCAGAACGTTGCCTGGGACGGCGGCGCGGACACCGCTGCCCGGCGCCGGCAGACGCTGCTATCGCGGATCGGCTACGGCATCATCAATCGCCGGCTCGATACGCTCGCGCGCAGCGAGGACCCACCCTTCCGGGGGGCCGGGTTCGGCACCGGCGACATCTTCAAGGTGGGTCGGACGACCAATCTGGTGATCGACACGCAGGATGGCGATTGGCAGCGCGGATTGCTGGCAGCGGTCCCGGTATGGCGCCAGGCGCTGACCTACGGCTTCACCGAGGCCGAGGTCGCCGAACAGCTGGCGCAAATCCGCACCGCGCAGGAAAATGCGGCTGCCGCCGAAGCGACGCGCAGCAATGCCTCGCTGGAGGACGATGCCGAAGCCCTCGTCAACGATGGGACCGTGCCTTCGACCGCGCGCAGCTCGCTCGCCCGGTTCAACGCCTTTGCGCCCTATATTACCCCCGCAACCGTGCTGGCGGCGCTGCGAAGCGACGCTGCGGCGCTCGATCGTCCGTTGGTGCGCTTCCGCGGTCGCACCGCGCCGGAAGGTGGTGAGGCGGCGCTCGCCGCCGCCTTGCAGCAGGCACAAGCCGTACCCATTGCACCGCCCGAGGCGAAGTCGGCCGCGCAATTCGGCTACACCGATTTCGGCCCGGCAGGGCAGGTCGTCTCCGACCGGGTCGATCCCCGGCTGGGGATTCGCGAGATTCGTTTCGCCAATGGCGTGCGGCTGAACCTGAAACGGACGAAACTGCAGGAGGACCGCGTGTCCTTCCGCCTCAGCCTCGATGGCGGGAACCTGCTCAACACGACGCAGAACCCGCTCGCGACCGCGCTGGTCCCGGTGTTGCCGGCAGGCGGCCTGGGCAAGCATAGCGAGGATGAGCTGCAATCCATCCTTGCCGGGCGCAGCGTCAGCCTGTCTATCGCCAATGGCGACGATGCCTTCACCATGGCGGGCACCACCACCCCGCGCGACCTCGGCCTGCAGCTCGAGCTGATGACCGCCGGGCTGACCGATCCCGGCTATCGCCATGCAGGCGAGGTCCGGTTCCAGCGGTCGATCGACAATTTCTTCGCCAGCAAGGATGCGACGCCCGGCAGCGCGCTGGGCAATGCCATTGGCGGAATCCTGTCGGACAACGACCCGCGTTTTACGCTCGCCCCCAAGGCCGATTTCCAGGCCCTGAGCTTTGCCGGCCTGCGCGACGCGATTGCCGACCGGCTGGCGCATGGCGCGATCGAGATCGGCATCGTGGGCGATTTCGATGAAGACCAGGTTATTGCACAGGTCGCCCGCACGCTCGGCGCCCTGCCCGCGCGCGAGGCCGAGTTCGAACCGCGCGAAGATGCGCGGCAGCGCGGCTTCACTGCCCAGCGCGGGCAACGCGTGGTTCGCCACGATGGCGAGGCCAACCAGGCGCTGCTGTATTATGTCTGGCCGACTACCGACGACAGCGACCTTGCACTCAAGGTGAAGCTCGAGTTGCTCGAGCGGGTCGTGCAGCTCGAACTGACGGACGAATTGCGCGAAAAACTGGGCAAGGCCTATTCGCCGTCGGCCTCCAATTCGATGTCGCCGACATGGAGGGGTTACGGTACTTTTGCCATCGCCGCGTCGGTCGATGTCGGCGATGTCGGGCCGACCGAGCAGGCCATCGCCTCGGCGATTGCCACCCTGCGCGGTACCCCGGTCGATGCCGACACGCTGGAACGCGCACGCCGGCCCCTGCTCGAGAATTACGACAATGCGTTGAAGACCAACAGTGGCTGGCTCTCGCTGGTCGACCGGGCGCAGAGCCAGAGCGAGCGGATCGATCGCTTCCTGACGATCAAGGCGCTCTATCAACAGGTCACGCCCGACGACATCGAGGCCATGGCCCAGCAGTATCTCACGCCGGGCGAAGAGGTGGAGGTGCAGGTCCTGCCGCGCGCGAACGGTGAATGACGGCGGGAAAAGCCGCGCGATCCCCTTGCCCTGACCGCCACGCGCGGCCATAGGCTGCGCGCGAGTCCCACACCGCATTCATGCGAAAGGCGCCGCCATGAAAGTCCGTATCTTCGTCAGCCTCAAGCCCGGCGTGCTCGACCCCCAGGGCCGCGCGATCCATCATGCGCTCGAGGGGCTGGGCTTCACCGGCGTGAACGATGTGCGCGCGGGCCGATTGATCGAGCTCGACGTGGCCGACGATACCAGCGATGCCGCGCTTGACGATATGTGCCGCAAGCTGCTCGCCAACATGGTGATCGAGAATTACCGCATCGAGAAGCTGGAGACGGCGTGATGAGCGGCTTCCGCGGCGCGGTCGTCACCTTTCCGGGTTCCAATTGCGACCGTGACATGGCGGTGGCGCTGGAGGAAGTCTCCGGCGAACCGGCGATCCGGGTCTGGCACGGCGATGCCGACCTGCCCGATGGTCTTGATTTCATCGCCCTGCCCGGCGGTTTTTCCTATGGCGACTATCTGCGCAGCGGGGCCATGGCGGCCCGCAGCCCGATCATGCAGGCGGTGATTGCCGCGGCGGGCCGCGGGGTGCCGGTGCTGGGCGTGTGCAACGGTTTCCAGGTGCTGACCGAAAGCGGGCTGCTGCCGGGTGCGCTGATGCGCAATGCGGGGCAGAACTTCGTCTGCCGCACCGTGGCGCTTACCGTCGAAAACAACCAGTCGCTGTTTACCGCCGGATACGATGCCGGGGCCGAAATCCGCATCCCGGTGGCGCATCACGATGGCAATTATTTTGCTGACGAGGCCACGCTCGACCGGATCGAGGGCGAAGGGCGTGTCGCCTTCCGCTATGCCGAAGCTGTCAACGGGTCGCAGCGCAATATCGCCGGTGTGCTGAACGAAGCCGGTAATGTACTGGGGATGATGCCGCACCCCGAACGTGCGATCGAACCCGCGCATGGCAGCAGCGATGGCCGGGCGCTGTTCGCCAGCGCAATCCGGAGCCTGGTTTCGGCCTGACGACCGCCTACGCTCGCTTGGGTGGCGCTCAGCCGGCGCGGCGCTCAGGCGCTGCGCAGCTTTTCCAGCGCGAAGATCTCGCGTGCTTCCGCAGACGGCATCGGCCGCCCGAAATAGAAGCCCTGGATCTTCTTGCAGCCCAGTTTGCGGATCAGTTCCAGCTCGGCTTCCGTTTCCACGCCTTCGGCCGTGGTCGACATCTCGAGCGCGTCGGCCATCGCCACAACCGCGCGGATGATAGCCAGGCTTTCGGCATTGTCCTTCGCCGCACCCTGCACGAAGCTGCGGTCGACCTTGATGGTGGAGAAGCGCAGCTTGCGCAGGTAGCCGAGCGACGAATAGCCGGTGCCGAAATCGTCCAGCGCGACAGTGCAGCCCAGTGCCATCACCTGTTCCAGCGCCGCCCGGGCGATGGCCGCATCGCGCACGAAGATGCTTTCGGTGACTTCGATTTCCAGCCGGTTGGCTTCGAGCCCGCTGGCGGCGAGCGCGCGAACCACGGTCGCCGGGAATTCGGGCTCGATCAGCTGCTCGCCCGAAACATTGACCGCGATCCGAACATGCTTGGGCCAGTTGACCGCCTCGCGGCAGGCCTGCTCCAGCACCCACGCGCCGATCGGCACGATCAGGCGCGTATCTTCTGCCAGGGGAATGAACTTCCCGGGGCTGACAAACCCGTGTTCCGGGCTGACCCAGCGGACCAGCGCCTCGAAGCTGACGACCGTTTCGAGCTGGGCGTCGACCACGGGCTGGAAGTGAAGCACCAGTTCGTTGTTCTCGATCGCGCGGCGCAGCGAGAATTCGAGCTGGCGCCGTTCTTCGGCCGAAGCGTGGAGCGAGGGTTCGTAAGTGCAATGTTCCCCGCCGCCTTCGTCCTTCGCCCGATAGAGCGCGAGGTCGGCGTTGCGCAGCAGTTCCTCCACGCTCTTGCCGTCACGCGGGGCGAGCGCCGACCCGACACTGGCCCCGACATAGAGCGTGTGGTTGTCTACCTCGTAGGGCTGCGACAGCCGCTCGATGATCTTGCGCGCAACCCGATCGACATAGCCGGATTCCGAAGCATCGCGGATGACCACCGCGAATTCGTCACCCCCCAGTCGCCCGCAGGTTTCATTCTCGCTGGCAATATCCTCAAGCCGCTTCGAGACCTGGGCGAGAAGCTGGTCGCCCACCAGATGGCCCAGGGAATCGTTGACCGCCTTGAAACGGTCGAGGTCGATCATCAGGAAGGCGCAGCGCGACCGCCATTGCTTGGCATAGCGCATGGCCTCCCCCAACGCTTCGTTGAGCATCAGGCGATTGGGCAGGCCGGTCAGCGTATCGTAGCGGGCAAGATAGGCGATCTTTTCCGAAGATTCGCGCTGTTCGGTGACGTCAGATCCGACCCCGCGGAACCCGACATACTCCCCCTTGTCGTCGAGCATCGGTGTGCCCGACAATTCCCACCAGCGGCTTTCCTGACCGATGGCGACCTTCACCAGAAGATTAGAGAAACTTTCGCGCCGCTTGAGCCGTTCGGCGAGGTCGTGAAGGCTGGGCGCGAACTGGCCACTTTCCCAACTGGCGCCGGCCACCAGTTCGACGAACGGCCTGCCCTCTGCCTCTTCCGGCGCCATCCCGAGCGCGAAAGCAAAGCGTGGCGAAATCGAACGGACCCGGCGCGAGGTGTCGACCTGCCAAAGCCAGTCCGCCTCGTTTTCCTCGAACTCGCGCAGCAGCAGCGAGACGACTTCGTCCTTTTCCGCAACGCCCGCTTCGGCAACCTTCGCACTGAGGAAGGTGCGCGCGCTCTGCAGCGTGCCGGAAATGGCGATGGCAACAAAGGCAGAGACGATGGCGGCGAAAATGTACGATCCCGATACCAGGAACCCCATCACCGCCAGCGCGCCGGCCACTGCGCTGAAACAGATCGTCCCCAGCGGTGCAGCGGACAGCACCAGCGCCGATCCTGCGATCAACATGGCGATCACGGCCCAGATACCGATCTGTTCGGCGCTGTCGCCAATGATGCCGAAATAGATCAGCGGCACTGTCCAGACCACCGCTGAAATCGCGGAGAAGCGCGCATGGCGGCGCAAATCCTCTTCAGTGATCCCGTTCAGCGGTGCATTGATCAGTGTCCGCTCGATGCGTGCGCCGACGAAGATCACCAGCGTCACCACCAGCAGCCAGGCGACTTCGAGCCAGACGGGTGCCGCCCCGAAAGCGAGCCTGAGCACCATCAACGCCGCAAGCGCATGGATGCCTTCGCGCGCAAACAGCGTGTTGGCGGGATGGGAGAATTGCAGATGGCGCAGCCGCGACCACTCGGCGTCGGTCGGTCCCGCGCCGATTCCCAGCACCTGGCGAGCAGTAAGCGCGCCCTTCTGCCGTATCTGGTCTGCAAGCTTTTCAGTCACCCGCAGGTGATTAACGGGGAAAGGTTATGACCCGGTAAAGCATGTGCCGACCCGCCGCTGAAAGCCGGTGGGGCGCCCGTCGGTCATTCCTCACGCAATTCGCGGCGCGCTTTCTCCCAGTCGCGCCCATCGAAACGCCGGATTTCCGGCGCGATCCCATGGCCCGGATCGAGGCAACGAAAATTGACGCTCCAGCAGTCGGGATGCGAACGCGGTTGATAGAAGCTCTTGATTCCACAGTGTTTGCAAAACAGGTGTTCGGCCATTCCGGTGCCGAAGCGATAGCTCACCAGCGCATCGCCGCCCTGCTCCAGCGTGAAATGCCGATGCGGGACATTGAGATGGAGATAGCCGGTCATGGAGCAAATCGAACAATTGCAATCGAGCAGCGTGACCGGTGGCTTCACCTCGATCCCAAAGCGCACGGCGCCGCAGTGGCAACCGCCGCGGATCATTTGCGCGCGCGCTTCTTCTTGTCTTCGGGAATGACGCCATTGACGACATAGGCGACGATCTTGGCGCATTGCCCCTGCGGCCTTACCGTCTCGCCGCAAAATTCCCAATCGCCCGGCGTGCGCTCCACGAAGCCCTGCGTGTAATGCTGGCTGTTGGACCAGGCGACATATGTGCCCCGCTGGGAACCGAAATAGGGTTCATCGGGGTAATAGACGACCGTCACATAGGGTTGCCGCAGGATCATGAGTGAGCAGCCGGAAATGGCGCGCAGCTTGCAGCGTTGCTCGACCAAAGCGCGCGCTTCGGCCTCGCTCGCATGCCCAAGTGTCAGCTCGTAGCCGTAGAGCAGATCGCCATCCACACCGCGCTGATCGATGTTGAAGGTCGCGATCGCGCCGTAAACCTGCTTCCAGCCCTTCGGCGCAGGGTGATGATAGGGCTGATAGACCGAGGGCCCGGCAGTGGCCGACGGCGACTGCCCTGCCTGGGGCCGCGCCTTGCACAAAGGCTGCGGCGCCTGGCCCGGCCTGGCATCCATACCGATCATGATATCGGTCGCGGAATCGCCATTGCAGGGATAGATCCCGATCTGGGCGCTGGCGGAGGCGGGAAACAGCAGGAAGGCGCAAATCGCACCAAGAATAGTCCCAATCAGTCTGTTCATCGCCATCACTCTTCCTGCAGCCTATACTGGCCCGGCCCAGGGCCAGCACCATGCCGGGCTGCCGAGTTTGCCGAACCTATTCCACCGTCACCGATTTCGCCAGATTGCGCGGCTGATCGACATCGGTACCCTTTACCACGGCCACATGATAGGCGAGCAGCTGTACCGGTACGGCATAGACCAGCGGCGCGATCAGCGGATGCACCTTGGGCATCTCGATCACCGCGAGGCACCCCTCGCCAGCCTCCGCAATACCTTCCGAGTCCGAAATCAGCACGACCTTGCCGCCGCGCGCCTGGACTTCCTGCATGTTCGACACGGTCTTTTCGAACAGCGGCCCGCTGGGGGCGATGACGATGACCGGCACGGCTTCGTCGATCAACGCGATCGGCCCGTGCTTCATTTCGCCCGAAGCATAACCTTCGGCGTGGATATAGCTGATTTCCTTGAGTTTCAGCGCGCCTTCCAGTGCCAGCGGATAGTCCTGCCCGCGCCCAAGATAGAGCACGTCGCGCGCCGGGGCGATGAGATGCGCCATCGACGCGATTTCGTCGTCATAGCCGAGCGCGGCATTGAGCATGGCCGGGGCTTCGATCAGGTGATCCACCACGGAAGCTTCTTCGGCACGGTCCATCTTGCCGCGCTTCACCGCCATATGCGCGGCCAGCGCGGCCAGCACCGCAAGCTGGCAGGTGAACGCCTTGGTCGAGGCAACGCCGATTTCCGGCCCGGCATGCGTCGGAAGCAGCAGATCCGCCTCGCGCGCCATCGAACTGGTCGGCACATTGACCACCACCGCGATGGTCTGGCCGTGTTCCTTGCAATGGCGCAGCGCCGCCAGCGTATCCGCCGTTTCGCCGCTTTGCGAAATGAACAGCGCCAATCCGCCCGGCTCGAGCACCGGATCGCGATAGCGAAACTCGCTCGCCACATCGATATCCACCGGCAGGCGGGCGAATTGTTCGAACCAGTATTTGGCAACCATCCCGGCATAGAAGGACGTGCCGCAGGCGACGATGGTGATGCGGTTGATCGCCGACAGGTCGACATCCATGTCGGGCAGAGCGACCGTGCGGTCGACCTGGCGGACATAGCTTTGCAGAGTTTGCGCCACGACTGTAGGCTGGTCGAAGATCTCTTTCTGCATGAAGTGGCGATAATTGCCCTTCTCGACTGCAGCGGCGGAGGCGCCCGAAGTGGTTACTTCGCGCGATACCTCTTTGTTGTCCTTGTCGTAGATCGTCGCCCCGGTCCGTTCGATGACCACCCAGTCGCCTTCTTCGAGATAGGTGATCTTCTGGGTCAGCGGCGCCAGTGCCAGCGCGTCCGATCCGAGGAAGGTCTCGCCCTCGCCATACCCGACGACCAGCGGCGAACCCAGCCGCGCGCCAATCAGCAGCTCGGGATGGCTGCGGAAGGCGATGGCGAGCGCAAATGCGCCGCGCAGCCGCGGCAAGACGGCGGCGACCGCATCCTGCGGCGAAGCGCCCTGTTCGACCTGTTCGGAAATCAGATGGGCGACAACTTCGCTGTCGGTCTGGCTTTCGAACACGCGCCCGCGCGCCTGCAGTTCCTCGCGCAGGGGACGGAAGTTCTCGATGATCCCGTTGTGGACCAGCGCCACTTCGCCGGTTGCATGGGGGTGCGCATTGTTCGCGGTGGGCGCACCATGGGTTGCCCAGCGCGTGTGTGCGATGCCGACCGTTCCCGGTGCATCATGCGCCGCCAGTTCGCGCACCAGATTGGCCAGCTTGCCCTCTGCTCGCCGGCGGACCAGCGCCCCGCCGTCAATGGTGCAGACGCCGGCACTGTCATAGCCGCGATATTCCATCCGCCTCAGCCCGTCGACCAGCCGTTCGGTCACCGCTTCCTTGCCGACGATCCCGATAATCCCACACATCGATGTGCCTGCCCTTGTTCCCGCCCGCCCAATCGGCTGGCGCCATGCCCTGATGGGCCAGATTCCTTTGCTTTGCGGTTAACCACGCAACGATTTGCGTATCAATCGGTCATCGATGGTTCCTTCACCCGCCCCTGGCTCCACAAATAGAGCCCGGCACCGATGATGATCGCCCCGCCCAGCAGGGTCACCGCGTCAGGCCGGTCGCCAAAGAGCAGCCAGCCGAGCGTTGTCGCGACGATCAGCTGGACATAGGTCATCGGGGCAACCGTCGCCGCCCCGGCGCGCGTGGTGCCGAGGTAGATCAGCCAATGCGCCATGGTGGCCGAACAGGCGACCACCGCACAACGTGCGATCACCGTCCAGTCGGGCGTTCCGACATGCAGCGTGGCAATCCCGCTGAAATGGCCGATCGTGGTGGCTGCCAGCAGCAACGGCGTCGCCATCAGCGCGATATAGGCCTGCATCGCCAGCGGGCTTGCCACCCCGGCCGCTGCGCGGTTGGCAAGGAACAGCGTGCTCATCGCACTGGCGCAGAGCAACGGCAGCAAGGCGGCAATGCCCAATTCGGCGATATTGGGCCGCAGCACGATCATGACCCCGGCAAAGGCAACCGCAGACGCGACGAAGGTGGCGGCCCGAGCCTTTTCGCGCAGGAACACGGGTGCGAGCAATCCGGTAATCATCGGGCTGACGAAGGTGATAGTGGTGGTTTCCGCCAGCGGCATCAGGAACAGCGCGGAGAAGAAGCTGATCGTCGCGGTTGCCACTGCGAGCCCGCGCAGCAGCTGCAGGCCCGGGCGCGGCATGCGGAAGGCACCCGGCCCCTGCCGCGCGAGCAGGATGGCCGACAACCCCGCCGCGCCCAGCGCGTATCGCAAGGTGGCGATCGCACTCGGCGCCCATTGGCCCGCCATGGTCTTGATCACCGCATCGCCGCAGCTCAGCAGGACGAAGCCCGCCAGCGTGTAAAGCAACCCGGCGCGTTCGTTGTGTTGCAAGCGGAAGCTCCCGAAACGAATTCGCCCCCCTCTATCGCCGGTCGGCTCGATTTGCGAGAGGCGCGCGCCGCTCGCCCTGCCACGGTGACCTATGCTCGCGTGCTTAACGCCATTTTTACCATGATATTCCATTAGCCGCATCGGCTTGCGGAGGGTTTATGGCAGCAACCGAAAGTTTAGCACCGCTGATCGGCAGGCGCTCCATGACGTTGCTGCTGCACGCATGGACGGCAACCGAATCGTCGGTCGAGCAGAACAAGCGGCTGTGGTTGTCTCTGGTAGCGGCGATTTTCGCCCTGCAGTCGTGGCTTGTACTCAACCATGTGCCCTGGCTCGACGAACTGCAGGCACTGCTCATTGCCCTCCAGTCGCCGAGCCTGTCGGCTCTTCTGGGCAATCTCAGCTATGAAGGCCATCCTCCGCTCTGGTACATGTTGCTGCGCACCGTGCACGCAATCGTCCCGACCGCCAGCGTCTTGGCGGCAACGTCCCTGGGGATTGCGACATTAACGCAAGCATTGATCCAGTTCCGCGCCCCATTCTCGAAAATGGAGCGACTGCTGCTTGGAATGAGCGAGATCGTGCTGTTCGAATATGGCACCATAGCCCGGAGTATGGCGCTGGGGGGGCTCTTCGTTCTTGCCACCGCTGCGTTGTGGCAACGAAGGTCCGTCTGGCTTGCGATTGCGATCCTCCCGCTGTGCGATTTCCTGTTTGGCGTCGCCTCTTTGATGTTTGTTGTCCTGCTCGCCAAAGAACGCCGCATATGGTTGCCCGGTTTGCTTCTGTGGATGGTTTGCTCGGTGGGCGCAGCCTTGAGCGTCATTCCTGCGACGGACATGGTGCCGGCGGAATTCCACCTCTCGCCCTTCGTCGAGCTGACCGACTTCCTGCAACGGCTCGGCGGACTTGTCCTGCCATTCCAGACATTTCTGGGTCGGCTTGCCTGGGATGGCTTCCCCCCGTTCGGCCTCGGCGGACCGTTTGGCGTTATCCTGTTGATGTGGCTATGGCAGCGTTACAGCCACGATCACTGGCAGCGAGCGGTGATGTTCGGACTGATAGGCGTATGTTTCGCCCTCAGCATGTTGGTCTACCCAATTCACTTTCGCCACTTGACCATAATCGGTTTGATGGTGATCGCGCTTACTTGGATCGGTCCTAACCAATCGCCCCGTGAACAATGGCGCTGGCGGGCCTGGTTGCTGGTCGGAGCCGTTTGCGGCGCAACAACGGCCATCGTGTCAGCGCGCATGCCCTTCGATGCCGGGCCTCAGGCCGCACGCACAGTGGCAGCTTTGGCAACTGACGACATGCCCCTGCTGGCGTTTCCCGCCAATCGTATTCCCGCCATCTTTCCGTATCTGGGCCGCGAAATCGTGCAGCCCGAGCAGGGCTGCAGCCATAGTTTCGTTCGCTGGAATGCACCCAACACCATTCGCAACGGGCGCCTTCTCAATCAGGCGCTCTACCGCTGGGCCGATGAGTATGGACGAAGTGTGCTGATCCTCGAAAGACTGCCCAAAGGGGTATCGGCGGATATCTATCAACCAGTGGCACCACCTCTGCGCGCTTACAACGGGCAGCGATACTATGTTGGCATACTGGGGCCGAAACGAGCGGTGAAACCGCGCGTATTCCGCAGCTGCGTGCCTGGAAAGGCCGTGTGGCCGCAATGACCGACCTGACATTCTTCACCGCCGACCTGGTCGGATTCGCACTCGCAAGCGCCCTTGCCCTTGTTGTCTTGCTGGCTCCGGGTGCGCTTGTCGCCCGGCTTCTTGCCAAGACATGGCCAGATGCAGGCTGGCGCGACTTCACACCGGCGTTGGCGATCGCCGTCTATCCTGTGATCGACGCACTTGCGATCCGCCTGACGGGCATAGAAGGCGCAACAATCATCCGCCTCTGTCTGGTCGTTGCTGCCTTTGCCACCGCACGCGACATGATCCCGGTCCCCGGACGCGTCGCGGCGTTCGGCATCGTGCTGTGGTGGCTGTATTTGGCGGTCGTCTACGTCGACTTCGACATAAATGGTGGACTCTACCAGTCGGTAACTGTGCTCGACCTCGTCAAGCATTCTGCCGTGGTGTCCGAAATTGCCATGCATGGCTTGCCTCTTCGCGACCCGTTCTACGCCCGCGATGCAGTGGCGGGCTATTACCACTATTTCTACGATGGTGCTGCGATCATCGAATTTCTTGGCGCAGGAATAGTGGATTCACGGATGGCGTTTGTCGGCAGCGGCTTTGCTGTCGGAATTGCTACGGCAAGCTTCCTGCGCGCGCTCGTAGTGGAGCTGGGCTGGCAGCGGGCCACCAACCAGCGCCTCACGGCCATTGTGGTGCTTGTCTGCTGTCTTGGGGGCTTCGACCTCATCGGGGTGGCATTCCGCTGGTTTGCGCTCGGAAAGTTCGAGCAAAATCCCGAATGGTGGGATGACGAAATCAGCTTTCTGCCGACCACCGCCAGCTGGGTTCCGCACCATCTCGCGGCAGTTGTTGCCTGCTTCGTCGCGCTGTTGCTCTTTGCCAAACTGCTCGATGCCCACAGGAAACGCGCTGTGATCCCGGCGATGATTGCTGGTCTGGCCATGTCCAGCGCATTCGGGCTGTCAATCTGGATCACGATTGGTGCAAGCGTGATATGCCTCTTGTCACTGCGGTTCCTACCCCGCGAGAATTGGCGGGGCTGGATCGTCTCGCTGATGTTTGCCGCAGTGTGCGCGCTCTTGCTGTCAATCCCTCAGCTTCGCGATCTGGTACAAGGCCGCTCCGGAGGCGAGTTTCCGTTGGCGACGTGGATTCGCGAACCTGCGCGCATAGGGGAGTGGATCGGCGATCCCGTAAATCCCCTGCTCGCTCTGCTGCTGGCTCCGATCGTATGGCTTGTGGAGTTTGGCCCATTCGCGGTCGGGGCTTGGCTATTTTACCGGCAGCGGGAGAACTTCTCCACCGAGCACAAATTCGCACGCATACTGATTGCTTGTACGGTCGGTGGGCTGATGATGAACCTCCTGCTGTGCTCCGCCATTATCAACAACGATTTCGGCTGGAGGGTGATCTGGTTCGCGCAGCTGCCGACGATGCTTGCCACCATCGCCGTATTGCAAGCATGTCCGACATCGCAAAACAGCCGGAGGTTGCTCATTGCTTCACTCGCTCTGGGTATGGCGACGACGGTGTTCGCAGCCATATTTGCGCGGATTCCCGTAACCAGGCTGCCCGAAACCTCCATCAGCTACATCAATGTCGATCCTCAGATCGACCTTGAACTGCGCCGCGCATACGCGTGGGCAAACTCACATATCCCGGCCGACGCACTCCTCCAGCATAATCCGGCCTCGGCTCCACGCGCGTTCGCCTTTGGTCTGTACAGCCGTAACCCGGTGATGACCGCAGATTACGAGGCAGACCTATTTGGCGCGACGAAAGACGAAGTGCGTGCGCGAACGTATTTTTTCGGCGAAATCTTTGCCGGGATTCGTCCAGTCGCAGAAGCCAACAATATTCATCTCATCGTCACGGCCCGCGACCCACTTTGGCCGGAATTATCGCCGAGCACTTGCATCTACAAGACGCAGAGAGTGTGCATCACAGGTTCATCCAAACCATGACCCAATATTTGAAGATTATTGCCGCCTATGCCATGGTCGGCATTGCAGGCTTTGCGATCTACATCGCGAGCTTCAGGGTGCCCCTCGGGATTGATATCCTGTTCTACCGAGGCCTTGCACTGGCTGGCTTGACCGCCGTGCTCCTGGCAGTCGCGATCTTCGCGGCGCGACGGTGGATAAGACTTGACCCTGCAACTGCGATCGGGGCGATCTTTACCGCGACGGCATTCAACATCTGTTTCCTCGTCCTGTTTCCCGTCACAGTCGATCGCTCCATTAGTGTTTTCCTGCTCGCGAGAATTGAAGCTGAAGAACCGATCACCACCGCACAATTGCAGGACAGGTTCACCACCGAATATCTTGGCCAGATGGAGCAGATACCACGCCGGGTTCGCGAGCAAAGCCAGTCCGGCAATCTGATCGAGGACGCGAACGGCCGGATCACGTTGACCAAACGGGGGCGTGCATTCAACCGATTTGCTCGCTTGGCCAGCGATTGGTTCGATACGGACCGCAGGTTCGTCACTCCCAACGCTGCGCCTGCCCCTGGCGAGGCCGGACAGCAAAGGTAGGCCCACCGGGCTTAGGAAAAAATCAAGGTTTCCCGAATATTCACCAATAAATGGAAGCTTGCCTTCGCCATAAGGCGGCGATGGCTCCGGAAACGAAGAAACAAACGCCTGGAGGGCAGAAAATGAGCGCTTTCGGACGGAAGAACGGACCCGGCGGGATGCAACCCGGGGGTCGTCCGTCGTTCGGTATCGCCCGCCCGATGAAGGGTGGCGGCGAGGTGCCGCGCCCAGCCGCCAAGGGCGGCGAACAATTCCCTCCCCTGCCGGGCGAAGGTGCGGGCGCACCCATGCCAGCTGCGGATTCGTCGCCTGCGAAACAGGCCGATGCGATGACCCGCCTCGCCGATCGCGCCAATGCGGTGCACGAGCAGTCGGAAGTCGGCGGGTTCGAAGCCAGCGTCCACAAGATCAAGGAACAGGTGCTCCCGCGCCTGCTCGAACGCGTCGATCCCGAAGCGGCGGCGACCCTGAGCAAGGAAGAGCTGTCCGAAGAATTCCGCCCGATCATCATGGAGGTACTCGCCGAGCTGAAGATCACCCTCAACCGCCGCGAACAGTTCGCGCTGGAAAAGGTGCTGATCGATGAGCTGCTCGGCTTCGGCCCGCTGGAAGAGTTGCTGAACGATCCCGATGTGTCCGACATCATGGTCAACGGCCCCGACCAGACCTACATCGAAAAGAAGGGCAAGCTGGTCATCGCCGGGATCAAGTTCCGCGACGAACAGCATCTGTTCCAGATCGCCCAGCGCATCGTGAACCAGGTCGGCCGCCGCGTCGACCAGACCACACCGCTGGCCGACGCCCGCCTGAAAGACGGCAGCCGCGTCAACGTGATCGTGCCGCCGCTGTCCTTGCGCGGTACCGCGATCTCGATTCGTAAGTTCTCCGAAAAACCGATCACGCTCGACATGCTGATGGGCTTCGGTTCGATGAACGACAAGATGTGCACCGCGCTGAAAATCGCGGGCGCATGCCGGATGAACATCGTCATCTCTGGCGGTACCGGTTCGGGTAAGACGACCATGCTCAACGCCCTGTCGAAGATGATCGACCCGGGCGAACGCGTGCTGACCATCGAAGACGCGGCGGAACTTCGCCTGCAGCAGCCGCACTGGCTGCCGCTCGAAACCCGCCCGCCGAACCTCGAAGGCCAGGGTGCAATCACCATCGGCGACTTGGTCAAGAACGCCCTGCGTATGCGCCCTGACCGCATCATCCTGGGCGAAATTCGTGGCGCGGAGTGTTTCGACCTCCTCGCCGCCATGAACACCGGCCACGACGGCTCCATGTGCACGCTGCACGCCAACAGCCCGCGCGAGTGCCTGGGCCGTATGGAAAACATGATCCTGATGGGCGACATCAAGATCCCCAAGGAAGCCATTTCGCGCCAGATCGCGGAATCGGTCGACCTCATCGTACAGGTGAAGCGCCTGCGCGACGGTTCGCGCCGCACGACCAACGTGACCGAGGTGATCGGCATGGAAGGCGACGTGATCGTCACCCAGGAACTGTTCAAGTTCGAGTATCTCGACGAGAGCGAGGACGGCAAGATCCTGGGCGAATTCCGCTCGAGCGGCCTGCGTCCCTATACGCTGGAAAAGGCGCGCCAGTTCGGCTTCGACCAGGCCTATCTGGAAGCTTGCCTCTAACGGTTCGCCTGCTTGCGTGCCTGGTCCAGCGCCTTGCGCGCCTGCGCAAGGTAGGACAACGCATCGCCGACATTGTCGATTTCCTCCGGCGCGGCGGTGAATGCCATAGCCTTGCTTTCGGTCATGGCGATGCCGCGCTGGCGCATCATTTCAGCGGTGCCGACAACGATCGAACGCTGCAGATCGCCCAGCGGCGCAGTCACATCTGCGCCGGCAAAGGCCTCCGGTAACGGCGGCCCCTCGACGACCGGCCAATCCTGCGCGGCGCGTGGCGTGCCGGCGGTGAAGACTTCGGTGAACATCGCGTCGGACTGCTGGCGATCGCTGAGCGGCGCAAGGCCCCATTTGGACTGCACCGTCGTCATGAAGCTGGTGTGCATCATCGGCGTATTGATCACGGTATTGGGCGCGATATGCGCGGATACCATGATCGTCGGCACGCGGATGCCCGAACGGTCGAAGCGAAAGCCGCCCTGTAGTTCGTAGCCCGTCAGATCGGGCGGCGTGACCGGGTCGATCGGCTGCACATGGTCGAAGCAGCCGCCATGTTCGTCGAAGGTGATGATCAGCAGCGTGTTCTGCGACGTGTTGCCGGTTCCCGAACCCGGGCGGCCCTGCGATGTGCGGATCGCATTGTAAATGCGCGCGACCAGCCGCTCGCCCAGCAACACCGTCCCCGGACCGGTTTCGTGGTCGATAATGCCCCAGCCTGCGGACGAGGGGTGGTAATCATTGTGTTCGAGGATGAAGTCCGGCTCGAGAAACGAATAGCTCGGCAATTCGCCCCGCTCGCAATCCTCGAAAAAGCGCGACAGCGAATGGAAATGCGCCTCGTGCCACACCAGCGCGCCCGAGTGGATAATGTTGGTCAGCGAGACGAAGGGCGTGTCGTGATAGACCTTCCAGCTTAGGCTGCCCCCGGCATCGGAAATCTGGTTGAAGATGGTATCGGTGTGATTGTGTTCGAACCACGGGCCGAAGGGTGACTGGTTCACCCTGCCCCACGACGTGCCGGCGTTCCAGAAGGCGCGATTGCACCAGGTCTGGCTCGGCACCGCGCAATACCAGTGATCGAACACGCCGAATTGCTGCGCCAGGGTGGACAGGACGGGCAGCGCCTGCGGGTCGAAACACTGCATGATCTGGCTGTATTCCGCGAAACTGGGGTCCGGGATCGGCCCGGAGACTTTCTCACCCAGCTTCTCGACGTAGTCGATCACGAAGCCTTGCATGCTCGGGTCGTCCGGCGTTCCCGAAGGGCCCGACAGCTGGACATTGATATGTTCGAATTCTTCCCCCGGATCGGGATAGGGCTGGCAATAATCGGCTGTTGCGGTGACAAACACCTGTCCGCTGCCATCGGGAGGAGGATATTTCAGGCCGGGCGGCACGGGGTTGGACATGTCCCCCTTTACCCCGGAAAAATCCCTGCCGGCCGGGGCTCCGGGCGGAACCCCATCGGGGTAGATCATTCCCAGGAGGTTATCGAACGATCGGTTCTCCAGCATGAGAACCACGACATGATCGAAAGTGTCGAGCGGTGACCCGGTATTTGCCCCGGTCGCCGTTTTTTCTTCGTGGATGTCCGACATGGCCTTCTCCCAAGCCCATCTTACATCGCCATCCTATTGCCAGTTCTTATTCCTGCAAAGCCTGCATTTCTGCTTATTCGGGTAAGCGGCTATCAGCCGCGCAGCAATTGCGGCACCGACAGGGCGAGCATGCCGCCACCGATCACCGCACAGAGCAGGAAGATGCCGGTCCACGGCATCCAGCCGACCCGGTCGATCCGCGCCCGGCGCATGCGCAGGCGCTCTCCCGCCAGCGCGACGAGCGCGAGCAGCAGGAACCCACTGCCCCACAGTGTCATCAGTTCCGCGTCGCTGGCGAAGGTGATGAAGTTTTCCCAGTCCATCGTGGGCGGGCATATGGTGGCGCCCTCGGCGACATGCAATTGCCACGCTTGCAATGCACCGGGCCGCTCGCCATGGCTGGCCGATGCAGCAGCCGGAAGACCATACCCAGCGCCCGGTGATGGCCCTGGGCTTGCGTCTGGCCGCCGCATTCGTGCTGTCGGTGATGCTGGTCTTCGTCAAGCTGGCGCATGAGAGCGGCATCCACCTGGCAGAGACCTTGTTCTGGCGGCAATTGCCGACCATCCCGATACTGCTGCTGTGGTTTGGCGCGCGCGGGCAGATCGGCAAGCTGGCGACCAAGCGGGTGGGCGTGCATGCCCGCCGGGCGATCTATGGCCTGATCGGGATGTTCCTCAATTTCGGCGCTGTCACCCTGCTGCCGCTAGCGGAGGCGACCAGTCTCAACTTCACCTCGGCCATCTGGGCGGTGATCCTCTCGGCCCTGTTGCTGCACGAGAAGGTCGGCCCCTGGCGCTGGACAGCAGTGCTCCTGGGCTTCGCCGGAGTGCTGGTCATTGCGCAGCCCGGCGATGGGCACACGCCGCTGTTCGGTGCGGCGGTGGCGCTCGGCGCCGCCTTTATGATCGCGCTGATTTCGATCCAGATCCGCGACCTCGGGCGGACCGAAAACCCGTTGACGATCGTGTTCTATTTTGCCCTGTTTTCGGTGCCCGTGCTGGCGCTTGCCCTGCCCTTCGTCGCGACAGCGCACGATGCCTATCAGTGGAGCCTGCTGATCGGCCTCGCGCTGTTCGGGCTGCTCGGCCAGTTCTTCCTCACTGCGGCACTGCGCTATGGTGCCGTCGCCAGCGTGATCGTGATGGATTATTCGGGGCTGATCTGGGCAACCCTGTTCGGCTGGGCGATATTCGACCACCTGCCGCCCTGGACCACCTGGCTCGGCGCCCCGCTGATCATCGGCGCGGGCGTGGTCATCGCGTGGCGCGAACACACGCTCGCCCGCCAGCGGCGCATCGCCGCGGGAAATGCCTGACAAGGGAACTGCCCTGCCGACCGCGAGTTTGCTATGCGAGAGACTCACGAAAGGAACAGTTCATGGCTCGCAAAATCCTCATCGCCCTGGGCGTTGCCGCGATCACGCTCAGCGCCACCGCCTGCAACACGGTGAAGGGCCTCGGCCGGGATATCGAATCGGTTGGCGAAGCGGGCGACCGCGCGACCTGACACCTTCGGGTGTGGTCAGGCGCGCCGCCAGACCAGGGTCAGATTATTGGCCGGCATCTCATAACGCGCGGAACGGCGAAAACCGTTGCGCGCGGCAAGCACGTCCATATCGGCCAGATGGCGTAGCCCCCATTCCGGATTGCGCTGCTTCAGGCTCGCGTCGAACTCGAGATTCGAAGCAGCCGTTTCCGCACCCGCTTCGCGGAATGGCCCGTAGAGGATTAGCGGAGCGCCGCTCGGCAGGAGCCGCTTTGCGCCCGCGAACAGACCCTCACTCGCCGACCAGGGGCTGATGTGGACCATGTTGACGCACATGATCGCGTCCGCACTGTGTAGTGGCCATTCCCGTGCGGACGCGTCGAGCGCGATGGGCGCGCGAAGGTTGGCAACGCCCTCCTCATCGCGCCAGGCAGCGACCGAGGCCAGGGCTTCGGGATCCGCATCGCTGGGCTGCCAATCGAGTTGGGGAAAAAGGCGCGCCATGAACACCGCGTGCTCGCCCGATCCACTTGCAATCTCGAGCAGCAGCCCACGCTCTGGCAGCTCGTGCCGCAAAACATCGGCCAGCGGCTCGCGGTTGCGTGCGGTGGCGGGCGCGTGGCGCTTCACTTGGGCCGCCCGTGCAACTGGCGCGCGCGACGTTCGCGAATGGCAAGCCAGAACAGCAGCCCGACCGGACCGACGAGAAAGGTTGCCAGCAACACAGGCACCTGGACCAGTCGCGAAAATTCCTTCGCATCGGCGTCGCGGGCGATCCACAAGCCGGTGAACAGGTCGAAGGCAAGGTAGTGCGTCCAGCCGATCGCCACCCCCGCATCGGTGGCGAAAATCGCGCGCACCGCTTCGACCGAACCGAAACCAGCGCCGGTGCCGTTGCCCGCGCCTGGCGCAAGTGTCCCGCTGACGACCCCGGCAAGCCCCAACGTATAGACAAGGCACAGCAGGCCGACGCCGAGATACAGCACCAACGTCAACGGAAACGGCCGTCGCGGCAGGACGACCAGCACAATCCACGCGGCCAGCGCGACAATGTTGGTGAAGGCGAACACCGAATGCCACATCGCGCTATGACTTTCCTTCGCTGGTCGCAATCACGGACGGCAAGCTTCGCGCCGCACGCAGGATCGCGTCATTGTCGTGGACATATTTCCCGCGCGTATGCTTCAGCGCAAGCGACAATGAAGCGCGCGCGACGATCTGCGCATCGATGGAGCGATAGGCGCGGTATTTGCCGTGCAAGGCAAGATTCGCGAGCGGTGCAACCATCTGGCCCAACCGCTCGGCCGGGCGCGGATCGTGGTCGCGCGGGCCGACGAGCAGGCCGGGGCGCAGGATGTCGAGCCGATCGAACCCTAGCTTGGCCAAGTCGCGCTCGACCTCGCCCTTGACCCGCAAATAGAGCTGCTTTGCGCCGATTGCCGCGCCGACCGAGCTGATTGCAACCATCCGCTTCGCCCCGGCTGCCAGGGCGGCGCGCGCGCTGTCGAGAACCAGCGCCTGGTCGACCGCACGGAAGGCAGCCTCGTCGCGACCGGCCTTGTTCCACGTTGTGCCCAGCGCACAGATCAGCACCTGCGGCCGCGCGGCCTCCAGCACCTCGCCCCAATGGGCCGGGTCGGCAACGAACAATTCCATGCGCGCCCCGGCAGGCAGTTTGGCTTCGCGCCGGGCGATGCCGGTCAGCCGCAAATCCTCGCGCCCGACCGAAGCCGCGATCACCGCCTTGCCGACCAGCCCCGTCGCGCCGACCAGCGCGATCCGCAAGGGTTCAAACATTGCTGAGGCCTTGCGGACGCTGGCCGTAGATCGCCTCGCATTGGTCGATCGCATAGCGGTCCGTCATGCCAGCGATGAAATCGCCAATATGGCGACTGCGCGCCGGTTCCGTGGCGGGCAGCATCGCATGCCATTCACGGGGCAGCTTTGCCGGTTGCTGCTCGTAAGCAGCGAACAGCCGGGCGATCACACTGCGCGCCTTCTCCGCCGTGGCGAGCTGATCCGCATGGTAATAGAGCTTGTCGTAGAGGAAGGCTTTGAGGGCGCGCTCTTCCGCCGCCATACCGGATGAGAACCGGGCGAGCGCCTGCTCTGCGCCGCGCACCTCGTCCACCGAGCCCAGCCCTGCGGTCGCACTGCGGGTTTCCTCGATCAGATCGTTGACCATCAGCCCGATCTGGCTGCGCACGAGTTCGCGCAATTGCCGATCGCGCGCAGCATGCGGAAAACGCCGCTCGATCGCGCGGAACTGGTCGGCGACGAAATCGAGCGTGAGCAATTCGTCCAGCTTCAGGAACCCGGCCCGCAAGCCATCGTCGATGTCATGATTGTCGTAGGCGATATCGTCCGCCAGTGCGGCCACCTGCGCCTCCAGCGAAGGCCAGCGGTCCAGTTCGAGCGAGAAATCGCCATCGATCTCGGTCATGGCCCAGCTCGGTTCGGCGATCGGGCCATTGTGCTTGGCAAGGCCCTCGAGCAGCTCCCACGTAAGGTTGAGCCCCTCGTGATCGCAATATGGGCTTTCGAGCCGCATCAGCACCCGCAGCGACTGGGCGTTGTGGTCGAAGCCGCCAGCGCGCGCCATCGAATCGTTCAGCGCCTTTTCCCCCGCATGGCCGAACGGCGGGTGCCCGATATCGTGGGCAAGGCACAGCGCCTCGGTCAGGTCCTCGTCCAGCCCCAGCGTACGCGCGAGTACACGGCCGATCTGGGCGACTTCGAGGCTGTGGGTCAACCGGGTGCGGTAATGGTCGCCATCGGGCGCGATGAACACCTGCGTCTTGCTCTTGAGCCGACGGAAGGCGATCGAATGAATGATGCGGTCGCGGTCGCGCTGGAATTCGCTGCGCGGGCCGCGCGTACCTTCACGGTTCTCAGCGAACTCTCGGCCACGCGAAGCGGCGGGATCGGCGGCGAAGGGGGCGCGGGTCATCGGTGGCGCGGGATTAGGAGAGGGCGGCGGCGCGGGCAACGGGAACAATCGGGCAACATGCACCCGCCTTTGTCGATGCATCACGCAAAAGGGGCCGCGCGGCGCAAACCGCACGGCCCCGATTGAGCATTACGACCGATCAGTGGACGCCGATCGTATCCGCCTGGCTATCCCGATCGTTGAGCACGGTGCCGCCGTTGCGGATCGCACCTTGCAGCAGCAGGCCCGCGAAATGCGGGGTGGCCATCGAGGTGCCGCTGAGCGTGGCATAGCTGTCGCCCTTGTAGGTCGAATAGATGCTCACGCCCGGTTCGGCATAGTCGACCGGCGGATTGCCGTAGTTCGAGAAGCTGGCGAAAGTATCGCCCTGGGCGAAGGCCGAAATCGTATAGACATTCGGGCCATTGGCGCGGGCAGGCGAATGGTTGTTGGCATCGTCGGTTTCGTTGCCCGCAGCCAGTGCGAAGCGCACGCCGGTGGCGGCCGCATTGACCACTGCCGCATCGAGCGTGGTGCTGACCCCGCCGCCCAGCGACATGTTGGCGACATCGCCCGGCGAACCATTGGCGGCGACATAGTCGATGCCCGCGATCACGCCCGAGGTCGAACCCGAACCGCGACGGTCGAGCACGCGCACGGCAACCACCGGAGCGCCCGGGGCCACGCCGATCACGCCGATGCTGTTGTCGATCGCAGCAATCGTGCCGGCGACGTGCGTGCCATGGCCGTTTTCATCGTCCGGGCTGCGACCGGTGAAGAAGGTGCTGCGGCCCACATCGACGTTGAGGTCGGGGTGCGACAGGTCGATCCCGCTGTCGATGATCCAGGCAGTGGCGAAATTGCCCGCCCCGCCGCCGTTCACACGCGTGATACCCCACGGGGTCGTCTGCGCCGGTGAGGTGCCACCGCCGCCGGTACCCGGCTTGGCCTTGGCATCGACGGTGCCGATCGCCTGCACTTCCTGATCCTGTTCGCAATAGGCGATGTTGGGGTTCTTGGCCTGCATGTTGGCCACGCCCTGCGCCGAAATGGTCGCTGCAAAGCCGCGGATCGCGGTGGTATAGACGTGCTTCACCGAGCCGCCTTCGGCCTTGACGGCAGCATCCGCATTGCCGCGGACGGCGGCCTTGCCGACCTGGCTCGCCTTGAACACGCAGATATAGCTGTTGGGAATTTTCTGCGCGGTGGCGGGGGTCGCCATGGCAACGCCCGCAAGGGCAACGGCACCGCCTGCAAGCAGGCTACGGATAAGCTTGGAATTCATCTACAGTCCCTCCCGTGATCAGGAAATCGCAGACTGCCAAGGCGAAAGGGAATTTCAAGGCGCAATTGATACAAATCCGGTCTTAACCACAAAGATGGCTGGCACCGTTGCAAAATTTCAACGCCGCGGAAGGAAACGGGGCCGCGCGGCCTGTACCGCGCGGCCCCAGCCACGTCCGGCTTCGCGACCCGAAGGACCGGTATGGCTGTCCTGGACCGGCCCGCCAAGGAGGAATGGGGGAGGATAGGCAGATCCAGGACACCAGTGACCCGCTGCGAACCAAAATTCGGCAAGCGAGTCGACGTGGAACCTGCTTATTAGCAGTTGCTAATTAACGCAAGCTGAGTCCGCTCAATCCCGCATGCCACTTATCCACCGCGAGACCACATCCACCCCGTCGCGGTCCACCGACTGCTTGCCCAGTTCGGGCATGGCCACGCCGGGTTCGGGGCTGGACATACGAAAGACCAGGATCGACTGCCCCGGATCGCCGGGCACGATGTCATAGGTGAGATCGCCCGCCCCGCGACCGGCGGCCACCGGATGTTTCATGATCCCGATTGCCTGCGGGTCATGCTGTTCCCAGCGCAGGTCGAGCCCGGAATTGGAGGCGGTCGCGCCGGGGCGGTGGCAATGCGCGCAATTCGCCTCGAGATAGGCGCGTGCAGCCAGATCGGGCGCAACCTTGGCCCGATCTTCCCACAGCGGCAATGGCGTGACCCCATCGGGCATGCGGTCGAGATGCCCCGCCTTGTTGAAGGAGGCCAGCCATTCGGGCGCCAGATTGCGCGCCTTGGGGCCGATCGGCGTCACCACCCCGTCCAGCCCATGGCATTCCTTGCACTGGTTCTTGTTGGGCACGCGGTAGCTGATCTGTTCACCGGCGGGCGTCGTAACCGGCACCCGCGCGCCAGCCACGGCGAGGGTCGCCTCGGTCTGTTCCGCGTTCCACAGATAGGGCAGCGCAATCCACCCGTCTGCGCGGTGGAGCAGCACCCGCGTTTCCACCAGCCGCCGGTCGCTCCCCTCGCCAAAGGCGAAGGTCTTGACCAGCGCGCTGCCGACCGGGAACTGCAGCAGCCCCTCCCCATCCGCCTTCGCCTGCATCCCCGCAGGGACGTAGACGAAGCGCAGTTTTTCCGCTCCGTCGGACCACAAGGGCGTATTGAGGCGATAGGGGACCACGCCCTTGACGGGCAATTGCCGCGCCGCATCGGTGAAGAAGCCATAGTCCGACAGCTTGCGCGGCATGCCGTCGTCCACCACCGCGCTGTCGTTCACCCGCATGTCCACAGGTCGCGCGGCGATGGCGCCGGCGGCGCTGGCCAGCGCCAGCGCAAGGATGGCGTGGGCAAATTTCATCGGATGCGTGCGTCGAGTTCCGCCGGGGCGCCGATACCGCTCTCGTCGAACTTACCCTCGGGCGCAGGCGCCTGCAGCGGACCGGGCCGTGCCGATTCAACGCCCTGGCCCTGCGCTGTGAGGTTGAGCGTCCAGCCCGGCACCCCCTCTGCCAGGGCAAGCGCCGGTGTGTTGCCATCGTGCAGCCCGTCCCACAGCACCGGCGGCAAGCTACCGCCGAACGCTGCCAGCAAGGCCTCCTTGCCGCCGATCTGCGGATCGTAACCACCGCGTTCGAAGTGATTGTGGCCCACGGTGACATAGCGCGGATAGGGGTTGTAACGCTTGTCGTCGAAGCTCTTGAGATAGGCGACGACCATCACCTGCGCCGTCGGGTTGCCGACCAGCCAGTTGTGCGCGACCAGCACATGGTCGTTGGCCATCACCAGCACCCCGGTGCCGCGCCGCACGCTGGCGACGATATTGCCCGGAGGCGCGAAATTCGGCGTATCGTTGGCGACCACCAGATTGCCGCGCACGATCACATTGCCCCCGCCTTCGACCGGCAGGTTCGGCAGGTCGAACACCAGGATCCCGCCGGTGTTGCGCGTGGCGAGATTGTTCTCGACCAGCGCATCGCGGCTGTTCTCGATCTCGATCCCGGCGACATTGGCTTCGGCGATGGAATTGCGGATGGTGATCTTGCGGCTTTGCCCGACGTAGATCCCTGCATCCGACGCGCCCGACACCTGCACCCCGTCGATCAGCACATTGCTGCTTTCGACCGGGTAGATGCCATAGGCGCCGTTGGTCGCCTTCGGCCCTGCGGTCCAGCGCACGCGGACGCGGTAATAGACGATATCGTCCGCCCCCTTGGACTTGATCCCGTCGCCGCGCGGATTTTCGACCGCAAAGTCGCGCAGGGTCACCCCATCGCTGGTGACGAGCAGCCCCTCGCCAGCATCCTTCTGCCCGGTGAAGTCCAGCACCGTCTCGTCCATCCCCGCACCGCGCAGGGTGACCCGGTCGACATCGAGGCTGAGGCCATCGTCCAGCGCGAAGCGGCCTGCACCGAGCACCACCTCATCGCCCGGCTGGGCGAGGATCAGCGCTTCCTGCAGGCGTTGCTGGGCATCCGCTCCTGCATCGACGGTGATGGTCTCTGCCCAGGCAGGCGCCGCCAGCGCCAGCGCAGCGGTACCGATCAGAAATCGCATCATAATCCTCTCCCTCTGGGTGGGCATAGTGCCGCGTGCCCGAGGGAATGCAAGCGTCTCGCGGATTCTATCCGATACCGGCGGCGCAAAGCCCCGCGCTGGTGGTGACGACCGCTACGGTTTCCGTGTCGGTCCCGCGGCGCAGACGCTTGATCGTTTCGCCGATGCCGCCAGGTTGTTCGGACTCGCCCGCCAGCGGAGCCATCGCCCGGTGCAATTTGTAGAGCTGCCAGAGCGACAGCCGCTTGACCATGCGGCCAGCCATGCAGTCTGCCCGCTGGTCCGACATGCCGCCTTCGACCAGCGCCGCATGCACCCGATAGCGGATCAGTGGATCGGCGAGGCCAGTCGGCACCGCCACAGCGGCGAGGATCGCCAAAGCGGCAAGCGCCGCCAGCAGTTTTCGCATCAATCGAGAGCCTTGACGATTTCTTCGACCATCTTCTTCGCATCGGCCAGCAGCATCATCGTCTGGTCCATGTAGAAGACGTCGTTGTCGACTCCGGCATAACCCACGCCGCCCATGCTGCGCTTGATGAAGAACACCTGCTTGGCCTTGTCCACGTCGAACACCGGCATGCCGTAGATCGGGCTCGACTTGTCGGTCTTCGCCGCCGGGTTCACGACGTCGTTCGCACCGATGATGAAGGCCACGTCGCACTGGGCGAATTCGGAATTGATGTCCTCCAGCTCGAACACCTTGTCATAGGAAACCTGCGCTTCGGCGAGCAGCACGTTCATGTGCCCGGGCATGCGCCCGGCGACCGGGTGGATGGCGAATTTCACCTCGACACCCTTTTCCTCGAGGATGTCGGTCATTTCGCGCAGCGCGTGCTGGGCCTGCGCCACAGCCATGCCGTAGCCTGGAATGACGATGACCTTTTCCGCCTGTTCGAGCATGAAGGCAGCATCTGCGGCGCTGCCCGTCTTGTAGGGGCGCTGTTCGCGTGCTTCGCCGCCACCGGCCCCTGCTTCCGCGCCGAAGCCGCCCGCGATCACGCTGATGAAACTGCGGTTCATCGCGCGGCACATGATGTAGCTGAGGATTGCACCCGACGACCCGACCAGCGCGCCGGTGATGATCATCGCGGTGTTGTGCAGCGTGAAGCCCATCGCCGCTGCCGCCCAGCCGGAGTAGCTGTTGAGCATCGAGACGACCACCGGCATGTCCGCCCCGCCGATCGGGATGATCAGCAGGAAGCCGATGACGAAGGCCAGTGCCGTCACCGTCGCGATCACCCACAGGCTCTGGTCCTGTGTGAAATACACGGTCAGCCCAAGGATTGCCGCCAGCGTACCCAGATTGATGACATGGCGCAGCGGCAGGATGATCGGCGCGCCGCTCATCTTGCCCGCGAGCTTGAGGAAGGCGATGACCGAGCCGCTGAACGTGATCGCGCCGATGGCGATGCCGAGCCCCATTTCGACCCGGCTCTGAGGCTCGATGATGCCGCCGGTGGCGATGCCAAATGCATCCGGATTGAGATAGGCCGCGAGACCGACCAGCACCGCCGCCATGCCGACGAGGCTATGGAATGCCGCGACCAGCTGCGGCATGTCGGTCATCTGGATGCGCTTGGCGGTGACCCAGCCGATCAAGCCGCCGATGGCGATGGCAGCGAGGATTTCGCCGAAGGAGGCGAAGTCAGGCAGAAATATGAATGATCCGTCCGGAAAATTCGGACCCGGCGGAACCTTTTCCTCACGCACCATCGGAAAATGCACCACCAGCGTCGTCACCACCGCGATCACCATGCCGATGATGCCGTAGCGATTGCCTGCGCGGCTGGAGGCCGGACTCGAGAGACCACGCAGGGCGAGGATGAACAGCACGCCGCTCGCAAGGTACGCGAGCATGGCCCACGAAGGAGTCGTGATGTGTTCCATCACTTCTTCTCCTTCTTCTTGTACATCGCCAGCATGCGCGCGGTGACGGCAAAGCCGCCGAAGATGTTCACGCTGGCGAGCGCCACCGCGATCAGCCCCAGCCACTTGGACCCCATGCTGCCCGCAGCCGCACTGGCGATCAGCGCGCCGACGATAATCACGGACGAGATCGCATTGGTCACCGCCATCAGCGGCGTATGCAGCGCCGGGGTGACCGACCAGACGACGTAATAGCCCACGAAACAGGCCATCACGAAGATCGACAGGATCGAGATGAAGTCCACTGTATCCCCCGTTATGCCGCCGCGGCGCGCGCGAAATGCGCCGCCAACTGGTCCAATGCCATTGCGAATGCCGCCATCGCGGCCGGTTCGCGGTCCGCCACGACCGACCAGCTGCCGCCCGATAGCGCTGCCGCGCCGGACAGCATCAGATTGTCCGGGTGGCCGAAATCCTCGATCGCCAGCCCTTGCGGGTCGGCATCGGCGTTCGCGTCGAGTCCCAGCGCGGTGCGCGTACGCAGCGCCGCGTCGCGCTCGCACGACGAATAGGCGAACACCGGTTTGCCCATGGCCGCGAAAAAGCCGATTTCGAACGCCGTGCCGACATCGGCATGAATTCCGCGAAACGGCGTGCAATTGGCCAGGATCGCATCGGCCGTGCGCATCAGCTCCATATTCGCCTGCGCGATGGCCACGCCATCCCCATGCGCGCCGCTCGCACTCGGGCTGGCGTCGACGTCCATCGGGAACAGCCCGGTAATCCCGCGCGACCGGCACGCGTCGATCTTGGCACGCGCCACCGCGCGCGCGTCGGGCAGGAATACGTCCGGCCCGGCGAGATACACGCGAGTCACCCCAGCAGCCGCGGGTTGACGACTTTGCCGCCCTGGGTCAGCCGCACGGCATTGCCGATTTCCTCGTCGAGGACCGGCTTGCCAGCTTCCTTGTCCCAGAAGGCGGAGAGGAAATTGTAGTGGTTGCGCGCGAACAGCGCGGATGCGTCCGCCGCGAGATGCGCCGGTGTGTTCGAATAACCGACGATCTTCACGCCGTGTTTCTCGACCACCTGGTCCGGCTGGCTGCCTTCGACATTGCCGCCCTGGGCCACTGCCAGATCGAAGATCACGCTGCCTTCGCGCATGGAGGCAATCTGCGCATCGCTGATCAGGCGCGGCGCGGCACGGCCCGGGATAAGCGCCGTGGTGATGACGATGTCCTGCTTGGCGATATGGCCGGAAACCAGCTCGGCCTGCGCCTTCTGGTACTCCTCGCTCATTTCGGTGGCATAGCCGCCCGCGCCCTCGCCCTCGATCCCCGCGACGCTCTCGACGAAGATCGGCTTCGCGCCGAGCGACTGGATCTGTTCCTTGGTCGCGCTGCGCACATCGGTGGCGGAAACCTGCGCGCCCAACCGCCGCGCGGTGGCGATGGCCTGCAACCCGGCAACGCCCACGCCCATCACGAAGACCTTGGCCGCCGAGATCGTGCCCGCAGCCGTCATCATCATCGGGAAGGCGCGGCCATAGACATCGGCCGCATGGATCACCGCCTTGTAGCCAGCAAGGTTCGACTGGCTGGAGAGCACATCCATGCTTTGCGCACGCGTGATGCGCGGCATGAATTCCATCGCCAACGCTTCCAGACCGGCCTGGGCATAGGCATCGACCCGCTCGCGCTGAACGAAGGGATCGAAGCTGGCCGCAACCCACGCGCCGGGCTTCGCACCGGCGAGCAGCGCCACATCGGGTGCCTGCACGCCGAGCACGATATCCGCATCCTTCACCGCAGCGTCGGCGGTGCCCACTTCGGCCCCTGCATCGCTGTATGCAGCGTCGCTGATCGCGGCGCTGGCGCCAGCGCCGGATTCCACCGCAACGGTGGCGCCCAGCGCGATGAATTTCTTCACCGTTTCCGGCGATGCGGCGACACGCGTCTCACCGGGCGCGCGCTCTTTCAGGATCGCGATGCGCACTGGCGATGGGCCGCTCAGCTGGCGATCAGGAAAACGACGAATGCGGTGATAAGTGCGATCGCCGGAACCGACCACTTGAGCAGGGCGATGAAGCCTTCGTAGGTCTTTTCCGCCGCCTTCATGTCGTTTGCCGAAGCCATTTTCGTGATTCCCCGTCTCTATGTTGGTCCGTTGTGCACGGCATCTATCGCCACCCTGCCAGCCGGACAAGCCTCGCGCAACTTGTGCTTAGGCTTAACACCGCCTTTACCCGCGCCCGTTATGGCGGCTGTTCGTATCACTACGGGACAGTCGGGGACCATGGCGGACAGCGATTCGCGACTATTGATGCTGATCGACGATGAGCCGGCCCAAAGCCGGCTGATCACCGCGCTTGCCGCGCGTGACGGCTGGCGCGTGCTCGTCGTGAAGGATTCCGAAACCGCGATCGCCACGCTCGGCACCCGGCAGGGGATGCAGCTGAGCGCCATCATCCTCGACCAGTGGGTGCCGGGTGACGATGCCTGCTCGCTGATTGCCGAACTCAAGAGCCGCCGCCCGGCGCTGCCGATCCTGATGCTCACCACCAGCGCCAATCCGCTGCTGGCGGTCGATGCGATGCGGGCCGGCGCGAACGATTACCTGATCAAGCCGGTCGCGCCCGACCGGTTGATGCAGGCGCTGCGCAGCGCAACCCGGCAGGAAGCGCCGCGCGACGAATTGCAGCCGCTGACCGAGAAGATGCCCGTCGTGCTCGATTTCGACGCGATGATCGGCACCGCGCCCAATTTCCGCGCCGCGCTGGCCAAGGCGGCCAAGGCGGCGCGCGGCCATGGCAATGTGCTGATCGAGGGTGAAAGCGGCACCGGCAAGGAAATGCTGCTGCGCGCGATGCATGCCGCCAGCCCCCGCGCCAAGGCACCCTTCCGGCTGATCAACGTGCGCGGCGTGGCCGCCAATTCGGTGGAATCGGTGCTGTTCGGGCATGAGCGCGGCGCCTTTCCCGGCGCCTTCGACCGCCAGATCGGCGCGCTGCAGCAGTGCGACGGCGGCACGCTGGTGCTCGATGAAGTCGACCGGCTCAGCGCGGATCTGCAGGCGAAGCTGGCCGAGACGCTGGCCAGCGGGATCGTCCGCCCCATCGGCGCGCGCCACGGTTTCCGGATCGACTTGCGCGTGCTGTGCGGCAGCAATCTGCCGCTGGCGGACCTCAACGACGCCGGGCACTTCCACCCCGACCTGCTGGCGCAAATCTCGCCCACGCGGATTACCTTGCCGCCGCTGCGGGAACGGACGGGCGACATCCCCGCCCTCGCCCGGTATTTCCTCGCCAAGATCGGCGAGCAGCCGGGGCTGAAGCATCTGTCGATCAGCGAAGGCGCACTGGCCATGCTGTCGGCGTTCGACTGGCCGGGCAATGTCCGCCAGCTGCAGGCGGTGCTGTTCCGCGCAGCCGTGTTCTGCGAAGGCAACACCCTGACCCCCGACCATTTCCCGCAGCTGGCCGAAATGGTGGGCGAGATCGGGGACAGCATCAATCCGATGCAGCAGGGGGTGGGCGTCATGCTCTACACCGAAGACGGCAATCTGCGCCCGCTCGAAGAGATCGAGGCCGATGTGATCCGCCTGGCCATCGGGCATTATCGCGGGCGCATGACCGAAGTCGCCCGCAGGCTCGGCATCGGGCGATCGACGCTCTACCGCAAACTGTCCGACCTCGGCATCGACAACGCGGCCTGATCCGGAAAGCCAACCGATGAACGCGCAATCCCACGACAGTTTCCGCGCGGCCTGCGACAAGCTTTCCGCCCGGATCGACGCCGAACAGTTCGAACGTTTCCGCTGGACCCGCGACGAGGCCCCTCGCCTCGCCCGGCTGGTGCAGCTGGTGAAGGATTCGGTGGCCGACCGGACCGACGTGGAAATCAACGAGGAAGGCGGGTCGCAGACCAGCAAGGGTTTCATCGTCAAGGTCCATGGCAAGCGTGTGGCCGGGGTGATGATTGCGCTGGAGCAGGGCCTTGCGGTGATGAATGCACAAACCGCCTCGCGCAGCGACTATGTCGTCCGGGAGGGCGAAGACATTGTGCGCGACTGCGACGATGTCGACGAGGCCTGGATCAGCGAGGCGCTGGGCGCGCTGTTCGCCCGCATCCGCCCGCGCCGCAAGCCTGGCGCAGAATAGCAGCGCGCGCCACGCATCAGACGCGCATGTACCGGGTACAGGCGATGGTTTGACGCTCCCGCCACCCGGTGGTAGCTGGCAGGAACAGGCACAGGAGTTGGTCAGGTGATCAAGCGCAACCGCTGAGGCGGATAATCGAGCTGACGGGGCATCGCGATGCCCGATGATTTCACCTGACAATTTCAGGATAATTCCATGCAAAAACTGAACGACACGCTCTGCGTGGTAACCGGCGGTGCGCGCGGCATCGGCAAGGCTGTGTGCCACGCCTTCCTTGCCGAGGGCGCAGCGGTGGTGCTGACCGACATCGACGAACAGGCGGGCCGACAGGCCGCAAGCGAACTCGGCTGCGCGTTCCATCGGCTCGATGTCGCCAGCGAGGCGGACTGGGCCGCGCTCGAGCGGGCGTTTCCCGCCATCGACGTGCTGGTCAACAACGCCGGCATCACCGGGTTCGAGAGCGGCCCTGCCGCCCACGATCCCGAACACGCCAGCCTGGCCGACTGGCACAGGGTCCACGCGGTCAATACCGACGGCTGCTTTCTCGGTTGCCGCTATGCCCTGCGCACGATGAAGGCGAAGGGGACCGGTTCGATCATCAACATGTCCTCCCGCTCGGGCCTCGTCGGCATCCCCGGCGCAGCGGCCTATGCGGCGAGCAAGGCGGCGGTGCGCAACCACACCAAATCGGTCGCGCTCTATGCCGCCCAGCAGGGGTGGCGCATTCGCTGCAATTCGATCCATCCCGCCGCGATCCTGACCCCGATGTGGGAACCCATGCTGGGCGACGGGCCGGACCGCGCAGCACGCATGGCCGCGCTGGTGGCCGACACTCCGCTCAAGCGGTTCGGCACGGTGGAGGAGGTCGCCGCGCTGTGCGTCCACCTCGCCAGCCCCGAAAGCGCCTATATGACCGGCAGCGAGCTTACGCTCGACGGCGGGCTGCTCGCCGGATCGGCGGCATCGCCGGGCTAGCCCGGTAAATCGCCGAAGTCGGTCAGCGCGGCATCGCGCAGGCCGCGCCAGACGTTGCGCGCCTGCACGGTGTCGAACACATCGTGCACGCGCAGCAGCTGCACGCCCGCATCCATCCCGCGTGTCGCCAGCGCGATGCTGCCGCCCAGCCGTTCATGCGCGCCGACCTCGTTCGACAGCGCGCCAATCATCCGCTTGCGGCTGACGCCCAGCAGCAGCGGCTGGCCCAGCGCGTGGAACAGCGGCAGGGCATTCATCAGCGCCAGATTGTCCGCCAGCGACTTGCCGAAACCGATTCCCGGATCGAGCACGATCTTCTCGCGGGCAATGCCTGCGTCGATCGCCCGGTCGCGCGCGGCGGCGAGCCAGTCGAACACCTCGAATACGACATTGGCATAGTCGCCATGGTCGTGCAGCGCCGATCCTTCGCCGCTGCCGTCGCCGGGCGCATGCATCAGCACCACCGGGCACCCGCGCGCCGCGGCCAGTTCCATGCTGCGCGGATCGTGGCGCAAGGCCGAGACATCGTTGATCACATGCGCGCCCGCGTCGAGCGCGGCCTCCATCACCGCCGGGCGGCGGGTATCGACGCTGATCGCGGCGCCCATCGCGGCGCAGTACTCGACCGCCGGGACAACCCGCTTGAGCTCGTCCCCCTCCCACACGGCAGGTGCGCCGGGGCGCGTGCTTTCGCCGCCGATATCGACCAGCGCGGCGCCCTGTTGCAGCATGGTCGCCGCATGGGCCTGCCCCGCTTCGGCATCGTCGAGGAACTTGCCCCCGTCGCTGAAGCTGTCGGGGGTGACGTTGAGGATGCCCATCACCTGCGGCTGGTCGAGCCGGATGGTGCGCTCGCCCAGTTGCAGCGGCACATGCGCCATGCGCAGATTGGCCCACTGCGCCTCCGCCGCCGCGCCCACGCTGTCGGGCAATTCGCCCAGCACCCCGGCAATCGTCGCGGGCGAGCAGGTCCAGCGCGCCGCCACCTCGCCGCCGCGCCGCAGCACCACCGCGAAACGATGCGCATAGACCATCCCGCCCGCCAGGCGGACGGCATCGCCCTCCTCGCTCTGCGGGCCGGGCGTGAAGCCGATCGGGCGGATATAGACGTGCTCGCTCATCGGGCAGCCTTCAGCATGATATGTTGAAACATGGACCGGGTGTTACACAGTCCTGGCGAGAAAAAACCACCCTCCTCCTACGCGCGTTGCGGCGTGGATTGGAAGGGCGGCGGGCGTGCATTTGCACGGCTCTATCGCGTTGATGGGGTGTAGGACAGGGGAGGACGCCATCCTTCTCCCTCGGGAGAAGGATATGCAGGCTTGGCGTAAAACGCCTAGCCGGAGTTGGATGAGGGGCCCGCAACTCCCGCGATGCGCTCCAGCACGCCGTCCAGATTTTCCAGAACCTCGTGGTTCCAGAACCGGATCACCCGATAGCCCTGTGCCCTCAAGAATGCAGTTCGCTCCGCATCTTCCATTTCATCGTGCTGTCCCCCGTCGATTTCGACAACCAATTGCCGGTCGCGGCACTGGAAATCGACGATGTATGGCCCGACGGGCACTTGCCGCCGGAATTTCAAACCCGCCAGCGCGCGATTACGCAGAGCCTGCCAGATACGCTGTTCGGCATCGGTCATATTCCGGCGCAACAGGCGGGCGCGTTCGGTCTGGTTCATGGCCCCTCATCCAGTCTCCGCTAGGCGCTGATGCGCCAAGCTACGCCATCCTTCTCCCGATGGGAGAAGGATATGAAGGCTTGCAAACTTGCTTGCTAGCCGCAGTTGGATGAGGGGCTCGCCCTCAATCCTCGTTTGCCAGCAGGTAGAGCTGCCGCGCGGCGTCGATCGGTTTCATCCCGTCACCGTCGATCATGTGCCAGAAGGTCCAGCCGTTGCAGCTCGGCGCGCCTTGCAAATCCTTGCCGAGGCTGTGGATGCTGCCGGTCTGCTTTTCGTGCGCCAGCGATCCATCGGCCCGCACCGTGGCGAACCAGCGGCGTTTCTTGTCGCACAATTGCGTGCCCGGCGGGATCATCCCCGCTTCGACCAGCGCGCCGAAGGCGACCTTGGGCGCGGTGCGGCCGGCCTGCATCGTGGTGAGCGCGCTTTCGTCGAGCGGCAGTTCCTTCTCGATCCGCTTGATCGCCGCGTTGCGATAGACGCCTTCGCGCTCGCAGCCGATCCATTCGCGACCCAGCCGCTTGGCCACCGCGCCGGTGGTGCCGGTGCCGAAGAACGGGTCGAGTACCACGTCGCCCTTCTCGCTGGTGGCGAGCAGCACGCGGTAGAGCAGCGCCTCGGGCTTTTGCGTCGGGTGGACCTTGTGCCCGCCTTCCTTCAGCCGCTCCGCGCCGTTGCAGATCGGCAGCACCCAGTCGCTGCGCATCTGCAATTCGTCGTTCAAGGTCTTCATCGCGCGGTAGTTGAAGTGGTATTTCGCCTTTTCGCCCTGGCTCGCCCAGATCAGCGTTTCATGCGCATTGGTGAAGCGGGTGCCCTTGAAATTGGGCATCGGGTTCGACTTGCGCCAGACGATGTCGTTGAGGATCCAGAAGCCGAGATCCTGCAGGATCGCGCCGACGCGGAAGATGTTGTGGTAGCTGCCGATCACCCACAGCGACCCGTCGGGCTTGAGCACCCGGCGCGCTTCGGTCAGCCAGGCGCGGGTGAAGTCGTCATAGGTCTTGAAGCTGTCGAACCGGTCCCACTCGTCGGTCACGGCATCGACCGCGCTGCCATCGGGGCGATTGAGGTCGCCGCCCAATTGCAGGTTGTAGGGCGGATCGGCAAACACCACGTCGACGCAGGCGTCGGGCAGGCGGCGCATGGCTTCCACGCAGTCGCCCGGCAGGATCTGCCCCAAAGGCAGTTCCACCGCTTCGGCAAGCTGCCGCGCACGCACTCTCGTGGTCTCGATGACCCCCATGTAATCCCCCGTATGGCAAACTTATCCACAGGGTGAGTCCTCGCGGACTCCGCGTCAAGCACAGATTGTCGGCGATTATGGTTAACGCGCCGTCAACTCAGACGGAACGAAAGGTGTCCGGCACAAGATGTTGAGTCCGATGGATTCTGCCGGACTCGATATGCTGCGGTGTGGCTGTGAGGACTCACCGCACAATTGTCTGCGGCAGAATATCGCTTCAGCGCGCGGCAGCCTGTTGCGCCTCGGCCATCAGCTCGGGCGTGAGGTCGGTGGTGCGCGCCGGGATCGGCTGGCCGTCGCCCAATTCGCCGTTCTTGTCGATGTCGGCGATGAGCAGCTTCATCTCCTCGATTTCCTTGACCTGGGCGCGGATGATGCCGTCTGCCAGCTTGCGCACGCGCGGGTCGGAGATATTGGCGCGGGCACTGGTCAGCACCGCAATCGAATGGTGCGGGATCATGGCCTTCATCCATGCCTCGTCATTCACCGTGTCCTGGCTGCGCACGAGATAGAGGAATACCGCGCCGCCCAGCAGCGCACCGCCCATGACCAGCAGCTTGGTCGTGGTGGAGCGATACATGCCCCACATGAAACCCAGCATCACCACGATCATCGCCATGCCCATCATCAGCGCCATCCACATGCGCGTCTGGCTGAAGAAGTCGTGATCGACCTGCCATGAATTGAAATAGGTCATCACGAACATCGTCACCATCGAGGTGGCGATCATCGCGAAAAAGGTTGTCCAGCTGCCGTGACCTTTGGCCTGGTGGGTGTCGGATGGTGCCGCGTGGCTCATGTTCTCCTCCTGTTGGTTACCGAAGGAACGGGCCGGATGCGGGTTATGTTCCGGCGGTCATGGTCCGTCAGGGCGGGGGGCGAGCGGCAGCTCCGCCTGGGCGACGGGTGCGAAGCTGCGGCGGTGGAGCGGCGTGGTGCCGTGGGCCCGCAACGCCGCCATATGCTCCTTCGTGCCGTAGCCCATGTTGCGTTCCCACCCGTAATGCGGGTGTTCCTGCGCGGCGGCGCGCATGATCCGGTCGCGCCATTGCTTGGCCACGATGCTGGCGGCGGAAATGCAGGGTTCGGTCGCGTCGCCGCCCACGATCGGGCGGGCCTGCCAGCGCCAGTCCGCCGTGCGGCCCGCCGGGGTGAGGTTCCCGTCGACCAGCACTTCTGCGGGGTCCGTGCCCAGCACCTGCGCCAGCCGCTCCATCGCCAGCGTCATCGCCAGCATGGTCGCGCCGAAGATGTTCAGCCGGTCGATCTCCGCAGGCTCGACGATGCCGACGCCCCAGGCGCAACTGGCGCGGATCGCGGGATCGAGCCTGTCGCGGCGGGCGGCGGACAGCTTCTTGGAATCGCCCAGCCCCTGCGGCGGGCTGGCGCACAGCACCACGGCGGCGGCGACCACCGGCCCGGCGAGCGGCCCCCTTCCCGCCTCGTCCACACCCGCTATACAGGGATTTGCACCGAAACCCGGTGCCGGAGTTGCTGCCAGAATGTCCATGCGTTCACATCGCCTGCCACATCGCCTGCCACATCGCCTGCTCGCCCTCGCCCTATCGCCGCTCACCCTGCTGGCGACAAGCTGCGGCCACGCCGCGACGGGGGATAGCGGGTCGGCGCCAGCGGCAGTCTCGCAAGGCGAGGCGCCCTTCATCGTCTCCGAGGAATCGCATTTCGACGAGCCATGGGCGCTGGCGGTGGAGCCGGGCACGGGGCGCATCTTCGTGACCGAGAAGCGCGGCACGATCCGTTATTACCAGCCCGCCAGCGCGGTCGAGGGCAGCGTTACCGGCGTGCCCAAGGTCGATTACGGCGGCCAGGGCGGGCTGGGCGATATCGCCTTTGCGCCCGATTACGCGACCAGCCACATGGTCTATCTCACCTGGGCCGAGGCTGGCCAAGGCGACACCCGCGGCGCGGCGGCCGGGCGCGGGCGGCTGGAATGCGGCGAGGATGACGGCGCCGATTGCGCCCTGGTCGATTTCGCGGTGATCTGGCGCCAGTCGCCCAAGGTCACCGGGCGCGGCCATTTCTCGCACCGGCTGGCCTTCTCGCCCGACGGGAAATACCTCTTCATCGCCTCGGGCGAACGGCAGAAGGGCGCGCCGGCGCAGGATCCGCAGGTCAATCTCGGCAAGATCGTGCGGCTCAACCTCGACGGCACGCCCGCGCCGGGCAATGCGCTGGCGGACGAACATGTCGCGCTGCCCGAAATCTATTCGATGGGGCATCGCAACATCCTCGGCCTCGCCTTCGATCCGCAGGGGCGGCTGTGGGATCTCGAACACGGGCCCAAGGGCGGCGACGAGCTGAATTTGGTCGAAAACGGTCGGAACTATGGCTGGCCAATCGTCTCCAATGGCGACAATTACGACGGCACGCCGATCCCCCGGCACGAAACCCGCCCCGAATTCGCCGCCCCAGCGATCAGCTGGAACCCGGTGATCGCGCCGGGCGATATGATCTTCTATTCCGGCGGCGATTTTCCCGAATGGGACGGGCAAGTGCTGATCGCAGGCCTCGCCAGCCAGGCGATCGTGCGCGTCGCGATCGAGGGCGACGAGGCGCGCGAAGTCGCCCGCTATGCCATGGGAACCCGCATCCGCGACATCGTGCAGGGGATCGACGGATCGCTGTGGGTGGTCGAGGATGGCAAGCGCGGCCGCCTGTTGCTGCTCAGCCCGCGCCCGGTGGAATGATGCCCGCCCGGTCGATTTGATTCGACAGCGCGGCGCGCCGACCCTATCGGCCCGCCGCCATGGCGAGCATCGTCCCCCTGTCCGCAATCGCGCCCGAACTGGTCGAGCAGCTGCTCGACGCCGCTTTCGGGCCGGAACGCCACGCGCGCACCGCCTATCGCATCCGCACCGGGATGGACTGGCTGCCCGCGCTCAGCTTCGCCGCGCTGGATGACGAGGATTATCTCGCCGGCACGATCCAGCTGTGGCCGGTCGCGCTGACCGACCCGGCGGGGCGCGCGCATCCGATGATCATGGTCGGCCCGGTTGCCGTGGTCCCCGCGCTGCAGGGTGCCGGATATGGCAAGGCGCTGATGGCCGCCGCGCTCGGCGCGATCGACGCGATGGACAGCCCGCAAAGCCCCGCACTGCCGCAGGTGATGATCGGCGACGAGCCCTATTACGGCCGCTGGGGTTTCAGCGCCGCGGCCACCGGCGGCTGGCGCTGCCCCGGCCCGTGGGACCCGGCGCGCCTGCTGGTCCGCACCGGCAATCCCGCCGTGCTGCCGGGCGAAGGCATGCTGGGGCCGTGGCTGCCCGCCGCAGCGACGCAACCCTTGGCGGATTGACGCGCTTCTGGCATCGGGCAGCACCGATGCCCTACACTCCGCCGCCCGAAATTGCCGCCCTGTCGCTCGCCGAACTGGCCGAAGCAGTGGCCGCGCGCCGTTTGCCGCCGGTGGAGCAATGGTCGCCCACCCATTCGGGCGACAGCCACATGCGCATCGCGGGCGACGGGCGCTGGTATCACGAGGGCGGCGAGATCACCCGCCCGGCGATGGTGCGCGCCTTTGCCAGCCTGCTGCTGCGCGACGCTGGCGGCCAGCACTGGCTGGTCACCCCGACGCAGAAATTGTCGATCATGGTGGAGGATGCCGCCTTCATCGCCACCGACGTGGTGCTGCGCGGCGATAGTGCCGCACCGGCGCTGGCCTTCCGCCTCAATACCGACGAGATCGTGCTCGCCGGGCCGGACCATCCGCTGCGCGCGGCGGGCGATCCCGATACGCCCGCGCTCTACCTCGCGGTGCGCCACGGCTGCGAGGCGCGGCTCAACCGGTCGACCTATGCACAACTGGCGCAGATCGCGCTCGATGCGGGTGGCGGCTGGGTCGTGAGCAGCCAGGGCGCGGAATTTGCGCTGGTGCCGCAATGAGCGCGCTGTTCGACCGATTGGCGGACATCCACCGCGCCGCACATGCCCTGCCCTTCGCCGACGCGGTGGAGGATGCGCTCGCCCCGCCCGACGAACTGCTGCCCGCCGCGGTGCTGATCGCGGTGACCGAGCGCGACGCACCCGGCGTCCTCGTCACCCATCGCCCGCACACGATGCGCAAGCATCCAGGGCAGGCGGCCTTCCCCGGCGGGCGGATCGACGCCGGCGAAACCCCGGTCGAGGCGGCGCTGCGCGAGGCGCAGGAAGAGCTGGGCATCGACCCGCGCGATGTGCGCGTGATCGGCGAGACCGACCGTTTCCGCACTCGCACCGGCTTCGACATCACCCCGGTGCTGGCCACCGTGCCCGCCGACCTGCCGATCACGCCCAATCCGGCGGAAGTGGCGGAATGGTTCGAACCCCCCTTCCGCTTCCTGTTCGATCCTGCCAACCAGCAACTCAAGGCGGCACAATGGGAGGGCGCGCTGCGCCATTATCACGAGATCAACTGGCAGGGGCATCGCATCTGGGGCGTGACCGCCGCGATCATCCTCAACCTCACGCGCCGCATGGCGCTGGCGGGGCCGCTCGATGTCTGAGGTGCTGCCCGCCGCCGCATGGACCCGGCGCCCCGAACTGGCGCAGCTGGTTGCCGCGCTGGGGGCGGAGAATATCCGCTGGGTCGGCGGCGCGGTGCGCGACACGCTGCTGGGCGCGCCGGTGAAGGATATCGACGCGGCCACCCCGTTGCTGCCCGAAGAAGTAATTGCCCGGCTGAAGGCAGCGCAGATCCGCAGCGTGCCCACCGGCATCGAACACGGCACGATTACCGCGATCCTGCCGGGCGGCCCGGTCGAGGTGACGACGCTGCGCCGTGACGTCAGCACCGACGGGCGGCGCGCCACGGTCGCCTTCGCCAGCGAATGGCGCGACGATGCGGCGCGGCGCGATTTCACCATCAATGCGCTCTATGCCGATCCGCAGACGCTGGAGATCGCGGATTATTTCGGCGGGTTGGCCGACCTTGCCGCGCGCAAGGTGCGCTTCATCGGCGACGCCCGCCAGCGCATCCGCGAAGACCATCTGCGCATCCTGCGCTATTACCGCTTCCAGGCGCGTTTCGGCGCCGATCTGGACGACGAAGCGGAAGCAGCCTGCGCGGAGCTCGCCGCCACGCTCAAGGGCCTGAGCCGCGAACGGGTGGCGATGGAACTGCTCGCCCTGCTCGGCCTGCCCGATCCCTGCGCCACGGTGGAGCGCATGTATCGGCGCGGGGTGCTGGGCGTGATCCTGCCCGAAGCGGTCAATCACCAGCAGGAATGCCTGCGTGCGCTGGTCGCGGCCGAACAGGCGGCAGGCGTCGCCCCCGATGGCGTGCGGCGGCTGGCCGCCTTGCTGCCGACGCTGCCCGAGGTGGCGAGCGACGTTGCCGCGCGGCTGCGCCTGTCGCGGGCACAGCGCGCACGGCTGGTCAGCGCGGCAGAGCGCAAGCCGGGCGAAACCATCGCCCCGCGCATCCTGGCATGGCGCGAAGGGCGCGAAAGCGCGGTCGACCGGATCCTGCTGGCAGGCGGAAATCTGGCGCCGCTGGACGGCTGGGAGGTGCCCGAACTGCCGCTCAAGGGCGGGGAGATCGTCGCCCGCGGGGTCGGTGCCGGGCCGGAGGTGGCGCGGCTGCTGCGCGCGGTGGAATCCCGCTGGGTCGAGGAAGGCTTCCCGGGGCGCGAGCGGGTGCTGGCGCTGCTCGACGAGCAGCTGGCACAGGAATAGGCGGCGCAGGCACGCCCTTCATGCGGCGGGAACCCGATGCAATCGGGCCAGGTTCAGGGCGGCTTCATGGTAAGCCACCTAGGGTGACCAGCGGTTGCATTCCTTCACCGATGATGGAATGAAACCGCCGCCCGGCAATCTTTGCCGGGCGCTTCGGGTCGATTTCCTTCCGCCAGGCGAAGGAATGGGCTGCTCCACCCGGGCCATGCGCCCTTTCCTTGCGGAGCGGCATTTTGCGCTGGGCGCTGCGCGTCCTTGCATCAACCCGTCTTTCCATTCCGGCAGGCCTTGCGTTCCGGCGCGGGGGAACCTGTCACCGACGAAGACGCAATACGGAGTTGATCGATGAAATTCACCAAGCTGGCTGCTGCGGCGGCCCTGTTCCTTGCTGCCACCCCCGTGCTGGCCGCGAATCCGCAAGTGGTCGCCGGGGCGACCGTCTACGGCCCGCAGGGCAATGTCGTGGGCACGATCGCTTCGGTCGAAGGCGGCGTGGTGACGGTCGATACCGGCACACACAAGGCTCCGCTGCCCGAAGGCGCATTCGGCGGCGGCGACAAGGGCCCGACGATCACCGTCACCAAGGACCAGCTCGACGGCATGATGGCCGAGGTCGAGGCGCAGGCCGAAGCCCAGCGCAAGCAGGAACTCGCCGCCGCCGCCGCCAAGCGTGACGAGGCGCTGGTGGCCGGTGCCGCCGTGCTGAGCAGCGACGGCCAGCCGGTCGGCACCGTCGCCTCGGTCGATGGCGACACGGTGGTTCTGAAGGCCGAAGCCGGCCCGGTGAACCTGAAGCGCGAACATTTCGGCGTGACCGACAAGGGGCTGATCACCCTGTTCACCGCTGCGCAGCTGGACGATGCGATCAACGCCGCGATGGCCGGCGGCTGATCGCCGCCCCAGCGGATACGAACAGGGCGCGGGAGGCAATGCTTCCCGCGCCCTTTTGCTTGCGCCTGCTCCAGCTTTGGCGCGGCTTGGGCGCGGCTTGGGCGCGGCTAGTCTTCGCTGTCGAGCGGGAAACCGCCGCCTGCCGCGATATAGCGGGCTTCCGCTTCGCTGTTGCTGCGACCGAGCGCGGCGTTGCGCATCGGGAAGCGGCCGTAACGCGCCACGACATTGCGATGGCCGCGCGCGAAGTCGAGGATATCGGCCGCATCCGCAGCCAGACGTTCGAAACAGGCGATGCTCTTTGCCTGCAATTCCATGTCCTCGGCATGCATCAGCGGCAAATAGAAGAACTGCCGTTCGGACAGGGCGAGCGCGGCGTCCATGCCCTGCTCCAGCCCGTCGAGCACCAGTTGCTGCGCCTTGGCGTCGCCGGAGAAGGCGCGCGGATCGTCGCGGTAGATGTTGCGGGTGAACTGGTCGATCAGCACGATCAGGGCCAGCCGCCCGCGCGGATCGCTGGCCCAGTCGTCAAGCTCGCCGGCCAGCGCCTGCGCCACCTGCGGCGCAAAGCGTTCGCGCACCATCCGGTCCACCGCATCGCCGCCGTTGAACCAGTCCGACGGAGCCAGCTCGCGGAACCAGAAATCGAGCACGGGCAACCAGGGCCGGTTCGTGCCTGCGCCCATCAGTCGAACTTGTTATCGCGCGGGAAGCCTTGCGGCGGCAAGCGACCGGCGGCACCGCGGGCAACCTTCCACATGCCGATTTCGGTTTCGGTGCGGGTGCGGTCGCCCTTGCCGCCCATCTGCCAGCTCAGCCCCTCTGCCAGGGTGAAGGTGGTTGCATCCGACAGGCCGCCATCGCGGTAACGTTGCAGCGTCACCCCCTGCCCGCGCGCCATGACGGGCATTTCCTCGAGGCTGAAGACCACCAGCTTGCGATTGTCGCCCACCACCGCGACATGGTCGTGCTCCGGCGCGATCACCCGCACTGCGGCGAGCTTGGTATCACCCTTGAGGTTGACCACCTGCCGCCCCTTGCGCGTTTCGGCGAGCAATTCGTCGGTCTCGGCAGCGAAACCCTTGCCGTTGCTGGCGGCGAGCAGCAGCTGCCCCTTGGGCCGATGGACGATCAGCGCGGCGATATGCGCATCGGATTCGATATCCACCATCGTGCGGATCGGTTCGCCAAAGCCGCGCGCACCGGGCAGTTTGTCGCAGCCCAGCGTGTAGAACCGGCCGTTGTCGGCGACGACCAGCAGCTTGTCGGTGGTCTGTGCATGCACGGCGAAGGCAGGTCCATCGCCTTCCTTGTATTTGAAATCGCCGCAGCCATCCTCGCCCAGCGCGACGTGGCCCTTGGCCGCGCGGATCCAGCCCTTGGCGGAAAGGACCACCGTCACCGGTTCCTTCTCGATCATCGCGTCGGGATTGAATTCGACCGTCGGTGCGGCTTCGGCGATGGTCGTGCGGCGGCGGCCGAGCGCGGTATCCTCGGCATAATCCTTGCGCAGCGCGGCCAGGTCGCGCTTCAGCCGCGTGCGCTGGCGTGCCGGGCTGGCGAGCAGCTTTTCGAGGTCGTCGCGCTCGGCCAGCAAATCGTCGCGTTCCTGGCGCAGCTGCATCTCCTCCAGCTTGCGCAAGCTGCGCAGCCGCATGTTGAGGATCGCCTCGGCCTGTCGGTCGGTCAGGCCGAATTCGGCCATCATCACCGGCTTGGGCTCGTCCTCGGTGCGGATGATCTCGATCACCCGGTCGAGGTTGAGGAAGGCGATGATATAGCCTTCGACCAGTTCGAGCCGCGCGGCGATCTTGTCCAGCCGGTGCTGCGCGCGGCGCTGGAGGATGTCGATCTGGCTGGCGACCCAATTGCCCAGCAGTTCCTTCAACCCCATCACCATCGGCGTGCGCGTGGCATCGAGCACGTTGAGGTTGAGGCCGAAGCGCGTTTCGAGATCGGTCAGCTTGTAAAGCGATTCCTTGAGCAATTCGGGGTCGACATTGCGGTTCTTGGGCACCAGCACGATGCGGATGTGCTCGTCGCTTTCGTCGCGCACATCTTCCAGGATCGGCAGCTTGCGGTCGGCGATCAGCTGGGCGATCTGTTCGATCAGCTTGCCCTTGGCCACCTGGAAGGGAATTTCGCTGATCACGAGCTGGTACTGCCCGCCGCCCAGCCGCTCGATCCCCGCTTGCGCGTCTTCCGCCTTCTCCGCCTCCGCCGCGTGGAAGCGCCCGCGGATGCGGAACGAGCCGCGCCCGGTTTCATAGGCGTTGGAAATGACTTCCGGGCTGTCCACGATCAGCCCGCCGGTCGGCAAATCGGGGCCATGGAACAGTTCCATCAACCGGGCGTGTTCGACATGCGGATTGTCGACCAGTTCCAGCGTCGCGTCGATGATCTCGGCGACATTGTGGCTGGGGATGTTGGTCGCCATGCCCACCGCGATCCCGCTGGCGCCATTGGCCAGAAGGTTCGGGAACAGGCCGGGCATCAGCTCGGGCTCTTCCTCTTCGCCGTTATAGGTCGGGATGAAGTTGACCGTGCCTTCGTCGAGGCCGGCCATCAGCTGCATCGCCGTCTTCGTCAGGCGTGCTTCGGTGTAGCGGTAGGCGGCGGCATTATCGCCGTCGATATTGCCGAAATTGCCCTGCCCTTCGACCAGCGGGTAACGCAGGCTGAAATCCTGCGCGAGGCGCACCATCGCGTCATAGGCGGCAGTGTCGCCATGGGGGTGATACTTGCCGATCACCTCGCCTACCACGCGCGCGCTCTTCTTGAAGCCGTTGGCGGGATCGAGCTTCAGCTGCCGCATCGTCCACAGCAGGCGGCGGTGGACCGGCTTCAGCCCGTCGCGCAGGTCGGGCAGCGACCGCGCGGTGATCGTCGACAGCGCATAGACGAGATAACGTTCCGACAGGGCGGAATCGAACGGCGCATCGACGATCGCGTCGAACGGATCTTTATCGTCTTCAGTCACACTCATGCCGCTCGCCTTATCACCGGCTCAGGCTGGCCGACAGGGTGGAACCATCCAGTTTCCCCATGCGTCGATGGGTCGAACGCAATTCGAGAGGAGACAATCCATGACCAAGGTCCTGATCATCGCCACCGACGGCTTCGAACAATCCGAACTGACCGGCCCGCGCGACAATCTGCACAAGGCCGGGATCGAAACCACGCTCGCCAGCCTCGCGCCGGGAGAAATCCGCGGCTGGCAGGACAAGGACTGGGGCGACCGCGTGGCGGTTGACTGCCTGGTGGGCGAGGTTTCGGCAGACGATTTCGATGCGCTGCTGCTGCCCGGCGGGCAGATGAATCCCGATATCCTGCGCATGGACGAGCAGGTGATCGACACCGTCCGCGCCTTCTGCGACGCGGGCAAGCCGGTCGCCGCCATCTGCCACGCGCCTTGGCTGCTGGCCGAGGCCGGCGTGATCGACGGCAAGACGGTAACCGGCTGGCCCTCGATCCGCACCGATCTGGCCAATGCCGGGGCAAATGTGGTCGATTGCGAAGTTGCCGAGGACGGAAATATCATCACGAGTCGATGCCCCGACGATATCCCGGCCTTCAGCAAGGCGCTGATCGGGCAGCTTGCACAGGTCCCCGAGCCCGCCGAATAAACTACTGAAACCGATATGTTTTCAAGGCCCTGCCGCATTCCTGCGGTGGGGCCTTTTGCGTTTCCGCTTGACGCTGGACGGGATCGAGGCGCAATTGTGGCTAAATTATGGCGATAAGGAGGCCAAAATGCGGCGAGAAAATGCGAAGGCGAATTCGAAGGCATGGAACATCCCGATCATGGCGGCGCTTGCCCCGCTCATCCTGCTGGGTGCGTGCACCCAGCAGGAAGGCGGCCGGTCCGCCGACGAAGCGAGCGAGGCGGTCGCCAGCACCGACGTCGCCATGGCCGACGGCGCAGCGGCGCCAGACTCGGCCCGCGACACCCCCCGCTCGGCAAGCGATTCCGCCCTGCCGCAGCTCGACCCCGTCCCCGTCAACCAGCCCAAGCTGGCTTACGAATATTCCTACTCCTACCGCCTGCCCGCCGCCGACATCGGCAAGTTGCAGCGCCGCCACGCCGATCTGTGCGAACAGCAAGGGCCGGCCAGCTGCCAGATCCTGGGCATGACCAAATCGGGCGAAGACGCGGATTACGTCACCGGGGAATTGCAGCTGGCGGTCGCCACCAAACAGGCCCGCGCCTTCGGCGCGCTGCTGGAAGACGAGGCGGAGGACAGCGGGGCCGACCAGCTTTCCGCCGAAATCGCCTCGGAGGAACCGTCGAAGAATATCGTCGATACCGAAGCGCATCTGCGCTCGCGGGTCGAATTGCGCGACCGGCTGATGGAGGTGCTGCGCACCCGCAAGGGCAAGGTTTCCGAACTGATCGAGGCCGAACGCAGCGTGGCGCAGGTCAACCAGGAAATCGACGAGGCGCGCAGCTGGCTGCGCGAGATGCAGGGCCGCGTCGCCTACAGCCGGGTGACCGTACGTTACGAAAGCGGTGTCGCCCCGGCGCATGATTTCATGGACCCGGTGCGCGGCGCGCTCGGCTCGGTCGGCTCGATCCTGGGGGTGATGTTCGCCGCGCTGATCATGATCGCAACGGTCGGCGGGCCGGTCGCACTCGCCGTCTGGGGCGTGACGCGCTGGAACCGCAGGCGCCGCCCCACAGCCGAACCATCTGCCTGAACCGAACTCCCCCTCCACGCCCGCCAGCCCATTCCCGGCGGCGCGTTCGAGGGGGCACCGCGGGGCGCCGGGTCCACTCCCCGGCGCCCTTGGCGCATCTGCCGCGCTACATGCGCTGCATGTCGTGGCTTTCGGCGGGGACGGAAACGACCAGCCCGTCGAGCGCGTCGGTCAGTTCGATCTGGCACGACAGGCGGCTGGTGCGCTGGACCCCGGCGGCAAGGTCGAGCATGTCCTCTTCCTCCTCGCTCGCTTCGGGCAGGCGGTCGAACCAGTCGGCGGCGACGATCACGTGGCAGGTCGAACAGGCCATCTGCCCTTCGCAGGTCCCTTCGAGCGGCAGCCCGGCGTTCTGGCCGAGGCTGAGCAGCGTATCCCCCGCCGCGCCCTGCGCTTCGACCTTTTCGCCCTTGGGACTGATGAAGATGACCTGCACTAACTAAACCTCCTGCGCTGCGGCGGCAGCGTTGATGACTTCGGCGGCATCCTCAAGCTGGTCCATGGTCGTATAGCGCCCGAACCCGATGCGAATGGAGCTTTTCGCGGCGCGGTCGTCAAGGCCGATGGCGCGCAGCACATGGCTCGGCTTGCCCGATCCGCTGGCGCAGGCGGACCCGGCGGAGAACATGACGTTACGGCATTCGCTCATCAGCCGCGCGACATCCAGCCCCGGCTTGCGGATGCTGAGATTGCCGAACCAGCGCCGCTGGGCGCTGCCATTCAGCTCCCAGCCGCCGAACAGGTCGCGCGCACGGTCCCACAGCGCCCGCATATGTGCCGCGTCACTTTCCATATGGGCCGCCGCCAGCGCTGCGGCCGCGCCGAAACCCGCGCAGAGTGCCGGGCTGAGCGTGCCCGAGCGGATCTTCTCCTGCAGCCCGCCGGTGATCTGCGGGGCGAGCGCCACCCCGTCGCGCACCCACAAGGCACCGATCCCCTTGGGGCCATAGAGCTTGTGTGAACTGATCGCGATCAGATCCGCCTCGGCCAAGGCAACCTTGCCATAGGCCTGCACCGAATCGCTGAGGAACAGCGCCCCGGCAGCGCGCGCCCGCGCATACCATTCGGCGGAGCGCTGGATCGTGCCGATCCCGCGCAACGCAAGGTTGATCGCCTCGCAGGCATTGCCGGTGAAATGCACCGTGCCGCCGGGCGGAAACAGCGCCGCGACCTGGTCGCGCGCGACCTCGACCGCTGCGGCCGCCATGCGACCCATGCGATGCGGACTATGCGGATTGCCGAATGTGTCGCTGTCGGACCCGCCCAGCCAGCGCAGCATCGCCTCGCGCGCTTCGGGGGCCAGCGGTGTGGTCGCCTGGTAATCGAGATAGATCATGGCCATCCCCTAACCGTTCGGGCCGGGCTTGTCGAAGGGCCGCTGCTCCCTTTGGCCGCGCTTCGGCAGGGATATGCGATCCCTGCGACATGGGCGGCGCGAACAGGTCAGGTCAGGCTGCGCCAGGCCTCGACAAAAGCATCCAGTTCCGCTGCCGTGGTGTTCCATCCCACGCTGAGCCGGATCATCCGGTCGGCCAGCCCTTCCTCCAGTTCCATCGCCTCGAGCACATGGCTGCGCTTCATCGTGCCCGACGAACAGGCGCTGCCCTGCGACACGGCAAACCCGGCCATATCGAACCGCATCAACTGTGCGCTGCCGCTGATATTCGGCATGGCGAGCGCGTGGATATAGGGCGTGGGATCGGACAGGCGATCCGCCAGCCAGCAACCGCCCGCTGCGCGCACCGTATCGGCCAGCCGGGCGACCGGCGCGAGCACCGCGGGATCGACATAGGGGTGCGTACAGGCTTCCAGCGCGGCGGCCATGCCCAGCACGCCGGGCAGGTTCTCCGTCCCCCGGCGATAGCCGCGCTCGTGCCCTCCGGTCGGCGCCAGCATGCCGTAATGCTTGACCAGCAAAGCCCCGACACCGATCGGCCCGCCGAATTTGTGCGCGGAAATGATCGCCATATCCGCCAGCTGCGGGATTTCGAACTTGCCCGCGCTTTGCGAGCAATCGACCAGCAGCAGCGCGCCATGGCCGTGGGCGACCTCCGCCACCATGCCGATATCCTGCCGGTTGCCGGTTTCGGAATTGATGTGCTGGACCGCGACAAGCGCGCGGTTTTCGACCAGGTCGCCCGCGACGATCCCCTGGACCACGGCCATGTCCAGCTCGCGCATGTCGAGCGCACCATCGCTGCCGACCGGCACCACGCCGACCCCGCGGTGTTCGACGAAATTGTAGATCGCATCGTGTTCGACCGCGCTGGCAACCTCGTCGATGACGTCGGCATTGTCGAAGGCGAGCTGCGCCGCCTCGCTTGCGCCGCTGGTGAAGATCACCTCGCCATCCCAGCCGAGCGCGGCCTTGATCCGCTGGCGCGCATCTTCCAGCGCGGCGCGCGCGCGGCGCCCTTCGGCATGCGGGCTGGAGGGATTGGCCCAGATGCGAAAGCCTTCCTCCATCGCCGCTTGCGCCTCGGGGCGCAGCGGACTGGTAGCGGCATGGTCGAGATAAATGCGAGAGATGTGTCCGGCCCTGTAACGTCTGTGGTCAGCGCGATTGCGATTTTCGCGCGCGACCCTATATAGCCCCCCACTTCCCGCGCGCCAGACGCGCTGCAACTCCAGCCGAGTTCCACCGATGCCCTCTGTCATTTTTCCCGGACCCGAAGGCCGCCTCGAAGGCCGTTTCAACCCCTCGCCCCGCCCGCGTGCGCCGGTGGCGATGATCCTGCACCCGCACCCGCAGGGCGGCGGCACGATGAACGACCGCATCGTGCAGCGTCTCTACAAGACTTTTGCCGATCGCGGCTTTGCCACCTTGCGCTTCAATTTTCGCGGCGTGGGCCGCTCGCAGGGCAGTTTCGACAATGGCATCGGCGAGCTGAGCGATGCCGCCGCCGCGCTCGACTGGGTGCAGTCGATCCACCCCGAAGCGCAGACGACCTGGGTCGCGGGCTATAGCTTCGGCGCGCTGATCGGCATGCAGTTGCTGATGCGCCGCCCCGAAGTGCGCGGCTTCATCTCGATCGCGCCGCCCGCCAACATGTATGATTTCAGCTTCCTCGCCCCCTGTCCGGCGAGCGGCATCTTCGTGCAGGGCGCGGCCGACACGGTGGTGCAGCCCAATTCGGTAACCAAGCTGGTGGAAAAGCTGCGCACGCAGAAGCACATCACCATCCACCATGACGAGATTCCGCGCGCCAATCACTTCTTCGAGAACGAGATCGAGGACATGATGATTTCGGTCGACAAATATCTCGATTTCCGGCTGTCGCCCGACTGCCCGATCCGGTGAGCTGAGCCAAGCAGGCCGAACGCCAGGCGCGCGGCGCCTGGCCCAACCCCATGATACAAAGTAACAATCAGTGGCGAATTGCCACGCGATAGTGCTTGGGGAATCCATGTTATGATGTAACATTCTTCTCGGGACAGGCCCTTGGCATTCCGCGGGGCCGGGAAAAGGAGAATGCATCATGGCCTATGCTGAACCCTATGGGTCGCGGCGCGGGCTGAAGGGCAACCCCGGAGCGATCGCAGGCGTGATCGTCATCCATGCCGCCCTCGGCGTTGTGCTGGTGACCGGATTGAGCACCAAATTCGTCCCAATGATCGAAACCGGCCCCATGCCGACCACCGAATACAAGGACCCGCTGCCCCCGCCGCCGCCCGAACCGCAGCCCAAGCAGCAGCAACAGCCGGACCAGACGATCGACCAGAAGATCGTCACCCCGCTGCCACCGATCGACGTGTCGCCGCGCGATCCGATCATGGAAACAACGCCGGTGATCCCCAAGACGATTCCCGACATCATCCCCAAGGTCGTGCCGCTACCCATGCCCAGCACCACGCCGGGCCGCGCGACGTTCGATCCGGTCGCCGCCGCGCCGCGCAACGATCCGGCCAATTGGGTCACCCAGTCCGACTATCGCAGCCGGTGGATCAATGAAGACATGGCCGGGACCACCTCCTTCCGGGTCGAAGTGGGGACCGACGGGCGGGTGCAATCCTGCACCATCACCAAGTCGAGCGGGCACGCCGCGCTCGACCAGGCGACTTGCGACCTCGTGACACGGCGGGCGAAGTTCAAACCGGCAAAGAACCAGTTTGGTGAACTTTCTTCGGGGACCTACGCCAGTTCGGTTCGCTGGCAGATTCCCGACTAATCGCGCTGTTCCAGCCCGGCAGCCTGGTCGAGCGGTCGCTCGCCCTTGCTGTCGGGCAGGGTCCAGATGGCGATATTGAGCCCGGCGACCACCGCCAGCACCACCATCAGCCCGGCCTTGCGCCGGTCGCCCCGCCGCCACTGCAGCAGCGCGCCGCCCAGCAACACGATGATCGCCAGCATCAGCAGCGACAACACGGTCGAGAGCGAAAACATCGGCGGCATTCCCCTTGCGGATCGGTCGGCAACAAGGCCGGTGTGCGGGACTGTTGCCCGTATCAATTGACAGCAAGCGCGCACATGGCAAGGTCGCGGCATGACGATTTCATCAGAAACCACCGCCCTCCCCACTGATCCACACACGTTCGAAATTTCCCGCCGCCAGGCGATGGCCGGACTCGGGGCGTCGACCGCGATCGGGCTTGTCTCCGGCTGCGCACCGATGGCGCCGCTTGCCACCGCACCTGCGCCTGCCAGCGCGACCCAGCTGCTCGACGATATCGCGTGGCGGCTGCTGGCACACGAGCCGGAGCGCGCGACCAGCCTTGGCGTCGACACCGGCGATCACGCGCTGCTGCGCTATCGCCTCGAAGACCAGACCGCCGCCGGCCAGCAGGCCTATGCCGATACGCTGCGCGCCGACCTGCAGCTGGTGCGCTCGCAGGATCGCGTCGGTGTCGATCCCGCCACCGTCACCAGCCTCGAAGTGGTCGAGAGCGCCTATTCGGTCGCGCTCGACGGGTTTGCCCTGCCTTATGGCGATGTCGCAGTCGGCAGCTGGCGCAATGCGCCCTATGTCGTGATCCAGAATGTCGGGACCTATCTCGACATGCCGCGCTTCATGGATTCGACCCAGCCGATGCGCGACGGGGCCGATGTGGATGCCTATTGCGAGCGGATGGATGCGCTGGCGGGCGTGCTCGACGGTGAATTGGCGCGGATGCAATCGGCCCGCGCGATGGGCGTGGTGCCGCCCGATTTCCTGCTCGCCAAGGCGATCACCGCGATGGAACAATCCATCTCCACCGCAGCGGCGACCTACACCGCGCCGCTCGCCAAGGCGCCCGATGGCCGCGCGGACGCGGCACAGCGGCTGGTCACCGGGATGGTCGAGAGCAAGATCCTGCCCGCGCTCGATCGCCAGCTGGCCGAGCTGAAGGCCGAAGCGGCGCAGGCAACCGGCGATCCGGGGATGTACCAGCGCCCGCATGGCGAGGAATGGTACCACTGGGCCCTGCGGGCCAGCACCACGACCACGCTGAGCCCGGACGAGGTTCACCGCGAAGGCCTCGCCCAGCTCGAACAGCTCCATGCGCGGATGGATCCGATCCTGCGCAAGATCGGTTATACCAGCGGCAGCGTGGGCGAACGGATGACCGCGCTGAGCGAGGATCCGCGCTACAAATTCCCCGAGGGCGATCCGGGGCGGAAGGAGATCATGGATTTCCTCCAGGGCCGCATCGCCTGGATCAAGTCGCAGATGCCGCGCGCCTTCCGCACGCTGGTGCCCGGCAATCTCGAAGTGCGGCGCCTGCCGCTGGCGGAAGAGCCGGGCGCGCCGGGTGCCTATGGCGGCGCGGGCAGCAAGGATGGCAGCATCCCCGGGCGCATGTGGATCAACCTGCGCACCACCGACCTGCATCGCAAATACGATCTGGCCGATCTCGCCTATCACGAAACCATCCCCGGCCATGTGTGGGAAGGCGAATATTCCAACACGCTGCCGCTGATCCGCTCGATCCTCGCCTTCAACGCCTTCTCCGAAGGCTGGGCGCTCTACGCCGAACAGTTGGCGGACGAGCTGGGAGCCTATGACGATTTCGAGGTCGGGCGACTTGGCTATCTCCAGAGCCTCGCCTTCCGCGCCTGCCGCATGGTGGTGGATACCGGGCTGCATTCCAAGCAATGGACGCGCCAGCAGGCGGTCGATTTCTTCGTCCAGCGCAACGGCTCGAAGCCGCAGGAAGTCGCCAGCGAAGTCGATCGCTATTGCAGCTGGCCCGGCCAGGCCTGCGGCTACAAGGTCGGCCACAGCGAAATCGTGCGCCAGCGCGGCATCGCCCAGCAACAGCTGGGGGCGAAATACGATCTGCGCGATTTCGACGATGCAGTGGTGCTGGGCGGTAACGCCCCGCTCGACGTGATGGCGAAGAACGTCGCCCGCTACATCGCGCGAGCCAGCGCCTGACGCCTACTCCGCCTCGGCGCTGCGCGGCACGAGGCGGATTTCGAACAGCGTCGGCCAGTTCTTGCCGGTCACGAACAGGCGCTTGCCCTGTGCGTCCCAGGCGATCCCGTTGAGCACCGAATCGCGGTCGCTCACCGGCACTTGCTCGACGATCGGGCGCAGGTCGACCACGCGGCGCACCTCGCCATTGGCGGGGTCGATGGCGAGGATATAGGGCGTGTACCAGACATTGGCATAGATCAGCCCGTCGATCATCTCGAGCTCGTTGATGCGGCTGATCGGTCGGCCCTGCAGGGTAACCGTCACTGCGCGCCGCAGCGAGAAATCCTCCGGATCGAGGAAGCGCAGCGTTGCGCTGCCGTCCGATGCAATGAGCGATTGGCCGTCGCTCGTCAGCCCCCAGCCCTCATAGGGATAGGGTCCGCTGGAGAGCAGCGCCAGCCCGTCCTCGCTCCACCGGTGGGCGACGCCTTCCTTCCACGTCAGGCTGGTGAAGCGGCCACCCAGCAGCGCCAGCCCCTCACCGAACTGGTCGGGCGGGATATCGCGTGCTTCGAGCACTTTGCCGCTGGCGAGATCCACCTTGCGAACCTGCGACTGCCCATCGCGTCCGGTGCTTTCATAGAGCGCCCCGTCGTGCCACAGCAGCCCTTCGGTATAGGCGCCGGTATCGTGCGGATAGGTGGCGACGACTTGCGCATCATACACGTCTGCCTGCGCCGGCGCCGGTCGTGCGGGCGCCGCCTGCACCGTGCCCGGCTGCGGCGCAGGCGCTTGCTGCGCCGCACCAGGGAGTGCGGTTGCGGCAAGCGCCAGCGGCAATAGCAAGCTTCGCAATCGGGCGATCATTGGCGCCCCTTTCCAGCCTGCCGCTGTCCGCACGCTGAACCGGCTGCGGTGCGCAGGCTCAGCCCTTAGCCAGCCCGCTGACCAGCGCGCCCAGCAATCCGCCGAGCACGCCCGAACCGGCCCCGCCCTGCGACTGTGTGCCGCCCTGCTGGCCCTGCTTGGCGAGATAGCCGACCACCGCCATCGCCAGCAGCGGCAGCATCTTGCGCAGCAATTCCGAGGACATACCGCTGGCCCCCGCCGCCTCGTCGGCGACCGACCGGCTCACGTCCTTGGTGCCGAAAATCTGCCCGAGAATATCGTTGCCCTGCCCCACCGGCGTCGGCTGGCTGCCGAGCACGGCATCGAGCAGGCCGCCACCGCCGCCCGCCGCACCGGCCAGGCCGCCGAGAATGCTGCCGAGCCCGCCCAGCCCGGAATCCTGTGCGCGCGAACCGCCCGCGCCTACCGAGTCGCGCCCCATCCCCGCAAGGATCGCCGGAAGCAGCACTGCCGCGCCGGTCTTCGCAGTTTGCGGATCCACGCCGAGTTCGCGCGCGATCGAATCGATAGCGCCGGTTTCGTTGAGCATCTGGCCGAGATTCATGCTAGCCATCCTTTCTTGGGGAACTGACCGGTCTCCCGACCGTCAATCTACTGACTTCAAACGCCGTTATTGCCCTTCCCAGGGTAAACGGCAAGCACCCGGCCTGCTTGTGATGGCCGAATTTCAGAGGAGCAAGAGATGGGTATCTTTTCCAAGATCAAGGACGCGATTTTCGGCCACAAGGCGCAGGCTGCGCCCGCCCCGGCCCCGACGGCAGCGCCTGCTGCGCCCGCCGCCCCGGCAGCGCCCACGCCCATCAGCGAAGTCGATGTCGAAGCCAATCTCTCGGCCATGGCCGCGGGCAAGGACCTGAACTGGCGCACCTCGATCGTCGATCTGCTCAAGCTGCTCGGGATCGAATCGAGTTACGAGAACCGCAAGGAACTCGCGCACGAGATGGGCGACATGGACTATTCGGGCACGGCCGAAGAAAACATCGCGCTGCACAAGCGCGTGATGCAGGAACTCGCCAAGAATGGCGGCAAGGTACCGGCCGAGCTGCTCGACTGAACCGGCCCCAAGGGCCAATGAAAAACCCTCCCCGGCACATCCGCCGGGGAGGGTTTTTTCCTGGTCTGCGGCAGGCGCGCGATCAGCTCTTGCCGAACAGCCCCTTGGCCATGCCCATCACGTCGTTGATCGGGTTGCCGTCACCGTCGCGGTCGAGCAGCTTGGCGAAGCTCGACGGGTCGCTCTTGATCGCATTGGCGAATTCCATCAGCGAACCTTCGCCGCCGATCTGTTCGACGATTTGCGACAGCGTGCCGGTGTCGAGCCCGGTCTTGGCCGACGCCAATTCCACCGTGTCGCCTTCCATCTGGTGCGAATGCCCCAACGCGGCGATCGCCTTTTCCGCCATCGCCGGATCGATCCCCACCTTTGCTGCAAGGTTGGTCACATCGTCGGGCGACCCCGCGATCTGCTTCAGTATGCCATCGAAAATGCTCATCGCTCAGTCCTTCCATGCTGGTGGAGAGCGCATATTTTCGGACGCCGCGCCCCGCGAAGCAAGGGCAAATCCGCCTGCCTTGCAATATCAGCCGACGATCGATGGCTGGCCGCAGCGCAAATAGGTCACTCCGACTTCTGCGGCGCCGATATTGACCCCCAGCGATGTCGTCAGCCCGTGCAGCGTCGCGTCAATCGCCGGGGCCAGGTCGGCCAGCCGGTCGCCCACCGTGGTCGCGATTGCCTCCCCCCCGAGCGCGCTACTGCCGAGCGGGATGCCGACGGCAGCTGTCTGTACCGTCAGGTCGAGATTGCCCAGCAGCGTATCGACCAGCACCTCGGCCAGGTCGCTGGTCGAGACGATCTTGTGTTCGCGGCGGGCAATCTCTTCCTTGTCGAAAAACAGCTGCTGCGTGGCCTCGCCCCCCATATCCGTCTTCGCGAATCCGGTAATGTCGAGCAGTGCGGTGTCCGCCATGACTGCTTCGCCCATCGACATATCGCGACTGAAATCCGCAAACCCGGATTCATCGATGTCGGCCACTGCCAGCGTGCCAAGCGAAGGCCTGACATCCACCCCGACTCCGTCTTCCGCCGGATTACCGGTGCAGAGGATGTCGTTGATCTGCGCTTCGGCAGGCGCGAGTTCGACATACAGGGGAACCCGCAGCGAGACAGGCAGTCCATTTCCCGACGTCAAGCCGGTTTCGAGATAGATGCGTGTCTGGGCGGTGCGCAGGACATATTCGGAGGCTGATGCGATCGTAAGCCACGGCGAGCGCGCATAACCATAGCCCCCAGAAACGCGGATATGCGCCGGAACCCCGCCGGCTAGGTCGGTATCCAGCGACACGTCGTAACTGTCGCCATGCGACAACTGGAGTACCGAGCGAAGCAGTGAATAGGCATCGATTTCAATTGTCGACCTGCCATCGTTGACGTCGGCGGTCTTGAACGGGCCCAGGTCGATCAGGTCGGCCATGGTCACATTCTCATTGCCCGCATTGCCGGCGACCTGCAGCAGGATCGCCCGGGTTTCCGCACCCTGGGCAGAATTGGCCATCGCTGTCAGCACTTCGTCGAGCGGGGTCGCCAAGCCGAATGCCTCCCCAAAAGTGCGCGTCGCATCGCCCTGGCCGCCTCGCAATTGTTCGGCAAAGTCGATGACATCGATCTGGCCCGTGGCCAGCGCGGCGATATCGTCGTCCGACAATGCCAGATCCACGCCGGCCAATTGCGACAGCACCCTCCCCGGAATCCCGCCGGAAATATTCAATATCTGCGAATTCAGCTCGAACGCAGCGACATCGGTGCGCGCCGCAGTTGCGCGGGCGCGCACAATCGTCACATCGCTGTCCACCAGGAAGCTGCCAAAGAACAGCGGCACTTCGCGGCTGAGTTCGACGCGGATTGCATTGGTCGCGGGCGCCCCCGGCCTCAAACCGCTCGGCGAAATCGAGCGAGCGATCACGGGTGTAGAAGCCCGGCGTAAAAGCTTCGACGGCGATGTCCGGAACCCCGGAATGCGCGATGACCGCATCCACCCGCGCCGTGTCGGGCGATTCGAGGTCACCGGTCACCGCAGCCGCCGCAGCAGCATCGGCTATGCCCTGCAACTGCCGTTCCGCGACGTAGAGCGAGCCGAGATCCACCGCCATCGCGGTGAAGCCGATTATTGCAGGCGCCGCGAATGCAATCAGCACGGCAGCGCTGCCATCCTCGTCGTTCAGCAAGCGCGCCAACAGGCGCGTGGATGCGGCGATGGTCATGGGTTGGTTACCTCGATCGATGCGGATCGCCGGATGGTGTCCGATGGCAGCGGGATCAGGGAGCTTTCGAACAGCGGGAAATTCGACGCGTCATAAGTCAGGGTGACGGTGTAGAATCCCTCGTTCGTATCCGTGTCGACGTGCAGCAGGCGCGCGTCGATCGCGCCGGTTTGCGCAATGCTGTTGTCGATCGAACGCTGGACCAGCTCGTCGCGCTCGCTCGTGTCCATCGCACCGAGCGTCGCGCGCGCCGCTTCATTTGCTACCTGTTGCAGGCTGTGCGCCGCCATGAACCAGAAACCGTAGGTCACGATTCCGACCAACACTACGATCAGCATGACGAGACCGAGCGCCGCTTCGATAATCACGGCACCGGCCTGGTCTCGCGCCAGCCGCTTGCCCCACGAGCCGCGCGGGTCGGCGTTCGAATATGGCATGATCCTGTTCATGCCCGCATTGTGTAGGGCAGGTATAAATCGAGCCTATAATGCAAAATTGCCAAGAATTACGAAATTTACATATAATTTTATTTCTTTCTAATGTGGCAATTTTCGGAAACAGGCGTTTGGATAATTCCGGTTTAACGCATCACTTCGTTTGGGATGGGGAAAATTCGTAATTTCGCGCATTGTCATGCAAGGCGACAGATTATCACCGCGCCTTCTGCACCATAGGCGCCCTTGAGCGGGGCGATAGCGATGCGTGCGTCCCGCTCACCAATCCCGGCGGTGATCATCCTGACTTCGGCAAAGGCGGGGATATTTTCTCCCAGCGCCTGTTCCAGCGCAGTGCGGATCACCGGCTTGTCAGGGGCAGTCACCAGGTCGGGGAAGCTTACCCCGACCAGCCGTGCTTCGTCGATCCCGAGCATCTTGGAGAAACCGGGCCAGGCGCACACGACGACGCCGCGCAGGTTCACCTGGGCGAAGCTGAGATCGTCATGCAGACGCATCGCGGCGAGGATGGCGGATTTGACATCCGCAAGCCGATGGTGGGTCACCTCGTCGGTAATGTCGTCGAACGTGAGGACATTGACGTCCATGATCGGGAACGAGCGGACCTTCAGCCAGCCGTCCTGGCGAAAGGGCGATTGAATTTCCGCCGTATTCGCCTCGTTCGCTTCGATGGTCCGCCGCGCCAGGGAATTGAGCAGCGGAGCGTCGAACAGATCGAGCACCGCATCCACCGGTTCGCCCACCAGATGGTCGATCGACCGGCGCAGAGCAGCGATAGCCACGCGATTTGCGTAAAGGATTCGCCCCTGGTCGTCGCTCGCGATGACGCCTTCATCGATCCATTCGCTGATCGAGGAGAGAATCTCCGCCACCTCGGCACCGCCGGACTTTGTCCGCGCCCCATCCTCGCCCGACGCCAGCGC
>JACXVD010000116.1 GCA_014763545.1 Sphingomonadales bacterium
GCTCAACGCCTGCGATTTCGGCGACCTGCTGCTGCACATGCTCAACATTTTCCGCCAGCACCGCGATGTGCTGGAAAGCTACCAGCGGCGGTTCAAATATATCCTCGTCGACGAATACCAGGATACCAATGCGGTCCAGTATCTGTGGCTGCGGCTGCTCGCGCAGGAGCGCAAGAACATCTGCGTCGTGGGGGACGACGACCAGTCGATCTATTCCTGGCGCGGTGCGGAAGTCGCCAATATCCTGCGCTTCGAGAAGGATTTCCCGGGCGCCAAGGTCGTCCGGCTGGAACAGAATTACCGCTCCACCCCGCATATCCTCGGCGCCGCTTCGGGCCTGATCGGCGAGAACAGCCAGCGGCTCGGCAAGACACTGTGGACCGAAGTCGACGGCGGCGACAAGGTCCGCGTGATCGGCGTGTGGGATGCGCCGGAGGAAGCGCGCCGGGTCGGCGAGGAAATCGAGCGGCTCGAGCGCGAAGGCGCCCCGCTCGACCGGATCGCGATCCTCGTGCGCGCACAATACCAGACCCGCGAATTCGAAGACCGCTTCATACAAATCGGCCTCAACTATCGGATTGTCGGCGGTTTCCGGTTCTATGAGCGCGCGGAAATCCGCGATGCGCTCGCCTATCTGCGCGTCATCGCCCAGCCGCAGGACGATCTCGCCTTCGAACGCATCTACAACCAGCCCAAGCGCGGGCTCGGGGCCAAGGCGCTGGAGAAGATGCACCAGCATGCCCGCCGCACCGGGCTGCCGCTGGCCGCAGCATCGCTCCAGATCGCCGAGACCGACGAATTGCCCAAGCGTGCGGCGGGCACGATCGCCGCGCTGATGCGCGATTTCCTGCGCTGGCGCGACATGGCCGAAACCACCAGTCCGGCCGAATTGCTGCGCACCGTGCTGGAGGAATGCGGCTACAACGCGATGCTGCAGGCCGAGCGCAGCGCGGAGAGCGCCGGGCGGCTGGAGAACCTGTCCGAACTTGCCCGCGCGATGGAGGAATACGACACGCTGGGCGACTTCCTCGAACATGTCAGCCTGGTGATGGACAATGACGCGGCGAATGACGGCGAAAAAGTCACCATCATGACGATCCACGCCGCCAAGGGGCTGGAATTCGACAATGTCTTCTGCGTCGGCTGGGAAGAAGGCGTGTTCCCCAGCCAGCGCGCGCTGGACGAAGGCGGGCTGGCCGCGCTGGAGGAAGAACGCCGCCTCGCCTATGTCGCAATCACCCGCGCGCGGCGGCGCTGCACCATCACCCATGCGGCCAACCGGCGGATCTACGGCCAGTGGACCAGCTCGATCCCCAGCCGCTTCATCGACGAATTGCCTGCCGAACATATCGAGCAGGAAACCACGCTGACCGGCGGGGCGAGCATGTGGCGCGCGAACTGGAGCGAGCGCGACGATCCTTTCGCCCATGTCAGCCGCGACCGCCCCGACCGCAGCACCGCGCGCGGCCCCGGCTGGCAGCGCGCGCTCGCCACCGGTTACGAGACCCGGCCCGCGCGGGTGGCCGAAAACAAGCGCAGCGCCGCCAGCTTCGCCGCCAAGCCGCGCACCGACGTGGCCATCGGCGCGCGCGTGTTCCATGAAAAATTCGGTTACGGCACCGTCACCGACCAGGAAGGCAACAAGCTGGAGATCGAGTTCGAACAGGCGGGCTCGAAGCGGGTGATCGACAGTTTCGTGAAACTGGCGGAGTGAGCGGCTGCCCGCCGTGATGGGCAATGAATTTGCCGGCATTGTCGAGGCATGCGGAGCCGGTGTCAGCCGTTTCGCCCCGGGCCAGCGCGTCTTCGCCCGCACGGGCAAGGAGCGCATGGGCGCATTCGCGGAATATGCCTGCGAAGCAGAACAAAACCTCGCGGCGATCCCCGATGGGCTGAGCTTCGAACAGGCAGCCGCGATCCCGCTCGCCGGCCTCACGGCATTGCAGGCATTGCGCGACGAATTGCATCTCGGCCCGGGTAGCCGGGTGTTCATCCCGGGCGGTGCAGGCGGGGTCGGCACATTCGCGATCCGTATCGCGAAGTGGCTCGGCGCCCATGTCGCAACCACGGCCTCGCCGCGCGGCAGGGCGCTGGTCGAGCAACTCGGGGCCGACGAGGTGATCGATTATGAAAGCGAAGCCTTCGAAGATCGCCTGTCCGGCTACGATGGCGCCTTCGACCTGATCGGGTCCGATACCCTCTCCCGCTGCTTCGACGTGGTCCGGCCCGGCGGTATGGTGGTATCGGTCGCCGGGCTGCCCGAGCCGCAAACGGCGAGCAAGGATCTCGATCGCGGCGCGGTATTGCGGGCGATGTTCTGGCTGGCCAGTTGGCGCCTGCGCGCGCAGGCGCGGCGCAATGGCGTTACCTATCGTTTCCTGTTCATGCACCCGAGCGGCACCGAACTCGCCGAATTGGGAACCCTGGCCGAGGCCGGACTACTGACGCCGGTGATCGACCGGGTACTGCCCTTTGCCCAGATCGACCAGGCGCTCGCCGATCTCGAAGCGGGTCATGCAAAGGGCAAGATCGTGGTGAGCCTGCAAGCGGCCGGCTGAAAGCGCTTTCCTACAGTTTCGCCCCTGCGCTAGGCACCCGACCGGCTCCTTCACATCGCTGGTCAAACTGTTGGCGCAAGGCATGCCCGGCAAGCTGCACGCGCTGCAATACGCGCGATCCGGGCTTGCCGGCAAAGGTGACAGCCGGGCGGGCTGTCACACCATCAAAACTCTGATTTTTAAGCAGGAATATCCACCGCGCAGTTTTTGCAAAACCACGCTCGCGTGTAACACCGCTGCGACGCCGGGGGCTGTCCCGTCAGCCGAAGCCGATGTCGAGGAAGCCGGGGATCGGCCCGTTCCATTCGCCGGGCTTCATCGGCGCGTCGTCCTCGTCGCGGTAGCGGCGGGGGCGAT
>JACXVD010000011.1 GCA_014763545.1 Sphingomonadales bacterium
GGATCGCGTCAAGCCTTAGAGCTTGCCGACGAGGTCGAGCGAAGGGGCGAGGGTTTCGTCGCCTTCTTCCCACTTGGCCGGGCAGACCTGGCCGGGGTGTTCGCGAACGTACTGGGCGGCCTTGATCTTGCGGACCAGTTCCTTGGCATTGCGGCCCACGCCTTCGCAGGTGATTTCCATCACCTGGATCACGCCGTCCGGATCGACGACGAAGGTCGCGCGGTCCGACAGGCCCTGGCCTTCGCGCAGCACGCCGAAATTGTTCGAGATCGTGTGGTTCTGGTCACCCAGCATCGGGAAGCCGATCTTCGAGATTTTGTCCGAGCTTTCGTGCCAGGCCTTGTGGCTGAAGTGGGTGTCGGTCGAAACCGAGTACACTTCCACGCCCATGCCCTTCAGCGTGTCGTACTGTTCGGCGAGGTCTTCGAGCTCGGTCGGGCAGACGAAGGTGAAGTCGGCCGGGTAGAAGAAGAACACCGCCCACTTGCCGCGCACATCGCCATCGGTGACGTCGACGAATTCGCCCTGGCCCGGCGCGCCCGAAGGCTTGAACGCGGTGGCTACGAAGGGCTGGATTTCCTTACCGATCATGGTGGTCATGCTTTGCTCCTGTGAATTTCGCACGTGCGAATGAATCTCGCAGGTGCGATATAGGCAGGGCGCTTGATCGATTGAAGCGGTTATTATCGATCGGCTTGATTGAAATTATCTATCAGTCGTTCGTTTGCGAAATTTCGCAATCGAGACTGATTTGCATTTTCATGCTGCGGTGCAAAACGCCCGGCTTCAGCCGCACTGGGCGCGGTGCAGCAGCTTGTGATCGGCCAGCACCAGCGCCATCATCGCCTCGACCACCGGCGCACCGCGAATGCCGACGCAGGGATCGTGCCGACCCTTGGTGACGATTTCCGCCGCGTTGCCCGCGCGGTCGATCGTCGGCACCGGGGTGAGGATCGAGCTGGTCGGCTTGAAGGCAACGCGCACCACCACCGGTTGTCCGGTCGAAATCCCCCCGGCGATGCCACCCGCATGATTGGCCTCGAACGCCGGACCATCCGTGCCGGGCCGCATCGGGTCGGCATTCTGTTCGCCGGTCAGCCGCGCCGCGCCGAACCCGTCGCCGATTTCCACGCCCTTGACCGCATTGATCCCCATCATCGCGGCAGCAAGATCGGAATCGAGCTTGCCATAGACCGGTGCGCCCCAGCCGGCGGGCACGCCGCTGGCAACGCATTCGACCACCGCGCCGAGCGAGGAGCCGGCCAGCCGTGCATCGTCGACCAGCTTTTCCCAGCGCTGCGCCGCTGCCGCATCGGGGCAGAAGAAGGGGTTATTGCCGATTTCGGCGAAATCCATCGCCGCGCGGTCGATCGCATCGCCGCCGATTTCGCTGACATAGGCGGTGATCGACACTTCCGGGATCACCAGCCGCGCCACCCCGCCTGCCGCCACCCGCGCGGCGGTTTCGCGCGCGCTGCTGCGCCCGCCGCCGCGATAGTCGCGAAAGCCGTATTTCGCGTCATAGGCATAGTCGGCATGGCCGGGGCGATAGGCCTTGGCGACTTCGGAATAATCCTTCGATCGCTGGTCGGTATTCTCGATCATCAGGCTGATCGGCGTGCCGGTGGTGCGCTGGATGCCGTCCTGGCCCTCGAACACGCCCGACAGGATCCGCACTTCATCGGGCTCGCGCCGCTGGGTGGTGAATTTGCTCTGCCCCGGCTTGCGCGCGTCGAGAAACGGCTGGATTGCGGCTTCGCTGATCGCCAGCCCCGGTGGGCACCCGTCGACCACCGCGCCCAGGGCAGGGCCGTGGCTCTCCCCCCAGGTGGTGAAGCGAAAGACGCGGCCGAATGTGTTGACGCTCATGCTGCCCCCATGTCGCAAGTGTGGGCTTGTGTCCATAATCACTGGACCGCAGCCTGCGTGCTCGATAGGAACAAACCATGATCGCAAAGCTGAAGGGCCTGCTCGACGAAACCGGCGCGGACTGGGCGGTGATCGACGTTTCCGGCGTCGGCTACCTCGTCCATTGTTCCAGTCGCACCATTGCTGCACTGGGCGAGGTGGGCGAGGGCTGCATCCTCTACACCGATCTGCAGGTGAGCGAGAACGACATGCGCCTGCTCGGCTTCGTCACCAGCGCCGAACGCGACTGGTTCCGCCTGCTCACCCAGGTCCAGGGCGTGGGCAGCAAGGTCGCGCTGGCCATCCTCTCCGCCCTCTCGACGCAGGACTTGCAAACCGCCTGCGCGGGCGGCGACGCGGCGATGGTGGCGCGCGCCAATGGCGTCGGGCCGAAGCTCGCCGGGCGGATCGTCAACGAATTGAAGGACAAGGCGGGCGCGCTTCCCGCTACGGCAGGCGGGGTGCCGCTGGCCGCAATCTCGCAGGCCGGCGGATCGAGCGCGGATGCGGTCAGCGCGCTGGAAAATCTGGGCTTCAAACCCGCCGTCGCCGCGCGCGCGGTTGCGCTCGCACAAGGCGAATTGGGCGAAGACGCCAGCGAGGGTGACCTGATCCGCGTGGCGCTGAAACGGGCGGCGGGTTAGGTTCATCGGGATCGAAGAGGAGGATTTCCATGCGTAGATTGATTGTGGCGGCGCTGGCCGTGCTGGCCCTGCCGATGGCCGCACTGGCGCAGGAGCGGATGACCGGGCCGGTCTTTAACGGTTTCGGCAGCTGGACGCCGATCGAGAGCACCCAGGAGGTGCCGAAGGACCAGCATTACCGCGCGATTTTCGATTCCAGCAAAGGGGCGACGCCGGGTGAACTGAACGGGCGGATCGACAGCGCGGCGCGCTACATCAACTTGCTGGTTGCCGCCGGGGTGCCGCGCGAAAATATCGAGGTCGCCATCGTCGTCCATGGTTCGGCCAGCTGGGATGTGGTGACCGATGCGGCCTATGCGCGCAAATATCCCGGGCAGGCGAACGGCAGCGCCAAGGCGATTGCCGAGATGGTAGCCAGCGGGGTGGAATTCTACATCTGCGGCCAGGCAGCGGCGCATCACGGCATCGCCAATGCCGATTTGCTGCCCGGCGTGACGATGAGCCTGTCGCAGACGGTCGCCACCTCGATCCTCCACAACCGCGGTTTCCAGGAAATCCCCTAACCGGCCCCGCAATCCAGGAGTGTGCTGCCGATGCTGAAGAAATCTGTCCTCGTCCCCCTGCTCGCATTGGCTTGCGCGGCGCTGGCCGCCGCGCCCGCCAGCGCCCAGGGTGACGCGTCCCCGTTCCGCGCCGGGCCGGTGTTCGAGGAGTTCGGCCTGCATGCGCCGGTCGATGCCGACATGGCCATTCCCGAAGGAACGATCTTCAAGGTCATGTTCGAGGCGGTGCGGCAGGACACCGAGGGCAGGCGTAATGGCGAGATCGAAATCGCAGCGCGTTTCATCAATATGAGCGTGGCGGCCGGTGTTCCGCTGGAGAAGGTCCATGTCGCCATCGTCGTGCGCGGCCCGGCCAGCAACGATCTGCTGACCGACGCGGCATGGGGCAAAACGCACGATGGCCAGGCGAACCCGAACGCCGGGCTGGTTCGTGCGCTGCTCGATCATGGCGTGCGGATCATCCTGTGCGGGCAGAGTGCGGCGGGGCTGGGGATCACCAAGGATCAGCTGCAGCCCGGGGTGGAGATCGCGCAATCTGCGATCACCGCGCGGGCGCTGCTGCAGATGCAGGGATATACGAAGAATTGACCGGCGATCCTGCCTCGACCAACCGCACCGCTTCCTGCCAATGCGGGCGGCTCACCGCGACCTGCACGGGCGATCCGGTGCGCGTCTCGGTGTGCCATTGCCTCGACTGCCAGAAGCGCAGCGGCAGCGCCTTCGCCGCGCAGGCGCGCTGGCCGGTGGAGCGTGTGGTGATGGCAGGTGAAACCCGCACCTGGAGCCGCACCGGCGACGATGGCGGGACGGCCACCTTCCATTTCTGCCCCACTTGCGGATCGGGCGTGTACTACACCACCGACGGCCAGCCCGAGCTGGTGGCAGTGGCCGTGGGCGCCTTCGCCGACCCGTCGTTCCGGCGGCCGGATTACTCGGTCTACGAAGAGCGCCAGCTTGGTTGGGTCGCGATCGTGGGCGAGGGGATCGATCATCATGACTGACCCCGTTCCCCTCCATTCGCCCGAGCGGCAGCCGGAAGATCCGGACGCGGCGCTGCGGCCCAAGTCGCTCGCCGAATTCATCGGGCAAGAGGCGGCGCGGGAAAATTTGCGCGTGTTCATCCAGAGCGCGAAATCGCGCGGCGAGGCGATGGATCATGTGCTGTTCTTCGGCCCGCCGGGGCTGGGCAAGACCACGCTGGCGCAGATCGTGGCGAAGGAACTGGGCGTCGGCTTTCGCGCCACCAGCGGGCCGGTGATCGCCAAGGCGGGCGATCTGGCCGCGCTGCTGACCAATCTCGAACCGGGCGACGTGCTGTTCATCGACGAGATCCACCGGCTCAATCCGGTGGTCGAAGAAGTGCTCTATCCGGCGATGGAAGATCGCGCGCTCGACCTGATCATCGGCGAAGGGCCGTCGGCGCGCAGCGTGCGGATCGACCTGCCGCCCTTTACCCTGGTCGGCGCGACCACGCGGCAGGGGCTGCTGACCACCCCGCTGCGCGACCGGTTCGGCATTCCGGTGCGGCTGAATTTCTACACCGAGGCCGAGCTGGAACTGGTGGTGACCCGCGGCGCGCGGTTGCTGGGGATGGAGATCGACCGCGCGGGCGCGCGCGAAATCGCCCGCCGCTCGCGCGGCACGCCGCGGGTTGCCGGGCGGCTGCTGCGCCGCGTGCGCGATTTCGCCCATGTGGCCGGATCGCCGGTGGTGACCGCCCATGGCGCGGACGAGGCGCTGACCCGGCTGGAGGTCGACCGGCTGGGCCTCGATGCGATGGATCGGCGCTACCTGCGGATGATCGCGACGACATACCGGGGCGGCCCGGTGGGGGTGGAAACGCTCGCCGCAGGTCTCGCCGAACCGCGCGACACGGTGGAGGAAGTGGTCGAACCCTACCTCATCCAGCTGGGCCTGATCGCCCGCACCGCGCGCGGGCGCTGCCTTAACGAATCCGGGTGGAATCACCTCGAAATGACCCCACCCGAAGGCACGCAGGGCGGTTTGTTCGGCGAAAATCCTTAATGCTCTCGAAGGATTTACGCGCGTTTCGGTTCCAATGTGGGACAGGTCGGCAGGCGCGGCAGCTAACCGGGCTTATTTTTCGCTCTGGCGCGCAAAAATGATGGTTAACGTGATTGTCGGTTAAGGGGTGCTGGCCTTTCTAAGCAGGACAGGGGAGTGCCAAGGCCCGGATTCGCCGGGGATGGGCAGCCCGCTTGCAAAGAAGAGAGCTTGCCCATGTCGGTTAAAATGGCCCTTGCGAAATTGTCCGCCACTGCGGCGGGCGGCGCGCTGCTCGCTGGCGGTGCGGTGCATGTCGCCGAAAAGCCGGTGACCGATGCACCGTCGTACAAGGCGACGAAATCGGTGAAGACCGCCCCGCGCTATACCAAGGTGCGCAAGGTCGTGGCCGAACGGACCATTCCCAAGAAGGTCGTGCGCAAGCGGACGGTCGTGAAGCGCGTCGTCACCTGCGAACCCATGGACGGGTATGCGGCGGGCGGCGCCTACGCGGCTGGCGGGGCCTATCATCCCGAAGCGGGCGTCGATTGCGCGCCGGCCTATCGCATGGTGATGGCCGCGGTTCCGGCTCCGCTTCCGCCTGCCCCGCCGATGTCGGGCAGCAGCGGCGGCGGCGTGACCGTGATCGGCGGCAGCGGCGGCTTTGGCGGTGGCTTCGGCGGCGGCTTCTTTGGCGGTTTCTTCGGTGGCGGCAGCTCGGGCGGCGGTTCGGTGGCGATCACTTCGACCACCACCACTTCGGGCGGTTCGACCAGCACGGGCGGCAGCTCGACCTCGACCAGTTCGGGCAGCACCGGTTCGACCGGCGGCATCAGCATCATCATCGACAACAGCAACAACAACAGCAACACCAGCGGCGGCAGCACCACCTCCACCGGTGGCGTGTCGACCTCGACCGGCAGCGTCTCGACCTCGAGCACGACCGGCGCGATTTCCAGCACCACCGGCGCGGTGTCGAGTTCGACCGGGCAGGTATCGACCAGCACCGGCAGCGTCAGCTCGTCGTCGGGGAATGTTTCCAGCTCCACCGGCCAGGTTTCGAGCAGCTCGGGCAATGTTTCGAGCTCGTCCGGCAACGTCTCGAGCTCGTCGGGTAACGTCTCCAGCTCGTCGGGCAATGTGACGAGTTCCTCGTCGAGCAGCAGCTCGTCCTCGTCTTCTTCCTCGTCGTCCTCTTCCTCGTCGAGCAGTTCGTCGAGCGGCAGCAGCGGCGTTTCGACCAGCACCGGCAGCTCGGGCAACATGACCAGTTCGACCAGCAGCTCCAGCTCGTCGTCTTCGTCGAGCAGCAGCAGTTCGAGCAGCTCCTCGTCGTCCTCGTCCTCGAGCGGCAGCAGCAGCGGCTCGTCGAGCGGCACCAGCAGCGGCACCCAGGTCCCGGCCCCGCCGATGACCATCCTGTTCGGTGCGGCCGCCGCCGCCGTGCTCAGCCGCCGCAAGAAGATCAAGAAGGCTGCCTAAGCGCTACGGGCAGGCTTCCAACAGGAAAGGGCGACTCCGCGAGGAGCCGCCCTTTTCTTTTGCCTGCAACCATTTCGCCGGTGTGTGCTGCGCCTATTTGGCGACCGGCTCACCCGCGCTTTCCCAGGCGGAGATGCCGCCTTGCAAATGGACCGCATCGGCCCCGGTGGCGGCGACGGCTTCGGCAGCCAGCCCGCTGCGGCGGCCGGAATGGCAGTAAAGCACCGTCTGCTTGCCTTCGACATGCGGCAGCGCCGCAGGATCGAAGCTTTCGAGCGGCATGTTCACCGCGCCCGGAATGTGCCCTGCGGCAAATTCCTCTGGCGTGCGGACATCGACCAGTTCGACCTCGCCCGCCTTGAGCTTTCCCGCCAGCGTGGCGGCATCGAGCGTCGAGATCCGGCCCTGCGCAGCGGACGCAGCGGCAGTGCCGCTGTCGCCGGCAGGCTGTTCGCCGCCCTTGCAGCCTGCGAGCAGGAACAAGGGCAGCGCGACCGCCGCGATCAGGGCAGGGCGCGCCGCCATCGCGGTCAGGCCGCCAGCTTGCGCAGCACGTACTGGAGGATGCCGCCGTTGCGGTAATATTCCAGTTCGTTGGCGGTATCGATGCGGCACTTGGCGGTGAAGGTGAAGGTCGAGCCGTCACCGCGGGTCACTGCCACTTCGACATCCTGCTGCGGCTGGATTTCCGCCAGGCCGCTGATGGTGAAGCTGCAATTGCCGTCGAGGCCCAGCGTCTCGCGGGTGTCGCCATCCTTGAACTGCAGCGGCAGCACGCCCATGCCGACGAGGTTGGAACGGTGGATACGCTCGAAGCTTTCGACGATCACCGCCCGCACGCCGAGCAGGTTGGTGCCCTTCGCCGCCCAGTCGCGGCTGGAACCGGTGCCGTATTCCTTGCCCGCGATCACGACCAGCGGCGTGCCGTCGGCCTTGTACTTCATCGCCGCGTCATAGACCGGCATGGTCTCCCCGTTATAGCTGCTGAAGCCGCCTTCGGTGCCGGGGACCATTTCGTTCTTGATGCGGATATTGGCGAAGGTGCCGCGCATCATCACTTCGTGGTGGCCACGGCGCGCGCCGTAGGAGTTGAAGTCCGCCTTGGCGACCTGGTGTTCCATCAGCCACTGGCCCGCCGGGCTGTCGGCCTTGATCGAGCCGGCCGGCGAAATGTGGTCGGTGGTGATCGAATCGCCCAGGATCAGCAGCGGCCGGGCATCGTTGATGTCCACCACCGGAGCCGGGGTCATTTCCATCCCGTCGAAATAGGGCGGGTTGGCGACATAGGTGCTGCCTGCGCGCCACTGGTAGGTTTCGCTGCCGGTGACGTTGATCGCCTGCCAGTGCGCATCGCCTTTGTAGACGTCGGCATAGCGGGCCTGGAACATGGCGCGGTCCATGCAGCCATTCATCGTGGTGGTGACTTCCTCGTTGGTCGGCCAGATGTCCTTCAAATAGACGTCCGCGCCATCCTTCGAAGTGCCGATCGGGGTGGTGGTGAAATCTTCGACCACCGTGCCCTTCAGCGCATAGGCGACCACCAGCGGCGGCGATGCGAGGAAGTTGGCGCGCACGTCGGGCGACACGCGGCCTTCGAAATTGCGGTTGCCCGAGATCACGGCGCTGGCGACGAGGCCATTTTCGTTGATCGCCTTGCTGATCGGCTCGGCCAGCGGGCCGGAGTTGCCGATGCAGGTGGTGCAGCCATAACCGACGAGGTTGAAGCCGATATTGTCGAGGTGCGTCTGCAGCCCGGCCTTCTCGAAATAGTCGGTCACGACTTGCGAGCCCGGCGCGAGGCTGGTCTTGACCCAGGGCTTGGGCTTCAGCCCGAGTTCGTCGGCCTTCTTGGCGACCAGCCCTGCCGCGACCATCACGCCCGGGTTCGAGGTGTTGGTGCAGCTGGTGATCGCCGCGATCATCACGTCGCCGTCACCGATGTCGAAATCCTTGCCTTCGACCGGTACGCGGGTGATGCTCTTCTTGTAGGTTTCGGCCATGTCCTTGGCGAAGACGTCGTCGACTTCGGTCAGGTCGACGCGGTCCTGCGGGCGCTTCGGCCCGGCCAGCGAGGGAACCACGGTGCCCATGTCGAGCTCGAGCGTCGAGGTGAACACCGGATCGGCGGCGCCGGGTTCGATCCAGAAACCCTGTTCCTTGGCATAGGCTTCGACCAGCGCGATCTGCTCTTCCTCACGGCCGGTCAGGCGCATGTAGTCGAGCGTCTTGTCGTCGATCCCGAAGAAGCCGCAGGTGGCGCCATATTCCGGTGCCATATTGGCCAGCGTCGCACGGTCGGCGAGGCTCAGCGAGGCGAGGCCCGGGCCGTAATATTCGACGAAGCGGCCGACCACGCCGTGCTTGCGCAGCATGTTGGTGCAGGTCAGCACGAGGTCGGTCGCGGTCACGCCTTCCTTCAGCGCGCCGGTCAGCTTGAAGCCGACGACTTCGGGGATCAGCATCGAGACCGGCTGGCCCAGCATCGCTGCCTCGGCCTCGATCCCGCCGACACCCCAGCCCAGCACGCCAAGGCCGTTGATCATGGTGGTGTGGCTGTCGGTGCCGACGCAGGTATCGGGATAGGCAACCGTCGCACCGGCCTGGTCGGTGGAAGACCACACGCCCTTGCCGATGTGTTCGAGGTTCACCTGGTGGCAGATGCCGGTGCCCGGCGGCACGGCGTAGAAATTGTTGAGCGACTTGGAACCCCATTTGAGGAAGTCATAGCGTTCCATGTTGCGGTGATATTCGATCTCGACATTCTCTTCGAACGCCTTGGGATGGCCGAATTCGTCTACCATCACCGAGTGGTCGATCACCAGGTTTACCGGCACCTGCGGATTGATCTTGCTGGTGTCGCCGCCCAGCTTGGCAATCGCATCGCGCATGGCGGCAAGGTCGACCACGCAGGGCACGCCGGTGAAGTCCTGCAGCAGCACGCGCGCGGGGCGGTACTGGATCTCGCTGCCGGTTACCGGGTTCTTCTGCCAATCGGCGATCGCCTGGATATCGTCGGTCGAAACGGTGAAGCCGCCGTCTTCGAAACGCAGCATGTTTTCCAGCAGCACCTTCATCGAGAAGGGCAGGCGCGAGACATCGCCGATTTTCTCCGCAGCCTTGGCAAAGGAATAATAGGCATAATCCTTGCCGTTCACATTCAGCGTGCTGCGGGTTCCGAGCGTGTCCTTGCCGACCTGGGTCATATGCGCGTGATCCTTTCGTGGATGGGTGCCCCTTCGCTTGCGAGCCGGGCACGAAGGAGTCGGGAATTTGCCGCGCACCTGCGCGTTTGCGCTCGTTTGGTCAAGGGGCGGGAGGGGCCAGCGGCACCCTACTTTTTGTTTAGACGGGCTAGATTGCGCTTTGTTCGGTGGGCTTGCGGCTGGCGATCCAGCAGCCGATCACGATCAGTGCCGTGCCGGCCAGCGTGGGCAAGCGGATTTCCTCGGCGAAAAACAGCCAGCCGAACAGCGTGGCCCACAGGAATGCGCTGTATTCGAACGGGACCAGCAGTTGCGCTTCGGCCCGTGCATAGGCCCAGCTCATCACCATCGCCCCGCCGACCGTCAGCAGGGCGGCGATGCCGAGATGGCCCAGCGTGGGCAGGTCGGGCAGCACGAGCATGAAGGGCGCGGCGAGCCCCAGCACCAGCGTTGCCACGCCGCAATGGAACGTGGCCACTTCCGCGGGCTTGGCGACCAGTGCCTGCTGGCGTTGCAGCACGAGGTTCCAGGCATAGAGCAGCGCCGACAACACAATCGAGCCGAGGCCGAGCAGGGCGTCGTCGTCCAGCCGCCCGCTGCCCAGCCGCCCGCCGATGATCACCAGTGTGCCCGCCAGCCCCAGCACCGAGCCGGTGATCGCCCTGCGGCGGACCTGTTCGCCCAGCAACAGCGCCGCAAGGAACAGGGAAACGATCGGCGCGACGAAGGAAATCGCGATGGTCTCGGCCAGCGGCAGCTTGGTTAGCGCAATGAAGAAGGTCAGCGCCATGAAGGTCGACACCACCCCGCGCAGCAGATGGAGCCGCAGCACCTTGCGTGTAGGCCAGCGCCCGCCTGCGACCAGCCAGGCCGGGGCGATGACCGCCAGCCCGATCGCAGCGCGCAGCCACGCCGCGCTATAGGCGCCGATGGCAAGCGAGGCGCCTTTCATGAAGGCGTCCATCAGCGACAGCATCGCAATGCCCAGCAGCGTCACCACGATCGGCATGAAGGCGGGATGGCGCTGCATCGCCCGGTCCATAGTGTGCGCCGCCGCAGTCGTCACCTGTCCACGGCGATTCAGCTTGCAGACAGGCCCGATGATTGATGCGCGAGGGGCAAATCGGCTATGCAGGGCCGGATCGGTGGAGCGCGCACAGGGGCTCGCCGGGTTAATCTCGACACAGGGGTTCGATTGAAATGAACAGTTTGACGCGCGGATTGATGGCGGGTGTGGCGCTGCTGGGCGCTCCGGTTGCCGTGGCTGCGCAAAATGCGCCCGAAAACCTGCTGCCGGACGATCCAGCCCCGGTGCAGCAGCAAAAGGTCGAAGCCGAAAAGCCCGTTACCATGGCCGCGGAGCCGGTGGTGCAAGCGGTCGATCCGATGGTGCAGCCGTGGCAAGTCGCCGATGCGCAGGCGCTGGTGGCGGTGATCAAGGATATCGGCAGCGAAGGGCTCGATCCGGCGGATTATGGCCTGGCCGCGCTGCAACAGGCGCTGGCCGCCGGCCCCGGCCCGGCCCTCGATGCTGCCGCAAGCCAGAGCTTCGCCTGGCTGGTCGAGGATCTGCGCGACGGGCGCACGCCGATGAGCGCGCGGGTGCAGTGGTTCGTGGTCGATCCCGATCCGGACCTGATGCCCACTGGCAAGGTGATGGCCGATGCGCTGGCGAGCCACGACATCGCCGGATCGCTCGCCGCGCTCAATCCGACGAATCCCGATTACGCGCGCCTGCGTGGCGAACTTGCCAAGACCTCGGCCGGCGACACCGCGCGGCGCAAGCTGATCCGTGCCAATATGGATCGCTGGCGCTGGTTGCCGCGCGACCTCGGCAAGCAATATCTGATGACCAACGTGCCGGAATACCAGCTGCGCCTGACGGTCAACGACAAGATCATCCGCACCTACAAGACCATCGTCGGCAAGCCGGGCAAGACCGCGACTCCGCAATTGGCGGAGGAGGTCGAAGGGGTGATCTTCAACCCGACCTGGACCGTGCCGCAGTCGATCGTGAAGGGCGAAGGGCTGGGCGCGAAAGTCCTCGCCAATCCCGGCTGGGCGCAGCGCGCGGGTTACAAGGCGGTCAAAGGCGCGAATGGCTATGTCAGCGTCGTGCAGCAGCCCGGGCCCGGCAACTCGCTGGGGCTGATGAAGCTCGACATGCCCAATGAACATGCGATCTTCCTGCACGACACGCCCTCTCGCGGGCTGTTCGGTGCCGATGTGCGTGCGCTCAGCCACGGTTGTGTGCGCACCGAGCGGGCGAGCGAGCTGGGGCTGACGCTGTCCATCCTCCAGGCCGGGATCGCGCCGGAAGATGGTGTCGCGATTATCAAATCGGGCAAATATACCCGCGTCGGCTTCACCGAGAAAATGCCGGTCTACATCACCTATTTCACCATGGGGACCGACATCGGCGGCAAGATGACCAGCTTCAAGGACATCTATGGCCGCGATGCGCCGGTGCTGGCGAGCTTCGACAAGCCGCGCCAGGCCAACCGCGCGCGCAAGACCGACGAGAAAGTGGTCGAGATCGTCGACGATCTGCAGGACTGATCGGGGTTCGCCCGGTTCGCCGGGCGGATCGCCACGGCGATTGCCGCGCCGTCAGGCGGCGGCGTCGCCGCTCAGGCTGGCGAGGTCGATGCCCGGCGAGACATAGCTCGACACATGGCTGCCATCGGCGGCGAGGCCGAGACTGTCGGCGTAGAGCAACCGCCCGCCCGACAGGTGCCACAGCGCCTCGCGGAAATCATCGGGGTCCATCGCGAAACAACCGTTGGACCGGCCCAGCCGGCCCCATTTTTCGATATGTTCGGCGCGGGCGTATTCCGCCGGGTGCATCACGATCGCGCGCGGCAGGGCGTTGTTGTTGGTTGCATCGAGCCCGCCGAGGCGGATCGAGGTGCCGTATTTGCCCTTGTACCATTCCCAGGTGACATAGGCGCCCCGGCTGGTCGCGTTCGAGCCTTCGACATTCGAAAACTGCTTGAGCCAGCCGTCATGCTCGTGGTCGGACCCGGTGCCGTGGGCGACGAGGAAGCTGCGTACTTCACCCGCTTCGAGGTTCACGAAGTGAAACCGCGGCTCGGACGAGCGCAAGCCGAAATCGGCGATGCCGACGATATCCGGACGCCACACCGCGCTGCCGGCGCGCTGCAGTTCGCGGCGGGCAATATCGGCCAGCATGCGGTCGCGCGGGCTGGACAGTTCGGGGGCGGCAAAAACCCGGGCGGGCAGGGCCATGGCGGCACCGGCGGCAATCCCGCCTGCGAGCAGCGTCCTGCGATTGATCCCGGTGTTGCGGCCCCAGTTCATGGTGCAACTGTAGCTCGAAAGCGGCATTTTGCCAGCCTCGATCCGCACTGCGGTAGCGGTGAGGGATGGTTTTGCCGCACGCCAGCCTCGATTCGCCGCGCGTGCCGTTACTGGCCCACCGGGCCGAGCATCATCGCGTTGCCTTCGATCGAGACGTTGGACAGCTTCGACAGGAAGCTCTGCCCCAGCAGCGAAACGCCCAGGCCCTGCGGCACGATCACCGCATCGACATCGCGCACCACGATGCCGCCGATCTCCACCTGGCCCAGCCGCACGGGCAGGCCATAGACCGGTCCGCTGGCGCCCTGGCCGATCTGGCGGATCTGCCCTTCGTCCCAGGTGAGCCCCGCGCTCTCGGCATCGGCGGCGGTGAGCGCGATCACGCTGGCGCCGGTATCGACCATGAAATTGACCGGCGCGCCTTCGACCAGAGCGTCGGCATAGAAATGCCCGTCGCTGCTGCGGTCGAGCGCCTTGCCGCCCGAATACCAGTCGAGCTGGGCGGGGCGGGTGGTGGCGCCTGCCTGCGGCTCGGCCGCCGGGCGGGCATCGCCGCTGCGCACTTCGCGCAGGCTGGGCGCAACCAGCGCGACCGATGCGACGATCAGCAGGACGAGGAAGAGATTGCGGTTCATGGCACCGGCAAGCCTAAACCCGCGCATCTTAAGCGAGGGTAAAGCCGCTTGCGCCGTCATGCCGCGGCGCCGCCCAACCGGCGCAATGCATCGCCATCGACGCGCATCACGGTCCATTCGTCCATCGGCCGCGCACCCAGCGCCTGGTAGAAACCGATCGCGGGCGCATTCCAGTCGAGCACCCACCATTCCAGCCGCGCGCAATCGCGCTCGATGCACAGCGCGGCGAGATGCGCCAGCAGCGCCTTGCCCAGCCCCGCGCCGCGCGCCTCGGGCCGCACGAAGAGGTCTTCGAGATAGATCCCCGGCTTGCCCTCGAAGGTCGAGAAATTGTGGAAGAACAGCGCAAAACCCTGCGGCTCGCCGTCGATCTCGCCGATCACGACTTCGGCATAAGGCCCCCGACCGCCATTGGCGCCGAACAGCTTTTCGCCCAGCACCGCCTCGTCGAAGCGCACCTCGTCGGACAGCTGCTCGTATGCCGCAAGGTCGCGGATGAAGCGTGCGACCAGCGGCAGGTCGTCACGCGTTGCCGGACGGATGGTGATCGCCATCGCGCGGCCTATTCCGCCGCCTCGCTCACCTTGCCCGCGTCGGTCATGCCCGCTTCGATCTCGGCCGCCTTCGCTTCGACGAGGCTGACGATGTGGTCGAGCATGTCGCCGTCTTCGACATGGTGGTCCTTCACGCCGGAGAGATAGACCATGTGCTTGCCATTGCCGCCGCCGGTCAGGCCGATATCCGTCTCGCGCGCTTCGCCGGGGCCGTTGACCACGCAGCCGAGCACCGACAGGCTCATCGGCGTCTTGATGTGGCTCAGCCGGTTTTCCAGCGCCTGCACCGTGCGGATCACGTCGAATCCCTGCCGCGCGCAGCTGGGGCACGACACGACGCGCACCCCGCGCGTGCGCAGGCCGAGCGATTTGAGAATCTCGAAGCCGACGCGCACTTCCTCTTCCGGTTCGGCGGAGAGGCTGACGCGGATCGTGTCGCCGATCCCGGCCCACAGGAGGTTGCCGATGCCGATGGAGCTCTTCACCGTCCCGCCGATCAGCCCGCCTGCCTCGGTAATGCCGAGATGCAGCGGGCAGTCGACCGCTTCGGCCAGCCCCATATAGGCGGCGACCGCGAGGAACACGTCGCTGGCCTTCACCGCCACCTTGTATTCGTGGAAGTCGTGATCCTGCAGCAGCTTGATATGGTCGAGCGCGCTTTCCACCAGCGCCTCGGGGCAGGGCTCGCCGTATTTTTCGAGCAAATCCTTCTCGAGGCTGCCCGCGTTGACCCCGATGCGGATCGCGCAGCCATTGGCCTTGGCCGCGCGCACCACTTCGGCGACACGCTCGTTCGAGCCGATATTGCCCGGATTGATGCGCAGGCAGGCCGCACCTGCATCCGCGGCTTCGAGCGCGCGCTTGTAGTGGAAATGGATGTCCGCGACGATCGGCACGCTGGCGGCGCGCACGATGGCGGGCAGCGCGGCGGTCGCTTCCTCGGTCGGGCAGGATACGCGGATGATGTCCGCCCCCGCATCCTCGCAGCGGCGGATCTGGTCGATCGTCGCCGCGGCATCTTCGGTCGGCGTGTTGGTCATGGTCTGCACCGTGATCGGCGCATCGCCGCCGACGGGCACCTTGCCGACCATGATCTGGCGCGACTTGCGGCGCTCGATGGTGCGCCAGGGACGGATCTCGTTCATCTAAACCGCTACTTTCCTGCGAGACATGGACCGCATGTTACACTGTCCTGGGGGCAAAACATCGCGTCCTGCCCACGGCTTGCTGCCCATTCCATATGGCGAGCCGATGACGGATGAAAAGCGCTTCATTGCGCGCACCCCCTAGCAGCTTCGCCGCAGGTAGGAAATTGCCGCCGCGCGTGGCGAGTATTCAGCCGATCGCAGCGCGATAGCGGCGGCTGCCGCGCAGGCGCGTGCCATCGTCGAGCACGAGGTCGAAATCGCCGCTCTGCTGGCTGGCGACCTGGCGGATGGCGGAGCGGCGGACCAGCCGGCTGCGATGCACACGCACGATCCCCTCGCCGGCCAGCACCTGCTCCATCGAGGCCAGGGTCGCGCGGTGCAGCAGCGCGCGCCCGCGCCAATGGAGGGTGACGTAATTGCCCGCCGCTTCCAGCCAGTCGATCTCGGCCAGCGGCACGATATGGGTGATCGCGCCGTCGCTGACTTCCAGCACCCGCTGGCCATCGGGGGCGGGCGGCGCGGCCAGCGGTTCGATCGGCCGGGTGAACCACTGGATGGCAGCCATGGTGGCGGCAATCAGCAGGTAACTGATCGCATCCTTGCGATATTCGTAGAGCAGGGCAGAGCCGAGATCGCTCGACAGGACATAGTGCGACCCGTCGATGGCGCGATAGGCCAGCTTGCGGAACGCGGCCATCAGCGCGACGTGCAGCAACGATATCGGCACGGTTGCCGCCAGATGCAGGGCGGCGGCAACCGGCCAGCCCAGCCGCGGCGGGCGCAGCCGGGCGACGAGTTGCCAGATCGCGATCATGCACAGGAACCACGCCAGCAGGCTGGTCGCTTCGTCGGTGAAGACGTGCCAGCCCGGCGCATCCTGGCCCGCATCGCGCAAATCGCTGATCCGCGTGAGGGCGTTGATCGCCGCCTGGACGAAACCGAAGCCGGCCAGCAGGGCGATCAGCAGCGCGCGGCGGCGGTTCGCGGCCCAACCGCTCGCCCCTTCCTGCCCGCCGTTCGGCCCGGCATCGTTTCCGCTTGTCACACCCACCCTGCCTCGCATCCCGGCACGCTGGCCCGTTTCGCTCGCCTGTCTATCGCGCTGCCCGAAAGGAGCAAGCGCGATGGCCGGAATGGTGATGAACGAGGATGCGAGGCTGCAGGTACCGGCGCAAGCGCCGGGCAGGCATTACGGGATGGACTGGCTCAGGATCGGGGCGTTCGGCCTGCTGATCTTCTACCACATCGGGATGTTCTATGTGCCGTGGGACTGGCATGTGAAGGCCGATCCGGTGCTCGACTGGGTGGCGCTGCCGATGTTCCTGACCAACAATTGGCGCCTCGCGCTGCTGTTCGCGGTATCGGGCTATGCCAGCGCCGCGATCGTCGCCAAGCGGGCGGGGCAAGGGCCAAGGCCGCAGACGGGACCGAGAACCGGCGTCGGTGCCTTCCTGCGCCAGCGCAGCGCGCGGCTGCTGGTCCCGCTGCTGTTCGCGATGGCGGTGGTCGTCCCGCCGCAGCCATGGGTCGAACTGACCGTCAAGCATGGCTATGCCCACGGCTTCGGCTGGTTCTGGCTGCACGATTATTTTCGCTTCGGCGACCTTTACGGGATCAAGCTGCCGACCTGGCAGCACCTGTGGTTCGTCGCCTATCTGTGGGCTTACACGGTGGTGCTGGCCGGGCTGCTGATGCTGCCGGGGCGGTGGCGGGCATGGGCGCGCGCTACCTTCGACCGGGTGCTGGGCCACCCTGCGATGCTGCTGGTCCTGCCGCTGGCATGGTTGCTGCTGGTGGGGCTGGTGCTGTTCCCGGGGCGCGAGGATACGCATGGGCTGCTGGACGATGGCGGGGCGCATCTGCGCTATCTGCCGGTATTCCTGTTCGGCTTCGCGCTGCTGCGGGCGGGGCGCGTATGGGATGCGATCCGCCGCAGCTGGCGGCCCGCGCTCGTGCTCGCAATGGCGGCCTATGCGATCGTGGCCGCGATCGAGCTGCGCTATCCCGGCAATACCCCGGCCCCGGCGGCGCTGGTGCCGGTGTTCGTCGCCGCGCGGCTGGCCAATGGCTGGTGGATGGTGGTGGCCGCCATCGGCATTGCCGACCGTTTCTGGAACCGCGACCATCGCTGGCGAGCGACGCTGAACGAGGCGGTTTTTCCGTTCTACATGATCCACCAGACGATCATCGTCGTGGTCGCCTGGTGGTGCCTGCGCGCGGGCATGCCCAATGGTGCCAGTTTCCCGCTGCTGGTGGCGGCGACGGTGGCGGGCTGCTGGCTGTTCTACCGCATCGGGCGCGCGGTGCCGGGCCTGCGGCTGCTGATCGGGCTGCGCGGCTGGCGGGTGCCCGCGCCGGGTGTCGCCCCGCAGGCTGGAGGGATGACAAGTCCCGCCAACTGCGGCACATATCGCACCGATGCGGCGTGAACCAAGCGATGGCCCGGCATGATTGTCGACGATGGCGATGAAACGACGCCGCTGCTCTATGGCCGCGTGCTCGATGGCAGGGGTGGCGGGCGCGCCATCGGCTGGGACGAGGTGCAGCGCTGGCAGCCTGCCGCGCCGGGCGAAATCCTGTGGGTCCACCTCTACCGCACCCGCCCGGGCGTGCAGCAATGGCTGGAACAGGCGCTGGGCATACCCGAACCGACCGCCGAATTGCTGATCAGCGACGAATCCCGCCCGCGCGCCTTCCGCGAGGGGCAGGCGCTGGTGGCGACGCTGCGGGGGATCAATTTCAACCCCAATGCCGAGCCGGAGGACATGGTCTCGATGCAGTTGTGGAGCGACGGGGAACGGCTGGTCACGCTGCGCCGCCACCCGTTGCAGACCCCGCGCGACATCATGGCCGAACTCGATCGCGGCATCGGCCCGGTCGATGCAGGTGCGATGGTCACGTCGCTGGTCGAACACATCATCGTGCGGATGAACCAGTCGATCGTCGACATGAACGACCATATCGACCTGCTGGAAGATGCCGATCCGGAGCGCGACCCCGACGCGATCCTGGCCAAGATTTCGGCCATCCGCCGCAATTGCCTGGCGCTGCAACGGCATATGAGCCCGCAGCATGTCGCGCTGGAGGCGATCAGCCGCGATGCACCCGGCTGGTTCGAGGATCACGACCGGCGCGAAATCGCCGAGACGATCGCCCGCCTGCGCCGCTATCTCGACGATATCGAGATCAGCAAGGAAAGCGCCGTCGTGCTGCAGGACGATCTGCGCGCCCGCGCCGCATCGGGCAGCGAACGCGCGACCTATATGCTGACCATCGTGGCGGGCATCTTCCTGCCGCTGGGCTTCATCACCGGCCTGTTCGGCATCAATGTCGGCGGCATGCCGATGCTGCAGGACGACAATGGCTTCGTGATCGTGGTGGCGAGCTGCACTGCGATCTTCGTGGCGCTGCTGTTCCTGTTCAAGCGGCTGAAATGGCTGTGAGCACCGCGCCCGGCGCCTGACGCCTGACGCTACCGGCAGGCTCAGCCGGCCTTCGCTGCCGCCAGCTTCGCGCGGTCGACCCAGCTGCCGTGGACCTGGCTGCGCAGCGGCCGCCCGGCCTTGATCCGCGCGACCGGGCCGGCAGCGATATCGTCTGCAGCGATGACCCACAATTCGGACGCGTAATCCGCCGGGTTCGGGCTGTTGGGGATGTCCACCACGCTCAGCAGCCAGCCGCCATGGCCGGGCTCTGTGGACACGACATGCGCCGGTTCGCTGATCCCCGCACCGGGCGGCAGTTCCATCATCGCCAGCTTGCCGGTCTGCGGTTCGATCCGCAGCAGGCAGTTGAAATTGGCGCCCACCGGCCCGCCCAGCAGCGGCGGGCCCTTGGCCCCGGGGTTCATCGAAAGATACCACGCGCGGCCATAGGGGCGGCCCTGGTCGGCATCGGCAACCCGGCACAGATCGCCCGATGGGCCGAGGATGCTCTGCTCGATCGCGGGCTCGCTGGCGGACATGTCGATCGTCCAGCGCGTCAAACCGCCCCGGATGTCCTGCTGGGCGATCTCCAGCCCGCCCGCCTCGCGCATGAAGGGGAAGGCGTTGGTATCGGTCAGGCACAGGTCGATATGCACCTTGTCGCCATCGTCGAAGGCGTTGACTTCGTGGAAGCATGACACGCCCACCGGCCCTTCGATCCATGTGATTTCGGACACGTCGCCATAACGCGGCATGATCCCGACATAGCTCGGCAGGTCCTGCCGGTGCGCCCAATGCGGGCCGCCCGCCTTGATCCGGTCGAGATCGGCCAGCGTGGGGAAGATCGGCCAGATGGCGTATTTCTCGGTGATCACGAAATCGTGGATGGTCGAGCAATAGGGCTGCTCGAACCATTGTTCGGACACAAGATTGCCCTCGGCATCGGCGATGCAATAGGCGATGTCGAGGCTGCACAGCCCGCCGGCCTCGTAGCCGAAGAAGAACAATTCGCCCGTTTCCGGGTCGATCCGCGGGTGGGCGGTGAAGGTTTCGGACCGCAGCCGCCCGCCGAAATCGAACTTGCCGATCGTCGCCAGCGTGGCCGGGTCGATTTCGTAGGCGCGCCCGTCTTCCTTGGTCATGAACAGGCGCCCGGCGTGCCACAGCGGGGTGGTGTTGGCGACGGTGCGGTCCTTGCCCGCCACGCTGGCATCGTCGGTGAAGGGATTGCGATAACGGCCGAACAGCGACCGGCCCGCCTCGCGTTCGAGCACGTGGCGTTCGGTATCGACCCATTTGATCGCATAGCTGGCCTGGCCGCCGGAAATGTCGAACCGGGCGATCATCCCGTCGGCCGACAGGGCGATCTCGTCATCGAACAGCGGGGGGAAGGCATTGTCGGGCACCGCGCGGAAGAAGGCACCGTCGATTTCGGCGGGGATCGTCCCCTCGACCGCGAGGACTTCTGGCGTTACTTCTTCGGCACGCGGTGTATTGGTGCCGATGAAATGGATGGTTTGCGGATAGGCATTCATGCGAGCTCTCCATCTCGACTTTGCATGGACAGTAACAAATGTTACGGTTGATGCAAGGGCAGTCAGGGGCTGGAATGATGGTGGCGAGCAAGAAATATCCCGACAGTTTTGCCGAATCCGGGCATGATTACGATGAACGCACCATCGTGCTGCACCGCCTGCTCAAACTGTCGAACAAGCTGATGGCGCCGTTTTCGGTGAACCTGGAAAAGCAGTACGATATTTCGATCAACGAATTCCGCCTGCTGATGCTGATCGGGCGGCGGGGCGAAACGGCAAGCCACGAACTGGCGGAGATGACCGGCGTGAACGTGATGAGCGTCAGCCGGGCGGTCGCCTCGCTGGAACGCAAGGGCCGGATCACCGTCGCCCCCGATCCGGCCAATCGCCGCCGCAAGACCTTGCGCTTGACCGAAGAGGGCCAGCGGCTGCACGAAATCATGCGCCCGCAGACCGACAAGGTGTCCGAATATCTCCTGTCCGACCTGTCGGGCCGCCAGGTCGGCGAATTGCGCCGCTATATCGACAGGATGATCGAAACGCTCGAAGCGACCGATGAAGAGGGCAATTCACTGTTCCTCGAACGCACGAAGCCCGACGCATGAGCCTGGAGGAGACCACCCGCCGCGAGATCGAGCAGGATTGCACGCGGCTGATCAACCTCTACGCCGTGCTCAACGATGCTGCCGACTGGGATGGGCTGGCCGATCTCTATACGCCCGATGCGCGCTTCGCCCGCCCGAGTGCGCCCGACGATTTCATCTGCGGGCGCGAGGCGATCCTCGCCGCATTCCGCGCCCGCCCGCCGCGCAAGAGCCGGCATGTGATCGCGAATATCGTGGTCGAGGTGGAAGGCCCGGCAACCGCGCGGGCCTTCAGCGTGATCGTGCTCTACCAGGGCGAGGCTGCGGAAGCGGGCGCCCTGCCGAAGATGACCGCAAATTCGCCGCTGGTGGGCTTCTTCGAGGATCGGCTGGTCAACACGCCCCACGGCTGGCGCTTCGCCGAACGCCGCGGCGGGCTCGACTTCGCACCCTAGGGCGCAAACTCACAGGCCGAGCGCGTCGCGGATCGCCTGCCAGGGGACGAGCTTGAAATTCTGCGCATGCGGCGCGTTCTGGCCATCCTGCGCCACAAACAGCCCGCCGGGATAGGCCGCGCCGAAATTGCCGGTCGACAGGTCGATCCCGTCCGTCTCCTCGGTCGCGCCGAATGTCCCTGCGGCGATGCGGAAGCGCCCGACCGGTTCGAACCCGGGCAGGCGGAACACGGCATAGGCGCTGTCGCCCTGGCTCGATGCGACGAGATAGCCGCCGTCCGTGCCCTCCGGCGCGATCGCCAGCCCTTCGACATCGGCGACCAGCATCGCGCCATCGGCATGCGCCACCAGCGATTCCGGCCCCGCAGGCGGGAAGCGCCAGATGCCGGCGTCTTCCTCCGCCACATAAAGCGCGCCGTCACGCGGATCGTAGACGCAGCCTTCGGCCTGCGTCGGCACCTTGCGCGGCGGCATGGCGGTCACCACCGGCGGCACATGGCCGCGCAGCAACGAGAATTTCTGTTCGTAGATCGTCCCGTCCTTGAGGATCGAGGCGACGCGAATGCCCGTGCCATCGCGCCGGGCGCACACGCCATAGGCTTCGCCCGTGCCGCCGCCCAGCGCACCGGCGGAGCGCAGCTGGGCGCTCTGCGGATCGAGCAGATAGACCTGCAGCTTCGCATTGGCCGGATCGTTGCGGTCGCTGGCGATGACCACGATCCCGCCGGTGCCGAGATCGACCAGATCGACATTGTTGACCCGCCCGGCCGGGGTGAAGCTCTTCTGGCTGCCATCGAGCCCGTAGACGTAGAGCCCGCCCTTCTTGTCGGTCGCCACCACCAGCCCGGCGGCGGGATCGGCGGGGTTGGCCCAGATGGCCGGATCGTCCGCCGCATCCTCGTTGGCGGTGCCGACCGGGGCGGTTTCGCCGCTCGCCTGCACCGCCACCGCCGGACCGCCCGCAGGCGGCAGGGTGGCGCATCCGCCCGCCGCCAGCACGGCGACGAGCGGGAGCGCGAAGAACGCAGACCGCATCAGAAAGTGGCCTTGAGGCCGAACTTCACGGTCGGGCCATATTCTTCATACTGCAGCAGCCGCTGCCGGCCGTTGTAGGTCTGGTAGGCGAAATATTTGGCGTTGTTCACATTGATCCATTCGGCGAACAGCTTGACGCCCTTGGTTACCTCGACCTTGGCCGACAGGTCGATCTGGAAATGGTTGTCGACATAGCGGTCCTGCTCTGCCGATCCGCCCAGCTCGTCGAGATATTTCGAACGATAGGTGCCCGCCGCGCGGAACTCGAACGGCCCCTTCTCGTAACCCAGAACCAGGTTGACGGTGTTTCTCGACGCCGCCGGCAGCGGGATCGTGCGCCCGTCGAACAGCGTCGCCTCGGTCCAGGTGTAGCTGTAATTGGCCTGCGCCAGCAGTCCGTCGAACGGGCTGGGCAGGAAGGTGAAGGCCTGGCTCACGCTGGCTTCGAACCCGGCGACCTGCGCATTCTCGCCATTCAGCGGGATCAGCGCCTCGGAGAAGGTCGTGCCGCGATAGACGCCGTTATACGGGGCATCGGTGGCATCGAAGAACCCGTCGACGATGAAGTTCTTGATGTCCTTGTAATAGGCGCCCGCGGTGATCGCGCCGTTGGTGGAGAAGTAATATTCCACCCCCGCATCGAGGTTCCACGCGCGATAGGGCAGCAGGTCGGGATTGCCGAATTCGGCTTCGGCGTCTTCGTTGATGGTGAAGCGCGGGGCGAGTTTCGACAGCTTGGGGCGCACCAGGCTCTTCGATCCGGCCAGTCGCAGGATCAGGCCCGGCTGCGGCTCGAACCGCAGCGTGAGGCTGGGCAGATAGTCGGTGTAGCCGCGGCGATAGCTGACCGGGGTCACGAAGACATCGCTGCCATCGTCGGCCACGACATTGCCATTGAGCGTGTTGGTCGTGCGCTCGACCCGCACGCCGCCGATGACCCGCAGCGTATCGCTGTCCCACCGGCCGAGCACGTATCCGGCGGAGACATCTTCGGAGACGCTGTAGTCGCTCGAATTCGAGCCGAGATCGGTTTCGTACTGGTCGACTTCGAAATTGCCGATGTTGGCGAGATAGAAGTCGGTCGGGCCGGTCTTGCTGCTGACCGGGCCGATATCCATCAGGCGATAGGTCTGCGTGCCCAGCACATCGGCCAGCGTGTAGCTGCCGTTGTAATCGCCGTAGTAGATCAGGTCGAAATTATAGCTCTTCTTGCGCCAGCGGCCCTTGAAGCCACCCTGCACCGTGAATTCGCCGCCATCGGTGACAAGGCGGCGGGCAACATCCACGCGCCCGGCCCATTCTTCGTCCTGGCTGTCCGACAGGTCGGTCAGCTCGATCCGGTTGAAGCTGTACTTGGCGGGATCGGCGAACAGCGTTTCGCCGCTGGTGACCGTGTAATAGGGGATGCGATCGTCGCTATAATCGAAATTGACGCCGACGCCCTTCTTGCTGAACCGGGCGCGGAAGCGCGTCGGGTCGAGCGAGAAATCCTCCTTCTCGGTCGATTTGGCATAGCTGACCGACCAGTTGAACTTCCATTCGCCGGTGTCGGTGTCGCTGCCCACCACGATGGAGCGGATGCGCTGGCGCTCGAAGCGGTCCTTGGTATCGCGGCGCACTTCGATGCGGCCATCGGCATCGGAGAAATAGGCGCTGTTCGCGTCGCCCGAGGTGGGATCTTCGCTCAGCAGAATGGTGGTGCGGCGGCGATATTCGTGATCGTCGAACTGGCTCCAGTTGCCGCGGATATAGGCGGTGGTGGTGCTCGACAGCAGGAAGTCGAGCGAGAGCGAGCCGTTGATCCGCTCACGCGTGACGTCATAATCGCGGTACTGGATCTCGTCGCTGAAATCGACGCCATTACCGTCGGTCGACCAGTTGCCGCCGGTCTCGACATTGTCGGTTTCGAATTCGCGCTTGTAATAGCTCACGCCGCCCGAAATGCCGATATTCTCGCCCAGGCGCTTGGAGAAATCGAGCGAACCCTTGGGCGTGACCTTGCCCGAATAATCGTTGTAGCTGCCTTCGAGCCGGACCGAGAGCAGGTCCTTGCGGCGGCGGAACGGGCTGGTGGTCTGGATTTCGACCGAGCCGCCGATCGTGTCGGCGTCCATGTCGGGGGTGAGCGATTTCTTCACCTCGATCGATTCGATCGTGTCGCTGGAAATCACGTCGAGCGCGACCGAGCGGACATCGCTTTCGGGCGCGGGCAGGCGCACGCCGTTGAGCGAGGTCGCGTTGAGTTCGGGATCGAGCCCACGGATCGAGACGAAGCGCCCTTCGCCCTGGTCGTCGAGGATGTTGACGCCGGGCAGGCGGCGCAGCGATTCCGCCACGTTCTGGTCGGGGAACTGGCCGACCGCGTCACGGGTCAGGACATCGCTGACCCCGTCCGCAGCGCGCTTGCGCGACAGGGCGCTGGCCTGGTTGGCGAATTGCCCCACGACCAGGATCTGCGCGTCGTCGCCGCCAAGCTGGAAATTGGCGCGCACGATGCCAGTGGCCGGGACGGTGACGGTCTGGGTGACCGGCGCGGCGCCGGTATAGCTGGCGACCACCGTATAGGTACCGGCCGGGATGTCGGCGAACAGGAAGCTGCCGTCGGCCTGCGCATTGGCGACGCGGTCGAGCTCGACGATGCGCACCTGTGCCGCCTCGAGCGCGATCGTGTCGCTCGCGTCGAACACATAGCCTTGCAGTTCGCCGGCGATGGCGGGCGTGGCGAGCGCGACGGCGATGGCCCCTGCGCAACTCGAGATCGCGAGACGATAGGCGTTCATGATATTTACCCCCTGATGAATAGCTGGGGGCGCCCTACCGGTCGGAATGGGAAGATTTCGGGGCGGTTTTCTTTCAGTTCCGCGTCATTCGATGACGGGGGCATGACATGAAATCCTGTGGCGCACGGGCCACAGACACGGGCCACAGGCAGGACCGCCCCGGGGCAGGTCAGTCCTTGTGTTTCACCACCATCGAGGGTGGCCGCTTGCGCGGGACGAAATCGCCCTTGCCGGGGAAGTTCTTCAGCACCTCGCCATCCCACAGCCGGATCGTGCGGCGGGCAAAGCGCCACTGCCCGTCCGCGCCTTTCACCGCATGATCGTCATACCAGCCGGTGAAGCGCAGCGTGTAGGGCGGCTCGCCCTCGCATTCGGTGACGAAGGCAAAGCTCTTCATCGTCACCGATCCGTCGGCCTGCAGATCATACACCGTCTGGGTCACGTGGTGCTGGCGGCCGGGAAAGCCGGGCAGGGCGAAATAATGCGCTGCCAGCCCACGCACCCCGTCATGCCCCGGCCAGATATCGGCATCTTCGAACACTTCTTCGGACAGGACGCAATCCGGCGTGAAACAGGCCACCAGCGCCTCGACATCGCCGGTGTCGAGCGCCCAGCCATAGGCGGCGACCAGATCCTGCAACGCCAGCCGGTCTTCAACGGGGATCAATGCCAAAGTCTCTTCCTCTCGCACGCACGGCGCCGGTTGGGGCGCGTGTCTGTTGTTTCATTCTCTGTCGGCGCGCCTACCCTGCCACGCGCCCGCGAATCGACGAAGGGCATGATATGGGAGACTTGCCGATGGCTGACACGTTTCAGGACCCGATCGCCACTGCCTCGCTCAACTGGTTCGACAGCAGCGGGCAGCTGCATATCCGCGTCTATGTCAGCGACGGCTATAATGTGATCGAGCGCTGCGCCGACGGGAATGGCTGGACCGACGGCACGCTGAACGTGCCCGGCACGCAGATTTCGGCCACCTGCTGGACCGCGTCGGACGGCACTCATATCCGCGTTTATGCGACGAGCGACGACGGCACGGTGGAATGGTGCCAGAACCCCGGCTCCACCAGCTGGACCCAGGGCGCCTTCACCATCGGCTGATCGGATTTTCGCTCCCGCCATATTGCCCTGATCGTAACACTCGTTATTATTGGTGGCAACGGGAGAAGCCATGGGCAAGATTATCGTATGCGGCGCGTCGGGCGCTTTCGGGCGCGCGACGGCGCAAGCGCTGCTGGCGCGCTGCGCGGCGGAGGATCTCGTGTTCCTTTCGCGCACGCCCGAGCGGCTGGGCGATTTCGCCAGTCGGGGCGCCGCCTGCCGCCACGCCGATTTCGACGATCCTGCCTCGCTGCCTGCGGCAATGGCGGGGGGCGAGCGGATGCTGCTGATCTCCACCGCGCGCGTCGGCACGCGGGTGGGCCAGCATCGCAATGCGGTGGCAGCGGCGGTGGCCGCCGGGGTGCGGCACATCGCCTACACCTCCGTCATCGCCGCCGACGAACCGGGCAACCCGGCGATCGTGAAGGACGATCATCGCGCCACCGAACTGCTCATCGCGGATTCGGGGGCGGAGTGGACCTTCTTCCGCGACAGCCAATATGCCGAGGCCGTCGCCGGCCCCATGGCCATCCCCGCGCTCGCCATGGGGGTGAAGCCGGACAATTGCGGCGAGGGCAAGGTGGGCTTCGTCAGCCGCGCCGATTGCGTCGCCAGCGCGGTGGCGGTGCTGACCGGCACGGGCCATGCCAACACCGCCTATACGCTGACCGGGCCGCAAGCCCTGTCGATCCCCGAGGCGATGGCCCTGGCGAGCGAGCTGGCGGGCAAGCCGATCGTCGTCGACCAGGTCGATGACGAGGCGATGTTCGCCTATTTCGATTCGCTGGGCGTGCCGCGCCATGCCAGCGACATCGTGCCCGACGGGCCGATCCCGTGGTCGAGCGACGACATGGTGACTTTCGGACAGGCGATCCGCGAAGGCTATTTTGCCAGGCTCACCGACCATGTCGAGCGCCTGACCGGCCAGGCCCCGCGCAGCTTGCGCGCGGTGATGGAGGAGTTCCGCCCGCAATGGCCCGCCTGAACGCCCGCCTGGCTGCACTGCTTGCGATCCTCCTGCTGGCCGCCTGCTCGCGCGGGGCGCCGGGCGTCGACACCACGCAGATCGGCGCGGGCGACGATTGGGACAATCCCAGCGGCGACTGGAGCGAAAGCCGGTTTTCGCGGCTGGAGGACATCACCCCCGGCAATGTCGGCCAGCTGGGGCTGGCATGGGAATACGACCTCGGCACCAACCGCGTGCAGGAAGCGACCCCGGTGGTGGCAGGCGGGGTGATGTATGCCAGCGGCAACCTCGGGCGGGTCTACGCGCTCGACGCGGCGACGGGGAAGGAATTGTGGACCTTCACCCCCGAGGTCGACATGCAGGCCAACCGCTATGCCTGCTGCGACCAGGCCAATCGCGGGCTGGCACTGGCGCAGGGCAAGGTGTTCGTCGGCGCGCTCGACGGCTGGCTCTATGCGCTCGATGCGAAGACCGGGCGGCTGGTGTGGAAGACCAACACCATCGCCGATGGCCGGCGCAGCCACACGATCACCGGCGCGCCCGAAATCGCGGGCGATGTGGTGGTGATCGGCAATGGCGGTGCGGATTACGACGGGCGCGGTTACGTCACCGCCTATCGCATCAACGACGGCAGCCAGGCTTGGCGCTTCTGGATCGTGCCGCACGATCCGAAACTCGGGCCGCAGGAAAGCCCGGAGCTGGAGGCGGCGGTCAAGACGTGGGATGCCAACAGCCGCTGGGATATCGGCGGCGGCGGCCACGCATGGGATGCGATTACCTATGATCCGCTGCTCGACCAGCTGATCATCGGCACGGGCAATGGCGGGCCCTATCCGTGGAAGACGCGCTCGCCCGCCGGGGGAGACAATCTCTATCTCGATTCGCTGGTCGCGCTCGATCCGCGCACCGGGGCGATGAAGTGGTATTTCCAGGAAACCCCGCGCGACAGCTGGGATCTCACCGCCGTACAGCCGATGGTGCTGGCCGAGCTGGAGGTGGACGGCAAGCCGCGCCCGGTGATCATCCATGCGCCGAAGAACGGCTTCATGTTCGTGATCGACCGCGCGACGGGCAAGCCGCTGGCCGCCAATGCCATCGTGCGCACCAGCTGGGCCAGCGGGTGGGATTTGCAGACCGGGCGGCCGAAGCTGACCCCCGAATATTCCGAATATTCGCAAAGCCCCAAGATCGTCTTCCCGGCATCGCCCGGCGCGCGCAACTGGTTCCCGGCGGCGTGGGACCCGGCCCGCAAGCTCTACTTCGGCAATGTGCTCGACATGGGCAATCTGATGTTCGTGCCGCCGGGGCTGGGGCTGGGCTTCACCCATCGCGCGCAGGCGCCGAACCCGGGCGCAGCGCTGCTGTTCACCCCCGACCTTGCCGGGCTGCTCGACGGGTTCCCGCCCGAAATGCAGGACCGGGTCAAGGCGCTGCCGCAATGGCAATGGGTCAAGGACAAGCCGTGGAGCAACCAGCTGCGCGCGATCGACCCGCTGACCGGCAAGACCCGATGGGCGGTCGATATGGAGGGCTGGCAGGACCGCTCGGGGGTGATGGCCACCGCTTCGGGCCTGCTGTTCACCGGCACCGTCGGCGGCCAGATGCAGGCGCGCAGTTCCGACACCGGCAAGCTGCTGTGGAGCATGGACACCGGCAGCGCGATCATGGCCGCGCCGATGACCTATCGCGTGGGCGGGGTGCAATATGTCGCGGTGCAGACCGGCTTCGGCGGGGGCGGCTGGCCCTTCGTGCCCGGCTATTCCGCCAGCTATCGCTACGGCAATGCCAACCGCATCCTGGTGTTCAGGCTGGGCGGCGGCAAGGTGCCGATCCCGCCCGAGCTTCCGCCGCTGGAGGTTGCGCCCTTACCGCCCGCGCAGGCACCGGGCGTGACGCCGGAAACGATCGCCCGCGGGCAGCAATTGTTCATGGCGAGTTGCGCGATGTGCCACGCAAACCTGCCGCGCAGCCCCGCGCCCGACCTGCGCCGCATCTCGCCCGAAGTGCATGCCCAGTTCGACGAGATCGTGCTGCGCGGGCTGTTGCTGCCGGGCGGGATGCCCCGCTGGGACGATTTGTTGAGCGAGGACGATGTCCACGCGATCCACGCTTACCTGATCGCGCTGCAGGGCCAGACCCGCGCCAGCGAACTGAAACTGCAGGCTGCGGGCAAACCGCTCGACGCCCGCAGCGCCACCATCCTTTCGACCTATTGAGCCGGAGAAATCGCATGACCCCCGAAGGCGTCACCATCGCCCATCCCGAGCAACTCTATATCGGCGGCGAGTGGGTCGACCCGCACAGCGGCCGGCTGATCGAGGTCGTCTCGCCGAACAGCGAGGAGGTGGTCGCCCGCGTGGCCGAGGCGGACGAGGCGGATATGGACCGCGCGGTCGCCGCCGCCCGCGCCGCATTCGACTATGGTCCTTGGCCGGAGCTTTCGCCCGCGCGGCGCGGCGCGCAGCTTTCCGCGATGGTCGATATTCTCGAAGCGCGCCTGCCCGAGCTTTGCGCGGCCTGGACCGCGCAGGTCGGCGGCCTCGCCAGTTTCGCGCCGCTGATGCACGGCGGTGCGATCGCGCAATTGCGGCTGATCGCCTCGCTCGGCGAAAGCTACAAATTCGTCGAGAAGCGCAGCAGCCCGGGCGTGGACACGGTGGTGATCGCGCATGAACCGGTCGGCGTGGTTGCTGCCATTGCCCCGTGGAACGCGCCTTTCGGGATCATGGTGTCCAAGGTCGCCTATGCGCTGGTTGCCGGATGCAGCGTGGTGATGAAGCCTTCGCCCGAAACCCCGCTCGAAGCCTATATCATTGCCGAGGCGGCGCAGGCAGCGGGCATCCCGCCGGGTGTGGTCAACCTCGTGCCGGCGCAGCGCGAGGCGTCGGACCATCTCGTCAACAATCACGGGATCGACAAGGTCAGCTTCACCGGATCGACCGCGGCGGGCAAGCGCATCGGGGAAGTCTGCGCCAGCCGCGTGGCGCGCTGCACGCTCGAACTCGGCGGCAAGAGCGCGGCGATCATCCGCGACGACATGCCGACCGAGCAGGCGGCGGCGATCCTGGGCAAGACGATCAATTTGATGAGCGGCCAAGTCTGCGCCATGCTCAGCCGCGCGATTGTGCCGCGCCACCGCCATGACGAAATGGCAGAGGCGATCGCCCGGGTGATGAAGAGCACGCGGATCGGCTATTCGACCGACCCGCAAACCGAACTCGGCCCGCTGGCGATGAAGCGCCAGCTCGAACGGGTGGAAATGTATCTCGACGAAGGGCGCCGGAGCGCGGACCTCGTCACTGGCGGCGCGCGCCCGGCGCATCTCAACAAGGGCTATTTCATCGAGCCGACCCTGTTCGCGAATGTCGATAATTCGAGCCGCATCGCGCAGGAGGAAATCTTCGGCCCGGTGCTGTGCCTGATCCCGGCGGAGGACGAGGAGGATGCGATCCGCATCGCCAACGACAGCACTTTCGGGCTCAACGCATCGGTGCTGACCCACGATGCCGACGCCGCCTATCGCCTCGCCCGGCGGATCCGCAGCGGTGGGTTCGGCCAGAACGGGATGAAGCTGGCCTTCGACCAGCCCTTCGGCGGGTTCAAGCAATCGGGCATCGGCCGCGAAGGCGGGGTCGAAGGAATCGCGGGCTATCTCGAGACGAAGACCATGCTGCTGGACGGGGCGCCGGAGGTGCTTTGACCGCCTGACGCGTGGTGTGTTGGCTCGCTGACGCTTGAGCGGTTCCGGCCCTCTCCCCCTCCCAACCACCCGATACCGTATCCGGGAAAATATCGGGTGGTTGGGAGGGGGAGAGGGCCGGAACCGCAAGCGAGGGACGGATGTCCCGAGCGCACGCAACAGGGACTCTACCGCCCGAGCGTGAGCGAGCCAACAGACTGGCGCGCATCCAAAGACTCACTCCCACCCCATCGACATTTGTTTCCCGCGCAACTAATTGCTCCGCTCAAAGCGCAGGAGACGAATTCATGGCCGGGATGGTGCCGTTCAACTGGGAAGACCCCTTCGACCTCGACAGCCAGCTGACCGAGGAAGAGCGCATGATCCGCGATGCCGCCCATGCCTTTGCGCAGGGCGAATTGCAGCCGCGCGTGATCGACGCGTTCGACAATGAGGTGGACGCGCCCGAACTGTTCCCGATGATGGGGCAGGCGGGGCTGCTCGGCGCCACGGTGCCGGTGGAATATGGCGGCGCGGGCGCTTCCTATGTCTCCTACGGGCTGATCGCGCGCGAGATCGAACGGGTCGATTCGGGCTATCGCTCGATGGCGTCGGTCCAGTCTTCGCTGGTGATGTTCCCGATCTATGCTTTCGGTTCGGAAGACCAGAAACGCAAATATCTGCCCGGCCTCGCCAGCGGCGCATTGATCGGCTGCTTCGGCCTGACCGAACCCGATGCGGGGTCGGACCCCGGCTCGATGCGCACCGTCGCGAAGCAGGGTGGTGACGGCTACGTCATCTCGGGCAGCAAGACGTGGATCTCCAACGCACCCTTTGCCGATGTGTTCGTGATCTGGGCCAAGAGCGAGGCGCATGGCGGGCGTATCCGCGGCTTCGTGCTCGACAAGGGCATGGCCGGGCTCGAAGCGCCGAAGATCGAGGGCAAGCTCAGCCTGCGCGCCAGCACCACCGGCATGGTGATGATGGACGAGGTGAAGGTCGGCGCCGATGCGCTGTTGCCCGATGACGGGTCGGAAGGGCTCAAGGGGCCGTTCTCCTGCCTCAACCGCGCGCGCTACGGCATTTCGTGGGGTGCGCTGGGGGCGGCGGAATTCTGCCTCCATGCCGCGCGGCAATACGGACTCGACCGCAAGCAGTTCGGTCGCCCGCTGGCAGCGACCCAGCTGCAGCAGAAGAAGCTGGCCGACATGCTGACCGAGATTGCGCTGGGCCTGCAGGCGTCGCTGCGCGTCGGGCGACTGATGGACGAAGGCGCCTTTGCGCCGGAGATGATTTCGATCGTCAAGCGCAACAATGTGGGCAAGGCGCTGGATATCGCGCGGATGGCGCGCGACATGCACGGCGGCAACGGCATCTCCAGCGAATACCAGGTGATGCGCCACATGATGAACCTCGAAACGGTCAACACCTACGAGGGCGCGCACGATGTCCATGCGCTGATTCTGGGCCGTGCGATCACCGGGATTCCGGCGTTCTGACACCGCGCGCGGGCAGGCTGGAAAAGCTGCCGCGATAGTCACGAATGCGTCACATGAGGGCGGCAATCCCCTGGGCAATTCAGGGGATTTCTTCACGCATGGATGTGGTCAGCATCTTCCTCACCGACGAATTGGGCGAATCGCTGGACGACTTCGTCCATAACGACATGCGCTTCACTTTCGCGCGGCTCGACAGCTCCGGCCCGCGGCGGCTGGTCGAAGGGCCGATGTGGGCGTTTGTCGACTGGGTGATGGAAGACCTCGCCGGGCTGGAGATGTGCCGCCGCCTGCGCGCCGACCCGCGCACCGCCGAAGCGCATGTCACCATCGTCCTCGAAGCCGACGATATGGAAGATCGCCGCCGCGCGCTGCGTGCCGGGGCGGACGATTACATCGTCGGCCCGCTCGACCGGAAAATCGTGCTCGACCGGGTGCTGGCGCTGCAATCGCAGCAGGCCCAGCGGCACGCCGCGCACAGCTTCACCCTGGGCGAGCTGGTGATCGACATGGCCGCGTTGCAGGCGCGGTGGGCGGGCAAGCCGATTTCGCTGCGGCCCAATGAATTCCGCCTGCTGCGCTTCTTTGCCGAAAATCCCGACCGGGTGCTGGGCCGCGCCGAACTGATCGAAGGGCTGGGCAAGCAGGAACCGCCGATTGACGAACGCACGGTCGACGTGTGGGTCGGGCGCCTGCGCCGCGCGCTCAAGGCGGCGGGCGCGAACGACCCGCTGCGCACGGTCCGCTCGATGGGATATGTGTTCGATTCCGTCTGACGCGGATCGGCCGAGTTTCACCAGCCAGCAACCAGCAAAAAAAGCGGCCGCCCATCGGGCGACCGCTTCAGTTGGTGGACAGGGGACGTCCGGTCCCGGGCCGCCGGAGCGGCCCGGGAGGAAAGATCAGAACTTGGTCGACAGCGAGAAGGCGAATGTCGTGCCCAGATCGTAGGTGTTGAGGTCGATCCGGTTGTCGCCGACCTGCTGGAATTCCTGGTGGTTGCGACCGAGGATGTTGCGCGCTTCGAACTTCGCTTCCATTTCGGCCCCCAGCAGGGTGAAGCCTTCACGCCACACGAAGTCGAGGCTGAGGCCCGGCTTCTCGATCACGTCGGGCTGCGGCGGCGTGCCGTTGAGCCCGCGGCTGACCACGCGGTCGCTGGCGTAGGTCACCAGGATCGTCTGCTGCGACAGGCGATCGGTGTTCTCCATGCCCAGCTGGATGTTGACGATGTGGTCCGACTGGCCGGTCATCTTCGCGCCGTCGCGGAAATAGTCCGTCGCCGTGTTGGATGCCGCGCCGAACACCGTTACCGTGTCGGTCGAGCTGACCTTCAGCTTCGAATTGGTGTAGGTGTAGTTGCCGATGAACACGAAGCGGCGGGCCTGCCAGAAATCGCTTTCACCCAGCCCGTTGAGCGGGATGTATTTCTGCAGTTCGAACTCCGCCCCATACAGCTGCGCCTCGGGCGCATTGGCGTAGGAGGTCAGCAGGTCGGTGCCGGCCACGAAGGCTTCGATCGGATTGTCGATCTTCTTGTAGAACACCGCCGCCGACACGCGCTGGTCGCGGTCGAAATACCATTCGAAGCGCGCTTCGGCGTTGTACAGCTGGCTGTCCTGCAGCAGCGGGTTGCCGCGATACGGACGGTTGTTGTCCGGATCGTAATAGGGCTGGTTGATCAGCTCGCGGAACTGCGGGCGGGCGATCGTCTTCGAAGCATTCAGCCGCAGCTGCATCCCGTCGGACACGTCGATCGTGATCGTCGCGGCCGGCAGCCAGTAGCTGTTGCTCAGCACCGTCGGCGGGGTCACCGTCGGGAAGGAGGTGAACACCTGGATCGGGGTGGTCGTCTGCGTCGCATCCTCGTAGCGGACACCGGCATCGATCTGCACCGGGCCGAAGCCGAGGTTGGTCTTCAGGTAACCCGCCTTGATCTCCAGCTCGGCATCGAATGCCGGCGAACCGGGATCGTTCTCGTTCAGCTCGATCCCCAGCGCATCGACCACGCCCGGCGACAGCAGGATGTCGGGCCGCAGGGTCGCGATGCCGCTGAGGAAGACCGGATCGGTCACGCACACACCGCCGCTGCACACCGTACTGCCCGAGTTGCGGAAGATGAAGTCACGCCGCGAATTGTAGCGCTGCGTGTCCGAATAGGCGCCGCCCGCAGTCACGCTGATGGTCGGCGTGAGGCGGTAGGTCAGATCTGCGCCGCCGGTGTACAGATCCTCGTTGAGATCCGAGAAGGTGTAATTGGCGGTGCCGCTGTTGCCGTTCAGCCGGTTGACGAAGATGTCGCCGAACGGATCCGCAGGCGAATTCGAGCGGACATATTCGAAATAGAGTTCGCCCGGCGCCTTGCGCTTGGTGTTGGCATAGCTGCCACGCACATCCAGGCTCAGCGCATCGGTCAGCTTGAATTCGCCCACCAGCTGCGTGTCGAACAGCTGGCGTTCGTAAAAGGCCGTGCGCTGCTGCAGGAAGTCGGTCGTGCCGTTCTGCGCCGGACGCTGGCCAAGCGCGAGGCTTGCCTTCTTGATGGTGTCGTGGATGTAGACATTGGTCCAGCGGATCTTCTGGTCGCCGAATTCGAGACCGAAGCCGAGCAGGCCGTTGACCGTCACGCGCTGGTCGGTGCTGACCTGGCGGAAATCGGTTTCGATCGACGACAGGTCCGAGCTCTGCGAGCTTTGCTGGGTGATGTCGCGGGTCAGCCACTTGTTGGAATAGCCCGCCGCCGCGATCACGCCGAGATCGACGCTGCCCAGCGTGAAGGTCTTGCCCGCCGTGGCGGAGACCGAATAGTTCGGCTGGGTCTTGCTCATCCGCTGGACCACGCCATTGCGCGAGGTCACCAGTTCGCGGGCGATGGCGGTCGAATCGACCGGGTCCGTGCCGATCAACTGGCCGCTGGCGAAATAGGCCTTCAGCGCCGGCGGCGCATCGCGGTTGCCATTGTCGTAACCCAGCCAGTCGGTGTCAGACCCATAATAGGTGTAGCCGAGGTTGCCGGTGGTTTCGGTGTCGCCCGAAATGCCGAAGGTCACCTTGAAGAACGGGTCGTTCGGGGTCGAGGTGGTGGTGAGGTTGATCACGCCGCCGCCGAATTCGCCCGGATAGTTCACCGAGTAGCTCTTCTGGACGAGCGAGGAGGCGATCACCCCGGTCGGGAACAGGTCGAGCGGAACGACGCGCTTGAGCGGTTCGGGGCTCGGCAACGAGGAGCCGTTCAGCAGCGCGAGCGAATAACGATCGCCCAGGCCGCGAACATAGACATAGCCGTTGCCGACCACACTCAGGCCGGTCACGCGGCCCAGCGCGCCGGCAATATTGCCTTCGCCGGTCCGCGCGATTTCGGCAGTGGACAGGACGGAGACGACCTGGTCCGAGCTGCGCGCGATATTCCGGTCCTTGCGGCCGGTGACGACGATCTGGCCGCCGCCGCCCGGGATCGAGACTTCGACGTCTTCCTGGTCGGCCTGATCGGCCTGGTCTTGCGCATCGGTGGCCGCGACATCCGGCTCGGGTGCCGGTTGGGGCGCATCCTGCGCAAAGGCGAGAGAGGGAGTGGTCAGGGCCGTCGTGAAGAAGAGAACGCCTGCCAGCCGCGCTGTGGTGGACATCGAATGTCTCCTGGAATCAGATACGCATCGGATGGACGGTTTGCCGATGCAGCTACGGGGGCAGCCGACTGGCGGCTGCCCCCGCATTGCGTCAGGCAGCCGTCGCTCAGGTCGTCGGCAGCGTGAGGCAGCTGGTGGCGCCGCCGAGCGGTGCGTACGAGCTGTTGCAGGTCCAGCCGGTGTACCAGCTGGTGTTGCCGGTCCAGGCGGCACCGATGTGGTAAGGCGTCGGCGCGGCCGTGAAGTAGCTCGACAGCGAGGTCGGGCTGGTGGTCACGACGGCATCTTCATTGGTGCCGTTGACGAAGGTCAGCGTCAGCGTGTTGGTGAAGGCTTCGTTGTTCGATGCATCGCCGGTGACGAAGCCGCGAACCTGCGCCGCGGTGAAGGGCGCGGAGCCCGAACCGTCGCCGATATACTTGGCATCGCCGGTGCCCGAGCACTGAAGCACCAACGACTTGGCGGTCAGCGTGGCGCGGTTGGCGCTGTCGGTGTTCGACGTCATGCGGATGCATTCGTTCTGCGGCGCGATGATCATGCCGTTGTACAGCGTGACATCGGCATTGCCGCGGAACAGGGCGGCAGCCTTGTCGTTGCCTTCGTTGTTCGAGCTGGTCAGCGGCTGATAGGCGGTGAAGTTCACCACTTTCAGATTGGTGCGCGGCGTGTCGGTTTCCTTGCCGTTCGAATCGATTTCGAACAACGCATCGCCTTCACCCGGCTTCTGCAGCAGCAGCACGTGCTGGGCATTGACGCGAGCGCCGGTGTCGACGTCCATGCTGTCGTCGTCGGCAGCGGTGGCGATGTAGTGGCCGAGGTTGAAGTTGCCGCCGAAGAATTCAGCGCCGTCGTCCGAGCTGCGGTGCGACTGGAAATAGTCGATCGTGGTGCCCGAGCCGACACCTTCGAGGGTCAGCGCCTGCAGTTCCTTGTTGTTCGACAGGACGAAGCCCGAATAGCGGATCTGGACATACTTGAGGGTGCCCGCATTGTAGGTGTCGTCGTTGCCGCCGAAGCGGGCGAGGTTGACCGAACCTTCGGTGTCGCGCTCGCACTGCGTCGCCACGGTGCCGACATCGCAGTCGGTGATCTTGGCACGGCCGAGCAGCACGACGCCGCCCCACTGGCCGCCGGGGGTCGATTCGGTGTTCAGCCCGGCGACATTGTCGCGGCTGGTGAAGATGATCGGCTGGCTGGCGGTGCCGACAGCGGAGATCTTGTTGCCGCGGTTGACCGCGAGCCACGACTGGCCGGTCTTGCCGTAGAGGATCACGCCCGGGTCGATCGACAGGGTGACGTTGGTGTCGGCGGTCAGCGTGCCGCAGCCCACGGTGGGGGAGGCAAAGGGCGCGCCGGCGGTGGGGGCGCTGTAGCCGCCGTCGCAGCCGACGTCGACGCGGCCGTTCATGGCGTAGAGGAGGCCCGACAGCTTCGGCAGGGTCACGCTCTTGGTGATCAGCGAGGGCAGTTCGCAGATGCGGTATTCGCCGGTCGGGCCGCTGATGGTCCCGCCATCGACCAGGGTCACGCTGCCGTCGTTGGTCAGCGTCGGGCAGGCGCCCGCCGGGGTCACCACGGCCTGGGTCGGCGTGGGGGTCGGGGTCGGGGTCGGCGCGGGCGGAACGTTGATCGTTACCGAACCGGCGCCGGGCGAAGCGATGTCTTCAGCGCCGCAGCCGGCAAGCGCCAGCGTGCTGCAACCAATGATGAGCGTGCGGGTGAGAGTGTTCACTGTAGCGGTCCCCTGTACCGAGAATCAGACTGTGCGAAACGAGCGTCGCGGGGAGTCCGCTAGGGGTGGTGCGTGACAGTTTCTTTGCAGCGCCTGTACGATTGACGCATGACCGAAACATGACGCGAATTAATTGTGGGGAAGGCTGCATTTCATCGCAGATGGAGAAATGTTACAGCGCGTAACATACGGAAAATAAGCCGATAACTGGCTGCAAGTTACAGAAAAATGACATTATGACATTTTCGTTGCGGCAAAGCCGTGCGCGGCGCATCCTCCCGGCATAGTGATTAGGGGAGAAATGCCATGGCTGCAGCTTCGATGCTTGCCCTTGTGATGATGGCCCAGGCGCCTGCACCGGCTGTCGATGTCGCCTACGAACAGCTCAACGAAGGCCGCAATGTTGCGGCGATCGCGGCGATCGAACTCAATACCGATCTCGACGAAAACGATCCTGCGCGGCTGATCAATCTCGGCATCGCCTATGCTCGCCAGGGCGACCGGACACGGGCGCGCGAATTGTTCGTCGCTGCCGAACGCAGCCCGGAGCGGGTCGATCTCGAGACCGCTGGCGGCAAGTGGGTCGATTCGCGCGATCTGGCGCGGCAGGCGTTGGCGATGCTCGATCAGGGTGAATTCGCCAATCCCAGCCGCATGTCGATGCGCTGAAGCAGGCTTGATCGCCTCGACCTGCTGCAGGCGGATCGGGGCGGGATGGGGGGCGCCCCGTGCCGCGCTACTGCACGGGGCCTATAATATAAGAGCCACCAATATCCTTGCGGCCCGCCGGTCCTTACCGGTGGGCCGTCCTGCTTTTGGACCGCCGGAAATCCGGTTCGGCGTAGATTCATCGCCCGGCTGTCACCGCAGTGTCATTTACGCTAAGCAAGGGGCGGTGACGGAGGCTGAGATGATTCTCGCAAGGACGGGTGTCGCGTTCGCAACTGCGGCGCTGGCCCTGGGGTCTGCGCCGGCAAGCGCGGACGTCATGGAAATCGGTTATGACGGTAATGCCCGCTGGATCGCCGGCGGACAGGTCGCCGTCGCGCCCGTGCAACCCGATGCTGCCGGCCCCGCCGTGCTGGAATTACTCCCCGACGATTTTTCGGTTCCCGATGCCAGCGTTGCCGACCCGGCGAGCTTTGCCGGCGCGGTGCCGCCGCAATATGCGGCCAAGGTGATGGAGCTTTCGCGCCGTTTCGACCTCAGCCCCGCGCTGATCGAGGCGCTGGTGTGGCAGGAAAGCCGCTGGCAGGCCAATGCCCGTTCCTGGGCGGGCGCGCGCGGGCTGTCGCAATTGATGCCGGGCACGGCTGCCTATCTGGGCGTCAATCCCGACGATCCCTACGCCAATCTCGAAGGCGGGGCGCGGTACCTGCGCGAACAGCTCGACCGGTTCGACGGCGATCTGGAAAAGGCGCTCGCAGCTTACAACGCCGGGCCCGAGCGGGTGGCGAAAGCGGGCGGCATCCCGAATATTCGCGAGACAAAGCTTTACGTGGCGGCCATCATGGGCCGACTTTCCCAACATTCCCGGAGCAAGTGATTGATGCGTGTAGTGATTCGCCCCCTCTCTTTCCTTTCGGCACTGGTGCTGGCGACGGCTCCGGCTGCGGCATTTGCGCAGGCGGCGGGCAATCCGCAGGGCTCCGGCCCGATCGTCGCCGCGCTGTCGTGGCTGCAGGGCACGCTGCTGGGCAGCGTCGCGACGGCGGTCGCCGTGATGGCGGTCGCCGCGGTCGGCTTCATGATGCTGACCGGGCGGATGAACTGGCGCTTCGGCGCGACCGTGATCATCGGCGTGTTCATCCTGTTCGGCGCGACGTCGATCGTCGCCGGCATCCAGGCCGCGGCTGGCGGGGTGTAGGGCGCAAGCGATGGACGCACTGATCCGCCACCCCGTCCATCGCGCGCTGACACGCCCGCAGATGTTTGCGGGCGTGACCTATAATTATTTCATCATCAACATGGCGGTCACGACCGAGCTGTTCCTGATCACGGGCAGCTGGTGGGCGCTGCTGGGCGCCGTGGTGATGCACGGCATCGGCTATTTCGCCTGCCTGCGCGAACCGCGTATTTTCGACCTGTGGATCACCAAGGTCAGCAAATGCCCGCGGGTGAGGAATTATTCCCGCTGGGGCTGCAACAGCTACGCGCCGTGATGGCGCTGCGGATTACGGGCCTGAGGAGGGCGCGAGCAGAATGAGCAAGTGGATCGGAGCAGCAGCCTGGAGCGCGAAGGAAGCGCGCGCGGGCGACCGGCTGCCCTATGCGCGGCTGATCGACGGCAGCACCGTGCTGTTGCGCGACGGCAGCGTGATGACCGCGATCCAGGTGCCCGGCCTGCTGTTCGAGACCGAGGATAGCGACGCGCTCAACGCCCACGCCGCCACCCGCGAGGTGATGCTGCGTTCCACCATCGATTCGCGTTTTGTGCTCTATCACCACGTCATCCGGCGGCGGGTGCATGTCGAGCTCGAGGGCGAATTCCCCGATGCGCTCAGCGCGCATATCGACCGGCGCTGGAAGCAGCGGCTCGGTTCGGGCCAGCTGTTCATCAACGACCAGTTCGTCACCCTCATCCGCCGCCCCGCGCGCGGCAAGGCGGGCTTTGCGGAGAAGGCATCGAAGATGCTCAGCCGCAAGGGCCGGGGAGAGATCGAACCCGATCCCAAGGATCTGCGCAGCCTCAAGGCCGCGGCGACCGGGCTGGTCGCATCGCTGTCCGCCTATGGCGCGCAGGTGCTGGGCGATTACGAAGCCAGCGGCGGCGCGACCAATTCGGAAATGCTCGAACTGCTGAGCGCGCTCTACAATGGCGAAATGCGCCCGGTGCGGCGCCCGTCGGACGATGCCGACATCGGTTACATGCTGCCCTATCGCCGGGTCAGCTTCGGGCTGGACGCGATGGAGGTGCGCGGCGCGGGCGAGCCCGATTTCGCCGCGATGCTGAGCCTCAAGGATTATCCCGACGCCACCTCGCCCGGCTTGCTCGATTCGCTGCTGCGCCTGCCGTTCGAAATGGTGGTGAGCGAAAGCTACGCCCCGTCCGAACGGACCACCGCGCGCGAGCGGATGGACCTGGCGCTGCGCCGCCTGCGCTCGGCCGACGAGGAAGCCGCCGCCGAACGTGCCGACATGGTCGCGGCGCGCGATGCGCTGGGCAATGGTGCGGTCGGCTTCGGCGATCACCATCTGTCGGTGCTGGTGCGCGAGCGCGACCTCGCCCGGCTCGACGATGCCTGCGCCGCCTGTGCCGCCGCGCTGGCCGATACCGGCGCGATTGCGGTGCGCGAGGATACCAATCTCGAACCCGCCTTCTGGGGCCAGTTCCCCGGCAACGAGGCCTATCTCGTGCGGCGCGCGATGATTTCCAGCGCCAACATGGCCAGTTTCGGTTCGATGCACGGCTTCGCGCTCGGCCAGGCATACGGCAATCATTGGGGCGATGCCGTGACGCTGCTGGAAACCACCAGCGCGACGCCGTTCTTCTTCAATTTCCACCACGGCGACCTGGGCAATTTCTCGGTCATCGGGCCGAGCGGCTCGGGCAAGACGGTGGTGATGAACTTCCTCGCCGCGCAGGCGCAGAAGTTCAGCCCGCGCACGATCCTGTTCGACAAGGATCGCGGCGCGGAACTGTTCATCCGCGGGATCGGCGGCAAGTATGACCGGATCAGCGCGGGCCAGCGCACCGGGTTCAACCCGCTCGCCATGCCCGATACGCCGGTCAACCGTGCCTTCCTGCGCGACTGGCTGGGGGTGATGCTGAAGGCCGAAGGGCCGGAGGAAATGGGCACGATCGCGCAGGCGGTCGATGCCACCTATGCCAACGATCCCGCGCTGCGGCGGCTGCGCCACTTCAAGGAATTGCTGGCCGGTGCCCGCCGCCCCGAACCGGGCGACCTGGCCGACCGGCTGGGCGCATGGATCGGCGAGGGCGAAAACGGCTGGCTGTTCGACAACGAGCGTGACGAGCTTGACCTCGACACCCGTGTGCTCGGCTTCGACATGACCGCGCTGCTCGAAAACCCGAAACTGCGCACGCCGGTGATGATGTATCTGTTCCACCGCATCGACGAGCGGCTGGACGGCAAGCCGACGATGATCCTGATCGACGAAGGGTGGAAGGCGCTGGACGACGAAGTCTTCGCCGCGCGCATTCGCGACTGGCTCAAGACCCTGCGCAAGCGCAACGCACTGGTCGGTTTCGCGACGCAGAGCGCGCGCGACGCGCTGGAAAGCCGCATTTCCACCGCGCTGGTCGAACAGACCGCGACCATGGTGTTCATGCCCAACAGCCGTGCCCGGCCCGAGGATTATTGCGAGGGCTTCGGCCTGACCGAACACGAATTGGCGCTGATCCGCAGCCTGCCTGCGCACAGCCGCTGCTTCCTCGTCCGCCAGCCCGATGCCAGCGTCGTCGTCCGGCTCGACCTGTCGGGCGCGCCCGAAGTGCTGACGATCCTCTCGGGCCGCGAAAGCTCGGTGCGCCGGCTCGACCTGCTGCGCGAGGCGGTGGGCGATGCCCCGGCAGACTGGTATCCTGCGCTCACCGGCCGTTCCTGGCCCGGTGGCGGGGAGGGTGACGACATGGGGGAGGGTGATTTCCCCGTGTGGCAGGCAGCCGAATGAGCGGGCAATCGTGCCAGCAGGCCCTCGATGGCGTCGGCGTCGGCATCGCCAATTCGCTGCGCGCGGTCGATTGCGTCGCCAATGAGATGAGCGGCCAGGCCTTCGGGCGCATCTTCGCGCCCGGCGGGGCGATGGTGCCGGTGCTGGTCACGCTGCTGACGCTGTTTGTCGCAGGCTATGCGGTGCTGCTGCTGATGGGCCGCACCAATCTGGGCATCCGCGCGCTGATGCCGCGCATGTTCACCCTCGGCCTGGTGCTGACTTTCGCGACCAGCTGGGCGGCCTATCAGGGCGTGGTCTGGAACCTGGCGATCGGCGCGCCGGACTGGCTGGCGAGCCTGCTGACCGGCACGCAAGGATCGGCCACGATTACCTTCGCCGACAAGCTCGACGTCGTGTTCATGGCGATCCAGCAGGCGAGCGAGGCGCAGCAGGCCGGCAATGCGGGCGGGCCGGAAATTTCCGCCTTTTCGCCGCCGGGGCTGATGTGGCTGGGCACGATGCTGCTGCTGCTCGGCACGGTGGGCGTGCTGGTAACCGCGCGGATCGCGCTGGCGGTGCTGGTCGGGCTGGGCCCGATTTTCGTGGTCATGGCGCTGTTCAACGGCACGCGCGGACTGTTCACCGGATGGGTGAAGGGCGTGACCATGATGGCGCTGACGCCGCTGTTCGCGGTGCTGGGCGGCGGGTTGATGCTGGAACTGACGGTGCCGGTGCTGTCCGCGCTGGTGGCGACGCCGGGGCAGATCAATCCGCAGGCGGCGGTCGCCTTCTTCCTGATCGGCGCGGTGCATGTCGCGCTGATGATCATGGTCCTCAAGGTCGCCGGGACGATGGTGTCCGGCTGGACGGTGTTCGGCATGGTCCCCGACCGCAGCGAAGCGTCGTCGGGCGGGTCGTTCGGTTCGGGTGCTGCGGGCACTGGTGTGCCGATGATGGTGCAGCCAGCCGCGACCGAGCCGCAGGCACCCGCACCGACGCGCCGCATTCCCGTGGCCGCGATCCCCGCGATCAGTGCCGCCAACGATACTGGCGGTGCGGGCGGAGGCGGCGTGCGCCGCGAAACGCGGATCGTGCAGGGCGCTTCATCGCCGGGTCAGACAGGCTCGCTATCCCAATCCACTTCGCGCGCGCGCGGCATCGGCAGCCGGTTCCGCAGCGCGAGCAGTTCGCGTCTTTTGGAGAAGAAATGATGTTTCGCGTGGCGCTTCCCGCGCTGGCCCTGCTTGCCACCACCACCGCCATCGTCGCGGCTCCGGCCTCGGCCGACGATCGGCGGCTGGTCGAGCGGCTGTACAATCCCGACGAGGTCGTGCGCATCGAAGGTCGGGTCAAGGTCCAGGCGACCATCGCCTTTGCCGATGACGAGCATATCGAAAATGTGGCGATCGGCGATTCCAACGGCTGGCAGGTAACGCCGAACAAGCGGGCGAACCTGCTGTTCGTCAAGCCGCTCGCCCCGACCGCGACCACGAACATGACCGTGGTGACCGATCGCCACACCTATTTCTTCGACCTGGTGGCGGGCACCAAGGCGACGCCGGTCTATGTGCTGCGCTTCACCTATCCGGAGGAGCCCAAGTCTGCCGAGCCCGCGCGCATGGCGCAGGCGGATGGGGCCAATGCGGTGGAAGTCGCCGCTGCGAGCGATCCCTATGCGGTGGTCGATCCGGCGGAGCTGAATTTCGAATGGGCTGCCTCGGGCGACCGGGCGCTGCTGCCCGCGCGCACCTATGACGATGGCACCGCCACCTTCCTTGCCTGGCCTGCGGGCAGTGCGGTTCCGGCGATCCTGGTGACCGATGCCAAGGGCACCGAAGGCCCGGTGAATTTCAGCGTGCGCGGCGATGTGATCGTGGTCGATGGCGTGCCCCGCCAGATCATCCTGCGGTCGGGCAAGAGCAAGGCCCTGCTGGTCAACAACGGGCCGGTCCGGCCCGCCGCCGTGCCCGCTGACGGCGCCGCACAGAGTGCCCAGGGCGCGAAGGGCGAAGCCTCGCTCGCGCGCAGCGAAACCAATCCGATCGGGGAGATGAACTGATGCGCCTTGCCATGCGCCTGCCCTCCAGCAAGGGCTCCGCCGGACCCGCCAACGATGTCGATCCGCGCGACCAGCAGCCTGCCGATGTCATCGACCTCGCCAGCCGCAATGCCTTCCCGGCGGTCACCCAGCGCAAGGGCAAGTCCGATGCGTTGGGGATGGTCGCGGGCATCGCGATCGTCGCCGCGCTGGGCGCGGTCACCTTCTGGGGCATGAATGCGGGCAAGGTCCAGCAGCCGCAGGGTGTCGGCGGGCAAGCGCAGCCGGCCCCGGTCGAACAGGCCCCGCCGGTCCCGGCCGCTGCGGTGACCGATCCCAATGCGCAGCCCCAGCCCGTGCCGCAGCCCGACCCGGCGCCCGCACCGGTGCTGGCGCAGGCACCCAATGCCGCGCCGGTGGCGGTGGTGAACCCCTATTCCAGCCCGACGGTGACCTTCGATTCGAGCGCGCTGCCCGGGCCGGCGGGCGAGATTGTCGCGCCTGCGCCCGGCTCTGCTGCCCCGGCGGCGACCGGCAATGCCGCAGGCGATTTCGCCAGCCGCATCGGCGGCGTCGGCGGCGCGACCGCGCAGGCGAAGGCGATGGTCAATCCGCAGACCACCGTCACCCAAGGCACGCTGATCCCGGCGATCCTGGAAACCGCGATCGACACCGATGTACCGGGCTTTGTCCGCGCCGTGGTCAGCCAGGATGTGCGCAGCTTCGACGGCACCCGCGTGCTGATCCCGCGTTCGAGCCGCCTGATCGGCCAGTACCAGTCGGGCCTGCAGGGCGGGCAGAAGCGCGCCTATGTCATCTGGACCCGAGTGATCCGGCCCGATGGCGCCTCGGTCAACCTCGCTTCACCCGCGATCGGGTTCGACGGGACGACCGGGCTGGAAGGCAAGGTCAACAGCCATTTCTTCAAACGCTTCGGTTCGGCCATGCTGCTGTCGGTGATCGGCGGGCTGTCGACCGTCGCATCGGGCGGTACGTCGGTGATCCTGGGCGGCGGGCAGAGCGCGGCCTCCACCGCGATCCAGCAGGACGGGCAGATCGGCCCGACCGTGCGCGTGGGCCTTGGCACTCCGATCCGCGTCTTCGCTGCGCGCGACCTCGATTTCTCGACGGTCAACTGATCGCGGGGATGCTGTGAGCGCGGATATCCACCCGATCCAGCCGGCCAGCGACGCGGCCATCCCGGCGGGCGAGCGCAGCGTCTATCTCGACGCCTATCTCGCGCCTTTCCGGCAATGGCTCGACCGCGACACGGTGACCGAAATCATGGTCAACCGCCCCGGCGAAGTGTGGGTGGAAGATGCCGCCGATCCGGGCATGAAGAAGATCGACGTGCCCGGGATCGACGACAAGCTGGTCCAGCGACTGGCCGAACAGGTCGCCCGCGTGAGCCATCAGGGGATCAACCGCGAACACCCGCTGCTCGGCGCGACGCTGCCCGATGGCGCGCGTATCCAGTTCTGTGGCCCGCCTGCCTCGCGCAAGCACTGGACCATGGCGATCCGCCGCCATCGCCAGCTGGATTTGCCGCTCGATGCCTATGATTGCGGGCCGCTGCTGGCGCAGGCCGAATATGCCATGCCCGACCCGCAGGCGCAGCCGATCGCCTATCTGCGCGAGGCGATCCGCCAGCGGCGCACGATCCTGATCTCCGGCGGTACCTCCACCGGCAAGACGACCTTCCTCAACGCCATGCTCGGCGAAATCCCGCGCGAAGAGCGGGTGGTGCTGGTCGAGGATACGCCCGAGCTCAAGCTGCCGGGCGAAAACGGCGTCGGCCTCGTCGCGGTCAAGGGTGAGCTGGGCGAAGCCAAGGTTACAGCCAATGAATTGCTGCAGGCCGCGCTGCGGCTGCGACCCGACCGGATCGTGCTGGGCGAATTGCGCGGCGCGGAGAGCGTCAGCTTCCTGCGCGCGATCAACACCGGCCATCCGGGCAGTTTCTCGACCATCCACGCCAACAGCTTGCGCGGCGCGCTGGAACAGCTGGCGCTGATGGTGATGCAGACCGGCATCGGCCTGACCCGCAGCGACACGATTGCCTATGCCGCATCGGTGATCGACGTGATCGTGCAGCTGGGTCGCGACAGCGCCGGGCGCCGCGGGATCACCCAAATCGCCGAAAGCCGGACACTCGTATAATCGGGGGGAAGGGGGTATTGTGACCGGCAAATGTCAGCACTCCCCCGGCGATTTACACCCCGCGCGCAGCCATCCATTCGCGCTGCCAGCATCAACTGAAGAGAGGCCCGCGGCGTGAATGCCCCGGCGAACCCGATGGCCAGCGCGCAAGCGAGCGAAGAAAGCCCCGCCGGATACGCCCCGGAATGCTATTTCAACCGTGAGCTGAGCTGGCTCGCCTTCAACGAGCGTGTGCTGGCAGAGGCCTGCAACACCAGTTACCCGCTGTTGCAACGGCTGCTGTTCCTCTCGATTTCGGGCAGCAATCTCGACGAATTCATGATGATCCGCGTCGCCGGCCTTGTCGGGCAGGTGCAGCGCGGGGTCGAAGCGGCGTCGATCGACGGGCGCACGCCGTCGCAGCAACTGGCCGCGGTGCGCGAACGGCTGGAGGTGCTCAACCGGGTGCAGCAGGAAAGCTGGCGCGAATTGCGCCGCCTGCTGGCCGACGCGGGGATCCATATCGCCGACGACCAGCGCATCGACGCTCGCGCCTACGACTGGCTGAAGAGCTATTTCCTCGACGAAATCCTGCCGGTGATTACTCCGCAGGCGCTCGATCCGGCGCATCCCTTCCCCTTCGTGGCGAACCAGGGTGTGGGGTTGCTGTTCAACCTGACGCGCGATCGCGATGGTGAGCGGCTGGTCGAAATGGTGCTGATCCCGCAGGCGCTGCCCCGCTTCGTGCGAGTGCCCGGGGAAGAGGCGATCTACATCAGTATCGAGGACCTCGTCTGCCGTTTTGCGGGCCATTTGTTCCCCGGCTTCACCATCCACGGCGATGGCGCCTTCCGCGTGCTGCGCGACAGCGATATCGAGATCGAGGAAGAGGCCGAAGACCTCGTGCGCACATTCCGCAGTGCGATCCAGCGGCGGCGGCGCGGGCAGGTGATCCAGCTCGAACTGCAGGAAGATTTCGATGCCGCCGCCGAGGCATTGCTGCGCGAGCAGATGGGCATTGCCGAGGCGATGGTGGTCAAGACCGACGGCATGATCGGCGTCGCGGGCCTGGCCGACATCGTGCGCGAGGATCGGCCGGACCTGAAGTTCGATTCCTACGCCCCGCGCTATCCCGAACGCATTCTCGAGCACGATGGCGATTGTTTCGCGGCGATCCGCGAGAAAGATATCGTGATCCACCACCCCTACGAGAGTTTCGAAGTGGTGGTCGATTTCATCCGCCAGGCCGCCGCCGACCCGGATGTGGTGGCGATCAAGCAAACACTGTATCGCGCGGGCAACCAGTCCTCGGTCATCAATGCGCTGGTCGATGCGGCGGAAAACGGCAAGTCGGTGACCGCCGTGGTCGAGTTGAAAGCCCGGTTCGACGAGGAGCAGAACCTCAAATGGGCCGCCCAGCTGGAACGCGCGGGCGTGCAGGTGATCTACGGCTTCGTCGACTGGAAAACCCATGCCAAGGTGGCGATGGTGGTGCGGCGCGAGGACGAGGGCTTTCGCACCTACTGCCATTTCGGCACCGGCAATTACCATCCGGTGACGACCAAGATCTACACCGACCTGTCGTTCTTCACCGCCGACCCGAAATTCGGGCGCGATGCGGCCAAGCTGTTCAATTTCGTGACCGGCTATGTCGAGCCGCGCGGTACGGAAATGCTCGCGATCTCGCCGATCGGGCTGCGCGGCAAGCTGTATGAATGCATCGACCATGAAATCGACAATGCGCTGGCCGGGCGCCCGGCGGCGATCTGGGTAAAGCTCAATTCGCTGACCGATCAGGGGCTGATCGACCGGCTTTATGCGGCGAGCCAGGCCGGGGTGGAAATCCAGCTGGTGATCCGCGGCATTTGCTGCCTGCGCCCCGGCGTGCCCGGACTTTCCGAGAATATCGCGGTCAAATCCATTATCGGGCGGTTCCTCGAACACAGCCGCATCTGGGCGTTCGGCAATGGCTATCGCCTGCCCAGCGCGCATGCGCGGGTGTTCATTTCGTCGGCCGACGGGATGGGGCGCAATCTCAACCGGCGGGTGGAAACGCTCGTCCCGATCCGCAACCGCACGGTGCATGACCAGGTGCTGCAGCAGGTACTGCTGGCGAACCTGCTCGATACCGAACAGAGCTGGGCGCTCGACGGGGCAGGCGCCTATGCGCGGATCGAACCGGGCGAAAGACCGTTCAACTGCCATCGCTATTTCATGACCAACCCCTCGCTCTCGGGGCGGGGCGGCGCGCTGGAGGCCGATGCGGTGCCCAAGCTCGCCCTGCGCAAGGGAGCTTTGTGATGCCATTACGGACCAGCCGCCACGATCGCGACGGGAACCTTTCGGGCACCAAGGCCGAACGGGCGATCATCGACATCGGTTCGAACACGGTCCGCATGGTGGTTTACGGCGGCTCGCTGCGCGCCCCCACCGTGCTGTTGAACGAAAAGGTCGCCGCGCGGCTGGGGCGTGACATTTCATCGACCGGCCTGCTGGCGGGTGAAGCGGTGGATATGGCGATGCGCGGCTTGCGCCGCTTCGCCCGGCTGCTGCGCGAACTGGGCGTGCGCGATGTCGAAACGGTGGCCACCGCTGCGGTGCGCGACGCGGCCAATGGGGCGGAATTCCTCACCCGCGTTGCCGAGCTGGGCCTCGCCCCGCGCCTGCTTTCGGGTGAGGAGGAAGCCTGCGCCAGCGCCATGGGCGTGATCGGCGCCTTCCCCGGCGCGCGCGGCGTGGTGGCCGACATGGGCGGCGGCAGCCTTGAATTTACGCGCATTGCCGACGGCCAGTGCAGCCACGGGGTCAGCCTGCCTATCGGATCGCTGCGGTTGCACGAATTGCGCGAAGGCAAGCCGTCGGCCACGCGCAAGGCGATCGTCCAGCAGCTCAAGGCGGCGGACTGGGCCGATCCGATTGCGGCACCGCTCTATCTTGTCGGGGGAACCTGGCGGACGCTGGCGGTTTATGCGATGCAGCGGCGCGGCTATGCGCTGACCGATCCGCACGGATACACCATGTCGCCGGAAGAGGCGATGGAGGTGGCCGCGGAACTGGTCACTGCCGATCCCGAAAAGCTGCGGCAGGTGCCGCGCATCTCCTCGATGCGCGCGGCCATCCTGCCCGATGCGGCGATCCTGCTGCAGGCACTGGTCGAGCGCCTACAGCCCGAACAACTGGTGATTTCCGCGTGGGGCCTGCGCGAAGGCATCCTGTTTTCCCGGCTCGACCCGTTGGCGCAGGCGCAGGATCCGCTGCTGGCCGGGCTTTCGCTGTTCGCGGCCCAGCGCGGTGCGCCGCCCACGCTGGCGATCCGCGTGGCGGGCTGGACGGTCGATGCCGTGCCGCCCAACGGGCGCGGGTCCGAACGCATGCGGCTGGCAGCGACAATGCTCGCGCTCGCTTCGATGCAGACCGAGCCGAATTTGCGCATCCACCAGGGGATCGATTGGGCGCTGCACAAGCGCTGGATCGACCTGACGCCGCAGGGGCGGGCCATGCTCGCCGCGACCCTCTCGGCCAATGCCAACCAGTGCGAATTGCCCGACGAGGTTCAGTCGCTGGCCGATGGCGAATGCCTGGAGGAAGCGATCTGCTGGGGCCTTGCGATCCGGCTGTGTCGCCGTCTGGGCGCGCAGTCGCGCCGCTCGCATCATGGCAGTCGGCTTAGCCGCGAGGATGGCGTCCTGTTGCTCGAACTCGAGGAAGATCTCGCCGATCTTTACGGCGTGCCGAACCAGAAGGACATGAAGCTGCTGGCCAACCGGCTGGGGCTGGAACCGCAGATGCGCGTCGTCCCGGTGGATTCGCTACGCAGCCTGCCCGAGTTCGAACCGGTCCCGAGCGAGGTCTGATCCGCACTCAGTCCCCGCCGGTGCCCTTCGACACGTGGAAGGGGGAGAAGTCGGTGCCGGTATCGTAGATGTCGATCCCCTCGCGCCGTTTGAGCGTGTTCACCACCATATAGGTCACCGGGGTCAGCAGGGCTTCCCACGCCGTCTTGATCAGCCATTGCGAGATCACGACTTCGACCAGCTGTTCCGGCGGCCAGCCGGCAAGACCGTAAAAGGCGAGCGGGTAGAAAATCACGCTGTCGAGGCCCTGTCCGACGATCGTCGAGCCGATGGTGCGCGCCCACAGCATCCGGCCGCCGGTCCACACTTTCATCTTGGCGAGGACGAAGCTGTTGGCAAACTCGCCCGCCCAGAATGCGGTCATGCTGGCAAGCACGATGCGCCAGCTGTTGCCGAACACCATTTCATAGGCGGGTTGCCCGGGCCACCCCTTGGCGGGGGGCAGGGCGACCACCACCCAGGCCATGAACGCCATGAAGGCAAGCGCGGCAAATCCGGTCCAGATCACCCGCCGCGCGCGGGCGTAGCCGTAAACCTCGGTCAGCACGTCGCCGATGATGTAGCTGATCGGGAAGAACAGCACCCCGGCCCCGAACGACCATTCCACGCCATTCGGCAGGGTGACATAGCTGGGCTTGGCCGCGCCGATGATATTCGACAGCAACAGGATGGCGACGAAGGCCGCCATTACCAGATCGTAATAGCGGAACGCCGCGGGCGCGCCGCTGCCGGTTTCGATGCGGGTGGGGTGCTGGTCCATCGCCCTGCTGCCTATCGCGATTTGCGGCCCGCGCAAAGCGCGCTATGGCGACTTCCGGCGCGCGCCCGTAGCTCATCTGGATAGAGCGCGAGACTTCTAATCTTGAGGCAGCAGGTTCGAGTCCTGCCGGGCGCGCCATCCCGGCCCCGCAGGGGCGGGGATGGTGGGCCCCAAAGGCGCGAACCTTGGTTCGGAATCGGAGCGCCGGAAGGCGCGGA
>JACXVD010000075.1 GCA_014763545.1 Sphingomonadales bacterium
ACCGGCGCTTCGTCATGGAAATCCATATCGAGACCGTCTTCGCCCAGCTCCTCGTGAGCGAAGATCGGGCGCTTGGCGGGGGAATCGTCATGGCGATCGTTGCGCTTGGGCGTCGCCGCCTTCGCGCGAATGGTGCGCGACGGGGCAGCGTGCGCCGCCTGGGCGGCAATCACCTTGCGCGCGACCAGCAGGCCCGAAACCACGCCGACGACCACTCCGGCCAGGGCGATCGCCAGCCGGGCGGTGATGCCAAGCGGCGGTGCGGCGGCAGGAACGAGCGAGGCAATGCCGGTTACCGTCACCAGTTTTTCCAGCAACGCAGCCGGCAGCACCATGCTGCCGATCCCGAACAGCGAGGCGAACCACAGCGCCACGACAGCCGGAAATACCGGGTGCGAACTGATCGGCGCCTTCTTGGCGGGCTTACCCTTGTGCTTGCCTACCACACTACTTTCCCTGTTGCTCCGGCACTGCCCGCAACTGCGCTCAGGCAGCGGCGGAGAGTGCTCCATCGGGCACAGGGCCTAACAGCGTTTGGTAAACGACTTGATAACGATGAACGTTGCGCGCCCAGTCGTGGCTGTCGGCAACATGGACCCGGGCGCGGGCACGCATCGCATCCCAGTCTGCGCGATCGGCGGCGAGATCGGCCAGCGCGTCGGCAAGCGCCGCAGGATCGTCGGGCGGGAACAGCGTCCCGGTCACGCCATGGGTGATCAGTTCGCGGTGGCCGCCAACATCGGAGGCAGCGACCAGCCGCCGCTGGGCCATCGCCTCGAGCGGTTTGAGCGGGGTGACCAGATCGGTCAGGCGGCTGGCCTTGCGCGGATAGGCGAGCACATCGACCAGCGAATAATAGCGTTCGACCTGGTCGTGCGGCACCCGCCCGGTGAACCGGATCGCATGGGCTGCGGGCGAAGCCGCCGCCTGCGCCCGCAGCGCCGCATCCATCGGCCCGCCGCCCACCAGCAGCAACCGCGCATCCGGTTCGCGCGCCAGCAGGCGCGGCATGGCGGCGACGAGATCGTCCAGCCCCTCGTAATCGTAGAAACTGCCGATGAACCCGATCACCGGCCCGCCCGAAATGCCCAGCTCATCCGCCAGGGCATTGTCGCGCGACACCGGTTCGCCGAACAATGCCATATCGACGCCGTTGGGCGAAATGCCGATCTTGCCCGCCGCAAACCCGCGCGCGATCAGATCGTCGCGCAGCCCGTGGCAAATGGTGAACACGGCATCCGCCGCACCCACCACGTGGTTTTCCAGCGCACGGGTCAGGCGATATTTCACCGATCCTTCGCGCCCGGTGCCATTGCCGACTGCGGCATCTTCCCAGAAGGCACGAATCTCGTAGACCAGCGGAATGCCGTGCCGCCGGGCCACGCGCAGTGCCGCGTGGCCGCACAGCGCGGGCGAATGGGCGTGGATGATGTCCGGGCGCCATTCGCGCACCACCGCTTCCACCCCTTCGGCGAAACGGGCGATTTCGCGCCATTCGCGCACCCCCACCGGGCCTTGCGCCTCGCCGCGGGTGCGATGGAAGGTCAACCCGTCGACCGTCTCGACATCGGGCCCCTCGCCCGCATGGCGCAGCCCGGTAACCCCGCGCACCTCCATCCCGGCAGCCTGTTGCGCCTTGAGGATCGCGCGCGTGCGAAAGGTATAGCCGCTGTGGAGCGGCAGCGAATGGTCGAGGACATGGAGTACCCTGGTCATGGCGTCGCTTCCTGCCACAGCAGGCTTAACGCCGCGTCAACTGCATCCTGTTAGGGGCTATTTTCCTTACAGCCGGGCCCGCGCCCGGCGCGCGCTTCAGGGACGCCACGCCGCGTGATCGACTATTTCTCCCTCGTGCTGACCCACGCCCTGACGGTGATCGCGCTGATCAGGTTGCTGTCGCGCGACGATCTCGACAGCGACACCCCCGACCGGGACGGTCGGCGCAAGCCGGTGGCACGGCGCACCCGACCCGGCGGCGAGCAGCGCGACGGGCGCGAAACGGCGGGCTGAGGCAGTGCTCGATCTCGCCCTCCTGTGTTTCGTGCTGGGTTTCCTGGCGCTCGGGCTGCGCCGCCCCTTCGTGTGGGTGCTGGCCTATCTCTACATCGACATCCTCGCCCCGCAGAAGATCGGCTGGTCGCTGACCGCGGCGGTGCCGGTCTCGCTGATCGCCTTCTGCGCGGCCTTTGGTGGCTGGCTGCTGGCCGACAGCAAGGATGGCAGCCGCGTGACCTTCCGCCAGGGTCTGCTGCTGGCGCTGCTGCTCTATTGCGGCTGGACCACGATGAATGCCGACTTCCCCGAATTCGCGCAGGAGAAATGGTCCTGGGTGTGGAAGGCACTGGTCTTCGCCATGTTCCTGCCGCTGACCCTGCGCACAAGGCTGCGGTTCGAATCCGCGCTGCTGGTGATGGTGCTGACCGCCGGGTCGATCATCATCAACGCCGGGCTCAAGACTTTCGGCGGCGGCGGCGGCTACGGCTCGCTCTATCTCTATGTCAACGACAACAGCGGGATCTACGAAAGCTCGACCCTAGCCACCGTCGCGGTCGCGATCATCCCGCTGGTCCTGTGGCTGGCGCGGTTCGGCACCATCTTCCCGCCCGACTGGCGCGTGCGGCTGTTTGCCGGTGCGCTGATCTTCGCCTGCCTGCTGATCCCGATCGGGACCGAGGCGCGCACCGGCCTGCTGTGCATCGCCGTGCTGGGCCTGCTGCTGCTGCGCGATGCGAAGCGGCGCATGGCCTATCTCGCCGCAGGGCTGGCGCTTGTGATCGTCGCCGTGCCGTTCCTGCCGCAAAGCTATTACGACCGCATGGCCACCATCGGCGAACATTCGGAGGATGAAAGCGCATCGACCCGCGTGGCGGTGTGGCAGTGGACGCTCGATTATGTCGCGGCGCATCCCACCGGCGGCGGTTTCGACGCCTATCGCGCCAACAAATTCACCTACAAGATGCCGGTGGTTGTCAAGCAGGGCAACACGACCGCGATCGAGTATCAGGACGTGACCGACCATGCCCGCGCCTATCATTCGGCGATCTTCGAGATGCTGGGCGAACAAGGCTGGCCGGGGCTGTTCCTGTGGCTGTGGATCCACGCGCTGGGCTTGTGGCAGATGGAGCGCATTCGCCGCCGCTGGCGCAAGCGCACCGCGCCGGGCGAGGCCTGGCAGGCCCCGCTCGCCTCGGCACTCCAGCTGGCACAGATCGTCTATCTCATCGGCTCGCTGTTCCAGGGGATTGCCTACCAGCCCTTCGTACTGATGCTGGTGGGCCTGCAATGCGCGCTGTGGAGTTACTGCCGCAGGCTCGATTCGCCCGGGAAAAAGCCGGTCGGCATGCGTGGCGACGACCAGATCGCGCAGCCCCTGCCCGATGCCGTAGCGGCAGGATCGCCCGCGTTGCGCTAGGCCCGGTGATGCGCCATTGTCGCCGCGAAACAGCGGTTACGAGAGGATCGAGGCGCATGACCCCGCAAGAGCTGGCCGGCAAGGTCGGCGAGATTATCGGCACATCCGAATGGGTGGAAATCTCGCAGGAACGGATCAACCAGTTCGCCGAAGCGACCGGCGATTTCCAGTTCATCCACATCGACCCCGAAGCAGCGGCGAAGACCCCCTTTGGCGGCACCATCGCCCATGGCTTCCTCACCCTGTCGATGATGCCCTATCTCTCCTCGGTCACCGACATGCCGCGGATCGAAGGGGTCAAGATGGGCGTCAATTACGGGGGCAACAAGACGCGCTTCATCGCCCCCGTGCGCGCGGGCAAGCGCATTCGCAGCCACACCAAACTGCTCGAACTGGTCGAAAAGCGGCCCGGCCAGTGGCAGCAGACCAACGAAGTCACCATCGAGATCGAGGGCGAGGACAAGCCCGCGCTGATCGCCGAATGGATCAGCCAGTTCTTCGTCTGATCCGACCCCCAAACCTGTCCCGAATTCCCAGCAGGAGCTTTTCGCCATGCGCGACGCAGTCATCGTTTCCACCGCCCGCACCCCGCTGACCAAGGCTGGCCGCGGCGCCTTCAACAACACCCCGTCGGCGACGCTGGGCGCCTATTCGGTGCGCGCAGCGGTCGAACGTGCAGGGATCGAAGGCGGCGAGGTGGACGACGTGCTGATCGGCGCGGCGCTGCAGCAGGGTGTGCAGGCACCGAACATCGGCCGCCTGGTGGCGCTGCGCGCCGGGCTGCCGGTATCCGTGCCGGGCATGTCGATGGATCGCCAGTGCTCCTCCGGCCTGATGACCATCGCCACGGCAGCCAAGCAGATCATCGTCGACCGCATGGATATCTGCGTTGCGGGCGGGGTCGAAAGCGTCTCGCTGGTGCGCGGGGAGAAGCTGTGGGTCCAGCCCGACCCCGAGCTGCTGGCGATGCACAAGGACACCTATATGCCGATGATCGGCACCGCCGAGGTGGTCGCCAAGCGCTATGGGATCGGCCGCGAAGCGCAGGACGAATATTCGCTCCGTTCGCAGCAGCGCACCGCCGCCGCGCAGGCCGCGGGCAAGTTCGACGACGAGATCGTGGCCTGCGAAGCGACCATGGGGGTGATGGACAAGGAGACCAAGGAAGTCAGCTTCCACCAGGTCACCGCCGACCGGGACGATTGCAACCGGCCCGACACGACGCTGGAAGGGCTGGCCAGCCTCAAGCCGGTGATGGGCGAAGGCTTCACCATCACCGCGGGCAATGCCAGCCAGCTGTCCGACGGCTCCAGCGCTTGTGTGGTGATGGAAGCGAAGCAAGCGGAAAAGCGCGGGCTCGAACCGCTCGGCCGCTATGTCGGCATGGCAGTGGCCGGCACCGAGCCCGACGAAATGGGCATCGGCCCTGTCTTCGCGATCCCCAAGTTGCTGCAGCGCTTCGGCCTCAAGATGGACGACATCGGCCTGTGGGAGCTGAACGAGGCCTTCGCGGTGCAGGTGCTCTATTGCCGCGACAAGCTCGGCATTCCCGACGAGCTGCTCAACGTCAATGGCGGCTCGATCTCGATCGGCCACCCCTTCGGCATGACCGGGGCGCGTTGCACCGGCCATATCCTGATCGAAGGCAAGCGCCGCGGCGCGAAATACGGCGTCGTGACCATGTGCGTCGGCGGCGGCCAGGGCGCGGCGGGGCTGTTCGAAATCTTCTGATCCGGGCCTTCGTTCCGCAAGGCCCCTTGCTTCACCTCCTCTCTGCGGCGCAAGATGCGCTGCGGAGTAGGGAGACGGCGATGGGAATAGTCGAGATCCTGGGCATTGCGGCCAGCGTCAGCCTGTTATCGGGCTGGCGGCTGTACCTCAGCATCGTCGCCACCGGGCTGGCGATGCATTACGGGCTGCTGCCCTTGCCCGAACACCTCCAGAGCCTGCAGGTGCTGGGCAGCTGGTGGATCATCGGCATCGCCGGGGCCGCCGCGCTGGCGGAATTCTTCGCCGACAAAGTGCCATGGATCGATTCGCTGTGGGATACGGTGCACACCGCCGTGCGGCCAATCGGCGGCGCGCTGCTGGCGCTGGCGATCGTCGATCCCTCCGATCCGGCAACGCAGGTAATCGCCTTCATCCTCGGCGGCAGCGGCGCCTTGCTGGCACATGGCGGCAAGGCGGGTGCACGGGCGGTGATCAACACCAGCCCCGAACCGGTGAGCAATTTCGTGATGTCGAGCACGGAGGATGTGGCGAGCGCGGGGCTGCTCTACCTCATTTTCCAGTTCCCGGTGATTTCCGGCATCGTCGCGCTGGCCATGCTGGCGATGACCGTGGCGCTGCTGATGCTGGCGCGCCATGTCCTGCGCCGGATCTTCGGCGGGCGGCGAGCGAGCGAGCCCTGAACGGCAGCTGAGAGCGCCCTGAACGCGCCTGAGCGCGCCCTAACCCACCGTCAGGCCAGCTTCAGCGCGGCCTTCTTGGCAGGTTTGGCCATCGCGTGATCGGCCATGAACTGTTCTACCACCGGCGCGACCTTGGTGCGCCATTTGCTGCCGTTGAAGATGCCGTAATGGCCCGCCCCTTCGGCCATGTAATATTTCTTCTTGGCCGTCGCCAACCCGGTCGCCAACTTGAGCGCGGCCTTGGTCTGGCCGATCCCCGAGATATCGTCCTTCTCACCTTCGATCGCGAGGATCGCGGTATCCTTGATCGCGCCGAGGTCGATCACCTTGCCGCGGTGGACGAATTCGCCGTTGGGCAGCGAATGGCGCTGGAACACTTCCTCCACCGTCTGGAGGTAGAATTCGGCGGTCATGTCGCAGACCGAACGATATTCGTCGTAGAAATCCTTGGTCGCCTGCGCGCTTTCCTCGTCGCCCACGGTCAGGTGCTTGAACATCTCGTAATGGCTCAGCAGGTGGCTGCCGAGGTTCATGCTCATGAAGCCGGCCAGCTGCATGAAGCCGGGATAGACCTTGCGCCCGGCACCCGGATACTGGATCGGCACGGTCGCCACGACATTGTGGCGGAACCATTCGATCGGCCGGTCCATCGCCACATCGTTCACCGTGGTGGGCGATTCGCGGGTGTCGATCGGTCCGCCCATCATCGTCAGCGTCGCGGGGCGGAAGGGATTGCCGTCGCCCGCCATCACAGCCGTCGCCGCCAGCGCAGGAACCGAAGGCTGGCACACCGCCAGCATATGGGTGCCTTCGCCGATGAAGGTCAGGAATTCGATCAGGTAGTCGATGTAATCGTCGAGGTCGAAGCGCCCTTCGTGCGGGGGGACCATCTTCGCGTCGGCCCAGTCGGTGATGTAGACTTCGGCATGTTCCAGCATGCGCGCGACCGTGCCGCGCAGCAGCGTGGCGTAATGGCCGCTCATCGGCGCGACGATCAACAGCTTGGGCGCATCGGCCGGCAGGCCGGTGTGCGAGAAGCGCAGCAGATCGCCATAGGCCTTGCGCACCACGGCGGCTTCGGTGACGGGATATTTGTGGCCATCGACCTCGACCGTATCGATGTCGAATTCGGGCTTGCCGCGCGGCGCGGTTGCGTGGGCGAAGACTTCCAGCGCACTCGCCATCATCGGCGCCATGCCGAAATAGCCCATCGGGTTCGCCGGATTGCCGAGCAATTCCGCGCCGATGGAGGCCATGGCGCTGGCACTGGACAGCCAGGCGCGCTGCATTTCGTGAGCATGGTAAAGCATGGCATTTGTCCTGCGGGCGGGCCGTTTCGGCCCGTCTTGTTGCGCTGCATCGTGCCTCTATTCGGCCCATTGTGCAATGCAATATGCACCTTCGGGGGGATCGCCCCATTTGGCGGCGGCGTGGGCGACCGTCTTGGCAGTGGATTTTGCCGCCGCGCGCCGCTAGGTGGCGCACATGGCGCAAGACGAAGTCCCGCAAGAGGATAGGCAGGATCCGGCCGCGGATGCTGCCGCAACCCAAACCCCGCAAGCATCGGAGCCGCCCAAGGCGAAATCGCTCGCCCCGCTGCGGATGATCTGGTCGGCGGCGGGCAATTATCCCAAGCAGGTGATCCTTGCCCTGATCGCACTGATGACGACAGCGACGGCGACGCTGGCGATCCCCTATCGCTTCAAGGTCATCATCGACCACGCATTCAGCGGCGGCGCCAGCGAACCGCAGATCGCACAGGCGTTCCAGTATTTGCTGATGATCGTGCTGGTGCTGGCGCTGGGCACGGCGCTGCGGTTCTATTTCGTCAGCTGGTTGGGCGAGCGGGTGGTCGCGGACATCCGCCTGAAAGTGCAGCAGAACCTGTTGCGCCTTGCGCCCAGTTTCTACGAGGAAAACAGCCCCAAGGAAATTTCCAGCCGGATGACGTCGGACACGGCGCTGATCGAACAGGTGGTGGGCACCACCGTGTCCGTCGCGCTGCGCAACCTGCTGACCGCCATCGGCGGCACGGTGCTGCTGCTCTATCTCGCCCCGACGCTGACCGTCGGGCTGCTGATCGGCATCCCGCTGGTGGTGTTGCCGATCGTCTATTTCGGGCGCCGCATCCGCGCCGTCTCGCGCCACAGCCAGGACCGGGTGGCCGATGTCGGCGCGATGGTCACCGAAGTGCTGGGAGCGATGAAGATCGTCCAGGCATTCAACCAGGAGGGGCGCGAAGGCAGCCGCTTTGCCGAAGCGGTGGAACGGACCTTCGCCACCGCCAAGCGCCGGATCATGCTGCGCGCGGTGATGACCTCGATCGTCATCCTGTTCGTGTTCGGCGGGATCACCATGGTCATGTGGCGCGGGGCGATCGCGGTTTCGACCGGGGCGATCAGCGGCGGCACCATCGCTGCCTTCGTGCTCACCGGCGGCCTGGTTGCCGGTGCCTTCGGCTCGCTGACCGAGGTCTATGGCGATCTGCTGCGCGGCGCGGGTGCTGCCAGCCGGCTCAACGAATTGCTGCTGGAACAGCCAGCCATCGCCCCGCC
>JACXVD010000012.1 GCA_014763545.1 Sphingomonadales bacterium
CAGATGGGCGGGGTGATGGTCGGTGGCGGCGTCATCGGGTCCGGCATCGGCGCGCTGCTGTTCAATTTCTTCCAGTCGATCGGCCAGATCGATGTGGTCATCAACGTGCTCTATGTGGTGCTGCTGGGCTCGATCGGCTCGCTGATGCTGCGCGAGGCGATTACCAGCCTGCGCGCCAGCCGCAGCGGGATCAAGCCGCAGGTCGCCAAGCGGCGCCATCACCCGCTGGTGGCGGTGCTGCCGCTGCGCTGGCGCTTCTATCGTTCGGGCCTGTATATTTCGCCCCTTGCGCCGCTGCTGCTCGGCATGGGGGTCGGCATATTGACCATGCTGATGGGTGTGGGCGGCGGCTTCATCCTCGTGCCCGCCATGCTCTACATCCTGGGCATGAGCGCGAATGTCGTGGTCGGCACATCGTTGTTCCAGATCCTGTTCACCACCATGATCACCACGATGATGCATGCGCTGACCACGCATGCGGTCGATGTGGTGCTGGCCGCGCTGTTGCTGCTCGGTTCGGTCTCGGGCGCGCAGATCGGCACCAAGATCGCACTCACGGCCAAGCCGGAGATGCTGCGCCTCGTGCTGGCGGCCACAGTGCTGCTGATCGCGCTCAGGATGCTGTATGGCCTGAGTGTGCGTCCGGACGAGATCTTTACGGTCACCCAGCTGTGAGGCGGCTTGCGTTTCTCCTGCTCTGTTTCGCGGCATTGACCGCGCAGAGCGACCCGATCTTGGTGCCCGAAGTATCCCAGCACGAAGTGCAGGTGCGGCAGGGCTTCACCGGCACCGAATTGCTGCTGTTCGGCGCAATCCTCGACCCGCGCGGACAGCGCGCGGCGCAGAATTACGATATCGTCGTGTTGCTCAAGGGGCCGACCGAGCCGATCCGCGTACGCGAGAAGGAGCGCGTGGGCGGGATCTGGGTCAACGCCGACAGCACCGCATTCAGGTCCGCTCCATCGTTCTTCGCGATTTCATCCTCGCGGCCGATTTCCGAGATGGTCGATGACAAGACCGCGGCGATTTACGAGCTCGGGCTGAATTACATCCAGTTCTCGCCCAGCGGCGTGATCGATGTTGCCGAACAGCGCCGCTTCGCAGCCGGGCTGGTCGATTTGCGCGGGCAGCAGGGGCTTTACAAGGAAGACATGCACGGGGTGTCGATCAACGGGAAGGTGCTCTACCAGGCGCGCATCTCGTTGCCGTCGAATGTGCAGACGGGGAATTACACCGCTGAAACCTTTGCCATTTCGCGTGGGCGGGTAATCGCCACGGCGGTCGCCGATGTCGAGGTGAAGAAGGTCGGCTTCGAACGTTTCGTGGAAGTGTTCTCCAAGGCGCAGTCGCTGCTCTACGGGCTTGTCGCCGTGGGACTGTCGGTGGCGATGGGTTGGCTTGCCGGTCGCTTGTTCGCGCTGGTCTGACGATGCGCCGATTGCCGCGACCGGGAGTCGCAGGTTGACCCAATATTAACCCCTTTCCGGCTAGCGAAGCCCCCAGACAAACGTGGTTTCGGGGCGATACATGACCGATATGGGGCATCAGAATTTTGACCGCGCGCGCGCTGTGGATCCTGGCGAGGCCGACGCGCCAGCCAGCCGCGAGCCGAAGCGCAGCAGCAGCAACGCCGCACAGCCCATCGGTGTCGTTCTCGAAATTGCCGGGTCGGGTTCGCAGATCGCGCTCGATATCGAACGGCTCAACGAATGCATGGCGGACAGCGATCCGTCGATCGCACTGGCCGGCCAGGTCGGCAGCCAGATCAAGATCCGCGTCGGCAAGGGCTGGCTGCTCGCCAGCGTGCGCAACCAGCGCCAGGATCGCCGCGCGGGCGGGATCGTCGCCAATATCGACTTCCTCGGCGAAGGTGACGAGGAAAAGCTCACCGGCAAGATCCACAGCTTCCGCCGCGGTGTCACGCGATACCCGGTGCCGGGCGCGATGATCTATCCGGCGACGACCAACGACCTCAAGCAGATCTATGCCAGCGATGGCCGTTCTGCGATCCAGGTCGGCACCGTCTATCCCACCAAGGATATCCGCGCCGGCATGTATGTCGACGCCATGCTGGGCAAGCATTTCGCGCTGCTCGGCTCGACCGGTACCGGCAAGTCGACCAGCGCTGCGCTGATCCTGCACCGCATCTGCGAGGCTGCGCCCGAAGGGCACATCCTGATGATCGACCCGCACGGCGAATATTCCGCCGCGTTCAAGCAGACGGGCCTGATCCTCGACGTTTCCAACTTGCAGATGCCCTACTGGCTGATGAACTTCGAGGAACATTGCGAAGTCCTGCTGACCAGCAATGGCAACGAGCGGCAGGTGGATGCCGACATTCTGGCGAAGTGCCTGCTCAAGGCGCGCAGCAAGAACCGGCTGGCCGAGACCATCGGCAAGATCACCGTCGATTCCCCGATTCCCTACCTCCTGTCGGACCTCTCCAACGAGATCCAGAACGAGATGGGCAAGCTCGACAAATCGACCACTTCGGCCCCCTACATGCGGATCAAGAACAAGCTCGAAGAGCTCAAGGCCGATCCGCGTTACCAGTTCATGTTCTCGGGCATGCTGGTGGGCGACACGATGGCCGAATTCATCGCCAAGATCTTCCGCATGCCGTCCAACGGCAAGCCGATCGCGATCATTGACGTGTCGGGCGTGCCGTCTGACATCACCTCGACTGTGGTTGCGGTGCTCAGTCGCCTGGTGTTCGACTTCGCGATCTGGGGGCGCGAGGAGAAGACCCGCCCGATCCTGCTGGTCTGCGAAGAGGCGCACCGTTACGTTCCCAACGAGAAGAACGCCGACGGGTCGAGCGTGGGGCGCATCCTCAGCCGCATCGCCAAGGAAGGCCGTAAATACGGGATTTCGCTGGGTCTGATCACCCAGCGCCCGTCGGACCTTGCCGAAGGTGTGCTGTCGCAGTGCGGCACGATCATCTCGATGCGCCTCAACAACGATCGCGACCAGGCCTTCGTGAAGGCAGCCATGCCCGAAGGGGCGCGCGGCTTCCTCGACAGTATCCCGGCGCTGCGCAACCGCGAATGCATCATCTGCGGCGAAGGTGTCGCGATTCCCATCCGCGTCGCCTTCGACAATGTCGACGAGGCCAAGCGGCCTGCTTCCGAAGACCCCAGCTTCGTCGAGCTGTGGAATGCATCGGGCGGCGAGGAAGACGCCGTGTGGCGCACCGTCCAGCGCTGGCGGACCCAGGGGCAATAGGTTCCCGCCAGCCGGGCGGGCTTGCGGCATACTCGCGCAATTGCAATCGCGTGGCGCTCAGATATTCGGCGCCATCCGACCGGCGGGTTCGCCATCGGCCTGGCTTTCCTCGGCGGCCTCGGTCGCCGGAACCGCCCGCGCGCTCTCGCGCCAGCCGGGGCGGCGATAGGCGATCCACGACAGCAGCACCGCTGCCAGCGAGCCGACCGGGAAAGCCAGCCACAGCGCATCCTGCCCCAGCCAGTCGCGCGCGCCGAAGACGAAGCCCAGGCGGACCGGGAACAGCGAAATCGCCAGCACCACCAGCGGCGCGATCACCGCGCCCCCGGCGCGCATCGTGCCGAAGAACATGATCGTCATGCCGAAGAGTACGAAGCTCCAGCTCGCCAGCAGCTGGATGTGCCGTGCCAGCGGCACCGCCGGGCTGTCCGGCCCCAGGAACAGCACCAGCAGCGGCCGGTCGAAGGCGAGCAGCAGCACGGTGAGCAGGCCGGTCATCGCGAAATTGGCGAGCAGCCCGGCGCGCGTGGTCGCTTCCAGCCGGTGGTGCAGCCCGGCGCCGATCGCCTGCGCCGCCATCGCGCTGACCCCGCCCGAAATCGCCATCGCGGGCATCTGCAAATAGGACCACAGCTGCATCGAGGCGCCATAGGCGGCGGTCGCCAGCAAGCCTTCGCGATTGACCAGCCCGACCATCGCGATCCCGGCCGAGGACACCAGCAGCATCTGCGCCCCCATCGGCAATCCCTTGCCGAGGATATAGCCCAGCTCGCTGCGGGCGGGCACGAGATAGCGCAGCTCCGCCCCGCGCAGCCGCAACGGCAGGTCTTTCCAGTAAAGCCAGCCGACCAGAGCGAACAGCGTGACATAGGTCGCCGTCGCAGTGGCAAGCGCCGACCCGGCGATACCCAGCCGGGGGAAGGGCCCGATGCCCGCGATCAGCAGCGGGTTGAGCGCCACGTCCAGCATGACCGACAGCAGCATGAACAGCGCCGGGGTGCGCGAATCGCCCGATCCGCCCAGCCCCATCGCGATGATGATCGTCATCATGCCCGCCGGCATGGAGAGGAAGATGATCCGCAGATAGGCGAGCGCGAGGGCATAGGATTCGCCCGGTGTCGCCAGCAGGTGCAGCAATTGCGGGGCGAAGATCCACCCGGTTGCCGCCACCGCCACCGCCAGCACGCCGCAGAACCCGATCGCGGTGCCGAAGGTGCGCCGCGCGGCGTCGATCCGCTTCGCACCGAACGCCTGCCCGACCTTGACCGTCGCCGCCATGCCGAAGCCGAACACGCCGGCGAAGACGAGGAACATCACGATATTGGAATTGGCCGTCGCCGCCAGCGCCGCTTCGCCCAGCAGCCGCCCGACCCAGATCGCATTGACCGTGCCGTTGAGCGACTGGAGCAGGTTCGAGGCGAGGGTGGGCACGCTGAACACCAGCAGGGTGCGCAGGATCGGACCGCTGGTGAGGTCCATGCGTTGCAAGCTGCCGGGGGTGCTCATGTGCCGCGTGTGTCGCCGAACAGGTGGATATGCAAGCGGTCGCTCATGCGCAAACCATGGGCGAGGCAGAGCGGCGCCAGCCATTGTTCGCGCTGGCGCAGCGTCGCGCTGTCGGTCCCCTCGGGCATCAGGTAGATGCGCGCCGGGTCCATGCGATAGGTCCGGGCAAGGGCCAGCACTTCATCGACATCGCCCGGCTGCGCGACCACGAATTTGAAGAAGGCGCGCGGTTCGGCGGCCCAGTGGTGCAGCCGTTCGGGCACCAGCGCCAGATCGGCGGGATTGCCGCTGTGCGCCAGCTTGGGGCTGACATTGTACTGGTCGACATACACATCGAACCGCACGGGCGGCGCGACGGTGCCGTTGGTTTCGACCTCGATCCGGTGATCGGGGAGCAGCTTTGCCAGCTCGGCCAGCGCACCTGCCTGCAACAGCGGCTCGCCGCCGGTGATGACGAGGCGGCGCGGGGCGAAGGCGAGGATGCGCTGCGCCACCTCTTCCTCGGCCAGCGTCAGCTGGTTGTCCTTGCGGGCGAAGTCCACCCCGTCGCGGTGCGGGCGATTATCGCCCTCGAACCGCCAGGTATAGGCGGTGTCGCACCACTGGCAGGCAAGGTTGCAGCGCGACAGGCGCAGGAAGGTGCAGGGCTGCCCGGCCGATGCCCCTTCGCCCTGCAGCGAAGCGAAGATCTCCGGCTCGCCGGGCGCCTGTGTGGCAAGGACCAGGCTCATGCCCGCAAGCCCGCAGGAAAGGGAGACATGGACCGGGTGTTACACTGTCCTGGCGCGAAAAAACCTGCCCCCGGCGGGGCGGCAATTGCGGGGTACGAGGGCAGGTTTGTCGCGGTCATGCCCGGGCCATGCCACAAAGCGGCGACGTAGGAAAATCGCGCATGGGCAGGCAGGGGCATTGCGTGGGCCGAACCGGACGTTCGACCCGCGCAATCCGGTCAGTCCAGCCGCGCCAGCGCCGCTTCCAGCCGCGCGACCTCGCCCGCGTGGTGGGCATGGTCGGCACGGGCCTTCTCCACCGCTTCGGGCTTGGCACGTTCGACGAAGCTGGGGTTGCCCAGCCGCCCTTCGAGCGATTTGGCTTCCTTGCGCGACGCCTCCAGCGCCTTGGCCAGCCGCGCCTTTTCGGCTGCGATGTCGATGATCCCTTCGAGCGGGACGACGAAGACATCGCCCATCGCGGTGACTTGCATCGCCGCGCCTGCCGGTGCTTCGCCGGTGTGGATCGGGGTCAGGCGCGCCAGCCGCTCGATCGCAGCGGCGCTGCGTTCGATCACGCGCGTGGCAAGCTCGGACGGGGCGGCAACCCATGCTTCCAGCTTGGCGCCAGGCGCGATGCCCAGTTCCGCCTTGGCCGCGCGGGTGGCGCTGGTCAGTTCGATCACCCAATCGATGGCCGCCTTGGCGTGACTGTCGACGCTGGCGTCGGGTTGCGGCCATTGCGCGAGGATCAGCTCGTAGGGGCGCGTGCCGCCCTGATAGCTGGCCTGCGCGTGCCACAGTTCCTCGGTGATGAAGGGCATGAAGGGGTGCAGCATCACCAGGATCTGGTCGAGCGCCCAGCCGGCCACGGCACGGGTTTCAGCCGCCGCCGGGCTGTCGGCATCGCCGCCGAACACCGGCTTGATCAGTTCGAGATACCAGTCGCAGAACTGGTCCCACACGAAATGGTAGATGGCATTGGCCGCGGCGTCGAAGCGCAGCTCGGCCATGGCCTTGTCCAGCTCGGCCACTGTCTGCGCGACTTCGCCGATGATCCACTGGTTGGCGGCCAGTTTCGCCTGCGGGGCGGCGATCGTGTCGCTCGCGCCGATCCCGTTCGACTGGCAGAAGCGGGTGGCGTTCCACAGCTTGGTGGCGAAGTTGCGGTATCCCTCGACCCGCTTCTCGTCCATCTTCACGTCGCGGCCCTGGCTTTCCATCGCCGCCATGAAGAAGCGCAGCGCATCGGCGCCGTATTGGTCGATCAGGCCGAGCGGATCGACCACATTGCCCTTGGACTTGGACATTTTCGCCCCGTCCGCCGCGCGCACCAGCCCATGGAGATAGAGCCGCTTCCACGGCACCTCCTTCATGAAATGGATGCCCTGCATCGCCATGCGCGCATCCCAGAAGAACAATATGTCGAAGCCGGAGATCAGCAGGTCGTTGGGGTAATGCTTGGCGAGCAGCTCGGTCTGTTCCGGCCAGCCGAGCGTGGCGAAGGGCCACAGCGCGGAGGAGAACCAGGTATCGAGCACGTCGGGATCGCGGGCCAGCGCCACGCCTTCGCCCGCCATGGCCTGGGCCTCGTCCTCGGTTTCGGCGACGAAAATGGTCCCGTCCTCGGCGAACCACGCCGGAATACGATGGCCCCACCACAGTTGGCGCGAAACGCACCACGGCTGGATGTTTTCCATCCAGTTGAAGAAGGTCTTTTCCCAGCTCTTCGGCACGATCTCGATGGCGCCGCTGCGCACGGCCTCCATCGGCGCTTCGGCCAGCGTCTTGGCGTCGACATACCACTGGTCGGTCAGCATCGGTTCGATCACCACGCCGCCGCGGTCGCCGAACGGCTGCATGATCACCTTGTCCTCGACCCCGATCATCAGCCCTTCGGCGTCGATATCGGCCACCACCGCCTTGCGCGCGGCGTAGCGGTCCAGCCCGCGATATTCCTCGGGCACGAGGTTCATCGCGTCCACTTCGGCGGCGCTGGCGGTCAGTTCGCCCATGGCGATGGCGCGCGCTTTCGCCGATTCCTCTGCATAGGGCGCACCGTCGGCGCGCATCGCGGCGACCTCGTCCATCAGCCGGTACATCGGGATGTTGTTGCGGGTAGCGACGCCATAATCGTTTTCGTCGTGCGCGCCGGTGATCTTCACCGCGCCCGAACCGAAAGCGGGATCGGGATAATCGTCGGTGATGATCGGGATCAGGCGGCGGTGCTCCTTCGGCCCCACCGGGATCTCGCACAATTTGCCCACGATCGGCGCATAGCGCGCATCGGACGGGTGGACCGCCACCGCACCGTCGCCCAGCATGGTTTCGGGCCGGGTGGTGGCGATGGAGATATAGTCGCGCTCTTCCTCCAGCGTGACGTTGCCGTCCGCATCGCGCTCGACATAGGTGTAGGTTTCACCGCCCGCGAGCGGGTATTTGAAGTGCCACATGTGGCCCTGCACCTCGCGCGCTTCGACCTCGAGGTCGGAAATCGCGGTCTTGAGCGCCGGGTCCCAGTTCACCAGCCGCTTGTCGCGGTAGATCAGGCCCTGGTTGTAGAGATCGACAAACACCTTCACCACCGCGCGGGTGAAGTGCGGGTCCATCGTGAACTGCTCGCGGCTCCAGTCCATCGAACAGCCCAGGCGCCGCAGCTGGCGGGTGATCTGCCCGCCGCTTTCGTGCTTCCACTCCCACACCTTGTCGACGAAGTCTTCGCGCGAATAATTGGTGCGCTTGTCCTGCCGGGCCTCCAGCTGGCGCTCGACCACCATCTGCGTCGCGATACCCGCATGGTCGGTGCCCACCACCCACAGCGCGTCTTTCCCGCGCAGCCGCTCGTAACGGATCACGATGTCCTGCAGCGTGTTGTCCAGCGCGTGGCCGATATGCAGGCTGCCGGTGACGTTCGGTGGCGGGTTGACGATGGTGAAGGGGGTCGCATCGGGCCGCTCGGGCCGGAACAGCCCGTTATTTTCCCAATGGGAATACCATTTCGCCTCAATCGCGGCGGGGTCGAAAGTCTTGTCCAGCGTGGATTCCATAGCGCTGCGGCCTTTGCCAGCGCGGCGGCGCAGCGACAAGTCTTGTCGATGCCGCATTTTGCCCGCATACCCGCGCCCGATGAGCGCCGGGGCCAATTTTTCGATTGAACAGGATTCGTCCGGCGGAAATAGGCTCGTCCTTTCCGGGCCTTATCTCGTTTCCACCATCGGCGCGATCGACCAGGACCTGCGCCGCGTCGATGTCGCGCTGAGCTGCATCGACCTGTCGAACGTCACCGAAATCGACACTGTCGGCGCCTGGGCGATCTGCGCCCTGCAGCGCGACCATGGCGGCGAGGTGACCGGCGCGAGCGAGCGGGCGGAGCGGTTGATGGCAGCCGTCGCCGGGCTCGACGGCAATGCACCGATCGAACCCGAACGCGCGCCCGTGCAGCTGCGCGTGACCGAGGCGATTGGCGACAAGGTGGTCAATTCGGGCGTGGCGACGCTCAACCTGGTCGGCTTTCTCGGCCTGATCGTCCTCGCTGTCGGCGCGGTCATTCGCCATCCCAGCCGCTTCCGCGGCAAGGCGCTGGTACGCCAGCTGGAGCTGGTGGGCGTCTCCGCGCTGGGCATCATCGGGCTGATGAGCTTCCTCATCGGGATCGTGATCGCGCAGCAGGGCGCGGTGCAGTTGCAGCAATTCGGGGCGGAGGCGCTGACGGTCAACCTCGTCGGGCGGATCACCCTGCGCGAACTGGGCGTGCTGATGACCGCGATCATGGTCGCGGGCCGCTCCGGCTCGGCCTTCGCCGCGCAGCTCGGCACGATGAAGCTGACCGAGGAAGTGGACGCGATGCGGACCATCGGCATTTCCCCGATGGAAGCGCTGGTACTGCCGCGCATCCTGTCCGCCGTGCTTATGATGCCGCTGCTCGGCTTCTATTCGGCGGTGGTCGCGATCATCGGCGGCGCAGTGATCGGCGATCTGACGCTGGGCATTCCCTTCTTCACCTTCCTCACCCGGATCAAGGAAGTGGTGCCGCTCTACGATCTGTGGGTCGGGCTGATCAAGGCACCGGTGTTCGGGCTGATCGTGGCGCTGGCAGGCTGCTACCAGGGCATGCAGGTGAAGGGCAATTCCGAGGAAGTCGGCCTGCGCACCACCATGGCGGTGGTGCAGGCGATCTTCGCGGTGATCGTGCTCGATGCCTTCTTCGCGGTGTTCTTCACCGAGATCGGCTGGGGATGAGCGAGATCGACGAGATCGACCCGGACGATTTCCGCCATCGTCGCTTTCGCGGCGACTACCCGATCGTGGTCGAAGGGCTGGAGAACCGCTTCGGCGACCAGGTGGTGCACGAGGATCTGTCGCTGCAGGTGCGGCGGCGCGAAATCCTTGGCGTCGTCGGCGGTTCGGGCACCGGCAAATCGGTTCTGATGCGATCCATCATCGGGCTGCAGACGCCCAGCGCGGGTGAAATAGAAGTCTTCGGCCGCTCGATCACCAATGCCGAACCCGACCAGCAACTGGGCGTGCGCAACCGCTGGGGCGTGCTGTTCCAGGGCGGGGCGCTGTTCTCCACCCTGACCGTGGGTGAGAATGTCGAGGTGCCGCTGCGCCAGTTCTATCCGGATATCGAAGAGGATCTGCTGCACGAAATCGCCCGCTTCAAGGTGATGCTCTCGGGCCTGCCGGAAGAGGCGGTGAGCAAATATCCCTCCGAATTGTCGGGCGGGATGAAGAAGCGCGCCGGCCTTGCCCGCGCGCTCGCGCTCGATCCGGAACTGCTGTTCCTCGACGAACCGACCGCCGGGCTCGACCCGATCGGCGCGGCCAATTTCGACCGGCTGACGCTGGAACTGCGCGACACGCTGGGGCTGACCGTGTTCCTGATCACCCACGATCTCGACACGCTCTACGAGATTTGCGACCGGGTGGCGGTGCTGGCGGACAAGAAAGTGATCGCGGTGGGCACGATCGACGAGCTGCTGGCGCTCGATCACCCGTGGATCCAGGAATATTTCAACGGCCCGCGCGGCCGGGCGGCGCTCGCCAGCAAGGCGCGCGCGAAGATGGACAAGCCTGCCACCGGCGGGGCATAGGAAGGGCGCGATGGAAACTCGGGCAAACCATATCTGGGTCGGCGCGGTCACGCTGCTGCTGCTGGCGGGGCTCGCGGGCTTCATCATCTGGCTTGCCGGGCTGAGCGCGGGCCACCAGAAGGAATATGACATCCTTTTCAAGCAGTCCGTGTCCGGGCTTGCCACCGGGTCGGAAGTATCCTTCGCGGGCGTGCCGGTCGGGCAGGTGTCGCAGATCGAATTGTGGAAGCGCGATCCCGACTATGTCCGCGTGCGGGTGAAGGTGAAGGAGGACGTGCCGATCCTCACCGGCACCACCGCCACGGTGCAAAGCTCGTTCACCGGCATTTCGACCATCCTGCTCGACGGTGCGCGTGCCGGACAGGCGCCGATCACCTGCGATACCACCGCCTGCCCCGATGGCGTGCCGGTGATCCCGACCAAGCCGGGCGGGCTGGGCGAACTGCTGGCCAATGCGCCGCTGCTGCTCGAACGGCTGGCGACGGTGACCGAACGGCTCAATGGGCTGATGAGCGACGAAAACCTCGAACATATTTCGGGCATCCTCGCCAATACCGACCGCGCGACCAAGGGGCTGGCCGATGCGGCGCCGCAGGTGTCGCGCACGCTGGCCGAGTTGCAGGTTACCCTGCGCCAGGCGAGCGAGGCGCTCGACGCCTTTGAAAAAGTGATGGGTTCGACCGATAACCTCATCAATTCCGAAGGCCAGTCGCTTGCCGGCCAGCTGCGCGAAACGCTCAAATCGGCCAATCAGGCGGCCCAGTCGCTGCAGAAGACGCTCGACAGCACGCAGCCCGCCGCCGCGCGGCTGAACGAGGAAACGCTGCCCGCCGCCGAAGCGACGCTGCGCGACCTGCGCGCCACCACCAAGGCGCTGCGGCAGGTGACCGAGAAACTCGAAAACCAGGGCGCAGGGTCGCTCATCAAGGGGCAATCGCTGCCCGACTACAAGCCTTGAGGAGCCAGACGGCGATGAACTTCACTCCGCGGATCCTGATCGCACCTGTCGTGGCGCTGGCGCTGAGCACAGGCCTGGCCGGTTGTGTCAGCCTGTCGCCCAAGCTGCCGCCCAGCCTGCTGACGCTGACGCCCACCAGCAGCGCGCCCGCCGGGCAGACGGCTGCCACCAGCGCAAGCCGCGCCATCGCGGTGTTCGAACCCGAAGCGCCGCTGCGGATCGACGTCATGCGCGTGCCGGTGCAGATCGACGACAGCAGCGTCGCCTATCTCAAGGACGCGCAATGGGTGGACAAGCCCGCGCGGCTGTTTCGCCAGCTGCTGGCCGAAACGATCCGGGTGAAGACCGGGCGCATGGTGATCGCCGACGACGAACCCGCCTTGCGCGCCGACGCGCAGCTGCGCGGCACGCTGCTCGATTTCGGCTATGATGCGCGTGCCTCGTCGGTCGTGGTCCGGTTCGATGCGATCCGCACCGCCAAGGATGGCAAGGTCGAAACCCGCCGGTTCGAGGCAGTTGTCCCGGGCATCCCGGCAGAAGCGGGGCCGGTCGGCTCGGCGCTCAACGATGCCGCCAACGATGTCGCGGGCCAGGTCGCGGACTGGATCGGCTAAGGCACTGCCTGCGGCAATCCCGAACGGATCAGCCTGTCCGCACCATCTGCGCAAATTCGCGTGCCGTGGCGAATTCCAGGCCGCGGCGCGCCAGGCGCTCGGCGGCCTGAACATCCTCGCCCCATAATTCGGCCTGCCACACTTCCTCGAGATTGGCGGCCTGCCACAGCGCGGCACTGTCCGCCGCCGGGTCGAGCGCGGCCAGCGCGATGCACAGCGAGGCGGCGAGCGAGGCCATGGTACCGAGCGCGGCGAGGGTGAAGGGATCGTATTCGTCCAGCCGCGCCTGCAGCCGCGCCAGCGTCGCCTCCGGCTGGCGGCGGTGGATGATCCCGCTGATCCGTTCGAACCGGACGCCCTCTGCTGTTTCGAGCGCGCCCAGCAGGGGTTCCCACACGTCTTGCTGGCGCCGGAACAGCGCATCTTCGGGATCGGCGCGATAGCATAGCGTGTCGCTGCCCGCGAAGGCGAGCAGGGCCGCAACCGCCTTGCCCGGATCGGGCGCGACCACGTCGATCGCATAGTCGGCCTGGTCGCGCAGGATGAAGCCGGCGGGGTCGATTTCCTCGCCTTGGGCGCCCCATTCCGCCGCCATCGCCTCGGCCAGTGCCTGCGTCGGGACCACTTGCGGGCGGCCGCCGACGCTTTTCACCCCGCGCCCGTCGAGCATCACCTGCCAGCCGCCATCCACGGGGGCAGCGGCGGCCTGTTTGTAAAAGCGTTTCATTCGGGCGGCGTCCGCCACCGGCGGGCGAGCATCTGCGGCACGATGAAGGTGTCGCCCATGCCGATCACCACCAGCACCCAGCCGGCCCATTGCGGCAGCGAGCTGTTGCCTGAAACGATGACCACCCCGCCCAGCACCATGGCGACGCCCATCAGGCGCAGGATCGAAATCACCGCGAAGCGCGCGGCTGCCGGGTCTCGCTCGCTCACAGCAGCAGTTCCTTCAGTTCGGGCACGCTGTGCGCCACCGCTTCGGCCCCTTCGCTCAGCAGTTCCTGCGGCGTGTGGTAACCCCAATCGACCCCGATCGCGCGCACGCCTGCCGCGCGGGCCATGGTGATGTCGAAGCTGGTGTCGCCGACCATCACCGCATCGGCGGGCGCCAACCCGGCTTCGAACAAGGCAGCTTCCAGCATCGCGGGATGCGGCTTGGACGGGTGGCGGTCGGCGGTCTGCAAGGTCACGAACCAGTCGAGGATATTGTGCGAGGCAAGGCAGGCCCGCAGCCCCCGGTCGGATTTGCCGGTCGCCACCCCCAGCGCCCAGCCGAGGTCGCGCAATTCCTCCAGCAGCCCGGCGATCCCGTCATACAGCGGTTCCTCCAGGCGGCCTTCCTCGCGCGCAGCGCGATAGTGCTGGCGATAGGTATCGACCACCTCGGTCCGCAAATCATCGGCGATCTCCGGCGCCAGCAGGCGCACCGCCTGCGGCAGGCTCAGCCCGACGATGCGGCGGATTTCGTGGCGGTCGGGCAGCGCCAGCCCGGCATGGGCGAAGGCGGCTTCCATCGATTCGCAGATATTCGCCTGCCCGTCGACCAGCGTCCCGTCGCAGTCGAAGATGGCGATCTTGCCCGTCATGCAGGGTCACCGGCGGGTGCAAGGCTGCGCATCAGCTGGGCGAGGGCGGGGGCGCCGCTGCTGTCCAGCCCGGCGGCGATCGCTTCGCGGTCCTGCGCGGGCTTGTTCTGCGACAGCTTGAGCGTCGGGCGCCAGGCGAGCACTTCCAGCTCGAACCCGGTGATCGCAGAGGCGAGCTTGCGCCACATGTCGGGCGGGGTTTCACTGGCCTGCCATGGCTCGCCGCCCAACCGGCTCTCGTGCCTCTCGATCAGCGTGTGGAGATGCCCTTCGAGCCCGTCCTGGTCCATCCGCCGCACCCGCCCTTCCAGTTCGAGCGCGACATAGTTCCAGGTCGGCACTGTCGCCCGGTCGGCATACCAGCGCGGGCTGACATAGGCGTCCGGCCCGTTGATCACCACCAGCGCATTCTCCCCGGCGAGATGCTTCGCCAGGGCATTGCCGCGCGAGAGGTGGAATTGCAGCGCGCCGTCGCCGGTCGAAACCAGCGGCACATGCGCGACGCGCGGCCCGTCCGGCGTGGCGGCAAAGACCATGCCGAAGCCGATTTCCTCGACCAGCGTCTCGAGCAGCGCACGGTCGTCGCTGCGGAAGAGCGGGTTGGGATGCATCAACGCTTGCCCCCCCGCGGGCCTGTCGGCTTGGTGCCCGGCTTGCGAGTGGCGGCAGGTTTGCGGGGTCCGGTCTTGCGGTCGGCGGGCTTGCGGTCGGTGGGCTTGCGGTCGGCAGGCTTGCGGGTGCCCGGCTTGGCAGGGGTCTTCTTCGCGCCCGGCTTGCCCGACGGGGCCGCTCCGCGCCCGCGCCGTTCGCCCCGGCGCGCCTTGCGATATTGCTTGGCATGCGCCTTGGCGGCCTTCTTCTGGCCTTCGCGCCCCGGTGGCGGCGGCCCCTCTTCGGGAGTCGCATCGCTGGCCGTCTCGTCGAAGCCGAGCTGTTCCATGCTCGCCGCGAAATGTTCGGGCAGGGCGGCCGTCACGTCCAGCGGGGCGCCATCGGGATGGTCGATGATCAGGCGCCGTGCGTGCAGGTGCATCTTGCGGCTGACGCTGCCAGTCAGGAACGCGTCCTTGCCGCCATATTTGCCGTCACCTACGATCGGGTGCCCGATCGCGGCGAGGTGGACGCGCAGCTGGTGGGTGCGCCCGGTCAGCGGCTCCAGCTCGACCCAGGCGGCGCGATTGCCCGCCCGGTCGACCACGCGATAGCGGGTGACCGCGCGCTGGCCGTTTTCCTCGTCGACATGCATCTTCTCGCCGCCGGTGCCCGGCTGCTTGGCGAGTGCGGCGTCGATCGTGCCTTCGGCCACTTCCGGCACGCCGACCACCAGCGCCCAGTAAATCTTCTTGGCACTGCGGCCGGAAAACCGCTTGGAAAAGAACGCGGCGCTGCCCGGCGTGCGAGCGATCAGCAGCACGCCCGACGTATCCTTGTCCAGCCGGTGGACCAGCCGCGGGCGCGGGCCTTTCTCGCCGATGAAGGCATCGAGCAGCCCGTCGACATGGTGATGCGTGCCGCTGCCGCCCTGCGTGGCGAGGCCGGGCGGCTTGTTGAGCACGATGGCGGCGCGATCCTGCGAGATCACCATCGCTTCCGCTTCGGCCAGTTCTTCCTCGGTCAGCTCGCGGCGCCGGGGTGCCGGGCGGGAACTGGCATCGCCGCCGGGGGGCACGCGAATCTGCTGGCCCGCAGCGATGCGATCTTCCGGCTTGGCCCGCTTGCCATCGACACGGAGCTGCCCGGTGCGCGCCCAGCGGCTGACCATGGCGAACCCGACCTGCGGCAGATGGCGCTTGAACCAGCGGTCGAGCCGGACGCCGTCATCGTCCTGCGCCACCCGGAACAGGCGGACATCCACCCCGGCATCGTTGTCCTGCGTCTCGCTCATGCCGCGATCCGCATCGCGATGAGGCCGATATACAGCCCGGTCAGCCCCGCCAGCAGCGAGATGGCGGCATAGAGAAACGCGGTGCTCGGCTGGCCGCGCTCGATCAGCAGCATCATTTCGAGGCTGAAGCTGGAGAAGGTGGTGAACCCGCCGAGCACGCCGATCCCGACCAGCAGGCGCAGCTGTTCGCCATGCGCACCGCCATGGCGGGCGAGCCAGCCGGCCAGCAGCCCCATCGCCAGGCTGCCCAGCACATTGGCGGTCAGCGTGGCCCAGGGAAAGGCGGTGACGACGGTCGGACCGAGCCAGTGGGTCATCGCCCGGCCAAGCTGGTAGCGGGCGAGCGCACCCATCCCGCCGCCGATGGCGACGTTGAGCGATGCGGATAACGGGGATATGGCGGCCATGCGGCGGCTTTAGCGAGCGTCAGGGCGCAGGGAAAGGGGCCAGCGCTGCTGGCGAGTTTGTCGGCCCGAAAGCCTTGCCTTTGCCCGCCAGTTCGGTTAGGGGGCCACCCGTTCGCGCCGGTCCGAAATGGATTCGGCCCCCTTTTCGTTGATTTCAAAGGCGCTGCCCCGCCGCTGATGCGGGTTTTCGCCATTTGCTGTGAGGTGTTGGAATTTATGCAGATCGTCGTTCGCGATAACAATGTCGACCAGGCCCTTCGCGCGCTCAAGAAGAAGCTGCAGCGTGAAGGCGTGTATCGCGAAATGAAGCTGCGCCGCCACTACGAAAAGCCGAGCGAAAAGCGCGCCCGCGAAAAGGCTGCCGCCGTTCGCCGCGCCCGCAAGCTTGAGCGCAAGCGGATGGAACGCGACGGGATCAAGTGATCCTGCTTGCCGTTCAAGACCGCTTGAACCCACAGCACTAATCAGCCATCAGGGCGCGGTTCATCCCGCGCCCTTTTGCTTTGCAGGAACCCAATCATGGCCGAAGTTACCCGTGTCCCGCTGCAGCCGATCGAGAAAGGCTCGCTCACCAAGCTGTGGCTGGGAATCGCCCTCGCCGTGCTGGTCGCCGCGGGCATCGCCTGGGCGATGAAGCCGGCCGGCGGCATCGAAGTGATCGCGATCGAGGAAGGCACCGGGCCGAGCCCGACCGACAATGACGTGGTGCTGGTCGACTACACCGGCAAGCTGGACGACGGCACCGTGTTCGACGAGGCGCAGCGCGTGCCGCTGCCGCTCGACGGGATGATCCCCGGCTTCGTCGAAGGCCTCAAGAAGATGAAGAAGGGCGGCAAGTACACGCTCAAGATTCCGTCCAAGATGGGCTATGGCGAAAGCGGGCGCGGCCCGATCCCGCCGAATGCGGACCTGACCTTCGAGATCACCCTGCATGATTTCATGGACGGGCAGGAATTCCAGCAGCGCATGCAGGCGATGCAGCAGATGATGCAGCAGGGCGCCCCGGGTGCTCCCGGCGGTCCCGGTGGGCCGGGCGGTCCGCCGCAACCGGGGCAATAAGCCTTTCCCGGCAGCCCCGGGCGCGCCCGCGCGCTTGATGCAGCAAGGCGGCGCTGCTAGCGCCGTTTCTATCGCGAAAACCACCCACAGGCGCCGGGCACGGGCCCGCGTGCAGGAGTTGCGGATTATGTCAATCGACAGGGCCACCGTGGCGAAGATCGCCTCGCTGGCGCGGATCAGGATGAGCGAAGACGAACTCGACTGCCTCGCGCCCGAATTGTCGGGCATTCTCGACTGGGTCGAACAGCTTGGCGAAGTCGATACGTCGCAGGTCGAACCGATGACTGCGGTGATCCCCAACACGCTGCGCCTGCGCGACGATGTGGTCGATGCCGACCCGCTGACCGGCGGCAACAAGCGCGACGATATCCTCGCCAATGCACCGGCGGCCGAACACGGCTTCTTCGGCGTTCCAAAGGTGATCGAATAATGCCAATGGACGCAAACTCCCTTACCGAACTCGGCGTCAAGGCGATCCGCGACGGGGTTGCCGCGGGCGATTTCACCGCGCGCGAAGTGGCCGAAGCGTTCAACGCCAATGTCGCCGCCGCATCGGCCCTTAACGCCTTCATCGTCGCCACGCCCGACCATGCGCTGGCCGCCGCCGACGCGGTCGATGCGGCACGCGCCGCTGGTGAGGCGCTGGGCACGATGGCCGGCGTGCCGATCGGGATGAAGGACCTGTTCGCCACGCGCGGCGTGCAGACCACCGCCGCCAGCCACATCCTCGAAGGGTTCGAACCCGAATACGAGAGCACCGTGTCCGCCAATCTGTGGAAGGCCGGGGCGGGCATGCTGGGCAAGCTCAATCTCGACCAGTTCGCGATGGGTTCGTCCAACGAGACGTCCTATTTCGGCAATGTCATCTCGCCCTGGCGGCGCAACGATGGCGGCAATGCCGCGCTTGCGCCGGGCGGGTCTTCGGGTGGCAGTTCGGCGGCGGTTTCCGCGCGGCTTGCACCTGCTGCAACCGGCACCGACACCGGCGGCTCGATCCGCCAGCCCGCCGCCTTCACCGGCATTTCGGGTATCAAGCCGACCTATGGCCGCTGCAGCCGCTGGGGCATCGTCGCCTTCGCTTCCAGCCTCGACCAGGCCGGGCCGATGGCGCGCGACGTCACCGATTGCGCGATCATGCTGGAAGCGATGGCCGGGTTCGATCCCAAGGATGCGACCAGCCTCGACCTGCCCGTGCCGCAGTGGGAAGCGGGGCTGAACCCCGACATGCGCGGCAAGAAGATCGGCATCCCGCGCGAATATCGCATGGACGGGATGGACGAGGACGTCGCGAAGAGCTGGGACGACGGGATCGCCTGGCTCAAGGACGCCGGGGCTGAAATCGTCGATGTCAGCCTGCCGCATACCAAATATGCGCTGCCGGCCTATTACATCGTCGCCCCCGCCGAAGCGTCGAGCAACCTCGCGCGTTACGATGGCGTGCGTTACGGCCTGCGCGACCTGCCCGATGGCGCCGGTCTGCAGGACATGTACGCCGCCACCCGCGCCGCCGGTTTCGGCGACGAGGTGAAGCGCCGCATCATCATCGGCACCTATGTGCTGAGCGCCGGTTTCTACGACGCCTATTACAACCAGGCGCAGAAAGTCCGCACGCTGATCGCGCAGGATTTCGCCAAGGCGTTCGAACAGGTCGATGTGATCCTTGCGCCGACCTGCCCGACTGCTGCCTTCGGCCTCGGCGACAAGACCAGCGACCCGCTGAGCATGTATCTGAACGATGTTTTCGCCGTGCCCGCCAGCCTCGCCGGCCTGCCCGCGATGAGCGTGCCCGCCGGGCTGAACCGCGAAGGCCTGCCGCTGGGCCTGCAGCTGATCGGGCGGCCGTTCGACGAACAGGGCGTGCTCAACGCGGGCCTCGCCCTCGAAGCGCGCGCCGGGTTCGATGCCAAGCCGGAGCGGTGGTGGTAGAAGCCGGGATCGGCTTCTTCGAAGTCGTCCGGCTGAAGGACGATCCCGCGCTCGAAGAGGCGGCGGGATTGACCGGCCATATCATCGGCATCTCGCAGGACGAGGAAACCGGCACGATCCACGGCTACGGCGTGTGGGTCTATGATCTCGAACAGGTCTGGTCGGTCGAAATCGACCAGTTCGACCGGCTCGGCCATGTCGACGAGATCGCGAAGGGCGAACATGCCCGTCGCGGCCCCGCGATCCGGGTCAGCCGCGAAGGCGATCTGTTGTGAGCGCCCAGCGCGAACGCTTCATCGCGCTCGATTCGCTGCGTGGGCTCGCGGCGCTGACCATCGTGTTCTACCACACGGGCGATTTCGGCTGGATCGCCGGCCTCTATCCGTTCCGCTTCGGGTGGATGCTGGTCGATTTCTTCTTCATCCTCTCCGGCTTCGTCATCGCGATGAGCTATGGCGCGCGGCTGGCGCATGGCTATCCGCGCGGCGGCTTCCTGCTGGTGCGGCTGGGTCGCGTCTATCCTCTGCACATTGCGATGGTCGCGGTCTTCGTGCTGCTCGAATTCGCGGTGTTCCGCCCGATCCTGCATGAAAGCCACCCGCTGACCGAACTGGCGCGCGGCGTGTTCCTGCTCGATGCCTTTGCGCGCGGGGCGGGCAATTTCTATGCCCCGGTCAGCTGGGCGGTGGCGGTGGAGCTGGTGCTCTATGCGCTGGCGGCAATGATGTTCGGGCGCGGGCGCTGGGCGATCGGGCTGGCGCTGCTGCTCGCTGCCGCATCGGCCTGGGCGCTCTTGACCGGGTTCAATGTGATCGGCTTCGGGCGGTTGCTCCAGCGCGGGCTGCTCGGCTTCCCGCTCGGCGTCCTGGCCTTCTGGCTGCACCAGCGCCTGCGCGCGGTGGAGCCGGGTGCGGCCCTGCTGACGCTCGGCGAATTGCTGCTGCTGGGGGCCTTCGTCTGGCTGATGTGGCTGCCCGGCAAGAATGCCACCTGGATTCCGGGCACCGACCTGCTGTTCACCGCGATGATCCTGGTCTTCGCGCGCGACGGGGGGCTGGCGAGCAAGCTGCTGCAGGCGCGCCCGCTGGTCGCGCTGGGGCAGCTCTCCTTCGCGCTCTACATGGTGCACCTGGTCTATATCATCGTGCCCAATCGCTTCCTGCCGGGTATCGTGACGGCGCTGGGCCATTCCGAGTGGGTGCGCCCGGGCCGCAACACATTCGGGCTGATGAGCATCGACCCGCCGCCGCTGGTGGCGACCGCATTGTCGCTGGCGGTGGTCGCCTGCGCGCTGGGCACGGCATGGCTCGCCTGGCGCTGGATCGAGGAGCCTGCGCGCCATTGGACCCGCCGTTTCGCGCCGGTCGAGGCCAAGGCTGCAAACTGAGTCTTTCCAGCTGCGCTGCGCTGCACTATCGGCAATGGCATGACTGAATCCACCTATCGCATCCAGGGCGCAACCGGCGAGTGGGAGGTCGTGATCGGCCTCGAAGTCCACGCGCAGGTCACTTCCAACGCCAAGCTGTTTTCCGGCGCATCCACCGCCTTCGGCGCGGAGCCGAATGCGCAGGTCAGCCTGATCGACGCCGCCATGCCCGGCATGCTGCCGGTGCCGAACCGCGAATGCATCCGCCAGGCCGTGCGCACCGGCATGGCGATCGAGGCGCAGATCAATGCGTGGAGCCGGTTCGACCGCAAGAACTACTTCTACGCCGATCTGCCGCAGGGCTACCAGATCAGCCAGCTCTACCACCCGCTGGTCGGCGAAGGCTCGCTGATGATCGAAGCGGACGAGAAGGCCGGGATTGCCGAGCCCAAGGTGATCGGGATCGAACGTATCCATGTCGAACAGGACGCGGGCAAGCTGATGCATGACCAGCATCCGACCATGTCCTATGTCGACCTCAACCGCTGCGGCGTGGCGCTGATGGAAATCGTCAGCCGCCCCGACATGCGCAGCCCGGCTGAGGCGGGCGCCTATCTGCGCAAGCTGCGCACCATCCTGCGCTATGTCGGATCGTGCGATGGCAATATGGAAGAAGGCTCGATGCGCGCCGACGTCAACGTCAGCGTGCGCAAGCCGGGCGGGGAACTCGGCACCCGCACCGAGACCAAGAACGTCAACTCGGTCCGCTTCGTGATGCAGGCGATCGAGCATGAAGCGAACCGCCAGGTCGACTTGATCGAGAATGGCGGCACGGTGGTGCAGGAAACCCGGCTGTTCGATCCGAACAGCGGCACGACGCGGAGCATGCGCAGCAAGGAAGACGCGCATGATTATCGCTATTTCCCCGATCCCGACCTGCTCCCACTGGAGCTGGACGAGGCATTCCTCGCCGATTGCCGTGCCTCGTTGCCCGAACTGCCCGACGCCAAGCGCGCGCGGTATGAGGGGGAGCTGGGCCTCAGCGCCTATAATGCCGGCCAGCTGACCGCCGAGGTCGAGGTCTTCGCCCGCTTCGAAACGCTGCTGGCGGAAGTCGCGCGAAGCCTGGGCAAGGGCGAGAAGGATGTGGCGACTGCGGTTGCCAACTGGTCGCTCTCGGTCGCACCGGGTGTGATCAACGCGCTGGGCGACGAAGCGAACCCGGCGCACGCCACTGCCGAAGCACAGGCCGCCATCCTCAAGATGCAGGATGCGGGCGATATCAGCGGCGGACAGGCTAAGGAAATCTTCGAGATCGTGCTCCGCACCGGCCGCGAACCGGGCGAGATTGCCGAGACCGAAGGGCTCAAGCAGATGTCCGACACCGGCGCGATCGAGGCGGTTATCGACGAAGTGCTCGCCGCGAACCAGGACAAGGTCGCCGATTATCGCGGCGGGAAGGACAAGCTGTTCGGCTTCTTCGTCGGCCAGACGATGAAGGCGATGCAGGGCAAGGGCAACCCGGCGGTGGTCAACCAGATACTGAAGGCGAAGCTGGACGGCTGATCCGCGCTGTTTTCGACCAAGAAAAAGGGCCGCCGGAGTATCCCTCCGGCGGCCCTTCTCGTTTGCGCAGATAATGGCGTCAGGCGCGGGTGCCGCTCATCGGCATGGCGCCGAAGGCACCGGCATTGACCGAGCCGGTCAGCGTGTCGCCGTCGATCGTCGCTTCGCCTTCCAGCTTCATCGGCATCGGCACGGTCATGTTCATCGACCAGGTCAGCTTGTTGCCGTCGATCTTGCCGTCTTCGACATCCATGCTGCCCATGGCCCCTGCATTGACACCGCTGAAGGTACCATCACCATTATCCAAGACGGTGAAGGTGCTGGTCTGGTCGCCCATCGGGGTCTTGGTCACGCAATTATAGCTACCGGCTACGGACATCGTTCTCTCCTCGAAAAGTCCTGCTTCGCGAATCCGCCTTACTTGCCTTCTGCCGTGGCGGGCGAGGGCATTGTTTCGACGGTCCAGCCCAGCTTGTCCAGCTGCGGGCGGACCACCTTGGCATCGCCTACCACCACGAAGACCAGGTCGTCGGCCTTGAACGAGGCGCGCGCCTGCGCGTCGAGTTCTTCCGCTGTCAGGCCCTTGTACTTCGCCGCCAGCGATTCATAGTAATCGTCGGGGCGGCCATAGGTGATGATATTGCCCACCCCGCCGAGCACATCGCGCGAGGTTTCGAACTGGCCGGGCAGTTCGCGGACGTTGCCGTTGATCAGCCGCTCGAGCTCGTCACCCTTCACGCCCTCGCTGCCGGTATAGGCGGCAAGGTCGGTCAGCAGCGCGGTGATCGAATCGCCCGTCCGGTCGGCCTGCACCGGCGCGTAGATCAGCCAGCTGGCCTGGTTGAGCGGGTTGCGCACCAGGCTGCGCACACCATAGGACCAGCCCTTGGTCTCGCGCAGGTCCATATTGATGCGGCTGAGGAAGTTGCCGCCGAACACCTCGTTCGAGGCGGTAAGCGCAACCAGGTCATCAGTACCCTTGAACGGCAGCACACGGCCCGCAAGTATTACCGATTGCGGCGAGGCCGGACGGTCGATCAGGATGATACGCGGGGTCTGGGTGGGAATCGCGGCGTCGAGCTTCTTGACCGGCGGGGCCATCTTGTTGGCCTTCCACTGGCCGAAGCTCTTTTCGAGCAGCGGCATGATCTCTTCCAGCGTGGTGTCGCCGACCACGAAGATCTTGGCATTGGTCGGGGTGATCCAGCGCGAGTGGAAGCGCACCAGATCGTCACGCGTCACCTTGGCGACCACCGCCTTGTCACCCAGTCCGCTGGGCGGCATGCCATAGGGATGTTCGGGACCGAACAGCACCTTGGCCAGTGCCCGCTGGCCCAGCGCGCCCGGATTGTTCAGCTCGCCGTCGATCCGGTTCACCTGCTGGGTGCGCACGCGCTCCAGTTCCTTGGCATCGAACGCAGGCTGGCGGATATATTGCGCCAGCAGGTCGAGCGAGGCGCCCAGGTTCGGGGTCACCGCGTCCAGCCCGAAGCTGGTCGTATCGGCATCCGCCGCGCCATAGATGCGCGCGCCGAGCCGCTCGCGCGCTTCCGCCAGTTGGGTCGAATCGAGATTGGTGGTGCCTTCGTCCATCAGGCTGAGCATCATCGACTGCACGCCGGGCGCGTCGATCGGATCGGCCGAATAGCCGGCATCGAAAGCGACGCGGACATTGACCACCGGCACCGCGTCGCGGCGCGCGAAATAGACCTTGATCCCGTTGGACAGGGTCGCGCGTTCGATCGCGGGGAAGTCGAGCGGCTTGAGATCGCCCACGGCGGGCAGGGTGGACCGGTCCGCCTCGGGTGCGCCGGCGGCGGCAACGGCACCGGCCCCTTCGGCGGCGAAAGCCGGGTCGACGAAATGCGCGGGCTGACGACCGGCACCAGCCGGATCGGTGACGTAACCGCCGCGGGCCTCGCCGCCTTCCTTGCGTTCACCGGGCTTGACCACGAGGGTGAAGACCGGGCGCGACAGCCACTTGGCGGTCACGTCGCGCACCTGCGCCGGGGTCATTGCGGCGGCCGTTTTCAGCTCTTTCTTGTAATGCGCCGGATCGCCCGAATAGAGCAGCCCTTCGGCCAGCGTCGGGGCCTTGCCGCCAAATCCGCCGACCGATTCCAGCCCGCGGATCTGGCCCGAGGCATAGGAGGTGGTGGCGCGCTGCAATTCGTCCTGCGTCGGGCCGTTCTTGAGGAAATCCCCGATCACGCCGTCGATCGCGGCGCCCAGTTCCTCGTCGCTGACACCCGGCTTGGCGTCGGCGAAGATCACGAACTGCCCCGCCTGGCCGAAGATGTCGGCGCTGGCCGAGACGCGCACTGCCAGCTGCTTCTTGCGCACCAGCTCGTTATCGAGCCGCGAACTGGCGAGGCCGCCCAGCACGCTCGCCCCCATCGACAGCGGGATATAGTCGGGATTGTCGAGCCCCGGCACCGCCCACATGCGATAGATGCGGGTGGTCGGCACCTGGTCGTAGATCACCTTGGTCACCGGCGCGGCGAGGTCGGGCACGGGGGCCGCAACCGGATGCACCTTGGGCCCGGCGGGGATCGCGCCGAACCACTTGGCGACCTTCGCCTTGGCAGTCGGCACATCGATGTCGCCGGCCAGCACGAGGATCGCGTTGTTCGGGCCGTAATGGTCGCGGAACCAGCCCTTCACATCGTCGAGCGAGGCGCTGTCGAGATCGGCCATCGAGCCGATGGTGGAGTGATGGTAGGGATGGCCCGACGGGTAGAGGTTTTCCAGCTGCTCGTATTCGACCATGCCAAAGGGCGCGTTGTCGCCCTGGCGCTTCTCATTCTGCACCACCGAGCGCTGGTTATCGAGCTTCTCCTGCGTCACCGCGCCGAGCAAATAGCCCATGCGATCGCTTTCGAGCATCAGTGCGAGGTCGAGCGCGCCGGTCGGCACGGTCTCGAAATAATTGGTCCGGTCGAACCAGGTGGTGCCGTTGAAATCGGTTGCGCCGACCTGCTGCAGCGGTTCGAAGAAGTCGCCCGGCGCGTGTTCGCTGCCGTTGAACATCAGGTGTTCGAACAAGTGGGCGAAGCCGGTCTTGCCCTTGGGCTCGTTCTTCGATCCCACGCCGTACCACACCGACACGGCGACCACCGGGGCCTTGCGGTCGGTATGGACCAGCACGGTCAGGCCATTGTCGAGCTTGAAACTTTCATAGGGGATCGAAACCGCGTCGATCAGTTCGGACAGCGGCGCAGGCGCATCGGCCTGGGCGGTGCTGGCGGCAGCCGCAGGGGCGGCATCCTTGGCCAGAACAGGCGCGGCGGAGGTTGCAAAGGCAAGCGCCAGCAAGCTGGTTGCTGCGATCTTCAGCTTCATGTTCAGTCCCCAGTGATTCAAACAATCTGATTGCGAATGCAACTTCCTAAGGTCCGTCCGGCGCTGCGTCATGTATTTTCGACCGGCGACATGGGGAAGGGGACCAAGCGCGTTGACATGGCGCGCAGGCCGTCAGCGTGCTGTATTGCCGATGGAAAAGGGGGCGGCAACCGTGCCGCCCCCTTCGCCCTGGCAGGGCCGGGATCGCCCGGTTACTTGCGCAGCGTCAACGTGGCGAAGAACGCCTGCGGCGCGCCGGTCTGCAAGGTCTGCGCATCGCCGCGGTTGCCGAAGCCATTGGTGCCGATCGTGCCGATATAGCGTTCGTCGAACAGGTTGGTCGCGTTGACCCGCAGCTCGACATGGTCGTTGAAGCGATAGCCCAGCGACGCATCGACAATCGCACGCCCGCCGACCGACTGGTCGTTCTCGTAGGTAAAATAGCGCTTCGACATGTAATCCACGCCCAGCTGGCCGAAGAAGCCGCCCTGGTCGAAGTTCACTTCGCCGTGGAAGATGTGCCGGGGGCTATCGACCACGGTCTTGCCGCCGGTCGCGGCATAGACGCTGCCATCGGCGTTGAGCACATCGTCGCGATAGGTCGAATCATTATAGGCATAGCTGACGTAGATGCCGACGCCGCGCGTAACCTTGATATCGGCGCCCGCCTCGATGCCGATCGAGCGAACCGAACCGACGTTGCGCAGGATGGCCGGGTTGCCGACGATGCCCGCGCCATTGCTGAACGAGATGATACGGTTGTCGAAATTGACGTAGTAACCGGCGAGCACCGCGTTCACGACCGGCGTGTTGTAGCGCACGCCGATTTCATAGGTGTCGGAGGTTTCCGGCTTCAGCCCGTCGACCTTGAGCGAGTCGAAACCTGCCTGGGTCGTGGCGAACGGCCCTGCGGTGGTGGCGCTGGCAAAGGCACGCGTCACCTGGGTGAAACCGGCGAAGAACTGCGCCCGGTCCACATTGTAGGTGAGGCCGACATGCGGCTGGAACCAGTCCTCCACCGCAATGTCACCCTGCGCCCGCCCGCCGGAAATCACCGGCTGGGCGTGGTTTTCGACGCGGAAACCCTTCCAGCCGAGGTTGAGCTTGAGGTCGCCCAGCTCGACCTTGTCCTCGACGAAATACTGGTAGGTCTTGGTGGTGAAGTCGAATTCCCATTGGGTGTAGAACGGGTCCGACTGGAATTCGAGGAAGCTGCGGCCCGGGTTGTCGCGGCTGGTCAGCGCATAGAACCGCCGCGCCTGGTGGAAATCGTTGTTCTCGTACCAGACCCCCAGCGTCGCCTCGGTCATGGCGACGGGCAGGGTGACCTGGCCGAACACGCCGCTGCGCTCGATATCGTATTCGGTCGTGCGGATCGTGTAGGGCGAACCGCCGGTGGGGCTGGCGAGATAGGGCGTGCCCCACAGCCCCTGGCCGTGGTTGTTGTGGTAATAGCCGGTGAGCGAGAAATCGGCCCCGCCGCTGTCACCGCGCAGGCGCACATAGGCCAGATGGTCGCGCCGCAGGCCCGATGCGTCGAGATAGGCATCGTCGGGCGAGGTATAGGGCGCCGGGTAGGTCGTGCCCGCAGCCGGGTTCTGCGGCACGGCGCCGGTGTAACCGGTGTTGGCACCGACATCGGCTACCTGATTGGCCAGCGCGAGCTGCAAATAGCTGAAATTGTCCGCGAAATAGCCCAGCCGATCGATCTGTTCGAGGCTGAAGTCCTGATAATCCTGCTCGGCGCGGTTCGAATAGCTGTACCAGCCGTCGATCGCGAAATCGCCCAGCGGGACGGTGATCTTGGCGTTGACCAGATCCTGGCGCTGTTCGCCATAGCCCTTCCACTTGTCGGTCTTGTAATGGGCATAGCTGACGAAGCCGCTCACCCCGTCGGGGCTGCCCATGCCGGCGCGCACGAAGCCGCGGAACGTGTCGAACGAGCCATAGGTGCCCGATGCGGTGGCATTGAGCTCGTCCGCCGGGGTGATGGAGCGGGTTTCGACTGCGCCGCCTAGGTTGTTGGTCGACGCGATGCCGATGTTGCCGGCACCCTGCGTCACCGAAATCGAACCGATGTTTTCCTGTGCGATCACCCGGCTGATGTGCAGGCCGTTGTAGTTGCCGTAGCTCCCGTCGCCCAGCGGCACGCCGTCGAACGTGTAGCCGAGCTGGTTCTGGTTGAAGCCGCGGATCGAGATGCGCTGCGACCATTCGTAATTGCCGAAGGGGTCGGACGACTGGAAATTGACGCCGGGCAGCTTGGCGACCGCCTTCAGCGGGCTGAGCGCGGGCGTGGCGATGGAGATGCTTTCCTGCGACAGCGTGCCGGTCTGGCGGGTTTCGCCCTGTCCGAACACGACGATCTCCCCGCCGTTCGACGCGGTCGTGTCGGCAGCCGCGTCATCGCCTGCGGTAGCACGGGCATCATCGGCATTATCGGCGGCGTTATCAGCGGCGTGGGCCGCAGTTACGGGCAGCATTACGGTGCTGGCGAGCAGCAGGGACAGCGTGGCACGCATCGTCTGGTTCCTTATCGAAAGACGAATCGCGCTCCCGCCTGCCCCCGCTCGTGGTGCCCCCATGATCGGTCGGGGCGGTGCGATTCGCCGATGCGATTAGGCGCGGCGAGTTGCACGCCGGTGGCGGAACGGTTGCCGTTCTGCGGCGAAACGGTGACGGTTGGGAGACGGTCGCCGGGTATCCCGTTGGCGGCGACGCGTAAGCCGTCAGCGGCTGGTGACGACTTGCCGGTTGTCGGTGTTCGCGGCCAGATCCTCGCGCCAGAAATGCACCGGCTTGAGCTTGTGCTCCACGAACAACGCCGCTTGGTCGGTATAATGTACGTTGCCGGGGCGCGTGGTGGCCGCGCCGAAGGGCATGATCGATTGGCTGCTAACCCGCTTGCCCGGCGCCCATTCCACGAACATCACGAAACTGTCGCCATGGCGGACCGACAGCTTGCCGTCGGCATCGTAATCCCACAGCGTGGCGGCGCGCAAAGTGTCGCTGCCGCCGTCCATCGGCAGGTCGACAGCATAGTCGCCGGGGCCCCGCCGGACGCGCAGAATATCCTCCAGCGGCGGGTCGAGCCGACCGAAATTATCCATCAGATAGGTCGTGGCGAAGGTCAGCAGCCAGCGCGGCGGGGTCAAGGCGCGCCCGTTGTAGCTGTCGCCCATCGGCTTGCGCAGCACCAGCAGCGCCAGCGCATCGGCACGGTTCTTGCCATCGGACTGGAAATCCCACTGGCCGAGCAATTGCTGCCCTTCGCGCAGCACCGGGTCGCTCGCGACATCGAGCGCGGCGATCCCGTCCAGCGTCTGCTTCACATAGTCGGTGTCTTCCCAGCCGGTGTCGTATTTGATCCGCTCCAGCGTCGGGCGGTCGATCACATTGGCCTCGCTCAGCAATTTGAACGCGCGGTAGGCGCGGTTGGTCATCTTCGTCTCGATGCCCATTTCCGCCGGGAAATCCTCCGGCCGCAGATTGTCGGTCGCGCCGGTCGCGACAAAGGGGTTGTTGTTCGAATTGAACAGCCAGCCCGATTTGGGGTTCACATACTGCGGCAGGCTGGAGAAGGGGACGAGGCTGTTCCAGATGAGGCTTGAATCATTGCCCGGAAGCACATGCCGCCAATTCGGCCCGGCCTGGCGCTGCGGGATCGCGGCATTGTAGAAATAGGCGATATTGCCCGCCGCATCGGCATAGACGAAATTGGTCGAGGGGATTTTCTGCTCGGCCAGGATCGCCTTCCATTCGGCGAAGTCCTTCGCCTTGTTGAGCCGGTAATAGGCATCGAGCTGGTCGATCGAATCGATCCCGCCGTAACGGATGGCGAACCAGCCCTTGTCGTTGTGGATCACCGGGCCGTGCTGGCTGCGATAGACATCGCGCCGGATCGGCAGCACCAACGGGCCGAAGCGCACCGGCAGGGTGACGACCTCGTGCTCCAGCGGCAGCCACTTGCCGTCGAGCTGGTACATCCAGCGCTGGTCCGCCCCGCTCACTTCCTTGGTCACGGTAAGCTCGTAGACATCGACCATGTCGGGGTGGTTGACCGTATTGGTCCAGCCCAGCGTCTCGTTGTGGCCGAGGAAGGGGAAGGGCGATCCGGGGAAATTGGCTCCGGCGAAATGCCAGCCCTCGTCGCTTTCGACCACCATTTCGTACCATGCGACGCCGCCGCGCCAGGGCTGGTGGCTGTTCGATACCAGCCGGGTCACCCCGTCCGGATCGCGCGAGGGGGCGATGGCGAAGGCGTTGGAGCCCAGGTTCTGCGCTTCCTCCCCGGTCGGCAGCGGGGTCGGGCCGGTCGGGCGGCCCGGCTCCGGGTCGGCCTCGGTGTTCTTGACCAGCGGGCCGATCGTGTCGCCCAGCCCGAAGAAGAAGGGTTGCCGCAGGGCAAAGCCGGTCGCGACATCCTGCCCGTTGACCGGGAAGAGATTGCCCAGCTTCACCTCGCGCGGGTGATCGGCAGCATAATCGTTGAGACCGGTGGCATAGGCATCGAGCAGCCCGCGGACATCCGCCGGGAGCGCGGCATAATGGCGCTCGACCGTCTCACGCGCGCCCAGCAGGTGCAGCGCGTAATCGAATGCGGCGCCGTCTTCGCCTGCGATCGCGCCGTACCGCCCGCGGGTCATCGCGATCACATCCTGCAGGGTGGAGAAATCGTCCTGCGAATGGGCGATGGCCACGCCGTAAGCCACATCGACGTCCCGCTTGCCATGGATATGCGGCACGCCCCATTCGTCGCGGATGATTTCGGCGGTGTAGCGCGCCTTGGGCGGCGGCGCGCTTGTTTCGGCGAAGGTGGGTTCCCATGCCATCAGCGCAATCGTCACCACGCCGACCAGCGCCAGCAGGGCGAGGCCCAGCCACACCGCGAATTTCCGCATGAACCTGTCCTCTCCCGCCTGCGATCCGGCCTTTACCCGGCGCCGGTGCCATTCCTACATGGCTTGCCGGCACAGGCAAGGCCGGTCCCGCATTGCAACTGTTTGTGGCATCTCGACTGTGTCGTCGCCGCGGGCTCGAGGGGCGGGTTGGAGCGAAAATTTGGGCCGCGCCATTGTCAGGCGAATGCGGTGACCCACATAGTGGTGTAACACACCTCGAAATTTTTCAATCCGGCCCTTGTGTTGCATATATACAACACCATATTCAGCGCAAGAAAGTGAGGGAATTCGCATGAATCTCGAAAAATTCACTGATCGCGCCAAGGGCTTTTTGCAGAGCGCGCAGACGGTTGCGATCCGCATGAACCACCAGCGGATTTCGCCCGGGCATATCCTCAAGGCGCTGCTCGAAGACAGCGAAGGCATGGCCGCGCAGCTGATCCAGCGCGCAGGCGGCAATGCCGGGGTGGCGATTACCGAAGTCGACAATGCGCTGGCCAAGATCCCGGCGGTGTCGGGCGGTGGCGCGCAGGCGACGCCGGGGCTCGACAATGATTCGGTGCGCCTGCTCGACCAGGCGGAAAAGCTGGCGGCCAAGGCAGGCGACAGTTTCGTGCCGGTGCAGCGCCTGCTGCAGGCGATTGCGCTGTCCGATGGATCGGCGGGCAAGGCCCTGAAAAGCGCCAATGTCGATGCCAAGTCGCTCGAAGCGGCGATCCAGGATGTTACCGGCGGCCGCACTGCGGACAGCGCCGGGGCCGAGCAAAGCTATGACGCGATGAAGAAATATGCCCGCGACCTGACGCAGGCCGCGCGCGACGGCAAGCTCGACCCGGTGATCGGTCGTGACGAGGAGATCCGCCGTACGGTGCAGATCCTTGCCCGGCGGACCAAGAACAACCCCGCGCTGATCGGCGAGCCCGGCACCGGCAAGACCGCCATCGCCGAAGGGTTGGCGCTGCGCATCGCCAATGGCGACGTGCCCGACAGCCTCAAGGGCCGCACGCTGATGGCGCTCGACATGGGCGCGCTGATCGCGGGCGCGAAGTATCGCGGCGAATTCGAGGAACGGCTGAAGGCCGTGCTCGACGAGGTGAAGGGCGCCGAAGGCCAGATCATCCTGTTCATCGACGAGATGCACACGCTGATCGGCGCGGGTGCGAGCGAGGGCAGCATGGATGCGTCCAACCTGCTCAAGCCTGCGCTGGCGCGCGGCGAGCTGCATTGCATCGGGGCGACCACGCTCGACGAATACCAGAAATATGTCGAGAAGGACCCCGCGCTGCAGCGGCGGTTCCAGCCGGTGTTCATCGACGAACCGACGGTGGAAGACACGATCTCCATCCTGCGCGGGATCAAGGACAAATACGAGCTGCACCACGGCGTGCGCATCACCGATGGCGCGATCGTGGCAGCGGCCACGCTGTCCAACCGTTACATCACCAACCGCTTCCTGCCCGACAAGGCGATCGATTTGATGGATGAGGCGGCCAGCCGCATCCGCATGGAAGTGGAAAGCAAGCCCGAGGAAATCGAGGGGCTCGACCGGCGGATCATCCAGCTCAAGATCGAGGAAACCGCGCTCGAGAAGGAAAACGACCAGGCATCCAAGGATCGCCTCGCCGCGCTGCGCGAGGAGCTGGCCAATCTCGAACAGCAGAGTTCCGAGCTGACCACCCGCTGGCAGAACGAGCGCGACAAGATCCATGCCGAGGCGCGGATCAAGGAAGAGCTCGACGCCGCGCGGATCGAGCTGGATCAGGCCCAGCGGGCCGGCGACCTCGCGAAGGCGGGCGAGCTGTCCTACGGCAAGATTCCGCAACTCGAAAAGCAGCTGGCCGAAGCCGAAGGGCAGACCTCCAACGCACTGCTGCGCGAGGAAGTGACCGAGGACGATATCGCCTCGGTTGTCTCCAAGTGGACCGGCGTGCCGGTCGACAGGATGATGGAAGGCGAGCGCGAGAAGCTCCTCAAGATGGAGGAAGTTCTCGGCAAGCGGGTCATCGGCCAGGCGCAGGCGGTTGCTGCTGTCTCGAAGGCGGTGCGCCGCGCGCGGGCCGGCTTGCAGGACCCCAACCGGCCGCTCGGCAGCTTCCTGTTCCTCGGCCCGACCGGTGTCGGCAAGACCGAACTGACCAAGGCGCTGGCCGAATTCCTGTTCGACGACGACCAGGCGATGGTGCGCATCGACATGAGCGAATTCATGGAGAAGCACGCGGTCGCCCGGCTGATCGGCGCGCCTCCGGGCTATGTCGGTTACGAGGAAGGCGGCGTGCTGACCGAGGCGGTGCGGCGGCGGCCCTATCAGGTCGTGCTGTTCGACGAGGTCGAGAAGGCGCATGGCGACGTGTTCAACGTGCTGCTGCAGGTGCTCGATGATGGCCGCCTGACCGACGGGCAGGGGCGCGTGGTCGACTTCACCAACACGCTGATCATCCTCACCAGCAATCTCGGCAGCCAGTATCTCGCCAATTTGGACGACGGGCAGGATGTCGAAAGCGTCGAACCGCAGGTGATGGATGTGGTGCGCGGGCATTTCCGCCCCGAATTCCTCAACCGGCTGGACGAGATCGTGCTGTTCCATCGGCTGGGCCAGGAACACATGGCGCCGATCGTCGATATCCAGGTGGCGCGGGTGCAGAAGCTGCTGAAGGACCGCAAGATCGTGCTCGACCTGACAGAGGCCGCGCGCAAATGGCTCGGCCGGGTGGGTTACGATCCGGTCTATGGCGCCCGCCCGCTCAAGCGCGCTGTGCAGCGTTACCTGCAGGATCCGCTGGCGGAAAAGCTGCTCGCCGGCGAAATCCCCGATGGCACCACGGTGCATATCGACGAAGGCGACGGGGCGTTGGATATCCGCGTGAGCTGACGCGCGCACCCGTCGCCGACCGGCAAAAGGAAAGGGCCCCGGGGCGATCTGCCCCGGGGCCCTTTTTTCATCCCGCCGCCACCGGAATGGCAGCGGGATCGATCAGACTACATGTCGATGCGGAAGCCCGCATAGAAGTAGCGACCAAAGGTGTCGTAGGGATCGCCACCCGCAACGCCCAGCTGCCCGAAGGGCGGCTTCTTGTCGAAGATGTTGTCGACGCCAACGTAGAAGTTGAACTTCCCGCCTTCGACTTCCCAGTTCAACCGCACGTTGTGATAGCTCACGGCGCTGAAGAACGGATCTTCGTACTGGTCGTTGTTCGCCGGATCCAACGTGGTCAGCTCACCCGGGGTGCAGGTGTTGCCAGTGTAGCCGGTGACCCCCGAAGCGGGGCAGCGCCCGATATAGGAGTTCTGGTTTTCATAGGCGCTCTTGGTCATCGGGCCAAGGTACCGCATCGACCAGGTCACATCGAGCGCACCGAAATCGTAGTTCAGGTTCACCGATGCGGCCCAGTTCGGGTCGCCCAGTTCGCTGCGCTGACGGTTCGGCAGATCGGGATCGGTCGGGCTCAGATAGTTGTCCAGACGCAGGAGGCGGGTCGCAATTGCACGGAAGCGCAGCTTGTTACCGTTGTCGAACGTGTGGTTGTACTGAACGTCGAAGTCGATGCCCTTGGTCTTCTGCTTGGCGAAGTTCACACCGCCCGAGATGGCCGCCGGATAGACGAACAGCCCGGTCGTCGGGTCACGATTGACCGTCGCGCAGTACGAGTTGTTGATCCCGTTGGGGTCGCTGTAGCACTGGTTGATGATCGCCTGCGGCAGCAGCGAGGAGATCAGGTTGGTCACCTCGATGTTGTAATAGTCGACGGTGAAGTTCAGGCCCGGAATGAAACGCGGTTCGATGACCACGCCCAGCGTAAGGCTCTTGCCCTTTTCCTCGATCAGGGTCGGGTTGCCACCCGAAAGGTAGCCGGTCGAGGAAGTGCGTGCCGTACAGTTGGTGTACGGATCGCCAAGAGCAACCGGGAACGAAGTGCCGGCACACGCCGCGACGAGCGCTGCGTTAGCCACCGTCGGGACACCGGCCGCGGCGCAGTTCGCGGCGCGGTTCGGATCGTTGTTGATCGCACCGGTCTGCACGTCGCAGGGGTCGCCAATGAAGGCGAAGTTCTGCGATTGCGGCGAGTAGAGATCGCTCTGCGTCGGCGCACGGACGGAAGTCGCGTAGGCCGCACGGAAGCGAATGTCTGGGATCGGAGCGTAGACACCCTGAACGTTATACGCCCAGACCGTACCGGTCGCGGTGTTGTAGTCCGAGACGCGGACAGCAGCCCCGACCGACAGTTCCTCTGCGAGCGGCATGTTGGCCAGAAGCGGCACGTTCACTTCGCCGAACGCTTCCTTGACCGTCAGCTTGGGCGGCGTGAACGGCTGGATCGCGTTGAGGAAGGTCGCACCGCTGGCAGTCAACGGATCGAACGCGCTGTAGGCGGTTTCCGAACGATATTCGGCACCCAGAGCGAAGGCGATCGGGCCGCCCGGAAGTTCGAACAGCTGCGAGAGGTCGCCGCTGATCGAGAAGAGCGCATCGAATTCCTCCGCCTTTTCGTCACGATAGCCAGTGACATTCGAGAAGGCGAGAGCTTCGGGGCTCGGCTGCCCGAAACCGAACAGGTTGATCGGATAGCAGTCCGGACGGGTGTTGGTGGTGGCGTTGACCGCGCAGATCACCTTCTGGCCCGAGCTGTTCAGCACATAGTTGCTGCCAGTAAACGTCGCCGGCGCAAGGATTGCGTCGGTCGCCAGGGTGAAGCCGTCGAAGTCGGTGCCGTCCTGAGTGTAGAGCAGCAGGTTGTTAAGCGAATCCTGATGCGATTCGAACCGCCCGTAGTTGAGCGAGAGTTCGTAGGTCCAGTCTTCGTTGAACGTGCCTTCGACGCCACCGACGATGCGGTACGTCTTGCGGGTGTGGTATTCGCCGCGACCGCCGAAGTCGATGTTGAAGCGCGACAGCGGGATACGGCTCGTCGGCGTGGCGCACAGGCCATAGCTTTGCAGCGTGGCGAGCGCCTGGCTGGTGAGGAAGCCGTTGTTGCAACGCAGCGGCTGCGAACCGAAGAACGAGTCCGGACCACCGGAGAAGAAGCTCGGCTGACCTTCCTGAATCGCGTTGATGTGGACGTATTTCGCCTCGATGAAGGGGCGGAACGCGTCACTCACATCGAAATGCGCCAGCAGGTTGATGGTGTAGCGTTCCAGGCCGGCAGCAAGCTGACCGGTGTTACGCAGCGTGGAGCCGTTGCCGCCGATTACGTTGCCCGAGAAGGGCAGGTACTGGTCGGGAACGTCGACGAACAGGTTGCCGGCCGGATCGAAGCGCAGGTACCGGCCCTGGCCGAGACCGCCAATGGTGCCGCCATCCGAAATCGAACCATTGCGCACACCGCAGATCGGTTCGAGGTCGGTGATGCCGTCGGTGCCGTACGGGCCTTCGTCGCCCTGGCTGTCGTTGACAACGTTATACTGGCAGCGGCCGCTATAGGCACCCGTCAGGTAGTCGCGGTCACGGTAATACAGCGGGTCGGTCTTCGCATATTCGGCTGCGATGGCGATGTTGCCACGACCGTCGGCGAAGTTCTTGCCCCAGGTGCCGGAGATGAAGCGGGTCGCACGGTCGCCGCGCGAGGAGATGCCCGCCTGGCCCTTGATCGAGAGACCTTCGTAGTCGCGCTTGAGCACGAAGTTCACGACACCGGCGACGGCGTCCGAACCGTAAATGGCGGAGTTACCGCCGGTCACGACATCGACGCGTTCGAGCAGGTCGACCGGGATCGTGTTGACGTCGACGATGTAATCGCCCGGCAGCGCGGTGATGTGGCGCTTGCCGTTGACCAGAACCAGCGTGCGGCTGATGCCGAGACCGCGAAGGTCGAGCAGGTTCAGGCCGGCGGTGCCGATGAAGCGGGTCGAGTTGCCCTGGCTGAAGGTGGTGCGCAGCGACGGCAGGTCGTTGAGCGCGTCACCCAGCGAGATGTCGCCCTGGTCGGTGAGTTCTGCGGGGGTGACCGAGGTCAGCGGAACAGGCGAAGCCAGCGTCGGGCGCTGGATGCGGGTGCCAGTAACGATGATCGAAGGTTCAGCCGGCTTTTCGGCCTTCGTTTCGTCTGCTGCAGCTTCATCGTCCTGAGCCAGCGCCGGCGTCGAAAACGCGGCAAGGCTGAATGCTGCGACGCAGGCGCCGGTAAACAGGCGCGCCTTGCTGCGATGCGCAGTGGCGTAAGTAGTCTTCATGGTAATTCAGTCCCCCTAACGGATCGTCGGACGCAGCCGACGAGGATGACAGAAGCGATCTTCGGCAAGCAGGAAACCCCCTGCATGCAGATGTCTGAGGGATGAACGACGGATCGGATGGTCGCAAATGAAAACAAAGGCGGAGCGCCAGTTCCGCATGGATTGTTGCGACTTTGCAACGTTGTGGGGTGAATGCTGTCGATTCGGCCCGATTCGGGGCTCGAGAGCTGGCGGCTGACGCTTCAGCCGATGCGCTTGCCGCGCACGCCGCCCTGACCGTTGATCCGGATGAAGTAGCTGCCGAGGGCCGCCTTACGCAATTCGAGCGACTGGCCAACTCGCGGGGTCATCAGTCTGCGGGGCGTTTCGGCAAGTTCCCACACTGCGCCTTCGGCGGTAGTCAGAATCCAGTTGCCATCACGACCCGAGCGAACGCTGGCGATGGTCGTGACGAGAACCTCGTCCACTTCATCGACAGTTTCACCCGCCTTATCCTTGCCGCCACCAAAGATGCCGAAATCGGGCAGCGAGAAGCCAAACAGCTTGCGCTTGGCATCGCGCACCTGCGCGCGGTCGACCATCTGCAGCTCGCCTTGCTCCGTCGCCGCGACCATGTCGCCAACCGCCTTGTCATAGCAGGCAAGGCGCTGGTTGGGTTCGGTAATCGGCTGGCAGGCGCGCACCGCTTCGAGATAAGCGTTTTCGGCAGGGTCTGCATCTTTGGCCGCAACGACTGTGGGCAGGCCCATATCAAGGCTGAACAGCAGGCAGATTGCGGCAGATGTGAGTCGGGGCAATGCGTGCATGTCTTGTCTCCGTGCCGGCGGGCAATTGGTCGGTCGCAAGACTGGCACAAGCCAGCGTGATAGCCAACCGGCCTCGCGATGTACCGGTACTTGGGTGTACCGGTACCCTACTCGATCGTTGACGATGACCGCACGCAGTGGCAGTCAATTTCTTTTGAAACCGCTGATCGGAATTGAAATGAAGCTCTTGGTTCTTGCCGCTGCCGGGCTTGCGCTGTCGGTTCCTGCCCTCGCCACCGAACCGACCCAGCCAGAGGAAGCAGCCGCTGCGTCGGGTGATACCGGGGAAGCATCTGCCGCTGCAGACCAGAACCGGCTTATTTGTCGCCGGATTGAATCGACCGGCTCGCGCCTCTCGAGCAAGAAGGTGTGCCAGACTGCGGCCAAGTGGCAGCAGGACGCGCTCGCTGCTCGCGAACATACCGAGAAGGTGCAGTCTTCGCGCTGGAAACTTGAAAAAGGCGGCTGAAGCCGACCAGTCGAAGGGTATGTGCAACGACGGGGTGAGGCCGACTCCGCCGCCGATGCTCGGCAACTATGCGATGGTCATTGACCGCTTGTGCCTCCCGCCGGCGCCGATCCCGCTCGGCCTGATTGCTTACTCGGTTTCATAGCCCATCTTCTCCACCCAGGGGCGCAGGATGGGCATGACCGGAGCGAGGTGGTTTGCATAACGGCGCCAGCGGCCGCTTGCGCGGGTATAGAGTTTCTCGCCGATCTGCGAATAGCTGGCGGTTCTGACGCGGCCGCGTTCGCGGGCCGTCGCAGTGTGATCGAGCAAGCGATCATCCCACTCCAGCCCCAGCCAATCGACGAGCGGCGCCAGCTCGCCGCGCGCGTCTTCCACCAGCCGTTCGTAACGCACCGGGCGATAATCGACCGGGAACAGCGCGTTGCCGCGTTCCCATGCCTTGAACACCGCATCATAAGTGCGCGCCGCCTCCTCGAGATCGGTGAAGCTGCGCATGGCCAGGTTGAGCTGGAAATTGGCCATGAAGCAGCTGAACACAACGTCGTAGGGATGGCGTTCTGCCAGGATTACACGTGCGTTGGGGAACAGGCGGCGGATCATCGGCACGCGTTCCATGTTGAGCGGGTGTTTGTCGACCAGCCACTTGCTGTCGTCCCAGCCGGATTCGCGGGCGAAATCGAAATAGGCGCGGCGCAGCTCGGCGATCTTGTCGGCCGACAAGATCGGCAGTTCCCGCTTGTCGAACAGGCGCGACGTTCGCGCCATCATCGGACGTTCCTCGAGCACCGAAAGTTCGCTCTGGCCCATCAGCATTGTGTCCAGCAACGTGGTGCCGGACCGCGGGAAGCCGACCAGGAAGATCGGATCCCGCGTGCCGTCTTGCGCGATATGGTCGACCCAGTTGGCGGCCCATTCATCGGTCCACAATGCGAGATCGTTTTCCACCTCTTCGCGGAAGCTCGGACCGGCGGGGGGAGGGGCGAAGGCTACCGCTTCACGGTTCATCCGTGCGAATGCGTCGAAGGCGGCATCGGCGTCGCCCACGCGGTCCGCGATTCCGCCGATCAGGTGGAACCGGCGCATCGGGTGGATCGTCTCGGGAATGCGTGCGGCGAGCTCCGCTGCTTCCTCCCAGCGCCCCTCGCGCCGCGCCTTCCACGCGAGCAGGAAAGCGGCTTCGGGCGGGGCGCTGTCGAGGTCGATACTGTCGACAAGAGCGGCGAGGTCATCCACCCGGTTGAGGCTTTCGAACACCATGCCCAGTTCGATATGGCCTTCGCCAAAGCCGGACGAGCGCGCGATCGCCTCGCGCAATGTCGCGATGGCTGCATCGAGGTCATCGACCCGCGCGTAGGCCGTGCCCAGCTTTACCGTTACGTCCTGATCTTCCGGCGCCAGCGCATGGGCATCCTTTAGGACCTTCAACCGGGCTTCGGCGCGATCCGCCTCGCGCAGGATTTCGGCGAGATTCTGGTAGATCGGCAGGTCGGCAGGGGCGAGGGCGATGGCCCGTTCGAGCGCCTCGATCGCAGCATCTGTGTCACCCAGTTGGCCGAGCACGTTGCCGAGATTGTTCCATCCGGCGAGATCGTCGGGAAGGGCCTGCGTCACCTTGCGGTAGGCATCGGCGGCGGCCTCGAGCTCCCCCGCCTGCTGGGCGAGATAACCGCTGATCCGCAGATGTGCGGGGTGGTCCGAGCCGGCGACGAGGTCGCGTGCGTCGGTAGGCCGATCCAGCTCGATCAGCGCATTTGCCAGATTGGTGCGCGTCGCATTGTCCTGCGGGTTCATCGCGAGCAGTGCGCGCAGATGTGGTTCGGCCCGATCGGGCCTCCCGATCCGCTGCGCAGCCAGACCGGCCAGCGCCAGATAGGCGCCCCGTTCACGCGGGTCTGCCGGATTGGTGGCGAGCCCGGCCTCGGCCAGCTCCAGCGCGCCCGCATTATCGTCCTGACGCATTCGCTGCATCGCCTCCATCAACTGGCGCGGCGGCTGCTGGCGGGCATCGGTGGTCTGGGACATCGAACTCAACTCTGCTTGGGAATGGCAATATCGAAGGCGACGGTCATGCGTTCGCCGGCGGGGAAGGGGCGGGTACCATGCCACATGGTCGAGGGGAACAGGGCGAGCCGCCCGACCTTGGGTTCGACCAGATATACCGGCGCCAGTTCAGGCACGACGTCGCGGCATTCGCCTAGCGAAAGCCAGCCGTGATGCGCCGCGCGGGCCTGTTCACCCCGCATGTCTTCCGGCAGCGCGACATAGAGCGCAGAGCTGAACCAGCCCTTGGAATGGACGTGGTCGGAATGGAACCCGGCATCCCTGAGGCGCACCGACCATGAACCGGAAATGCGGCGAGGCGCGCGCTGCGCCGGCAAGGTGGGATGGCCCTCGCGCGGTTCGGGCAGGGCCGCGACGTGGCGCGCGACGGTTTCCAGCAACAATGCCCGCAAGGCGCGGATGGGCTCCTCGTCGCGCAGCAGCAGATTGCCGTCGGTCTGCGTTCCGCCGCGGACCGACTGGTCGAGCGGCTCGTCGCTGGCGAAATGGAGCGAACGCAGATGCTCGGCCAGCCCGGGGATGGCGGCGACCTGGTCCTGGATATCGTAGGTGCCGACGAGATTTCTGTCGCCCTCCAGCCATTCCCAGCGCGGGTCACCTTCCATCCGCCAGGCGAGCGAAAGATATGGCCAAAGCAGGTGGTCCTGGTCGCGCGCGATCCACGGTTCGAGCAATTGCGCGGCCTCGCCCGCCCGGTTCGCCCTCACGAGATGGCGTGCGCGCAAGGACACCGCGTCGATCCCGTTGGCAGGAGGCAACGCTGCGAACAGCGCATCTGCTGCTGAAATGCGACCCTGTTCGGACACGGCATGGGCCTTCAGCAGCGCAATCCACGGCTGGCCCGGCAATTGCCGTTCCGCATCGGCCAGCGCTGCTTCGGCGGCGGTGAAATTGCGTCCGCTGAGCAGGGTGTTTGCCAGCAGATAATTGAGTTCAGGACTGCGCGGATTGCGGGTAATCGCGGTGCGCATTTCTGCGACCGGATCGGTTCCAAGCTGTCCGCGCAATTGCGCGAGGCTGGAGTGCCCATCGGTCCACAGCGGGTTCTGGCGGACAATCGCGGTCAATTCCTCCATCGCCCTCGCACTGTCGCCTTCCTGCACACGGGCGGCGGCGCGCCCGACAAGCACGGAGCCGTCCTGCGGCGCGAGCCGTGCGGCGATGTCGAACAGCCGCGCGGCGGGCTTGCCTGCCTCGAGTGCGGCGCGTGCATGGGAGTGCGCGATCAGCGCATCGCGCGGGGCGAGGCGGGCCGCCTCGGCAAACTCGGCAAGGGCAATACCGCTTTCGCCACAAGTGCGCGCTACGAGCCCGGCAAGCTGGTGGATGCGCGCATCGCCCGGAAAACGGGCCGCGACCTGCTGCGCGGCGGGCAACAGCTCTTCGGCGTAATCTTCGTCAAGCAGCGCGAGGCCCTGCCGGAATGCCATCGTGGCATCCATTCGGCCGAGGGAGCTGGCAATCTGAAGGGCATCGTCGCGGGTCATCGGGGTCTGCTTTGCAGTCGGATCGGGCGGTGTGGCGGGGCGAGCGCGTCCCGGTCGCCGGTATTTGGGAAATCGTGGCAGCGCTCCTGGTTACATGCAGGGGGCTGCAAATGAAAATGGCGGACCCGAAGGCCCGCCATTCCCAATTCAACGCGGATGACGCTTAGAATTCCAGCGTCACACCGGCGTAGATGTAACGACCCAGAGCGTCGTACACCTGCGCATAGACGTTACCGTTACACGGACCGGCAGGGCATGCCTGCGAGCCGGTGGTCGGCGGAGCCTTGTCGAGCAGGTTGTTCGCGCCGATGCGGAAGTTGTAGTGGTCGCCCACTTCCCAGGTCAGTGCGAGGTCGAAGTAGCTGACCGAACCGAAGCCGGCGACGCCCGGACGGGCAACGCCACCCGGAGCCGGACCACGCGGCGAGGTGTCGTTCAGGTTCGGGTTCGCATCGAGCGCGTCGAGCGTAACCGAGCTGAAGTAACGCCAGCGGAGCGAGGCACCGAAGCCGTTGGGCATGTCGAAGCTCAGGCGGGCCTGGTGGCGCCACTTGGGGTTCGGAGTGCCGCAGACATTGCCGTACAGGCCCGCGCAGTCATAGCTGCCGGCCGACGGAATGCCGGTGTCGGTGATCTTCTTGTCGAGGTAGGTGCCGACAAAGTTCAGCGACACGCGGCCAGCGTTGCCGATTTCGCGGCTGTAGCTGGCGTTGATGTCGATACCCGACGTCTTCACGCCGCCGACGTTGGTGGCGATGTCTTCCACATAGCCGCCCGACGAACGCCAGATCGAGCCCGAACCATCGCGATGGATGTACTGGCAGAAGCTGGGTTCGGCGCCCGAGGTGCACAGGCCGAGGATCGTGTCCTGACCAAAGCCCTGGATGGCGTCGGCCACCTTGATGTTGAAGTAGTCGACACTGGCCACGAAGCCCGGGATGAAGGTCGGGGTCAGCACCACACCAACGGTGTAGGTGTCCGCGATTTCGGGACGCAGGTTCGGGTTGCCGCCGATCAGGCCGTTGTACTGCGCTGCCGGGTTCGGAGCGACCACCTGGCCGACCGAAAGGCCCTGGGCGAGACAGCCAGTGTCAGCCGCGGTGATCGTGAAGCCCGAGCACGGATCCGAAGAACCGTTGAGAGCGACGCGAACCGGAGCGAACAGATCCTGGATCGTCGGGGCACGGACAGCGCGGTTGTAGCCGCCACGCAGACGAATGTCTGCGGTCGGGGCGAATTCACCCTCGATCTTGTACGTGTCGGTCTTGTTGCCGGTGCTGTAGTCCGAATAACGGTAACCGCCGGTGACGCTGAAGTCATAGACCCAGCTGTTCTGTGCGATCGGCACCTTCACTTCGGTGAAGATTTCCTTCACGTCGAACGAGCCGCTGACCGGCAGAGTGGCTGCACCCTGACCGGCAAGGTCACCGGTGGAGAACGCGAGATCCGAGAGGAACTCGAGGCTTTCCTTGCGGTATTCCGCACCGACAACCAGGCCGACGCCTTCGTCCGCCCACGGCGACTTCAGGCCGTACTCGCCCAGCGCGCCCGAGACATAGCCCGAAGCGATCTGTTCGCTGACGATACCGCGCTGGAAGCCCGGGGTCGACAGATAGGCGGTGGCCGCAGCCGACGGCGCGACCGAACCCGGCGAGAAGATGTCCCAGGGAACGCAGTTCGGATCGGTGCCATCGAGCACCGAACGGCAAACCGCATTGCCGTTGCCATCGTCCACCACGTCGAGCGCCCGGGTCAGGCGGGTCACCGAGAAGTCGTTGGTGTAGGTTTCTGCGAAGTTGGTACGACCGTACTGGTAGTACACGTCATACGACCAGGCCTTGCCCAGATCGCCGCGCGTACCGAGGACGGCGCGGTAGCTGGTGTGCTGCAGGTCGTCGCGACGCGGGCCACCTTCGACGTTACGACGCAGGATCTGCGCGAAGCCGCGGTTGTAGCCGACGCCGGTTACGGGGTCGTAGAACACCGCCGGGGTCGAACCCGGGTTGTTGCCGACGACTTCGAAAGCGTCGCGCGGATCGGTGCTGATCAGCAGGTTTTCGTTATCGCAGATAACGGCCAGCTGGCTGGCGCCGAGCAGGGGGTTGTCGCAGTTCAGCGACAGCGTGTTACCGAAGTCACCCGACGGAGCGATCTGGGCGACCGTGCGGTCGTCCATGAACATGAACTCCATGTAGGGGTGCAGCGCTTCGGAAATTTCGTAATCCGCGAAGACGCCGGCGGTGTAACGCTCGTCAGGACGCTGGAAGTAGTTCAGCGGCGCGAAGTTGTAGGGCGTGAAGCCCTGCAGCAGCGAGCGGTTGGGGCCGAACTGGTAGGTAAGCGAAGTGAACGAGCTGGTACGGGTGTCGTCGCTGTCGAAGGCGAAGACAGTGCCGACCGGCGAAGTTGCCGAACCGCCGCAGTTGTAAAGGCGACCGCCGGCATTGACCGACGAAGCGGTGTTGCCCGAAAGGGCGCACGCCGAATAGTCACGGTTCGCTTGGGTGACGGCCTTGATCTTGCGGTAGCCGACATAGGCGGTGACATGGCCGCGGCCATCGTCGAAGCCCGCGCCGAAGGCGAGGGTGGTGTCGAAGGTGCCGCCATCGGTCACGGTGCCGGTGGGATAGCCGAAGCCACGCGCATCAAGCGCGTCGGTGTAGGCGCTCTTGTTGCGGTTGTTGTGGTTGTAGACCGAGTACTGGGTGTCGAGCTTGAAACCCTCGAAATCGGTGTCCATCACGAAGTTGACAACGCCCGAAACCGCGTCCGCACCGTACACCGACGAAGCACCGCCGGTCAGCACGTCGACGCGCTTGATCAGCGCAGCCGGGATCACGTTGATGTCGGCAGCGGAAGTCGTCGGGTCACCCGGGACGAGACGACGGCCGTTGACGAGCACCAGGGTGCGTTCCGAACCCAGACCGCGAAGGTCGAGGGTCGCCGTACCGGTCGAGCCGTTCGAGTAGTTGGCGCCCTGGCCCGCGAAGACCTGGGGCAGCGAGTTGACGAGATCTTCCACGCGGGTGGTGCCGGTCTGCAGCACTTCGTCGCTGGACACGACGGTCACCGGGCTCGCCGATTCGAGATTCGGTTGCTTGATGCGCGAACCGGTCACGACGATCGGCGCATTGTCCGTGGTGGCTTCCGTGTCGCCGGTCACGTCCTGTGCGAACGCCGGAGCGCTCACCAGGGCCAGACCAAGCGCCAAGGGAGCGACCCCGGCCTTGAGCATGGTTGAATCCTTCATGAGAAATAAGTCCCCTTGGATCGGCCCGTAACACCGGGCCTTGTTTCAATGGCAATCTCAGGCGCCCACAGGGTGGGTATGCGCCCGATAGCGTGCGGGATGGGCTAGCGACCTGTCAGTCGCAATTGAAAACATGTACCTGTACAAGCTTTCCAAATGCGCTGTGGCTTGTTTGCAACATTTGCGTGTCAGGCGTGAAACACGCGCATTTCCGCTGCTTTCGAGAGCCTGCCTTGACCCCCGCGAGGCCACTCCGTAACCCGAGTTGCAATTATCTGACAGCCATCCGCGTGGTGTGAGGAACAGACTTATGAAGATTGATAATAATGTTGCCGCAGTCGTTACCGGCGGGGCTTCGGGCCTTGGCGGGGCGACGGCGCGTGCGCTAGCGACCAAGGGCGCGAAGGTGGCCATTTTCGACCTCAACGCCGACCAGGGCGAGGCGCTGGCAAGCGAAATCGGCGGGCTGTTCTGTCACGTCAATGTTACCAGCGACGAGAGCGTCGACGCCGGATTCGCCAAGGCGCGCGCGGCGCACGGGCAGGAACGGGTGCTGGTAAACTGCGCCGGTATCGGCAATGCGGCCAAGACGGTGGCTCGGTCCAAGGAGGATGGCTCGCTCAGCCACTTCCCGCTCGACGCGTTCGACCGGGTGATCCAGGTCAACCTCGTGGGTACGTTCCGCTGCATCGCCAAGTCGGCCGTGGGCATGGTGACCCTCGACCCGATCGACGAGTTCGGCGAACGCGGCGCAATCGTGAACACCGCCTCGGTCGCTGCCGAAGACGGGCAGATCGGCCAGGCCGCCTATTCCGCGTCGAAGGGCGGCGTGGTGGGCATGACCTTGCCCATCGCACGCGACCTGATGAACGAGGGGATCCGGGTCAACACCATCCTGCCGGGCATTTTCCATACCCCGCTGCTGTTCGGCCTGCCGGAAAAGGCGATCGAGGCGCTGAGCGCTTCGGTCCCGTTCCCCAAGCGGCTCGGCCAGCCGGAGGAGTATGCGCAGCTGGCCATGACCATGATCGAATGCGGCTATTTCAACGGCGAGGACGTGCGGCTCGACGGCGCGATCCGCATGGCGCCGCGCTGAATTCATCGCGATACTCACCGGAAGACGGAGACAAGGCCATGGCGCAGGGCTGGCATATTGGGGTGATCGGCGGCTCGGGAATTTACCAGTCGGCACCGCTCGAAAACGTGCAGGAGATCGAGGTGTCCTCGCCCTTCGGCGAACCGTCGGGCGCGGTGACCACCGGCTGGCTCGAAGGTGTGCGGTTCAGCTTCATCGCGCGGCACGGCAAGGGGCATGAATTGACCCCCTCGGCGGTGAATTACCGCGCGAATATCGACGTGTTGAAACGCTGCGGGGTGACCGACCTCCTGGCGCTCTCTGCCATCGGCTCGCTGCGCGAGGAGATGGCACCGGGGCACTTCGTCGCCGTCGACCAGTTGATCGACCGCACCATGGGACGGGAGCGGAGTTTCTTCGGTCCGGGCTGCGTCGCGCATGTCTCGCTGGCGGACCCGGTGTGCCCGCGCCTGTCCGGCGCGGCCGCCGACGCGGCGGAAAAGGCAGGCGTCAAAGTGCACCGCGGGGGCACCTATGTCGCGATCGAGGGGCCGCAGTTCTCGACCCGCGCGGAAAGCCACATGTATCGCCAGTGGGGCGCCGACGTGATCGGGATGACCGCCATGCCCGAGGCACGCCTCGCCCGCGAGGCCGAACTGCCTTACGCCCTGCTGGCGATGGTGACCGACTATGATTGCTGGCGTGAGGAGGATAAGGGCGTCGAGGCAGCCGATGTGTTTGCCGTCGTCGCCGCCAATGCCCGCGTCGCGCTCGAAACTTTGCGCCATTTCGCGGCATCGTTGCCAGCCGAACGCAGCCCCAGCCCGATCGACCATGCGCTCGACGGTGCTTTCGCCACTGCCCCGGCGCACCGCGACCCGCAACTGCTCGCCCGGCTCGATGCGGTGGCGGGCAGGGCACTAGGCCGATAGTCGCAAGCGCGCGGTGCCCCCTTGCCTTGCCCACCGGTTTCACTAGAAATCACCCGATGGATGAGGATGGGACGCCTACGGGGACACTGGCAGATTTTCTGCCCTATTTGCTTTCGATTACATCGAACGCGGTCAGCTGCCGCATTGCCGGGGAGTATCGCAGTCGTTTCGGGCTGAAAGTCACCGAATGGCGGGTGATGGCGGTGCTGGGCGATTCCGGCGCGCTGACCCAGCGTGACCTGACCTCGCAGACGCTGATGGACAAGGTCGCGGTCAACCGGGCCTGCAAGGTGCTGGAAGAACGGGGGCTGGTCGCGCGGATTCCCAACGAACAGGATGGTCGCTCGCACCACCTCGAGCTCACCGAGGAAGGGCGCGAGATGCACGGCCGGATCATGCCGCTGGCGCGCGAGATGGAACGCCAGCTGTTCACACCCTTCACCAAGGAAGAACAGGCGACCTTCCGCAACCTCCTCGCCCGCGTGCGCGAGCAGGTTGGCGAGATCGACGCCGAGGCCGCCGACAGCCAGCTCGGGCCGATCTGACTTCCAGGCAGGGTATGAAAAAGGGCCGGATCGTTGGTGACGATCCGGCCCTTTTCTCTTGCCCCCCGCGCTTGCGCGGCAGGCCCGTTACTGGCCGGGCTTGGCCGCGAAAGCGTCGCTGATCGAACAGGCCGCCGGGCCGAGAATGACGATGAACAGCACCGGCAGGATGAACAGGATCAGCGGCACGGTCATGATCGCCGGCAGACGCGCAGCCTTTTCTTCCGCGCGCATCATGCGCTCGTTACGGAATTCGGCGGACAGCACGCGCAGCGCCGATGCCAGCGGCGTACCGTAGCGTTCGGTCTGGATCATGGTCGTCACCACACCCTTCACCGCCTCCAGATTGACGCGGTAGGCGAGGTTGTTGAACGCCAGCCGCCGTTCGGTGAGGAAGGACAGCTCGATCGCGGTCAGGGCGAATTCGTCGCCCAGTTCGGGATAGGCGCGGCCCAGTTCCTTGGCTACACGGTTGAAGGCCGCGTCCACGGTCAGGCCCGCTTCCGCGCAGATCACGAGCAGGTCGAGCGCGTCGGGCAGGCCCTTGCGGATCGCGTCGGTGCGCTTGCTGGCGATATTCTTGAGGTAGATTTCCGGACCCTTGTAGCCGACGAAGATCAGGGCAGCCATCGCGAAGACGCGCTTCATCTGCCAGTCCGGGAAATACTGGACGACATAGAGCATCAGGAAGCCGAACACGCCCAGCACGACCGGCGCAATCAGGCGCGCACCGATGATGAGAACGGCCAGTTCCTTGTTGCGGAAACCCGCCCAGGCGAGCTTCTGCTGGATCACTTCGAGCTGGCTTTGCTGGAGCACCTTCATGCTCGCCAGCGTGTCCTTGACCTTTTCGGTCTGCTCGGTCTTGCGGACCAGGCTCTGGCGCTTCTTCGCGCTGGCCTTGACGATGCCGGCTTTCAGCTCTTCGCGGCGGTCGTTCAGCGACTTGACCCGCTTGGCCATCGGATCCTTGACCGTGACCGCGGCATAGATCGCCATCATCACCGCCAGTGCAGCGACCCCGGCAAGGATCGTGCCGACCATGATGACGTCGAAGCCGAGGAGGGTAGGGCCGTGAGTATTCATGTTGTGCCGTCCCCGCTCAGATCTCGAAGCTGACCATCTTGGCCATGATGAAGGCGCCGATCGACATCCACACCAGACCGCCCAGACCGGCGACGATCAGTCGATCTTCGGTGAAGAAGCCGCCGATGTAGCTCGGGTTGATCCAGTAGATCATGCCGAACACGATGAAGGGCAGGGCGCCGACGATATAGGCCGAAGCCTTGGATTCCGAACTCATCGCCTTGATCTTCAGCTTCATCTGCGACCGCTTGCGCAGCACGTCGGCGAGGTTCGACAGCGTTTCCGCCAAATTGCCGCCCGTTTCGCGCTGGATCGCGAGAGTGATGCAGAAGAAGTTGAATTCCGGAATGCCGAGCTTGTCGGCGGTTTCCTGCAGGCCTTCTTCCATCGTCTTGCCGATCTTGATCCGCTCCACGATGGCCTTGAATTCCTGGCCGACGGGGCCGGGGATTTCCTGCGCGACGACCTGCAAGGTCTCGGTCACCGGAAGGCCCGAGCGCAGGCCGCGAACCAGCAGCTCGATCGCGTCGGGAAACTTGCCGTTGAACTGGTTGGTCCGCTTGGAGATGGCAAAGCCGACCACCATGTGCGGGATGCCGGCGCCGGCGACCAGGCCGAAGCCCAGCGACAGCAGCAGCGCACCCGATTTGAGGAACATGATCACCATCACCGCCACGGCGATGCCGAGCGACGCGTAGAAATACTGCGTCAGCGTCCAGGTCTTGCCGGTGCGGGTCAGGCGCATCTGCAGCGCCTCGATCCGGGAGCCCGAACCTGCAACCTTGTACGCCTTGGGCTTGCGCGCGGCGATCGCCTTCTTGAGCTGGCTTTCGACCTTGGTGTCGGTGCTTTCGGAATGGCGATAGCGCACCGCCTGCAGGCGGCGGGCGCTTTCCTTGGCCGCCGACGGGCCGCTGAGCAGCGTGTAGCCCAGCACCATCAGCGCCATGAGGCCACCGCCGAACAGCAGGAGCTGAAGAATGCTACCCATGCCCAAATCCTACCCTTCCTGCCGCATTCCGTATCCGCGCCAGCCATGCAGGCGGCGCGGATGGGATGTGGCGCGCCTTATTCTGCCGGTTCCCGTGCGGGGGCCGGCTTGCCCTTTTCCTTCTTCGCCAGCAGCGACTTGAGGTCGAAGCTGGAGAGGAGCGATTTCTTGGCCATGTCCTCACCGGGCTTGGCCTCTTCATCGCTGGCGCCCATGATGCGTTCGGCCAGCTGCCGGATTGCCTGGCTCGCCTTGCTCGAACGCGTTGCGTCGGCAAAGGTCTGGCCCAGCTTGGCCGCGTTGGTCGACGCTTTCAGGTCGTAAGGCACGGTGATGTCGATCTTGCGTTCGATCGAGGCTTCGAAATCGGCCTTGCTGATCTCGGCAACACCCGACTGCACCTTGTTGGCGACGATGATCGGCTGCGCATGCGCAGCGTTGCTCTTGAGCCACGACAGGATGCGGATCGTGTCGCGGGCAGAGGCCAGCGTCATCTCGGTTGCCAGCACCACCACGTTCACTTCCGCCAGCAAGTGGGGGAAGTTGATCAGCATGTTGCGCGGCAGGTCGATCACCGTCATCTCGAAGGCGTGACGGAACTCCTCCTCCAGCTGGATGAAGGCAGAGCCGTCGGTCATCAGCGGGGCATTGATCGGAGCTTCCGCCGACAGGATCGCGAGATTGTCGTTCGCGCGGATCATGGCGCGTTCGATGAACAATCCGTCGATACGGCTGGGGTTGTCGATCGCGTCGGTCAGCCCGCGGCCCGGTTCAAGGTCCAGCACCAGCGCGCCGGTCCCGAAGTGGACATCGAGGTCGAGCAGCGCGGTCGGCAGCTTGTGGTCGGCGCTGAACAGCCAGGCGAGCGAGGTCGCCAGGGTCGAAGCACCCACACCGCCGCGCGTCCCCACCACCGCAGTGGCGATGTGGCGCTTGGCGGCA
>JACXVD010000013.1 GCA_014763545.1 Sphingomonadales bacterium
ACGCCTGCCGCATCATGCGCACTGCCGAAGGTCGGCACCACGACAAGGTGGCTGGTGATCGCGAAATTGACATAGCTTGCCGGTTCCACCCGCCCGTCGCGCAGGATCAGCCCGGGAGAGGGGATTTCGCAGACTTCCACCCCGAAGCCCTCCGCGCGGCGCTTCGCATCGGCATAGATCGCCGCATTGGGATCGTCTGCCCCGGTCGCGCGCGGCACCACCAGCCGGTTCGCGCCGACGAAACGGGCGAGATTGTCGACATGCCCGTCGGTGTGGTCGTTGATCAGCCCGTCACCCAGCCACAGCACGCGGTCGAAACCCAGATCGCGCGCCAGCCGGCCCTCGATCTCTTCGCGGGTCAGTTGCGGATTGCGATTGGGGTTGAGCAGGCATTGCTCGGTCGTTGCGACCAGCCCGGTGCCGTCGGTGTCCAATGCCCCGCCTTCGAGCACCCAATCGGCATGGACCACCTCCAGCCCCGCCTCGCGGGCGATCTCTTCGCCGACCTGCTGGTCGCCCTCCATCAGATATTTGCCGCCCCAGCCGTTGAAGCGGCAGCGCAGGGCGCGCCGCTGCGCCCCGTCGCTGACGACAAGCGGGCCGGTGTCGCGCAGCCAGATGTCGCCATAGGGGCGGCGATCGAGCGTGACCGTGTTGCTCACCAGTTCGCGCGCGCGCGCCTCGTTGGCCTCGTCACGCACCAGCAGGCGCACCGGCTGGCCGCTTTCGGCAACCGCGCTGGCGAAGGCGGCGATCTGTTCCTGTGCGCGGCCGAAATAGCCCGGCCATTCCTCCGCATCGTGGGGGAAGCCGATCCACAGCCAGTCCTGCGGTGCCCATTCGGGCGGCATGCGCCATGCCATGTCCGGCGTCCCTCTACGTCGCTGCCTGTGGGCCTGACTGTCGGCTGCGAAATCAGCAGCCGGCCGCGTCGGCGGCGCAGCTTTCATCGCGGGCGGCGCGGAATTCGTCGCCCTCGACCCAGTTGGGCCAGCTGCTGCTCATCGCCATCGACCTGCCGAGCACGTAATAGAGCTGGAGGTCCTGCATCACCCCGTCCCAGTTCCAGTTCGGATCGTATTCGTCGCTGGGCTGGTGGTAGTTGTTCTCGGTGTAATGCGTCGCCCAGGCTTCGCCCGCAGCCTTGCCGCCATCGACCAGATCCTCGCCGCCGTCGATATAGAGCATCGGCACGCCACGCTTGGCGAAGGAGAAGTGATCGGAACGGTAGTAATAGCCCTTTTCCGGCGTCGGTTCGGGGGTCGCGCTGCGCCCCACTTCGGCCAGCGCCTTGCCGAGGAAGGCGTCGAGCTGGCTCTTGCCCCCGCCGACCACGGTCACATCCTTGGCCGGCCCGGCCATCGACAGCGCATCCATGTTGACCCCGCCCACCGTCTTGTCGAGCGGGAAGACCGGGTTGGCAGCGTAATAGGCCGAACCGAGCAGCCCCGATTCCTCGCCGGTCACCGCCAGGAACACCATGGTCCGCTTCGCCGGGCCGGCCTTGGCCTGCGCCTGGCCGAGCGCGACCAGCGCCGCCGCGCCGGTGCCGTTGTCGATCGCGCCGTTGCAGATATCGTCGCCCGTGGCATCGGGCGTGCAATGGCCCAGATGATCCCAATGCGCGGAGTAGAGCACATATTCGTCGGGCTTCTCGCTGCCCGGCAGGATGCCGACGACGTTCTGCGATTCGAATTTGCGCACCGCATTGTCGAACCCGGTCGACAGGGTGACGCCCATCGGCACGGCCTTGAACCCCTTCTGCTTCGCCGCCGCGGTCAGCTTGGCAAGGTCGAGCCCGGCATCGGCGAAAATCTTTTCGGCCACCGGTTTCTGCACCCAGCCGTTCATCGCCGTCTGGCTGGCGCCGCCATCCTTGCTTTCGGGATAGACCTGCGGGCCGGTCCACGAGGAGTGGACGACATTCCAGCCATAGGCGGCCGGGAAAGTGTCGTGGACGATGATCGCCGCGGTCGCGCCCTGGCGGGCCGCTTCCTCGAACTTGTAGGTCCAGCGCCCGTAATAGGTCATCGCCCGGCCGCGGAAGTCGCCTTCGAGCCCTTCGGTTTCATAATCGGGATCGTTGACGAGGATGACCGCAGTCTTCCCCTTCATGTCCACCCCTGCATAATCGTTCCAGCCCTTCTCGGGCGCGTCGATGCCGAAGCCGACGAACACCAGTTCGCTGTCCTTGATCTCGGTCTTGGGGGCCTCGCGGTAGCTGACGCCGACCCAGTCGTCGCCGAAAGTGAAGCTCAGCGGCTGCTTGCCGCCGCCGATCGTCAGCGGCTGGTAATTCTCGCCGGTGATCTCGGCCAGCGGCACCTTCTGCACCCACGATCCGTTGTTGCCCGGCTGCAGCCCGGCCTTGTCGAACTGGTCGATCAGGAAGGCGACGGTCTTCTCCTCGCCCACCGTGCCCGGCGCGCGGCCTTCGAATTCGTCGGATGCCAGTGCCTTGACCGCGTCCTTCATCGTATCGACCGACAGATCGCCCGGCTTGACGTCGGGAATGTCGAGACTGTCGCTGCCCGCGCCGGTGCTGCAGGCGGCGAGCGCCAGCGCGGCGCTGGCGATGAGGATGTGGCGGATCATGCGATTGCGGCCCCTTGTCGCTTCATGGGAAGGGGGCTTCATTGCAAAGCGCGGGCTGCGGGGCAAGTCATGCTGCGCCCCCGGCATGCTTGCCAGCCGCGTCGCGCACGGGCAGGGGGCGTGCATGGCGGACTGGCAATCGGCACTCGAACGCGCGCGCAGCCATGCGCCCTTCCTCGCGCTGGCGCTTGAACGGCAGCCGGACCTGGCGGCGCTGCTGGCGGCGGGCGATGGCGAGGCGGCGCTGGCCCATGCCAAGGCGGCAGGCGAAGGGATCGCCGATACCGGGCTGGCCCTGCGGCGCGAGCGGCTGGCGCTGGCGGCGGCACTGGCGGTGGGCGATCTGGCGGGTGTTTTCCCGGTGGCGCGGGTGATGGCGGAATTGTCGGATTTCGCCGACCGGGCGCTCGATGCCGCCATCCGCGATGCGATCACCCGCCGCGTGCCCGATGAGCAACCGGCGGGTTTCCTCGCGCTCGCGCTGGGCAAGCATGGCGCGGGCGAACTCAACTATTCCTCCGACATCGACCCGATCCTGCTCTACGATCCGGCCACCCTGCCGCGGCGGGGCAAGGACGAACCGGGCGAGGCGGCGCAGCGCTATGCCCGCGAAGTGGTTCGCACCTTGGCCGATGTGACGGCGGAAGGTTACGTGTTCCGGGTCGACCTGCGGCTGCGGCCAGCCTCCGAAGTCAGCCCGCTGGCGATCTCGCTCGATGCGGCGACGACCCATTACGAAAGCTCGGCGCTTACCTGGGAACGGGCCGCCTTCATCCGTGCGCGCGCCTGTGCGGGGGAAGTGGGGATGGGGGAGGATTTCCTCGCCCATATCCGCCCCTTCGTCTGGCGTCGTAGCCTCGATTTCGGGGCGATCGAGGAAATCCGGCGGCTGACGGCGCGGATCCGCGCCAATTACAAGGGACCGCCGAGGCCCGGACCCGGCTTCAACTTGAAGCACGGGCGCGGCGGCATTCGCGAGGTCGAATTCTTCGCCCAGACGCACCAGCTGATCCACGGCGGGCGCGTTCCCTCGCTGCGCCAGCGCGGCACGCGCGCCGCGCTCGATGCGCTGGCGGCGGCCGGGATTGTCTCGAGCGAGGATGCGCGCGTGCTGGGCGACAGCTACGACCGGCTGCGCGTGCTCGAACACCGGCTGCAGATGGTCGGCGACCAGCAGACGCACAGCCTGCCCGCAGGCGATGCGCTGGACAATGTCGCACGGCTCGAAGGGCTGGCCGACGGGGCCGCACTGGTGGCCGAGCTGGCGGACGTGACCGATGCGGTCGCCGCGCGCTACGATTCGCTGATCGACGAGGATGAGCGATCCGGCCATGCGCTGCCCGCCCGCGCCAGCGCGCTGACCGAGCGGCTCGACCAGCTGGGCTTTGCCGAACCCGTCCCGCTGGCGGAGCGGATCGAAGGCTGGGGCGATGGCCGCCTGCGCGCCTTGCGCAGCGATGCCGCGCGGCAGGCGTTCGAAGCGTGCCTGCCCGCCTTGCTCGAAGCCTTCGCCGCCGCGCCCGATCGCGAAGGCGTGCTGCTGCGATGGGAACGGGTGCTGACCAACCTGCCCAGCGCAATCAATTTGTTCCGCCTGCTCGAGGCACGCCCGGGGCTGCTCGCCATGCTGGTCGACGTGCTGGCGCTGGCCCCGCCGCTGGCGGACGAGCTGGGGCGGCGCCCCGACTTGCTCGATGCGTTGATCGACCGCAGCGCGCTCGACCTGCCGGGCGGAGTCGGGCAGCTCGCCGCCGCGATGCGCGCGAGCGAGGCCGATCGCGGCTATGAAGGGGTGCTCGACCGCATCCGCGTGGTGACGGGCGAAACGCGTTTCGCGCTCGGCGTCCAGCTGATCGAGGCAGCCAACGATCCGCTCGCAATCGCCGCCGCGCTCGCCCGCACGGCGGAGGCCGCGCTGGTGGTCGCGGTGGAGGCGGCGAGCGAGGAATTCGCGCAGGCGCACGGGCGCATCGCAGGCGGCGAACTGGTGGTGCTCGGCCTCGGCCGGCTGGGTGGCGGCATCCTCACCCACGCGTCCGACCTCGATATCGTCTATCTCTTCACCGGCAGTCACGAAGGTGAATCCGACGGCCCCCGCCCGCTCGGCGCGACGCATTATTTCAACCGCCTCGCCCAGCGGGTCAGCGCGGCGCTGAGCGTGCCGACCGCGCAGGGCGCGCTCTACGAGATCGACACGCGGCTGCGCCCGCAAGGCGCGCAGGGGCCGCTGGCGGTCAGCGTCGACAGTTTTGCCCGCTACCAGCGCGAGGATGCCTGGACGTGGGAGCATATGGCCCTGACCCGCGCCCGCGTGCTGGCCGGATCGGCGCAGGCGCGCGAGGAGGTCGCCTCGGTGATCGCCAGCGTGCTCGAAACCCCGCGCGATCCCGCCCGGCTGCGCGCCGACATCCTGGCGATGCGCGCCGAAATGGCGGCCCACAAGCAGCCGCGCGGGGTACTCGACGTGAAACTGCAGCGTGGCGGGCTGGTCGATCTCGAATTCATCGTCCACCACGCGCAGCTGCGCCATTGCCGGGGGTTGGTGCCCAACCTCGGCGAAGCGATCGCGGCGCTTGCCGCTGCCGGCATCCTTCCGCCGGAGCTGGACGAGGCCCGGCTGTTGCTGACCCGCATGCTGGTTGCCGCGCGGCTGCTGTCGCCCGGGCTCGACACGCCCAGCGCACCTGCGGGCACGGCGCTGGCACGGGCCTGCGGCCATTCGGGGCTTGCGAGCCAGCTGGAAGCCGCCCATCACGCGCGCCGCCAGGTGGCTGCCGCATGGCATCGCGAATTCGGCGAAGAACTGGAGATCGAATGATGAGCAACCCGCCCGCCGTAGGCGACACCATGCCCGATATCGCGCTGGAAACCCCCGATGGCGGCAGCGTGAAGCCATCGGATTTTCGCGGTCAGAAGCTGGTGCTGTTCTTCTATCCCAAGGACAGCACCCCCGGCTGCACGGTCGAAAACCAGGACTTTTCCGCGCTTGCCGATGACTTCGCCGCTGCGGGCACGGCATTGCTGGGGATCAGCAAGGATTCGCCTGCCAGGCACCGCAATTTCATCGCCAAGTATGAGCTGAAGGCCCCCCTTGCCACCGATGCCGAGGAGGGCGGGCTGTCCGATGCGATCGGGGTGTGGGCCGAAAAGAAGAATTACGGGCGTACCTATATGGGCATGGTGCGCACCACCTACCTGATCGACGCCGAAGGCAGGATCGCGCGCATCTGGGACAAGGTGAAGGTCAAGGGCCACGCGGCGCAGGTGCTGGAAGCGGCGCAGGCCCTTTGACGCAAACCCTGCCTCCGCTGGGCACGGCGATCCGCGCCGCGTTGCTCACGGCAGACCCGCGCGCCAAGGCGATGGCCACGCGCGCGGTGGCCCGCGGCTGGCGGCTGGGGCAGTATGCGCTGGCCTTTCCCGAACCCATGCCCGATCGCCCGGCATGGCCTGCGCAGCCCGAGCTGCTGCCGCCCTCGCAGATGCCCAAGCGCGGCAAGGGCGGATCGGAACGCGGGCGCATCGCGCTGTGGCATGCGCTGGCGCATATCGAATTCGTCGCCATCGACCTCGCGCTCGACATGGCCGGGCGTTTCGGGCCGGAGATGGGCGCGCCCTTCGTGTCCGATTTCCTCGCCGTTGCGGCGGACGAAGCGATGCATTTCGCGCTGATCGCCCGCAAGCTGCAGGCGCTGGGCAGCCATTACGGCGCCCTGCCCGCGCATGGCGGCCTGTGGCAGGCGGCCGAGCTGACGGCGCATGATGTCGCGGCGCGGCTGGCGGTGGTGCCGATGGTGCTGGAAGCGCGCGGGCTCGATGTGACCCCCGCAACCCTCGCGCGGGTAAGTTCGGCAGGCGACGAGCAGGGCGCGAAAATCCTGCAACGAATCCTTGACGACGAAATTCGCCATGTCGGAATCGGTACAACGCATTTTGTCGCAGTGGCCCGGGCGCGCGGCGAATCCCCGCAAGATTGCTGGAAAACTCAGGTTCGGAAGCACTTCAGGGGTGCCATTAAGCCGCCGTTCAACGACTCGGCGCGCCGGTCAGCCGGTTTAACGCAAGACTTCTACGCAGAGCTTGCCTGTTAAATTTTGCCGGTTACCCATCCTAACCGTGGAACGGGGGTTATGTTCCCAAAAAAGTTCTGAACGGGATCTTCAAGGTGCGGTGGCCAAGTTTAGCCGCACCGGAAAAGGACGGGTAAGTGGTCGCAAATATGTTCGGTCGCCGCGTTGCAGCAGCTTTTGCCGCGGCACTCGCATTCTTCGCCATGGGCATGAGCCCGGCTTTCGCCAACTCCAGCGCTGCCTCGGCAGATGTCACCGCGCCGATCCGCGAAACCAAGGGTTCGCCGCTCTCGGGTGGCGACGAACAGTTCGAAAAGCTGTTCAACCGCTGGGAAGCGATGGATAACGGCAATGGCGGCGTGCCGACGACGACCAGCGTGGCCGTGCCTTCGCGGATGCCGGTCGATCACACCGTCCTGACCAGCGGTTACGGCATGCGCACCCATCCGGTGCTTGGCGGCCGCCGCGCGCACAAGGGCATCGACCTCGCGTCGCCCATCGGTACCCCGGTCTATGCCACCGCCGACGGTGTGGTGAGCCGCGCCGACCGTTTCTCGAGCTACGGCCTATTCATCTCGATCGAACATGGCGCCAGCATCCAGACCCGTTACGCCCACCTGTCGAAGCTGGCGGTTGCCTCCGGCGAACATGTGAAGAAGGGCGACATCATCGGTTACGTCGGCACCACCGGCCGTTCGACCGGCCCGCACCTGCACTATGAAGTGCGCGTTGCCGGCGAAGCGGTCAATCCGATCCCCTACATGGTCGAAACCCAGGCGCAGCAGCAGTTTGCGCTGGCGACCGGCGTGGGCGGCCAGGGCGACGGCGACGACGAGTAATCGTCGAAGGGGCCCCGGGGGCCCCTTTTTCATTTCCCGCTGAAATTCAGGAAAGCGAATTCAGGAAAGCGCCTGCCGAAAACCAGAACATGGGGCAGCGCGAGGCATTGGAGAGGATGCCTGATCGAGGGCGGCGGGAGCGATCCTGCCGCCCTTTGCTTTTGCGTAGTGGACCGGGTGGTCGCGGCCAGCGCTGCGCGATGGGCGCATTGTGGGCGCGTTGTGGCCGCGCGGTGGGTTTTGGGGCAGGCGCCTAGCAGACCAGCCGCCGGGCGATCGCGCGCACTTCCTCGCCCATGTCCTCACGCTCCAGCGCCAGCGCCAGGGTCGCCTCGACGAAGCCGGTCTTGCTGCCGCAATCGAACCGGCGGCCCGAAAAGGTCACCGCATGGAACGGCTGGCTGCCGATCATCTTCGCCATGGCGTCGGTCAGTTGGATTTCGCCGCCCGCGCCCTTCTCCTGCCCTTCGAGCGTGCGCATCACTTCGGCCTGGAGGATATAGCGGCCGGAAATGATCTTGTTCGACGGTGCCTGTTCCACCGGCGGTTTCTCGACCAGGCCGGTAACCTCGGTCAGCGTGTCGGAAACCTGCGCACCCGGCGCGATCACGCCGTAGCTCGACACATCCTCCATCGGCACTTCGAGCACCGAAATGAGATTGCCGCCGACCTCGTTATAGGCCTCGACCATCTGCTTCATGCAGCCCGGCCCGCCATCGCGGTTGGCGACCATCAATTCGTCGGGCAGCAGGATCGCGAAGGGATCGTCGCCCACGATCGCGCGGGCGCACCAGATCGCATGGCCCAGGCCCATCGGCACCTGCTGGCGCACGGTGATGATGTCGCCCGGCGTGGCGCGCGTCGGATCGAGCACCGAGAGATCCTTGCCGCGTTCGTTCATGGTGGTTTCGAGTTCGAAAGCTATGTCGAAATGTTCGACGATCGCCGTCTTGCCGCGACCGGTGACGAAGATGATCTGTTCGATCCCCGCCTCGCGCGCTTCGTCCACCGCATACTGGATGAGCGGCCGGTCGACGATCGGCAGCAATTCCTTGGGGATCGCCTTGGTCGCCGGGAGGAAGCGGGTGCCCAGCCCCGCGACGGGAAATACGGCTTTTTTGATCGGCTTATGCCGGGGCGTCTGCGGGCTTGTCTGACTGTTCATGACCATCTCGATAAGCGGTGGCTGTGGCTGGTGCAACTGCAAGCCGGATGTTGCAGGCAGAAGACGATGTGTCGCTTGCCCCGCGCTGCAATCCGGCTAAACCGCGCCGATGGACAAGATCATCATCGAGGGCGGCAAGCGCCTTTCCGGCACGATTCCCATTTCCGGCGCGAAGAACGCCGCGCTCACGCTGATCCCCTGCGCGCTGCTGACGGACGAGCCGCTGACGCTGCGCAACCTGCCGCGACTGGCGGATATCGACGGGTTCCAGCACCTGCTCAACCAGTTCGGCGTGACAACGGTGATCCAGGGCAGCCGACCGGAGGATTTCGGGCGCGTGATGACGCTGGAGGCAACCCGTATCACCAGCACGGTCGCGCCCTACGATCTGGTGCGCAAGATGCGCGCCTCGATCCTCGTGCTCGGCCCGATGCTGGCGCGGATGGGCGAGGCGACCGTATCGCTGCCGGGCGGCTGCGCCATCGGCAACCGCCCGATCGACCTGCATCTGAAGGCGCTCGAGGCGTTCGGCGCGACGATCGAGCTGGCGCAGGGCTATGTCCGCGCGATCGCGCCCGATGGCGGTCTGCCGGGCGGGCGCTATTCCTTCCCGGTCGTCTCCGTCGGCGCCACCGAGAACGCGCTGATGGCGGCGGTGCTGGCGAAGGGCAAATCCACTCTCCACAATGCCGCGCGCGAGCCGGAAATCGTCGACCTGTGCAAGCTGCTGGTGGCGATGGGCGCGGAGATCGAGGGGATCGGCACCTCCGACCTGACGATCCACGGCGTTCCCCGGCTGCATGGCGCCACCTACCGGGTGATGAGCGACCGGATCGAGGCCGGATCCTACGCCTGCGCTGCGGCGATAACCGGGGGCGAGGTGTTCCTCAAGCATGCGGTGGTCGAAGAGATGGAGGCCACGATCCAGGCATTGCGCGATGCGGGGGTCACCATCGAGCCGCGGCGCGACGGGATCCAGGTCGCCGCCGATGGCCGGTTGCGCCCGGTGACGCTGTCGACCGCGCCCTATCCCGGCTTCGCCACCGACATGCAGGCGCAGCTGATGGCGCTCTTGTGCAAGGCCGACGGGTCGAGCGTGCTGACCGAGACGATCTTCGAAAACCGTTACATGCATGTGCCCGAGCTCAACCGCATGGGTGCGCATATCGAAACCAAGGGCCGCACCGCGATCGTCCATGGCGTGCCGAAACTGACCGGGGCCGAAGTGATGGCGACCGATCTGCGCGCCTCGATGAGCCTGGTGATCGCCGGGTTGGCCGCCGAGGGGGAGACGCAGGTTCACCGGCTCTACCACCTCGATCGCGGCTATGAGCGGCTGGAGGAAAAGCTCCAGCTCGTCGGCGCGCAAATCGAACGGGTTGGCGGGGAATAGGCACGCGCGCGGAGCTTTCTCCCTTCCGGGGCGTTGTACCGGCGAAAGGAGATCGAAGGATGCTCATCAAACTCGCAGCCATCGCCGCCGCCGGTTTCGTCGGCTACAAATATTGGGAAAAGAAGCGGGGTGACGCGCCTGCGGCCTTCGCCACGGGCCAGGGGTCGGCGGAAGCCGTAAACCCGGTCCGCGACGCGGGGCCGGATGCGATGCGCGATTCGCCCGGTCGCAGCTGGAGCGAGACCGACGAAGCTTCCGACCAGAGCTTCCCGGCGAGCGACCCGCCCGCGACCTATTGATCGCTGATTACCGGCTAATTGCCGGACATGGGGGCGGTGCCGTCAAGCGGCGCCGCCCCTTGTCATGTCGTGCGCCAGGCGCGCCACGAGCCACAGCCGGATCGCTCCGGCGAGGCCGGGGGGTGTCTCCGCCGCGATCCGCTCGCTGTCGATCTGCGCGACGAGAGCATTGAGCGGCAGCCGCTCCGCCTCTGCCGCCTCGCGCAGCATGTCCCAGAACAATGGTTCGAGGCTGATCGAGGTCTTGTGCCCGGCGATCTCGACCGAGCGTTTGACGGGCGGGTGATAGGGCGCGGCTGGCATTGCCCGGGCAGCCTAACCGCCGCTGGCCCCGGCGGCACCAATTTTTTGGGGTGGCTGGCGGCGGGGCAGGGTCATAGACCGCAGGGCATGACCGGCAACGACATCGACACGCTCAGCGACAAGGAGAAGGAAACCCTGCGGCTGATCGTGCGCGGGCACGATGCGAAATCGGCTGCGCGCGCATTGGGCCTGTCGGTCCACACGATCAACGAGCGCCTGCGCGTGGCGCGTCGGAAACTGTCGGTCACCAGCAGCCGCGAGGCCGCCCGGCTGCTGCTGGAGCGGGAGCGCGAGACCCCCGAAAATCTTGCAGGCAAGGATTTGGGGGATGGCGACGGCACCACGCCAGGCGATGTCTCGACCGTGCCCGAGGCCCGCCATCCCGGCAGGCAGGGCAAAGGGCGGATGATTGCCCTGCTGGTTGGAGCACTTGCCATGTCCATTCTTGCCGCAGCCCTGCTGCTGTCCACCCCGCTCGCGACCGATGGTGCGCGTGGCCCCGATGCAGAGACCGCCGCGCGCGACGCATCAGTCGAGGCCGCCGCGCGCAGCTGGCTCGAACTGGTCGGCGCGGGGAATTGGGAAGCGAGCTACGCAGGCACCGCCTCGGCGTTCCGCGAGGCGAATACGCTGGAATTGTGGAGTAACACCGCGACGCGCGTGCAGGGCGATCTTGGCGCCATGCAGTCCCGCCAGTTCATGGGCGCGGACGACGTGCCTTCGCCGCAGGGTTTTACGATGGTCAAGTTCCGCACCGATTACACCAAGCGCAAGGGCGTGATCGAAACGCTCTCGCTGGTGCGCGAAGACGGTGTCTGGAAGGTTGCGGGAATCTACGTGTCCTGACGGGGCGGCGGCGCGGCAACCCACCGGCCGCGCCGCCGCACGCCAAGGCAGCCCGCCGTCAATACATATGCTGGCCGCCGTTGATGCTCATGGTCGAACCGGTAACGAAACCGGCATCTTCCGAGCACAGGAAGCTCACCCCGCGGGCGATTTCTTCCGCCTTGCCGAGGCGGCCGACCGGGATCTTGGCGACGATCTTCTCCAGCACCGGTTCCGGCACCGCGGCCACCATGTCGGTGTCGATATAGCCCGGCGCGATCGCATTGCAGGTGACGCCCGATTTGGCGCCTTCCTGCGCGAGCGCCTTGGTGAAGCCGTGGATGCCCGACTTGGCGGCGGCATAGTTGACCTGGCCATATTGCCCCGCCTGGCCGTTGATCGAGCCGATGTTGACGATCCGGCCCCAACCGCGCGCACGCATGCCGGGGAAGCAGGCCTTGGCCATGTTGAAGCAACCGCCGAGGTTGATGCGCATGACTTCGTTCCAGTCGTCGAAGCTCATCTTGTGCAGCGTGCCGTCGCGGGTGATGCCTGCATTGTTGACCACCGCGTCGATCGGGCCGACTTCCGCCTCGATCTTGGCGCACATTTCCAGCACCGCCTCGTGATCGCCGACATCGCATTTATAAGCGGGAATGCCGGTTTCGGCGGTGAAGGCCTTCGCCTTTTCCTCGTTCCCGGCGTAATTCGCGACGACGGTGAACCCGTCTGCCCGCAGCGCCTCGCAAATCGCCCTGCCGATACCGCGCGTGCCCCCGGTAACCACTGCTACTCGTGCCATGTTGCCTCCAGATTTTTTCCTCTCGCAGCGTGAGTCATAGAGCCGGGGCTTGGGCGCGCAAACAAAAACCCCGCCGAAACGGGGCCTAGGCATACCAATTTACTAGATTATCCGACCGCGAGTGCCGTAGCGTCAGAAGCGGAACTGGGTCCCGACATAGACAGCCTGGCTGTCCTGCACCGAATCGGTCAGCGGGGCGAGCCGTTCGCGATCCTGCGAGATGCGCACGCCGGCAGTAACGTCGAGGTTGCGGGTCAGGCGATAGGAACCGCCGACATCGACCGATTGTTCGCCCAGCGATTGCAAGGTGCGCGGCGCACGGCCATGGGCCGCGTCCTGCTCCAGCGAAATGCGCGGCTGCAGGCGCGAAGGCTTGTCCTTGGCCACGCCCTTGCTCGGTTCGAAAGCGGCCAGGTCGGGCATTTCGACATGGTCGACACCGGCGGGCAGCGCGGCCATCGGCTTGGCGAAGCTCTGATAGCCGCGGGCAATGCCGAGATTATAGCTGTTCTGCGCAACGCTCAGCCCCGTGCCGCGACCCGGCTCGCCAGTGGCGGCGCCGATTGCGGTGCGGACCGAGATTGCCCGTGCGGTTTCGCCATCGACGCGGACCGCCACGGTGACCGTGCGATCCTGCTGCAGCGCATTGCCCGCCGGGGTGAAGCGAACCAGCTTGCCGCGCGTGCTCAGCCGCTGGGCGACGCTGCGCGCAAGCTGCGGATCGACCGAAGCCGGGGTGAAAGTGGCCAGCGGACCGGCGGCCAGTTCGGAGGCGCCATTGATCCCGCCCAGTGCCAGCACGGCGGTGGGGGCGGCAAGCATCAAACCGGCAGCCGCAAGCAGCACCGGCGCATTGCGCCCGATCCCTGCCTTGTTGCGTCCTGCGGTCATCTCTGCCCCATCTCAAAATTGGCCTTGCGGCCAAAGCACCGGCCCGATGAACGGGCGCTGACTGGTGCCAGCTGCGTTCGATTCGCCGAAACACGGGATGGCACAGTTTTCTGATAGGTTCATGACAATGCCGCCGCCAGAAAAAACACGCCGGTTGAATCGTTTGGGTGCCAGAGTGTTGCAAGCTATCCACAGCATTGCCGACCGCGCCGGTCGCAGCCCCCTGGCGATGGCGCGATTTGCGGCGCGAATCGGGCGGCGCGGGTTGGCCCGCGATTAAGCGCGCATTCAGCCGTGCTGGGCGCAAACGCGGGCGGGGCCACCGGTGCAGCATCACGGGCCGCATCCCAGCGGGTTTGGGGCGGGTTCGGGGCGCGTTCGGGGCCGGATTGGCTTGCCGCCTGCGGTGTGCGGGCTATAGAGGCGCAGATGGCAGGGGCCGGGATGACCGGCGCACCTTGCGAGACAGGACAGGACAGACCCCGATCATGACAGCTACCGCCCGCTTCGACCGCCTTCCCCGCACCGCCGCGCGCGTGCTGCTGGTCAGCGCCGCGCTTGCCGGCCTTGCCGCCTGCGGCCACCGCGACCGCCCGAAGGCCGACCTTGCTGCGGCGAATGTCACCACCATCGGCGTCAATTCCTATCTGTGGCGGGCTGCGCTCGAAACGCTCAGCTTCGCGCCGCTGCTCCAGGCGGATAGCGCGGGCGGCGTGATCGTGACCGACTGGTACGCCAATCCGCAGAACCCGGGCGAGCGGGTGAAGGTCACCGTGACCATCCTCGACCAGGATCTGCGCGCCGATGCCGTGCGCGTCGCGGCCAGCCGCGAAGTGATGCAGGGCGGCGGCTGGGTCGATGCCCCGGTGCAGGCGGCCACGGTCCAGAAGCTGGAAGACATCATCCTGACCAAGGCCCGCGAACTGCGCCGCCAGGCCGTTTCGGGCTGATCCGGCGCACCCGGCCTGACGTCGTGCGGGCCGGGTCGGCCTCGCCAGCGGGGCGGGGCCACGGGCGAAATGCCGATTTTTGTCCCGGCGGCTTCCCAAGCCGCCCGAAATCCCTAACAGGTTCCGCATGACCGAGACCCGTTTCGATCCGGCAAGTGCCGATCTGCGCTGGCAGCGCGCGTGGGACGAAGCGAACTGCTTCGCCGCCGACAGCGCCAGCAACAAGCCCAAGAGCTATGTCCTCGAGATGTTCCCCTATCCCAGCGGGCGCATCCATATCGGCCATGTGCGCAATTACACGATGGGCGACGTGCTGGCGCGCTACAAGCGGATGACCGGGCACGAAGTGCTCCACCCGATGGGGTGGGACGCCTTCGGCATGCCGGCGGAAAACGCGGCGATGGAAAAGGGCGTCCACCCCGGCGGCTGGACGCGCGAGAATATCGCCAACATGAAGGCGCAATTGAAGCGGATCGGCTTCGCGCTCGACTGGACGCGCGAATTCGCCACTTGCGACCCGGAATATTACGGCCACGAACAGGCGCTGTTCCTCAAGCTGTACGAGGCCGGCCTCGTCTATCGCAAGGAAAGCGAGGTCAATTGGGACCCGGTCGACATGACCGTGCTGGCCAACGAACAGGTGATCGACGGCAAGGGCTGGCGCTCGGGCGCCGAGGTCGAGAAGCGCAAGCTGAGCCAGTGGTTCCTCAAGATCACCGATTTTGCCGAGGATCTGCTGGACGGGCTGGGCACGCTCGAAAACTGGCCCGACAAGGTCAAGCTGATGCAGGAAAACTGGATCGGCAAGTCGCAGGGGCTCGAATTCAGCTTCGAGCTCTCGAACGGCGATCGCCTGCCGGTCTATACCACGCGCCCCGACACGATCTTCGGCGCCAGCTTCGTTGCGGTGGCTGCCGATCACCCGGTCGCGCAGGGCGTGGCCGCGCAGAACTGCGATGCGGCGAAATTCATCGAATTGTGCAAGAAGGGCGGCACCACCGCCGCCGAACTCGAAACTGCCGAGAAGCTCGGCTTCGATACCGGCATCGGGGCGAAGCATCCCTTCACCGGCGAATATTTGCCCGTCTTCATCGCCAATTTCGTGCTGATGGATTACGGCACCGGTGCGATCATGGCGGTGCCGGGCCACGACCAGCGCGACTTCGATTTCGCGACCAAATACGGCCTGCCGATCCTGCGCGTGGTGGCCGCGAGCGCCGCCGAGGCCGACAAGCCCTTCGCCGGCGAAGCCGAAGCGGGTGACGGCGTGCTGGTCAATTCCTCCTTCCTTGACGGGATGGAGGTCGAGGCGGCCAAGGCCGAAGTGATCGCCCGCGCCGAAGCGGGCGGCTGGGGCAAGGGCCAGACGGTGTGGCGCCTGCGCGACTGGGGCGTTTCGCGCCAGCGTTACTGGGGCACGCCGATCCCCTTTATCCATTGCGACACATGCGGCGTGGTGCCGGTGCCGGAACACCAGCTGCCGGTGGTGCTGCCCGAGGATGTCGATTTCCAGACGCCCGGCAATCCGCTGCTGCGGCATCCTACCTGGAAGCATGTGTCCTGCCCCGAATGCGGCGGTGCGGCGACGCGCGAGACCGACACGCTCGACACCTTCGTCGATTCCTCATGGTATTTCCTGCGCTTCGCCAGCCAGCCGGCGGACAAGCCGTTCGACCGGGCCGAAGTCGAGCAATGGCTGCCGGTCGAACAATATATCGGCGGGATCGAGCATGCGATCCTGCACCTGCTCTATGCCCGCTTCTGGACCCGCGCGCTGCAGCATTGCGGGATGATCGGCTTTGCCGAACCTTTCGCCAGCCTGTTCACGCAGGGGATGGTGACGCACGAGACCTATTCGCGCGAGGAAGCCGGGCGGCCGGTCTATTACGGCCCCGGCGAGGTCGAGCGCAGCGGCGATGGCGCGGTGCTGGTGGCCGACGGCCAGCCGGTGGAGATCGGCAAGGTCATCAAGATGTCCAAGTCGAAGAAGAATGTCGTCGACCCGGACGAGATCATTGCCAAATATGGCGCCGACGCGGTGCGCTGGTTCATGCTGTCCGACAGCCCGCCCGAACGCGACCTGCCCTGGTCCGAAGCCGGGATCGAGGGCTGCTGGCGCTTCGTCCAGCGGCTGTGGCGGCTGTTCGGCCAGGTCGGCGCGGGCGGCGCCGGGGCGGATGCGGAACACGACAAGGCGCTCGATCGCAAGCTCCACCAGACCATCGCCGCTGTCGCCGCCGATATCGAGGCGCTGTCGTTCAATAAGGCGGTCGCGCGCATTTACGAACTGACCGGCGCGATCGAGAAGGCGCCGCTGTCGTCCAGCCGCTCCGACGCGATTCGCAATCTCGCTTTGCTGGTCGCGCCGATGATGCCGCATCTCGCCGAAGAAGCGCGCGAGCGGTTCCACTTCGGGATCGGCCTGATTGCCGAGGACAGCTGGCCCGCAGTCAACCCGGCCTTGCTGGTCGAGGACGAGGTGACCATCGCCGTCCAGCACATGGGCAAGCTGCGCGACACACTGACCGCGCCCAAGGGTGCTTCGAAGGAAGATCTCGAGGCCCTTGCGCTCGCCAGCGAGAAGGTCCAGCGTTCGATCGATGGCGCCGCCGTGCGCAAGATCATCGTCGTGCCCGACAGACTGGTGAACATCGTCACGTGAGACTGCTTCTGCCCCTTTCTGTGCTGCTTGTGTCGCTCTCTGCCTGCGGATTGCAGCCGATGTATGCGGGCGGCGGCAGCGGCGAAGTGGCGCGCGGACTGGCGCAGGTCGATGTCTCGCCAATCCCCGGGAAAGCGGGCTGGCTGATGCGCAATGCGCTGGCCGACCGGCTGGGTGCGGCGGGCAATCCGTCTCCTTCGCCGCGCTATCGGCTCGATGTGCGGCTGGACGATTCGCTCGAAGGCCTCGGCCTGATCAACGACGACACGATCGGGCGCGAACGGCGCACGTTGCGCGCCCGCTACCAGCTGGTCGACATGCAGGACGGCTCGATCCTGCTCGACGCCACCGCCGGGTCCGATGCGGGGATCGACGTCGTCTCCAGCGAATATGCCACCATTGCCGCCGAACAGACGGCGCTGGAAAACCTCACCCGCGACGTGGCCGACCATATCGTGACCCGCGTCGCGCTCGCGCTGCGCGGCAAGGAATGAAAGCCACCCAGCGCGATTTCCCCGGCGTTGCGCAGCGCGCGATCCGCCAGTGCTCGGTGTTCTTCTTCTGCGGGCCGGACGAGGCAGGGGCCGCCGAATCGGCGGCTAAACTGGCCGCACAACTCCCCAACCCCGGCGAGCGGGTGGAACTGTCCGGCAGCGATTTGCGCAAGGATCCGGTCCTGCTGGGCGACGAGGCGCGTTCGATCTCGCTGTTTGGCGATGCGCGCCACATCTGGGTGCGCGCCAGCGGGGATGAGGCGCATGATGCGGTCAAGACATTGCTCGACAGCGCCGACGCCGGGGCCGGGGCAGCCTGTCCGGTGCTGGTGGTGGCGACGGGCGCCACCGACAAGTCGCGCACCGCAAAGCTGCTCGAGAAGCGCGAAGATGCGCTGGTTGCGATGTTCTGGCCACCCGACCTGCGCTCGGTCGCGGCCAGTGTCCGCCAGATTGCCGACGGGATGGGGGTGCAGCTGAACGGCGATCTGGCCGAACGAATCGCGCGCGGCGCAAGTCTCGACATTCGCCTGGCCCGGTCGGAGCTCGAAAAGCTGGCGCTCTATCTCGACGCGTCGCCGCAATCGCCGCGTAACGCCAATGCCGATGTCCTGGGCGAGATCGGCGCGCAGACCGAGGAGGACGGCTTCAACCCGCTGGTCAACGCAGTGCTGTCGGGCGATGCGGCCAAGCTGCCCGGAGAGCTTCGACGAATGCGCGAGTTGTCGCTCAACCCGGTCGGGTTGCTGCTGGCGTTCGAACGGCGCGCCGCGCAACTGGCGCAGATTTCCGCCCGGCTCGGCCCGCGCGGCGATATCCGGCGGACGCTGGAAGACGAGAAAAAGGCGCGGCGCGTATTCTTCCGCGACGAACGCGATCTGGAAATCCAGCTGAAGCGATGGGGCGGGGCGAAGCTCGACCGACTGCTGGCACGGCTCGTCGCTCTTCACCGGGCTTTACTTTCCACCAATCAGGCGGCAGAAACGCTTTTGGCTCAAGAGCTTACCGAGATTTGCCGCCACGCCACACGACGCAAGTAAAGCGTGTTCGAACGGAACACCTCGGCAGCAGCATATCGGCGTGCTTGAAACTTTCGCAATTATGCGTTCTTTTGCACTGCACAAAACCAGGGGGGTCGGCGTCAGGCCACATTGCCATGAACGCTCCGTTTGAAGTGCTGCCGCTCTCCGCGCGATCGCGTGCACCGCTGGTGCCGTCGCTCGAACGACGGCGACTGCGGGCCTATGTCCTCCTGTGCCTGGCCGACATTGCCGCGATCCTGGCGGGATTCGCGCTCGCCGGGTTTATCTATGTCGGGGAGTTCCCCGAAAAGCGGGCGATGATCGAGGCACAACTCTTGCTGCCGCTGTATCTGACCATTGCCTTCTACCAGTCGAATTACTCGATCCGCACCCTGTCCGAACGTCGCTTTGCCCTCTCGCGGCTGGCCACGGCGTTGCTGATTTCGGCCTTGCTGCTCAATTTCTTCGCCTTCTACACCAAGTCGAACGACGCATTTTCGCGCGCGACTTTCACGCTCGGCATTGCCTTTTCGGGCATGTTGATGGCGGCGGCGCGCATGGCCTTGATTGCGATCATCCGGCGCAATTGGGGGCCATCGGTCCGCAATGTGCTGGTGCTCGACGACGGCGGACCCGAATTCAACCTGCCGCATTCGATGCGGATCAGCACCGAGGAGCACCGGCTTTCGCCTTCGGTCGAGGATCCCCATGCGCTCGATCGCCTGGGGCGCTACCTCCTCAATCAGGACCAGGTGATCGTCACGTGCCCAGCGGAACGAAGGGCTGATTGGGCCTTCGTGTTCAAGGCTGCCGGCGTGCATGGCGAGGTGGTCAGCGATTTCGCGGGAGAGATCGGCCTGCTCGCGGTTAGCCATTACCCCGACCTGGATCGCACTGCGCTGGTCGTGTCCAGTGGTCCGCTTGGCCTGCGTGCGCGGATCAGCAAACGTGCCTTCGATCTTGTGATGGCCGGCGGGGCCCTGGTCGCATTGTCGCCGGTTATGCTGGCGGTGGCGGTCGCCATACGGATGGAAGATGGCGGGCCGGTGTTTTTCATCCAGCGCAGGCTGGGCCAGGGAAATCGCTTCTTCGAGATGTACAAATTCCGCTCGATGCGGGTGGAGCGATCGGATGCCGATGGCAACCGGTCTGCCAGCAAGGACGATGACCGGGTCACGCGCGTGGGGCGGTTCCTGCGCCGCACCAGCCTCGATGAATTGCCGCAGCTGCTCAATGTCGTCCGCGGGGAAATGAGTGTGGTCGGGCCGCGCCCGCATGCGCTCGGCTCACAGGCTGGCAGCAAATTGTTCTGGGAGGTCGACGGGCGCTATTGGCACCGCCATTCGCTGAAGCCTGGCCTCACCGGGCTCGCTCAGGTCCGCGGCTTGCGCGGGGCTACCGAGCAGGAAAGCGACCTGTCGCGGCGTCTCAAATCGGACCTGGAATATATCGCCCACTGGAGTTTGCGGACGGACCTGTTGATCGTGTTCCGCACCCTGCGCGTCCTGACCCACGACCGGGCATTCTAGGCATTCGTCGATCGTTTGCGGAGACGCGGCTCGCCGGACTTCGTCGACTTGTCCGGCTGAATGCAATGGCCTGGCCTTGAACTGGTTGGAGGCCACTACAGCCCAGTTGGCGGTTATCGCGAATCGCTGAACGGAACGACCCGATGATTCGGCTGCAAGGTGATTCGGCAGCTATTCGGAGTTATGCCTCCAGCACGCTCGTGCAGAGCTCGAATCTGGTCGGGAGCACCGTCCTGAGGAACCGCACCGCCAGGATGTCGTGGCGGTCCTCGCCACCTCCCTTGCATGCCACAGGGCTGTCGGCTTCCACGCTCGTCCGGCGCCAATATCGGGACAAAAGATTCTGGTGCCCGAACGCCAAGAGGTCGGCCTCCCAAGGAGAGGCCGACCTCGAATTCACTGGAAAACCGGTGATTAGTTCGGGCTGTTGCCGTCGTTACCGCTTGCGGCAATGATGATGCCGGCAATGATCGCCGCCAGGGCGAGAACAAGCAGAATGGTGCTTTCCGCGTTGCCGCCACCCCTGTTCGAATCAGCAGCAACCGGCTGCGAGAAACGGGTTTCAGCCGGACGCGTGTCGGCGTGGGCTACGGTCGAACCGAGCAACATCGCCGAAGCGAGCACCGGTGCAAGAATCTTTTTCATCGCGCTACCTCCTTGGGGTTCGGGTCTTTTGTGCATGTGCAACATGCTGCAGTCAAGTCAAAATTTTGTATCAAACCTGCTACTTCCATGGGCCTATTACCGATAAACCGCTAAAGAACCATTGCGTTCCCGGCCTGCCTGTGGCCGGTTTGCTGCATCTGCTAACACTCGTAATCGGCCGGGCAACGACGTGAAAATCCTGATTCTTGGTCTCAATTATGCGCCCGAACCGATCGGGATCGGCCCCTACACGGCGGGTCTCGCGGAACATCTCGCGGGGTGTGGCCACGAGGTCACAGTCGTCGCCGGCAATCCCTATTACCCCGACTGGACGCTGGCACCCGGCTTTACCCAGGCGCGCAGCCAAGCGGTGGAAGGCGGGGTCACCGTGGTTCGGGTTCCGCATTACATCCCCGCCCGGCCAAGCGGGCTAAAGCGCATCGCGCATTATCTGAGCTTTGCCCTCTCGGCCTGGCGGCCGATGCAGCGAATCGCGCGCGAGCAGAAGCCCGACCTTGTGTTCACCGTCGCGCCATCGCTGCTGGCCGCACCGGTTGCCCTGATCGCCGCGCGTCGTGCCGGGGCCGCGTCGTGGCTGCACATCCAGGACTACGAGGTCGAAGCAGCTGTGGCGACCGGCCTGCTTGCCAAGGGTCCGCTCGCCCGCCTTGCCGGTTGGGTAGAGCGCAAGATAATCCGGGGGTTCGACCACGTCAGCACGATTTCCGCGCCGATGCTGGCCAAGGCAATCGAAAAGGGTGCAGCCCCCTGCGCCACCCATGAATTGCGCAACTGGGCGGAAGCGGAGGGTGTCGGTCCGCAAGTCGATGGCCAACGCCTGCGTGCCGAGCTGCAGCTGCCCTCGGGCAAGATCGCGCTATATTCGGGTAACCTTGCCCTCAAGCAGGGAGTGGGGCTGATTGCGCAGGCTGCCCGTCTGCTGGCGGAACGGGCGGACCTGCATTTCGTGGTTTGCGGTGAAGGCTCGGGGCGCGAATTGCTTGAGCGCGAAGCGCAAGGCCTGACCAATCTGCACCTGCGCCCCCTGCAGCCGCGCACTCGGCTTGGCGAATTATTGGCGATCGCCGACCTCCACCTGTTGCCGCAGATCGCCGATGCGGCGGATCTCGTGTTGCCTTCGAAACTCACGAACATGCTGGCCTCGGGCCGCCCGGTCGTGGCGACTGCCGGTGTCGGCACCGCGCTGGCAGCTGAAGTCGAGGGCTGCGGCCTCGTCTGTCCGCCGGGCGATGCACGGGCATTTGCACTTGCCATCGCACAGCTTTGCGACGACGAAGGGGCGCGGCAGGCGCTTGGCGCTGCGGCGGCGAACCGGGCCGGTCAACGCTGGTCCAAAAACACACTGCTCGAAGGTTTTGCGAGCGCATTCGAACAGGCAGCCGGGGCGGCAGGCACATGAGTTACAGACCAGCCGAAATCCAGCCGGGCTATGGCAAGCGCCCGTCTCGCGGGTTCGACCCATGGATCGCTATCGCCTTCCTTTATCCGCTGACGCAGTTGGTCTGGTTCGACTTTTTCGGCCAGTTCTACCTGACCGACTTTGCCGGCCTCGCATTGTTGCTGATGATGGTGCAGATGCCCGACGCGCGCAGGCGCCTGGGCGACATCCGCTTCGTTCTGTTCCTGTTGGGCCTATGGCTATTCGGTCAGGTGGCGACTGACCTTTATCGTGCGACGAGTCCGGAGAACTTCCTGCGCGGCTGGGGCCGTATCGTGTTCTTCGGCCTGCAGATCGTCGCGCTGTGGCTCTTCCTGCCACGCAAACGCGAATACATGATCGCCTATGCTTTCGGCCTCGGCATCGCCAGCATTGTCGGCGTCCCGGCGCAATATGAGGAATACGGCTGGAAATTCGGTTATGGCTTCGGGCTCGAACTCATCATTGCCGCTGCAACGTGCCTTACGGTGCCGTTTTTCGGCTCGCTCCGCCGGTATGCGCCGTGGATCTTTCTCGCAGCGGCGGTCCTGCTGCTGTTGAAGGATGCGCGTTCCATGTTCGCGATGAGCGTGATCGCGGGCGGTATTTGCGCACTTGCCCTCACGCTCGAGAAATTCCCGCGGTTGCAAAAGCGGATCAATCCGCTGGTCTTTGTATCGTTCCTGCTGGTCGGCATCGCCGCGACGTCGCTCATTGCGACAGTCTACGCGAATGCGGCGGAATCCGGCATGCTGGGTGAAAAGGCGCGGATCAAATACGTCGCCCAGTCGAGCGGGGACGTGCCGCTGCTGCTGGGCGGGCGACCGGAATCGCTGGTGTCGATCATCGCAATCCAGGATGCGCCGATCCTCGGCCATGGCAGCTGGGCACAGGATCGCCATTACACCGTGCTCTACCACACGATCCGCAAGCGGCTGGGGATCCAGTTCCCGAAGGCCGACCTGATGGAAACCGGACGCATTCCGGCGCACAGCTTCTTCTTCGGGTCATGGGTCGAGGCGGGGATATTGGGCGCGGTATTCTGGCTCTATCTGTTCTTCCTCCCGATGTTTGCGATCTACCAGATCATTCGACGAAGCGATCCCTCCCTGCCGCTGATCGCCTTTACTGCGGTCAGCCTGACCTGGAATATCCCCTTCTCGCCTTTCGGAGCGAGCGAGCGTTTCACCACTGCGGCGGCGATCGTCATCCTGTTCTGGGCGCTGCGCGCCGCCGGATTCGATTCCCGTTCGCTGGTCCCGCGTCGCCGGGGCCCCAAGATCCAGACCAGGCAATACGCCCCGGCCGAATGAAGCTGCTCCACGTCATTGCCACTGCCGACCCGAGGGACGGCGGGCCGATTGAAGGCGTCTTGCGGCTGGGCGAAAGTTTCCGCGCGATGGGGCACAGCCAGGAATTGCTGACGCTCGATTCGCCCGACGCGCCGTGGGTGTCGGGCGCGCCCGCGCCGATCCACGCAATGGGGCGGTTGGGTGAAGCACCGCGTGGACCGCTCGATCGCTTGGCCCTGCGCTTTCACCGCGCGCCGGCGGCGCCGCGCTGGCTCAGGGCCCATGCCGGCGATTACGACGGCATCATCGTCGATGGGCTGTGGAATTATTCGACCCGCACCGCCCGGCTCGCCTTGCCCGGCGGACCCACGCCCTATGTGGTGTTTTCGCACGGCATGCTCGACCCGTGGTTCGCCAGTCGATTCCCGGTCAAACACGCGATCAAGCAGCTCTTGTGGCGCTTCAACGAAGGCGTGTTGCTGCGTGGTGCGGCGGCGGTTGCCTTCACCTGCGAGCAGGAGCGCAAGCTGGCGCGCGAGAACTGGCGGCCCTGGGGGATGCGTGAGGCTGTGGTCGGCTTCGGCACCAGCCCGCCGCCTCCTCCGACCGCAGCCATGGAACAGGCGTTCCGTGCGGCGGTGCCGACGTTGGGCGAGCGGCCCTATTTGCTGTTCCTCAGTCGGCTGCACGAAAAGAAGGGCGTCGATGTACTGCTCGAAGCCTTCGGTGCGATGGCGCAGGACTGCCCCTACGATCTGGTAGTCGCCGGCCCGGGCGAGCCTGCCTATGTCGCGTCGCTCAAGGCTCTGGCCGAGCGCCAGTGCCCCGCTGGCAGGGTCCACTGGCCGGGGATGGTCTCGGGCGATGCCAAATGGGGTGCGCTGCACGGCTGCGCCGCGATGGTACTGACATCGCACCAGGAAAATTTCGGCGTGGTCGTGGCCGAAGCAGTCGGCTGTGGCAGACCGGTGGTGATCTCTGACCAGGTCAACATCCATGACGAGGTCGCCGCAGCGCGGGCTGGATTGGTCTGCCGCGACGAGGCCAATAGCGCGCGCGACGCGCTGGCCCGCTTCAGTACACTGTCGGCCGGGGAGCGGGCGGCGATGGGTGAGCGGGGGCGGACGCTCTTTGCCGAAAAATTCACCATGGACAGCACCGCGCGTCGCCTGCTGGCCATATTCGAGGGGGCGCAAGGGGTGGGCACTCAATAACCCAATCGAACAAACAGCTTTCCTACAAATAACCATGTTGGTTATCGGGCGATTCGCAGCAAGGAGAACCCGATGTCCGAAACCGCTCCCCCGATTTGCCATCCGACCAGTTATGTGCCGCTCTCGGCGCTGGCCACCGGTGCGCTTGGCGACGAAGCCTTGCCGGTCACCGATGAGAATCCCGTGCCCAATCGGGAATTGCCCTATCGCGGGGCTCGCGTACTCGGCCTCGATTCCCCGGTCGCGGCAGGCAGGGCGCTGTTGGTCGATTGCCTCGCCGGTGGGCAGATCGAGATGGTGCTGGCCGATAGCAGCATCGTGGCGCTGACCTTTGCGCCGGGAGTCACCCTGCTTCCCTTCGCGGCCACAGCGCTCAATTCTGCGGGCACCACAGCCACCCTATCCGCATGGGTGCTGGACTGATGCGCGCGTTGCATATGCCCCGGCCACAGCGCCGCTCCGCCCCGTGGCCGGTGCGCTGGACCGGCCACGCGCCCCGGATGATGGCAGCGCCACCCGCCACGGCCATCGGCACCGTCGCCACCCTGCCGCGCCGTTGGCCGATCGGCAGTGGTTCGCAATTCCACCAGGTCGCTTCGTACCAGATCGGGGGGATGTACAGCATTTCGCGCAGCATTCCGATTGCCGGGCCTGCCGGCCATTCCCTGGTGCTGGAAAAGACCGTCACCCAGAATCGGGAGGGCACGCGGGCACCCGCAGGCGCGATGATCTCCTTCTTCCACGACGGCGCGGTGCTGGAGCTTCTGTTCCATTCCACGCAGGATGGCTTCCTGCTCAAGGTGGATGACGAATATGTCTCGCTCGACCCGCTCGGCGCGGCGGGCACCTACAATTTCTTCCGGTTCGATTTCGCCACCCGCGCGCTGCGCCGGATCGACATCATCGTGTTCAAGGCGAGCTTCGTCGAAGCACGCACCGGTGCAACCGACGCGCTGTGGGCAGCCCCTGTCCGCGGCCCGCGCACGATATGCGTCGGCGACAGCTTCACTACGGCCACGCCGACCGGGTGGAGCAACTGGTTCGCCGAAGCCATGGGATGGGACGACGTCTGGACTTCGGGCGTCGGCGCATCGGGCTATCTCGGCGATGCCGAAGGGCTGCGCATTCCGTTCAACGAGCGTATGGAAAGCGACGTTGTCGCCTATCGCCCCGAAGTCGTCTTCATCCACGGCAGCGTGAACGACGGCGGCGAAGATCCGTCTGCAGTCGAGGCGGCCGCGTTCCACGCGGTGAGCACGATCCGCCGCCACCTGCCCGAATGCCTTGTCGCAGGCGGGGCCAACACGGCCTTCGGTGCGGAGTACTGGATCAGCGGCGCGCGCGACGTGGTCGATGCAACGCGTGCGGGGTTCGAGGCCGCTGGCGGCCACTGGATGAGCACTTATGAAATGCCCATTCGCTGGTCCGGGGAAACCAATGGTGCCCGCGCCACCTTGCTCGATGCGGTGGTGGAGGGGCAGGCCGGAAACACCGGCACGCCAACCCAAGTCGACGGCCATACCGGCTTTCGCATCAACAGCGACAGCGCCGACGCGGCCACCAAACTGCGCGTGGGTGCCACGGTCGAAATCGGCATAGGTGCGACGCGCGAGCGCGCGGTCCTCACCGCGACCAGCGCAGTGGGCGGCAAGCAGGTGTTCGGCTTTGCCGGCAGCTTCAAATATGCCCATGCGATCGGCGAACCGGTGCGCGAAGTCGGGCCGAGTCCGCTGACCGGCATGGGCAACAGCGTCTACCCCACCGCATGGGGATCGGCCGACTATTACGTCGGTGGCGACCTGTATCATCCCAATACGGCGGGGTTGATGTCGATCGGGCAGGCCAATGCCGCCATGCTGAAGCAATTGCTGCTCGATCTCGGGTTGTCTTGAATGATAGGCTGTGTCGCGCCGCAATAGGGTTTGCTTAGCGCGGCGGCGCCCCTAAGGATGGCCATCATGACCGGGCCAGCCATGAATGGGGATGTCGCCGCCCAAGCCGCCGCCCCCCAAGCCGCCGCCGACACCGCGCCTGGCGGCGCGGAAGATGCACCCCCGTCGCTGACGGTGGTGATCCTCACCTTCAACGAAATCCTGCATATCGAGCGTGCGATCAGCGGTATGTCGGGGCTGGCGCGACGGGTGGTGGTGGTGGATTCGGGTTCGAATGACGGCACCGCCGAAAAGGCCGCCGAGCTGGGGGCCGAAGTCCACACACGCAAATGGGTGAATTACGCCGACCAGTTCCAATGGGCGCTGGACAATGCCGCGATCGACACCGACTGGACGATGCGGCTCGACGCAGACGAATGGTTCGGGCCGGAACTGGTCGATAATCTGAAGCAGGCGCTACGCGATGCCGATGACGAGGTGACCGCGATCAGCATCGATCGCCAGCATCACTTCCTCGGTCGCTGGATCCGCCACGGCGGCCGCTATCCGCTGACCCTGCTGCGCCTGTGGCGCACCGGGCTGGGCCGCATCGAACAACGCTGGATGGATGAACATATCGTCGTCGAAAGTGGGCGGATGATCCACATCGACGGGACGTTCGTCGACGATAATCGCAACGACCTGACCTTCTTTACCGCCAAGCATAATGGCTATGCCACGCGCGAGGCGGTGGATGCGCTGATCGACAAATATGATCTGTTCGACCCGGTGGAGGATCGCGGCCTGGCGAGCACCGGACAGGCAAAGCAGAAGCGCAAGGCCAAGCTCGACTTCTACAACCGGCTGCCGCTGGGCGTCGGGCCGCTGGGTTATTTCCTCTATCGCTATATCGTCCAGCTCGGCTTCCTCGATGGCAAGCCGGGGTTGGTGTACCATTTCTTGCAGGGTTTCTGGTACCGCTTCCTGGTCGACGCCAAGCGGTACGAGTTCGAACGAGGGCTGGCCGATGCGGTGGGCAAGGACGAGATGATCGACCGGCTTACCGCCCTGTCGGGCCACGATTTGCGCGCGTTCGATGCCGATGCGCGGCGGCGGGCAGCGCCTTAGCTACCCGCCGCGCGCCATCCGGGGTCAGGCGCCTTGCGGGGCCCCCTCGCCGCCGAACCGCTTGCCCGACTTGGGCACGGCCGATCCGCTCACCGGGCGCACAATGGTCGGGCCCTTGGGCGCATCGGGGCGGTCGATCTTGCCGGTTTCGATCAGCTGGTCGATTTCCTCACCATTCAGCGTCTCGTATTCCAGCAGCGCCTGGGCGAGCAGGTGGAGCTTGTCTTCCTCGGTCTTGAGGATGTCGGTCGCACGCTTGTGCGCACCTTCGACCAGGCTCTTGATCTCCGCATCGATCAGCTTGTTGGTCTCGTCCGACATGAAAGTGCGCTGGCTGCCGCCCATGCCGAGATAGCCTTCGCTCTGCTCCTCGTACTGGAGCGGGCCGAGCTTGTCCGACATGCCCCATTTGGTGACCATGTTGCGCGCCAGGCTGGTGGCGTACTGGATGTCGGAACTCGCGCCCGACGACACCTTGTCGTAACCGAAGATGATTTCCTCCGCCACGCGACCGCCCATGCTGACCGACAGGTTCGCGTGCATCTTGTCGCGGTGGTAGGAGTAATTGTCGCGTTCGGGCAGGCGCATCACCATGCCCAGCGCGCGGCCGCGCGGGATGATCGTCGCCTTGTGGATCGGGTCCGACGCCGGTTCGCGCAGCGAGACGAGCGCGTGGCCGGCCTCGTGGTAGGCGGTCATGCGCTTCTCGTCGTCGGTCATCACCATCGACCGGCGTTCCGCGCCCATCATCACCTTGTCCTTGGCGTCCTCGAATTCCTGCATCGCAACCAGCCGCTTGTTGCGGCGTGCGGCGAGCAGGGCTGCCTCGTTGACGAGGTTGGCAAGGTCCGCGCCCGAGAAGCCGGGCGTGCCGCGCGCAATCGTGCGCGGGTTGACGTCGGGCGCCAGCGGCACCTTCTTCATGTGGACGGCCAAGATCTTTTCGCGCCCGTCGATGTCGGGCACGGGCACCACCACCTGCCGATCGAACCGGCCAGGGCGCAGCAGCGCGGGGTCGAGCACGTCGGGGCGGTTGGTCGCCGCGATGATGATGATGCCTTCGTTGGCCTCGAACCCGTCCATCTCGACCAGCAGCTGGTTCAGCGTCTGCTCGCGTTCGTCGTTCGAATTGCCCAGGCCATGGCCGCGATGGCGGCCGACCGCGTCGATTTCGTCGATGAAGACGATGCACGGCGCGTTCTTCTTGGCCTGTTCGAACATGTCGCGCACACGGCTGGCGCCGACGCCGACGAACATTTCGACGAAGTCCGAACCCGAAATGGTGAAGAAAGGCACGCCTGCCTCACCCGCGATGGCGCGGGCGAGCAGCGTCTTGCCGGTGCCGGGCGAGCCGACCAGCAGCGCGCCCTTGGGGATTTGCCCGCCAAGCTTGGAGAAGCGCTGCGGATCGCGCAGGAACTCCACGATTTCCTGCAATTCCTCGCGCGCTTCGTCGATGCCGGCGACATCGTCGAACGTGACCTTGCCCTGGCGTTCGGTCAGCAGCTTGGCCTTGCTCTTGCCGAAGCCCATCGCGCCCGATCCGCCACCCTTCTGCACCTGGCGCAGCGCGAAGAAAGCGATGCCCAGGATCAGGATGAACGGCAGTGACTGCAGCAGGATATAGGCCAGCGGCGACATTTCCTCGCGCGGGGTGCCGGTGAACTTGACCCCGTTGCTTTCGAGCAGCTTGGGCAGTTCGGTATCGTAAGCGACCGGGACGGTGCTGAAATTCTCGCCATTGCGCAATTGCCCGGTGATCTTGTCGGGCGCGACCTGCACTTCCTTGACCGAACCGTCGGCCACCCGCGCGCGGAAGTCCGAATAGGCGATCTGCGTCCCTGCCGGGGTGCCAGCGTTGCCGAAGACCGATACGATCATCAGCAGGGCAAGGAATACACCCCCCCAGATCATCAGGCTGCGGACCCAGGGATTGGGGGTGTTCGGTTCGTTATTGTCGCTCATCGGCGGGCAATCCTTTCAGCCTGCCAATGTAGGACGCGCGGTGTGAATGGCAAGCTAACGTGGGCGCGCTTTCGCCCCGGCTCGGCTCGGGGTGGCGACGGGCCGGCTCAGCCGCAGTTCTTGCGGCCCGATTCCTGGCAGATCGCCTTGGCGATCGCCTGCTCGTCGAAGCCGTTGAAATACTGGTTGCCGACGACGAAGCCGGGCACGCCGTTGAAGCCGATGGCGCGGGCGAGCGAGCGGTTGAAGCCGATGTCGGTGCGGATCTGGCGCACCTGCGGATTGTCGGTCGCATCCCATGGCGCGAGCGTGACGCCGATCGACTTCGCGTAGGCGGCAACCCATGCCGCATTGCGCTTGCCCGGGCCGAGCGCGGCGAGATGCGCCTTGTGCCGCTTGGCCGCGGGAATCTGCGCCATGGCGATGGCCACCTCCACCGAATCCTGGCCCAGCGAAGGGTCGTCGATCACCACCAGCTTGAGTTGCGGATATTGCTTCATCATCCGTTCCATGAATGGCACGGCAGCGCGGCAATAGGGGCAATTGTAATCGAAGAATTTGTACACCGTCAGCGTGCCGCGCGGATTGCCCAGCACCATGCCGTGCCGGGCGGAGATCGCCTCGGCCTTGTCGAGATATTCCTGCAACTTGGCAGACCGCTGCGCCAAGGCGGGCTGGGCGGCGAAGAGGGCGAAGATGACCAGCAGCAGCGCCGACAGGGCGCGCAGGGGATGCGGCGGAATATTAGGCATTACGCAAATATTCACTCCGCCCGGCGCGGAGGCAAGGGGAAAAAGCCCGATGTGCGCGCGACATAATCGGCATAGCCGGGCCGGGTCCGGGCCATCCCCTTTTCCAGCAGTGGCTTGCCCGACCAGCGGGTGAGGGTGAAGGTCAGGAACAGCGGGCCGGGCAGGCTGGCCAGCGCGATCCACGGCCCGGCAGAGGCCGCCGCCAGCCAGATCCCCCACCAGGCGCAGGCATCGCCGAAGTAATTGGGATGGCGGGTGTAACGCCACAGCCCGGTGTCGAGCACCCTGCCAGCGCTTGCAGGATCGGCGCGGAACCGAGCGAGCTGCCAGTCACCCACCCATTCGAAGAACACGCCTGCCAGCCAGAGCGCCAGCCCCGCCCAAGCCAGCCCCCTAATCTCCGCGCCGCCCTCGCTCGCAGCGATGCCCAGCTGGGCGGGCAGGCAGGTGAGGTAGAGCAGCACCGCCTGCGGCAGGAACACGCGGGTCAGCGCGCCGGCTGCATATCGCCCGCTTTCGCGGTGGTGCCTCAGGATACGGGCATAGCGCGGATCTTCGCCCTGGCGCCGCCAGCGCGCGAACAGGTGCCAGGCCAGTCGCAGTCCCCAGGCCGCGGTCATCCCGAGGAGCAGCGCCGCCAGCGGGCCGGGATCAGCCAGCTGCAGCCAGCTCGCCAGCGCCAGCAAGGCCATCCCGCCGCCCCACACCGCGTCGATGAAGCTGACATCGGCTATCGCGGCGGCCACGAGCCACAGCACCAGCATGGCCGCAAGGATCACCCCTGCGTTGACCAGCAGAATGTCACCCATCGTTCTGGCCCGCTTGGCTAATCAGCGTCCTCGCCTGCTGCGCAAGCGCCGCAAAGCGCGGGCAATCGGGCATGACCGAGCGATAGAAGGCGGCGATTTTCGCCAAATCCTCGCCGAAATTCCCGCTCGGCATGATCGGCGGGCCAAGCCCACCTCGCATGGTTTCGTGATTCACCCATGCCGGCACCACCGGCACCCCGGCACCCAGTGCGATGTGGTAAAAGCCGGTGCGCCATTCGCCGTTGCTGGTGCGCGATCCTTCGGGCGCGATCACCAGCGCCAGCTCATCGCGCTCGGCGAAAGCGGCAATCGCAGCGTCGACGTAATTGCCCCGTTTCGCGCGGTCGACCGGCAAGCCGCCCATATCGAACATGAAACGCCGCAGCGGCCAGCGGAACAGGCTGATCTTGCCCATGAAGCTGGGGCGGATGCGCAGGCTGTGGGTCGCGCCGATAAAGAAGGCGAAGTCCCAGTTGGTGGTATGCGGCGCGGCGGTGATCACGAATTTGCGCTGATCGGGCCGCGTGCCCGCGATCCGCCAGCCTTTCCAGTGATACAGCGCCACCAGCACGCGCCGCGCCAGCCGCGACAAGGGCGACCGCTTGCGAATGGCGCGATGGTTTCCGCTCTCTCCCATGTCCGCTCCCTAGCAGGTGGCGGGCGCATGGCGACGACAAATTGCCGCAGCGGGTTCACGTGCCCGGCGCAGCCGCTAGGCTGGCGCGATGGCCCCCGCACAGGAGACCCTGCTCGAATTCGACCGCGTGACGCGGCGATTTGCGGAGCATCGCGCGGTCGACGGGGTGAGCCTGGCGGTCGCGCGCGGCAGCTTCGTCGCGCTGGTGGGCGCATCGGGTTCGGGCAAGTCCACCCTGCTCAAGACGGTCAACCGCCTGGTCGAGCCGGACGAAGGGCGGGTTCTGCTCGGCGGGCGCGACGTGCGCGACGGGCCGGCCCCGGCGCTGCGACGGCGGGTGGGCTATGTCTTCCAGGGTGTCGGCCTGTTTCCACATATGGATGTCGCCGCCAATATCGGGATCGGCCCACGCCTTGCCGGGGCCAGCGCGAGCGCGCAGCGGATCGCGGAACTGCTCGAACTGGTCGACCTGCCGCCGCATTTCGCGCCGCGCCTGCCCGATGAACTGTCCGGCGGCCAGCGCCAGCGGGTCGGGGTCGCACGGGCGCTGGCGGGCAAGCCCGAACTGCTGCTGATGGACGAACCCTTCGGCGCGCTCGACCCGGTGACGCGCGATGCGCTGGGCCAGCGGGTGAAGGACTTGCACCGGCGGCTGGCCCTGACCAGCGTGATGGTCACCCACGACATGGCCGAGGCGCTGCTGCTGGCCGACCGGGTCCTGGTGATGGACGCAGGGCGGATCGTCGCCGACTGCACCCCGCACCAATTGCTCGCCGGGGAAGGCGGACCTTCCGCGCAGGCGCTGGTCGCGGTGCCGCGCGCGCAGGCCGCGCAACTGGCCGAGCTGGCACGATGAGCGATATTCTCGCGCAATTGCTGGCACTCGGCCCGAAACTGTCGGCGCATGTGCTGCTGTCGGCGGCGGCGCTCGCGCTGGGCATTACCGTGGCCTTGCCGCTGGCGGTCTGGGCCAACCGCTCGCCGCGGATTGCCCGGATCGCGCTGGGCTTCGCCAGCCTGGTGCAGACGATCCCGGCGCTGGCGCTGCTGGCGCTGTTCTTCCCGGTGCTGCTGAGCCTGCGCGCCGTCTTTGGCGAAGGGCTGCCGACACTCGGCTTCCTCCCCGCGCTGCTCGCGCTGGCGCTCTACGCGGTGCTGCCTATCCTGCGCAACGCGGTGACCGCGCGCGCCGAAATGGACCCCGGGGTGATCGAGGCGGCAGACGGGGTGGGCATGACCGGCTGGCAGAAATTGCGGCTGGTCGAGGCGCCGCTGGCCGCGCCCTATGTCATGGCCGGTATCCGCACAGCCGCGGTCTGGACCATCGGTGCCGCCACGCTGGCGACCACGATCGGCCAGCCGAGCCTGGGCGATCCGATCTTTGCCGGGCTGCAGACGCAGAACTGGGCGCTGGTGCTGGCCGGGTGCATCGCCGCTGCAGGGCTGGCGCTGGTGGCCGATTTCCTGCTCGCGCTGATCGAGCGGGGCCTCGCCCGGCGCTCGCGCGGGTCGCTCTGGCTGGGCCTTGGACTGATCGCGCTCGGCCTGGGGGCGGCGCTGTGGCCTGCCCAGCAGCGCAGCGCGGGCGACCGGGTGGTGATCGGGGCCAAGAGCTTTTCCGAGCAATATATCCTCGCCCGGCTGATCGGCGGCCGGTTGGAGGCCGCCGGGTACAAGGTCGCCTTTCGCGACGGGCTCGGCTCGGCGGTGGTGCACGAGGCGCTGACGAGCGGCGCGATCGACATCTCGGTGGATTACACCGGCACCTTGTGGACCAACCAGCTTGGGCGCGAGGATCAGGTTGCGCGCGACACGATGCTGGCGACGATCACCGACTGGGAGCAACGCCGCAGCGGCACGCGGGTGCTGGGTCGCCTGGGTTTCGAAAATGCCTATGCCTTCGCCATGCGCGCCGACCGGGCCAAGGCGCTGGGCATGGTGACGCTCGACGACCTGGCCCGCGCCTCGCCGCAGCTCACCATCGGCGGCGATGTGGAATTCTTCGACCGGCCCGAATGGATCGCGGCGCGCGGTGCCTACGGCTTCCGCTTCCGCCAGCAGCGCAATTTCACCACCACTTTCCTCTACAATGCGCTGCAAGCGGGCGAGGCGGACGTGATTTCGGCCTATTCCTCCGACGGGCGGATCGCGGCGGATAAACTGGTGGTGATCGAGGACACACGCCATGTCCTGCCCAATTACGATGCCATCCTGATGGTCGCGCCCCGGCGCGCGGGCGACGAACATCTGCTCGCCGCGCTCAGGCCGCTGCTGGGTGCAATCGACGTCGCGCGCATGCGCGAGGCGAATTTCTCGGTCGATCGCGACCGCGACAAGCTGACCCCGGCGCAAGCCGCGCGGCGGCTCGATGCGGCGATCCGCTAGGGCTCAGCCCTGTGCGAAGCCGACCCCGTCGGGCCATTCGCGGGCCGCCAGCCCCATCACCTTGAACAGCTGGCCCATCTGGTCGTCGGCGACCAGCCGGTCGCGGGCGAGGCGCAGTTCCTCGGCATATTGCGGCGCGCGTGCGGCGAGGTTTTCGGTCCGCGTTGCGATCCCCAGCGCCCGCAGGAAAGCACCCTGCGGCACGGTGCCGAGCCATTTGACCCCGCGCGACTGGGCGATGCGCGCCAGCGTGGCGAAATCGACCAGCGCGGTGAGGTCCGCCGTGCCGGGATCGGCGAAGGGATCGACCTTGCGGTGCTGGCGCACCGCCTGCAGCGTCGATCCGGGCCGCATTTCGGCATGGCCGTAATCGATCAGCAGCGCGGCCCCGCCCTGTGCTTCCAGCCGCCCGGCGATTTCGAACAGGATGGCGGCGGCGGCCGGGCAGGTTTCCAGGATCGTGCCTTCGTCCGCGTCGCGCAGTTCGACCGGAACGGCGGCATCCATCGGCTGGCCGCCCGCCACCGGCACGAAGCGGTCGCCCTCCAGCCCGACCATCCGCTCACGCCAGCCTTGCTCCATGCGGACCAGCTGGCGCACCGGCAGCGCATCGAGAAACTCGTTGGCGACCAGCAGCATCGGGGCATATTGCGGCACGCTCGCCAGGTCGTCGTGCCAGATCGCCTGCGGCACCGATTCCATCTGCGCTTCGCGCAGCGCGGTGGAGCCTTCCACGAAATGAACCTCCGGCTCCAGCCCGTAGCGCGCCGCAGTGCGCAGCGCATCCGCCGCCAGCGTGCCGCGCCCCGGGCCGAGCTCGACATAGAGCACCGGATCGGGCCGCCCTGCACGGATCCAGATATCCGCCAGCCACAGGCCGATCAGCTCGCCGAACATCTGGCTGATTTCGGGCGCGGTCACGAAATCGCCGGCCCCGCCCAGCGGATCCTTCGCCGTGTAGTAGCGCGCGTTGCTCTCACCCATATATTGGGTGAAGCTGATCGGGCCGGTGTTGCGGATCAGCCGGCGGAAAATGTCGCCCAGGCTCGCCCCATCGTCGCTCATGCCTGTGCGGGCTCAGCCCCCTTCTCGCGGGCCGGGGCGGTGCCCTTGCCCGATGCCAGCGGCGGTTTCATCAGCGCGCGCACCATCATCGCGATGCCGATCAGGATCATCGGGATGGTCAGCCATTGTCCCATCGACAGGCCGGTATCCTGCGCGAATTGCGCCAGCTGCGCATCGGGTTCGCGGAAGAATTCGACCGTGAAGCGGGCGAGCGAGATGCCGGTGGTGAAGGCGCCGACCAGCAGGCCGGGCCGGTAGCGTGCGCGGGTGCGCCAGAACAGGTATAGCAGCAGCACGACCAGCACCGCGCCTTCCAGCGCCGCTTCGTAAAGCTGGCTGGGATAGCGCGGCTGGTAGCTGGTCACGCATTGGTTGGCGCCGTGCTGGATATCGCAGAAGATCATCGCGAACGGCGTGCCTTCGGGCGCCGGGCGGCCCCACAGCTCGCCATTGATGAAATTGGCGATCCGGCCGAACATCATGCCGAAGGGCACATTAACCGCGATGTAATCCGCCACGCGGATGAAGGAGAGCTGGTTGCGCCAGCAGACCCAGGCGATCGCCAGCAGCACGCCGATCACCCCGCCGTGGAAGCTCATCCCGCCGTCCCACAGGCGCAGCAGGTCCCAGCTGACGGTTTCGCTCGGGGTGAAATGGGTCAACAGGCTCGGCTCGCCGGTCGCGCCGCCGGTGTAGAAGGCGGCGTAGCCCAGCCGCCCGCCCAGGATGACGCCCAGCGTGCAATAGAAGAACAGATCGTCGGCATGGCGCTGCGCCATCGGCGCCCCGGGTGCCTTGATCATCTTGCTGACGTGCCAATAGGCCAGCACGATGCCCGCGAGATAGGCCAGCGAGTAGTAGCGGAGGGTGAAGAAGCCGAGGTCGATGCCGGGCTTGAGGCCGAGATCGATCCACCGGATCGGCTCGGGATTGGCGGCCAGTAGTGACAGCAAGTGGTGAACCCCTTAGGACTGTGGCACCCGCAGACGGGGCGTTTCGCGCGGCCTTTTGGCATAGGCTGTCGGCTCGCGAAACCCCGGCTTCGCGCAAGGCCCCGATGTCGTAACGTCACGGGGCGAACGAGAGAGGACGCACCACCCGATGCCCACAGAACTGGACCTGACGCTCGACCGAATCATGGATGCGCAAACCGCGCCCGGACAGGTCTTCGAACTGGCGACGATCGAGCGGCGCGGGGTCGAAATGCCGGTGTTCAAGAACGCCCCGCCCAGCCTCGCGCATTATTTCCTGCATTATGGCATGGCCCATGGCGAGGCGACGTTCCTGGTCGATGGCGACGTGCGGCTGACCTTTGCCGAAACGCTGGCCGCTGCCCGTGCGGTGGCAGCCGGGCTGGTTGCCGATCACGGGCTGCAGCGCGGCGATCGCGTGGGCATTGCAGCGCGTAATTCGGCAAACTGGATCGTGGCCTATATCGGCATCATCATGGCGGGGGGCTGTGCGACCCTGCTCAACGGGTTCTGGACCGGCGAGGAAATGGCCTATGGCATCCGCCTTGCCGACTGCAAGCTGGTGCTGGCCGACAAGCAGCGTGCCGCGCGGCTCGAAGGGACCGAGCATGCCGCCGAAATCGTGCCGATGTCGCACGGCAATCCCCCGGCCGAAGGGCTGGCTGCATGCTGGGCCGAACCGGGCCCGCCCGCCGCGCCCGACCTCGGGTCGGACGATCTCGCTACCATCCTCTACACATCGGGTTCGACCGGGCAGTCCAAGGGGGCGGTATCGGACCACCGCGGGGTGGTGAACGCGGTGATGAACTATGTGGCCATGACGTCGATGGCGCTCGCCTATCTCGTCGGCAAGGGGGAGGCGCCGACGCTGCAGCCCTGTGCGCTGGTGGCGGTGCCGCTGTTCCACGTCACCGGCGAAGTGCCGCTGTTCCTCCAGAGCTTCGCGCTGGGGCGCAAGCTGGTGATGATGCCGCGGTGGGACGCGCGCGAGGCGCTGCGGCTGATGGCGGAAGAAAAGGTCACCTATTTCGTCGGCGTCCCGCTGATGAGCTACGAGATCGCGACCCATCCCGATCGCGACCAGTTCGACATTTCCGCCTGCACCGGTTTCGCCGCCGGCGGCGCGCCGCGCCCGGCCGACCATGTGGCGAAAATTCGCGAGAGCTTCCCGCAGGGCTTCCCGCTGCTGGGATATGGCCTGACCGAAACCAACGCGATCGGCTGCGGCAATTTCAACGAGAATTACCTCGCCAAGCCGACCAGCACCGGCAAGGCGAGCCGCCCGCTGGTGGATCTCGCCATCCTTGACGACGATGGCAACAAGGTTGCGCAAGGGGGCGTGGGCGAAGTTTGCATCCGCACCGTCGCCAATTTCCTCGGCTATTGGAACAATGAAGGGGCGACAGCGTCTGCCTATACGAAAGATGCCTATTTCCGTACGGGCGATCTGGGTTATCTCGACGAGGACGGCTATCTGTTCATCGTCGATCGCAAGAAGGACATCATCATCCGCGGGGGCGAGAACATTTCCTGCATCGAGGTCGAACAGGCGATCTACGGCTGCGAGGCGATTGCCGAATGTTCGGTCTTCGGCCTGCCCGACGAACGCTATGGCGAAATCCCGGCGGCGGTCTATCACCTGCGCGATGGCGCGAGCCTGACCGACGAGGAACTCTGCACCTTCCTCAAGCAGCGGCTTGCCCCGTTCAAGATCCCGGCGCGGCTGTGGCAATCCGAACAGCCGCTGCCGCGGCTCGGCACGCAGAAGATCGACAAGCGCGCCGTGCGCAAGCTGTTCGCCGGGGAAGCGGGGGCGGCTTGAGCGCAGGGCGAATCCCCAACCAGCGCGCCATATTCGACCGGCGCGCGATTTCCGACCGGATTTCCGCCCTGGTGGCGGAGCAGGGGGCCAAGGCCCGCCAGGGCGTGGTCGACCTGCTGCGCGGCGCGCTCGATGCCGGGCGGGCGGAACTGGCCGCGCGCCTTGCGGCGACCCCGTCGGCGGGCCACGAATGCACCGGCGGCCACGCCTTCATGATCGACCAGCTGCTGCGCGTGCTCTACGATCACGTGACGCAGGATGTGTATCGCGCTTCCAACCGCACATCGGGCGAGCGGATCGCGGTGGTCGCCGTCGGCGGCTATGGCCGGGCGGAGATGGCGCCGCATTCCGACGTCGACCTCGCCTTCCTCACCCCGGGCAAGCCCACCAGCTGGTGCGAGCAGGTGATCGAGGCGATGCTCTATTTCCTGTGGGACCTCGGCCTCAAGGTCGGGCATTCGAGCCGCTCGGTGGACGAGATGATCCGCATGGCGCGATCGGACCTCACGATCCGCACCGCATTGCTCGAAGGGCGCTACGTCTGGGGCGATCAGCCGCTGTATGACGAGGCTCAGGCCCGCTTCTGGCGCGATGTGGTCGCCGGGACGGAGCGGCAATTCGTCACCGAAAAGCTGGAAGAGCGCAACGAACGGCACAAGCGCATGGGCGACAGCCGCTATGTCGTCGAACCCAATGTGAAGGACGGCAAGGGCGGCCTGCGCGATTTGCAGACGCTCTACTGGATCGGCAAATACATCCACAAGGTGCGCAGCGCCTCCGAGCTGGTCGAGGTCGGGCTGCTGTCGAAGCAGGAATATCGCAGCTTCCGCCGCGCGGAAGGCTTCCTGCTGGCGGTGCGTTGCCACCTGCACACGCTGACCGGGCGGGCCGAGGACCGGCTGACCTTCGACCTCCAGCGACAGATCGCCGCGCGGATGAATTTCGCCGACCGGCCGGGCAAAAGCGCGGTCGAACGTTTCATGCAGATGTATTTCCTGCAGGCGCGGCGGGTCGGCAGCCTGACCGGGGTGTTCCTGGCCCATATCGACGAAGAATTTGCGAAGAAGCGGGCGCGGCGCGGCCTGCTGGCTGGGTTCCGTACCCGTCCGCGCAGCCTCAAGGGCTACCAGGTCTTCGCCGGGCGGATCGCCGCGCCGGGCGATGGCTGGTTCGCGGAAGACCCGGTGCGGTTGGTGGAGATATTCCAGCTGGCCGAGGCGGAGGGGCTGGAAATCCACCCCGAAACCATGCGCCAGATCGCGCGGGATTGCGTGCTGATCCGCAAGGACGTGCGCGACGATCCGCGCGCCAACGCGCTGTTCCTGCAACTGCTCGCCGGGCGCAACGACCCCGAAACGGTGCTGCGCTGGATGAACGAGGCGGGCGTGTTCGGCAAATTCGTGCCCGATTTCGGCCGGGTCAACGCGCAGATGCAGTTCGACATGTACCACCATTACACGGTGGACGAACACACGATCCGCGCGATCGGGCTGCTCCACCGGATCGAGCAGGGCGAATTGAAGGAAGACCATCCGCGCGCCACGCGGCTGATTCCCGAACTCGCATCGCGCCGGGCGCAATTCGTCGCGGTGCTGCTGCACGACATCGCCAAGGGGCGGGGCGGCGACCATTCGGTGCTCGGCGGCGAAGTGGCGGAGCGGCTGTGCCCGCGTTTCGGGCTGGACGACGACGAGACCGAGCTGGTTGCCTGGCTGGTGCGCCAGCACCTGCTGATGAGTTCCACCGCGCAAAAGCGCGACCTGACCGACCCGAAGACGATCGAGGATTTCGTCACCGAGGTGCAAAGCCTCGAGCGGCTGCGCCACCTCGCGATCCTCACGGCAGTTGATATCCGCGCGGTCGGCCCGGGCACCTGGAACAGCTGGAAAGGCCAGTTGCTCGGCGAACTTTACGACCAGGCGGAAGAGCGGCTGCGGCTGGGCTATACTGCCAATGGCCGCAAGGAAAAGGTCGAGGGGAAGAAGCAGGCGGTGCGCGAGCGGTTGGGCCAGCAGGCCGAGATCCTCGACACGCTGCAGGACGGCTTTGGCGATGCCTACTGGATTGCCGAGCCGGAAGACATCCTGGCGCTCAACCTGGTGCAATATTGCGCCGCCAAGCGGCTCGCCCACAAGCTGTCGATCCACTGCGAATATTACGAGGCGCGCGGGGCGACGCTGGTCAGCGTGATCGCGGCCGACCATCCGGGCCTGTTCTATCGCATCGCCGGCGGGATCCACCTGGCGGGCGCCAATATCATCGACGCGCGCATCCACACCACGCGGATGGGTTTCGCGGTCGACAATTTCCTCGTGCAGGACCCGATGGGCCGCCCCTTCCGCGAAGATGCGCAATTGCGCCGGATCGAGAAGTCGATCGAGGATGCGCTGATGGGGCGGGTGGAACTGGTCCCGCAACTGGCCAAGCGACCGCTGGCGCACAACCGGGCCAAGGCGTTCGACGTGCGCCCGCGGGTGATCTTCGACAATGCCGCCTCCAACCGCTTCACGGTGATCGAGGTCAATGCGCGCGACCGCCCGGCGCTGCTCAACCGGCTGGCACGGGCGCTGTTCGAACAGCAGCTGATGGTCAATTCCGCCCATATCACCAATTACGGCGAGCGGGCGGCCGACACCTTCTACGTCACCGACCTGCTGGGCACCAAGATCGCCGCACCCGACCGGCTCAAGCAGATCGAGAAGGCACTGCTCGAAGCGGCAAGCGACGAGCGGCAGGCCGAAAGCGAGGCCGCCTGATCGCGAGTGACGGGCACTTGACCAATAACTCTATATATGTAGAGTTATTGCATGACGCGCGAACGCAGGCCCTCTGCCCAGACGATCAAGGTGCTCTCGGCGCTCGCGCACAGCCGCGACGCCTGGCGCTATGGGCTTGAACTGATCGAGGCGACCGGACTCAAGTCGGGTTCGCTCTATCCGATCCTCATTCGCTGTGCCGAGCGCGGCCTGCTCGAATCGCGCTGGATCGAACCCGACGTGCAAGGCAGGCCGCCGCGCCACGCCTATCGCATCTTGCCCGCCGGTTTGGCCGCATTGAAGCGGGTCGAGACCGGCCACGCCACCCGATCGGACAGAAAGGGAAACCCAGCATGCGCATAACCCACCGGATTGCCGCCAGCCTTTTCACCATCGCGCGGTGGCTGGCCGGGCCTGAACAGCGGGAGTGGATCGACGCCATGCAGGCCGAGGCATGCGACGATGCGCAGCCCGCGCTCGGCTGGGCCGCCGGTGCCGTGCTGTCGGCGGCGCGCCTGCGGGCTGCGCGGGATTGGCAACTGGTCGCGGCCTTGCTGCTCGCGCCGCCGCTTGCCCTTGCGGTTTTTCTTGCGGTGTTCTTCGCCACTGCCATGGTTGGCCGGGCAGCAGGCCTTGGCACGCTGCCGTTCACGACCCCGCTCGTGATGGCGCTGGCCGTCCTGCCCTTCGCCTACGCCCTCGGACGGATCCGCCCCGGCCGCGCTGCGAAATGGCTGGGTCTCGGGGCGTTCCTTGCATTCCAAGCCTTGCCCCCGGCGATCTTTTCGCTCGCATTCGGTGCGCCCTTCGTATTCTGGTGGGGGCTCAATGTCGCGGTGTACAATTTGCCCTGGCATGTCGGCTATCTCGCCAATCTGGCGGTGTGGATAGCCGGGGCGGTGCTGGGCGGCCGCCACCGCCGTGCGATTGCAGGCAGGGCCTGATTTCGTATGCCGTCCCTACAAAAGGCTTGAAGCGGGAGCGCTGCGGCCTCATTATGCTGCGATGCACAATAGTGGTTCCGAATCCCATGCTCCCGACCGCCTGCTGGTCGAAGCTATCGCCCGGCGACGGCTGGTGACGGCGCAATATAATGGCGCGACGCTCGAACTCGCGCCGCATCGCCTGTTCACCCGCCATGGCGAATTGCACCTCAGCGCCTTCAACCCGAACAAGAACTGGCGGAGCGAGGAAGAGCGCAAGCTCGGCCATTTCAAGTTGGCCGGGCTGGGCGATATCGCCATTTCGGAGCAGGACTTCGAACCGTTGCCGGATTTCGGGCCGGAATTGCCGCGCGAAGGCGACGTCGAAATCTTCTCGGTCCAGCCGCTCGCCGCCTGACCCGGCGGTTTGCCGCTTGCAGCCGCTGGGCGTTGGCGGCAGGGGGCGGCATGCGCATCGCCCTCTATGAACCCGAAATCGCCGGCAATGTCGGTGCCGTGCTGCGGCTGGGCGCCTGCATGGGGGTGGCGATCGACCTGATCGAGCCGCTGGGTTTCGTGTGGGACGATCGCCGGGTGCGCCGCGCGGCGATGGATTATATCGACCATGTCGCGGTGACGCGCCACGCCGGGTTCGAGGCTTTCCGCGCCACGCTGGGCAACGGGCGGCTGGTGCTGTTCACGACCAAGGCCAGCCAGTCACCCTATGATTTCGCCTTCCAGCCCGGTGACGTGCTGCTGTTCGGCAAGGAAAGCGCCGGGGTGCCCGCCGAAGTCGCAGACATCTGCGATGCAAGACTGCGGATTCCTATGCGGACGCAGGTCCGCTCGATGAACCTCGCCTCCTCGGCTGCGCTGGTCATGGGTGAGGCGCTGCGCCAGACCGGCGGCCTGCCCGGCTGATCAGTCGCGCGCGCCGAACAGCGCCGTGCCGACCCGGATATGGGTCGCGCCCAGCATGCATGCGGTTTCGAAATCGCCGCTCATCCCCATGCTGCGGCCTTCCAGCCCGTTATCCGCCGCCAGCTTGTCGAGCAGGGCGAAGAACGGCGCCGGTTCGATATCGAACGGGGGCACGCACATCAGGCCGATCACCGGGAGTTCGGCCGCGCGGGCCGCAGCCAGTAGCGCGGGGAGATCGCCGATGGCGCAGCCGCCCTTCTGCTCTTCCGCGCCGATATTGACCTGGATGAAGCAGGGCAGCTGCCGCCCCGCCTTGTCCATCGCCCTGGCCAGCGCAGTCACCAGGCTCGGGCGGTCGAGCGAATGGATGCAGTCGAACAGCGCGACCGCTTCCTCGGCCTTGTTGGATTGCAACTGGCCGACGAGGTGCAATTCAACCTGCGGGAACTCCTCGCGCAGCGCAGGCCATTTGCCCTGTGCTTCCTGTACCCGGTTTTCACCGAACACGCGCTGGCCCGCCGCGATCAGCGGCGCGATCGCTTCGGCTGGATGGGTCTTGCTGACCGCGATCAGCGTCACTGCATCACGGGCACGCCCGGCGCGCTTGCAGGCGCTGGCGATCCGGGTTTCGATTTCGGCGAGGCGGGAGGCTGCGCTTTCCATGGCAGCGCGCTATAGCGCGGCGATCATGGCGCGCCAGTCCCTCCCTGAGCTGTGGCTCCTCTCCGATGCGCGCAACGATGCGGTGCTGGAGGATGCGCTTGCGCGCCTGCCAAGCGGGTCGGGCTTTGTTTTCCGCCATTACCACCTCGATGAAGCGGACAGGCGCGCGCGGTTCGACGCGCTGAAAGCCGTTTGTGCGGATCGCGGTCATCTCGCGATCCTGTCGGGCGATGCCGACACTGCATGCTCCTGGGGTGCGGATGGTATTTACGGACCGCCCGGAGAATTGGGTAAGCGAGCGGGTTTGCTGCGGATCGCGACTGCTCATGGCGCGCGGGAGATATTTCTCGCCAATCGCAACGGAGCCGACGCGGTAATGCTTTCCCCGGTGTTTCCGACCCGCTCGCATCCGGGCGGCGCCTGTCTTGGCGCGACCCATTTTCGCGAGCTGGCGGCGCGCAGCGAGGTCCCCGTGATCGCGCTTGGCGGCATGGATCGCGAGCGGGCGAAGGCGCTCGGCTGGCCGCGCTGGGCGGCGATCGACGGCCTGTCCTGAACCCTCTGCCCGCCGCATAATCCTTGACGCGGGACTCCCCGAGGATTCATGGTGTGTTCCGACAGGAAGGGATTACCATGGCTTCACGGGCAATCGGCAAGGCGCCGCCCCTCGATTGGCGCGCGGCATTTCGCCGCGCGATGCGCCGCGCATTGGAAATGGCGGGCGCTGCCGTGTTGCTGGCGGCGGCGATCTATCTCGCGCTGGCGCTGGTCAGCTACACCCAGACCGATGCCAGCAGCTCGACCGCCGCAGCGGGCACCGATATCCGCAACTGGATGGGGGCGAGCGGGGCCTGGGTGGCCGAACGCACGCTCTATTTGTTCGGTCTGACCGGCGTGCTGCTGCTGCCGCTGCTCTATGTCGGCGCGCGCAAGCTGTGGCGCGACATCGAGGAGGAAGACCGCGATACGCAGACTCGCTGGTGGCGCCCGCTGGGGCTGCTGTTGCTGGCGATGACGCTGCTGTCCACCGTGCTGGCGCTGACTTTCGACAGCCCGGACTGGAGCTTCCCCGCTTCGCCCGGCGGGATCACCGGCCTGCTGGGCGCACGCGCGATCGAGGCGGTGGCCGCCCGCCTGCCCGAAGCGGCGCAGGGCTGGGCCATCCTCGGCCTGGCGCTGGCATCGCTGGCGGCCGGGGTGGTGCTGGTGACGCGGGTTTTCGCGCTCGACTGGGCCTCGTTGCTCTCGCTCCCGCTGTTCCTCAAGCGTGCGCCGGCGCTGCCCGAAGTCGATGTGCCCTTCCTGCCCAAGCGCGAACGCAAGCCGCGCAAGGTGAAGGAAGAGGAACTGCTCGCCGATCCCGAAGACACCGAGGCCGCCCCGCTGCGCCGCGCACCGGAAATCTCCGATCCGCATGCCCCGCCCCGCAAGGCGGCGCTCGCCAAGGCGAAGCAGAAGGACATGTTCGCCAATTACGAGCTGCCCAGCCTCGACCTGCTGGAGGACGCGCCGGAAAACAAGGCGCCCAAGCTCGACAAGCTGGCACTGGAACGCAATGCTCGCCTGCTCGAGACGGTGCTCGACGATTTCAACGTCAAGGGCGAGATCACGGCGGTGCGCACCGGCCCGGTGGTCACCATGTACGAGCTCGAACCCGCGCCCGGTATCAAGGCGAGCCGCGTGGTCGGCCTGGCCGAGGATATCGCCCGCAACATGAGCGCGATCAGCGCGCGCGTCTCGCCGATCCCGGGCAAGACGGTGATGGGCATCGAACTGCCCAATGCCGATCGCCAGATGGTCGGCTTCAAGGAACTGGCCGCCTGCGCCGCTTTCGCCGATAATCGCGGGAACCTGCCGATGATCCTGGGCAAGGATATCGCGGGCGAGCCGATCGTGGCCGACCTTGCCGCGATGCCGCACCTGCTGGTGGCGGGCACGACCGGTTCGGGCAAGTCGGTGGGGCTGAACTGCATCCTGCTGAGCCTGCTTTACCGCTTCACGCCCGACGAATGCCGGATGATCCTGATCGACCCCAAGGTGCTCGAACTCAAGAGCTACGACGATATTCCCCATTTGCTCAGCCCGGTGGTGACCGAGCCGCACAAGTCGGTGCGCGCGCTCAAATGGGCGGTAGGCGAGATGGAAAAGCGCTACCGCATGATGAGCAGCATCGGCGCGCGCAATATCGGCAGTTTCAACGAACGGGTGAAGGCCGCCATCGCCAAGGGCAAGCCGCTCGGCCGCCGGGTGCAGGCCGGGTTCGATCCCGACACGGGCGACGAGATTTACGAGGAAGAACAGCTCGATTACGCCGTGCTGCCGCAGATCGTGGTGATCGTGGACGAGCTGGCGGACCTCATGGTCACCGTCGGCAAGGAAATCGAGGTGCTGATCCAGCGGCTCAGCCAGAAGAGCCGCGCAGCGGGCATCCACCTGATCATGGCAACGCAGCGCCCCTCGGTCGACGTCATCACCGGCGTGATCAAGGCCAACCTGCCGACCCGGATCAGCTTCCACGTCACCAGCCGTATCGACAGCCGTACGATCCTGGGCGAACAGGGCGCCGAGCAGCTGCTGGGCAAGGGCGACATGCTCTACAAGCCCAGTTCCGGCGCGATGGTGCGCGTCCACGGGCCGTTCGTGTCGGATGAAGAGGTCGAGCGCGTGGCGCAGCATTGGCGCGACCAGGGCGCGCCCGATTATGTCGATGCGGTGACCGAGGATGTCGACGAAGGCGGCGGCTTCGATTTCGACGACGAGCTGACCGCGTCGGACAATCCCGAAGAGCGCAAATACCGCCAGGCGTGCCAGATCGTGTTCGAAAACCAGAAGGCTTCCGGGTCGTGGCTGCAGCGCCAGATGGGCGTGGGCTACAACACCGCCGCCAAGTGGATCGAGCGGATGGAGGAGGACGGGCTTGTCGGCCCGGCGAACCACGTCGGCCGCCGCGAAATCTATCGCGACCGCGACGGCAACCCGCTCTGATCGGTCACTGACCGGCTACTGTGCAGGCAGGCGGCAGGCGTAACTTGCCGCCAGCGCCGGATCGCCACCCATGTAATGCGCATAGGCGGGATGCGGGCATAGCGGCTTCGTCCCGGCCTGCCCGTCGCTGCGACCGGCGGGAACGGGCGGCGGCGCGGTATCTTGCTCCACCCAGTCGACCAGGGGGCCGAGCAGGTCGAAACTGTCGTAGGCGTTGCCCCCGCGGCAGTGGCTCATGCCCGGGACCATATAGAACCGGCTGCCTTCTGCCCAAGCCGGGCCGTTCGCCTCGGCCGCGCGCTGCCAGTAATCCCATGTGTCATAGGCGGAGAACCACGGATCGCTTACTCCGTGGTAGAACAGCACCTTGCCGCCATGGCCGAGGTAGGTGGACAGATTGGTCCAGCCCGCGGTGTCGGTCAGCTGCTGCACTTCGTCCTCGCGAATTTTTGCCAGCCCTGCATCGACATCGAAGTCCAGTGCCCGGCTCGGCGGGCCGAAGGGGCCGGGCCGCCCGGTCGGCAAATAGCCGGGGATGCCGCCCTCGCCCGCAAACACGATCCCCGTGTCATAGGGCGCCGGGGCATAGGCCGGGCGGCCCGATGCGTCCTTCGGCCCGGCGAAGGCGAGCTTGAGCGCCTCGACCTGCGCCGGGGCCAGGCAGCCGTCACGTTTCTCGCCCGTGCATCGCAGCTTTGCCGGGTCGAAGCGACAGCCGGCCACATCCATCACCATGCCATCCGCGAGTCCGTCGCGCGCGTCGCATTGGGCGAGCAGTCCGGCGAGGATCGTCTGCCGGTCGCTGTCGGGGAAGATCCGTTCGACCAGCGGCTGGCCTGCGGCGTCGCGGGGGGCGGCGCGATTGAACATGGCGGCTGCATAGTTCATTCCGAGGTTGGAATTGCCCGTGCGCATCGCGGGCGCGCCGATCACGATGCCGTCGAACAATTCGGGATAGCGTTGCATCGCCAGCATCCCCTCGCGCCCGCCGGTCGAACAGCCGGTCATGTAGCTGTGCGCCGCAGGGCGCCCGTAATAGCGGGCGACGATGTCGCGAGAGGCCAGCGTGACGGTGCGGACCGAGGATTCCGCAAAATCGAGCGCAGCGCGCTGGTCGGCCATGAAGCTCATGTCCCACACGCTGCCTTCATGGCCGCTGTCGTGGCTGGCGACCGCGAAGCCGCGCGCGAGAGCGGGCAAATCGCCTGCCGCGACCGGACCGATCGGCGGATAGACCGTGCCGTTCAACCCGCCCCCGCCCATCAGCAGGAAGCGCCCGCTCCATGCATCGGGCAGCGCCAGCTGGAAATGGATGCCATAGGGCTTGCCGCCCACCCCGCTGCGCCGGTCGATCCACCCGTCCACCAGGCAATGCGCCGGGAGTGCCGCCCCGACCGTGCCGCCGCGCCCATCGGGAGTGGTTCCGCCGGGCTGTGCCGAGACATGGCGCGCAGAGACTATGGCGATCGCCGGGCCGAAATCCGCACGGGCGATGGCGGCGCAGGAACGGTCCGCACGGGTGCGCCCGGCTGCCCCAGCATGCGCCGCGCCGCCCGCCAGCAGAGCAAGCATGGCCGCCGCGACATAGGAATTCACCCGTTTCATAGACACTTACCCTCAAAGCTCCCGCCAGCCCGGCCACCCCGCCGCGCCGACAAACATTAACATATGTTATAAATATCCGGCGGGTCCAGCCCTTCGTCGCCCCGCCGCGCCTGGTTGCGCGCAGATTATGAATGTGTCGATTTTGTAACACTGCGCGCAGGAATGTTAGCGAAACTGCGGATGGCATTGCCAATCATTCCACTGTTCAGAATGATGCCCGCTCATTCAACAGGGGAATGATCATGAAAACTCGGCTCGCAATTTCTACCGGGACCGCCGTTTCGGTGCTCGCACTGGCACTCGTAAGCCAGCCGGCCTTCGCGCAAGGGGCAGGCGATGAGGCCTCGGGCGCCGATCCCGACGCGCAGATCATCGTCACCGGTACCCGCCGGACCGACCGCACCGTGACCCAGAGCACCGTGCCGATCGATGTGATCTCCTCGGATTCGCTGCTCGATCAGGGCACGACCGAAACCAACCGCCTGCTCAACAACCTGGTCCCCTCGTTCAACTTTCCCCAACCGTCGCTGACCGACGGCACGGACTCGCTCCGCCCGGCCACGCTGCGCGGCCTCGCGCCGGACCAGGTACTGGTGCTGGTTAACGGCAAGCGGCGCCACATCTCGTCGCTGCTCAACCTCAACGGTTCGGTCGGGCGCGGCTCGGCCGGTGTCGACATGAACACCATCCCCGCCATCGCCATCGACCGGATCGAAGTGCTGCGCGACGGTGCCTCGTCGCAATATGGCTCCGACGCGATCGCGGGCGTGATCAATATCCAGCTGAAGAAGGGCGCCGGCGGCAAGGCGCAGATGACCTTCGGCAAATATGTGACCACGATGAGCGACGTCTACGATGTCGCCAGCGTTTCGCCGACCACCGGCAGCAGCGACAATCCTGCGATCACCTTCAGCAACAACGAACGCAAGCGGCGCGATGGCGACACGTGGACCTTCGCCACCAACATCGGCCTGCCGATCGGCGAAGGCGGCTATTTCAACTGGACCGCCGAATATCGCGACCGTTCGCCGAGCAACCGCTCCGGCCCCGACTTGCGCCGCCAGTATTCGGGTGTCGGCGATCCGCGCGAGGTGACCTTCGACCGCTTCAGCCATCGTTTCGGCGATGGCGAATCGAAGGATTTCAACTTCTTCATCAATGCCGGGATGGATCTGGGCGACAGCTTCGAGCTCTATGCCTTCGGCAGCTATGGCATCCGCGATGCGAACGGCACCGGTTTCTATCGCCGCTCGCTCGACTCGCGTAACGCCGACTGGGCCAATGGCGGCCAGCCCTTCTATCCCGATGGCTTCCTGCCGCAGATCGACAGCACCATCGAAGACGTTGCCGGCGTGGTCGGCATTCGCGGGGAAACCGGCGGGTGGAATCTCGACCTGTCGTTGAACTATGGGTCGAACAGCCTCGACTATGGCGTTTCCAACAGCTGGAACGCCTCGCTCGGCGGCGATGTCAGCCCGCGCAATTTCAATGCGGGCGGGCTGCGCTCGGGCGAAACGCTGGTCAATTTCGACGTCCAGCGCGATCTGGACCTTGGCTTCGGCGACACCTCGATCGCTTTCGGAAGTCGCGCGATTCCTTTGCCGGCTATGTCGAGCTCGACACCGACATCAGCGATGCCTTCAACGTGCAGGTCGCCGGGCGTTACGAGCATTTCTCGGACTTCGGCGGCACGCTCAACGGCAAGGCTGCGGCGCGTTTCGAGCCGATCGACGGACTGGCCTTCCGCGGCTCGGTCTCGACCGGTTTCCGTGCTCCGGGGATGGCGCAACAATTCTTCTCCACCACCTCGACCAACAACGTCGCGGGCGTCGGCCTGATCGAAATCGGTACTTTCCCGGTCGATTCGCCGATTGCCGTGGCGCTGGGGGCGGAACCGCTCAAGCCCGAGAAGTCGCTCAACCTCAGCGGCGGCGTGGTCTTCACGATGCTGCCGGGGCTCAACCTCACGGTCGATTACTATAATATCAAGATCAACGACCGCATCGTGCTGACCGAAAACCTGCAGGGTGCAGACGTGGTGGCGATCCTGCAGGCGGCCAATGTCGTCGGCACGTCGGCGCGCTTCTTCATCAACGGGATCGACACGCGCACCCAGGGCCTCGACATCGTCGGCAACTACCGCGTTCCAGACATGGGGTTCGGCAAGCTGACCTTCACCGTCGGCTACAACATCAACGACACCAAGATCACCGACCGGCGGACCTTCAGCGGCTTTACGGCGCAGCGCCTGTTCGCCCGGCCTGAGAGCTTCCGCCTGACCGACGGACAGCCGTCCAACAAGCTGCACCTCGGGATGGACTGGGAAAAGGGCGCGCTGGGGATGAGCGTCAACGCCAACCGCTTCGGTTCGGTGTTCCTGCCCACCGGCAGCACCAGCGACATCACCGTCGAGAAGGGCGCTGCTCCGGGCGACATCACCCTTACGCCGAAATGGGTGGTCGACATGGAGGTTCGTTTCCGCCCGGTCGCTCCGGTCCAGCTGGCGATCGGCGCCAACAACCTGCTCGACGAATATCCCGATCGCCTGCCGGTCGGCGTCGTCGACGGGTTCAACTACGGGCTGAACAACAGCTTCCTGCCCTATTCCTCGCAGAGCCCGTTCGGCTTCAGCGGGCGCTTCGTCTACGGCCGCATCAGCGTCGATTTCTGATCCACGCGACCAGGCATGGCAAGATGAGGGAAGGGCCGGCCAGTGCGCCGGCCCTTCCTGCGTCCGGCCCCTTGCTCGTGCGCGGCGGCACCTTTGCGATCGACGCGCGTTGGAAGGATCAGAATCCTTGCCGCAATAAAGTTTCAACGGTAACGGGTTCCCGCAGAGGAGAACCGCCATGCGCATCGGCACCGTCCGCGAAATCAAGAACCACGAATATCGTGTCGGGCTGACCCCCGAGAGCGTGCGCGAACTGGTCGCACAGGGCAACGAGGTCTGGGTCGAAAGCGGCGCGGGCAACGGTATCGGCGCAGACGATGCGCAATATGTTTCGGCCGGAGCGAAAATCGTCGACGGGCCGGACCCGATCTTCGCCGAATGCGAAATGGTGGTGAAGGTCAAGGAACCGCAGGCCGAAGAGCGGGCCAAGCTGCGTTCGGGCCAGATCCTATACACCTATCTCCACTTGGCACCCGATCCGGCACAGACGGCGGATCTGGTGAAATCGGGCGTGACCGCGATCGCTTACGAGACGGTTACCGGCCCCAATCGCAGCCTGCCGCTGCTCAAGCCGATGAGCCAGGTCGCCGGGCGCATGAGCATCCAGGCCGGCGCCACCGCGCTGGAAAAGGCACATGGCGGGCGCGGCGTGCTGCTGGGCGGCGTGCCGGGCGTGCTGCCGGGCCGGGTGATGGTGATCGGTGGTGGTGTCGTCGGCTTCAACGCCGCGCAGATGGCGGTCGGGCTGGGCGCCGATGTGACCATCCTCGATCGCGATCCCGAGGTGCTCGAACGGCTGGGCATCCATTTCGAAAGCCGTGCGAAAACGCGCTTTTCCAACCGTTCGAACATCCAGCAGATGCTCTCGGAAGCCGAGCTGGTGATCGGCGCGGTGCTGGTGCCCGGGGCGGCGGCGCCCAAGCTGGTGACCCGCGACATGCTCGCCTGCATGAAACCGGGCGCGGTGCTGGTCGATGTGGCGATCGACCAGGGCGGCTGCTTCGAAACCAGCCATGCGACGACCCATGACGACCCGACCTATATCGTCGATGGTATCGTGCACTATTGCGTCGCCAACATGCCGGGCGCGGTCGCGCGCACCAGCACCTATGCGCTCAACAACGTCACCCTGCCGCATGCACTGCGGATGGCGGAGCTGGGCTGGCAGGAAGCGATGCGCCGCGATCCCCACCTGGCCGAAGGGCTCAACGTCCACGCCGGCAAGGTCACCTATCGGGCGGTGGCCGAAGAACTCGGCTACGATTGGACCCCGGTGGAAGAAATATTGGGCTGACAGGTGCTTAACCGCTAATCAAGAATAGGCGGTTATGCCCGCCCGCATGGGGCGGAATCCAGTCTTTGCGTTTGCGATGGCCATGGCCTTGATCGCCTGCCTGCTGGGCGGCGGCGGGGCCGTGCAGGCGCGCGATAACGGGCTGCAACCGGCGTGTTACGGCTCCGGGTTCGACGATCCCGCCACCCCGGAAAGCGGGTGGCGCTGCGACGGCGCCCATGCGCCGGTCGGCGAAGGCTGGACCTATGCCCGCTTCGACCTTGCCCAAGACGCCGAAGATTTGCCGCGCCTGATGGTCAGCCGCCTCGGCCGGTTCGACCGGCTTACGCTGACCGTGGTGGATGAAGACGGCGCATGGCGCAGCCGCACGGTGACGCCGGGTGACGTCGAAGCGACCGCACAGGGCCCGTTTTTCAAGGTCGAACTGCCCGAAGTCACCGCGCATTCGCAATATCTCGTCGCGGGCTTCGACCGGCTGAACCATCGCGCAACGGCGGAAAATGCCGGGCTGTTCGTATCCGACCCGGCACGCGCCCCGCTGCGCCAGGCGGAACTGATCCAGATCGCGATCATCCTCGGCATGTTGCTGATGCCGATCGCGTTCAACGCCGCCTTCTACCGCGTGCTGCGCGAGGATTTCATCGTCTGGCACAGCGCCATGCTCGCCGCCTTCGCGATGCTGGTGGGGGTGCGCAGCGGGCTGATCAATCTGTTCTACCCGCTCGACATGCTCACCTGGCGGGCGACGCTGATCTGGGGCATGGGCCTCGCCAGCGCATCGGCGGTGGTGTTCATCCGCAAGGTGATCGAGCCGGGATTCCTCGCCCCGACGACCTGCCGGCTGCTCAAGATCGCGCCTTTCTGGGCGCTTGGCATCACGGCGATACACAGCGCGGACCTCGAAATCCTCCAGCCATTGGGCGGCGACTTCCATGCGCTTGGCATGCTGCCGATATTGCTGGTCAGCGTCTGGGCGCTGGGCAGTTCGTTCTGGCGGGGCAGCCGGGCGGCGCGGTACCAGGTGATCGGCTGGACCCCGCTGCTGCTGACCTTCACCGTGCAGCTCGTGACGCAGCTCGTGCCCTGGTTCCGCCCCGTCGAATGGCTCCAGCTGTTTTACCTCGGCATCCTGTGCGAAGCGATTGCCACCGCGCTGGGCGTGGCCGACCGGTTCCTCGACCTCAAGCGCCAGCGCGACGATGCGCGGGTCGAGGCGCGCTATGCCGAAACCCTGGCCGAACGCGATCCGCTGACCGGGCTGATGAATCGCCGCGTGCTCGAACCGCGCTTCCGCCAGTTGCGGGCAGAGGGCTTTTGCACGCTGGCGGTGCTCGATCTCGACCTGTTCAAGCGGATCAACGACGTTCATGGGCACGGCAAGGGCGACGAAGTGCTGCGGGCGACCGCCGAGGCGCTGGCACCCGACGAGGATGTGCTGGCGGTGCGCATGGGCGGCGAGGAATTCGCGATGCTGCTGCGCGGCGATCATGTCGCCGAGCGCGCCGAAATGCGCCGTGTCGCCATCACCCGCCACGTCGCCCAGCGCGTGCCCGGGCTCGACCGGATGGTGACCGCCAGCATGGGCATGGTGCAGCTGACCGAAGGGCTCGACGCCTGCGAGTTCGAGGATATCTACCAGCGCGCCGACCGCCTGCTCTACGAAGCCAAGGCTACCGGGCGCAATCGCACCATGTGCGAAAGGCTGCGCGAGTTCCCGCCGCGCCCGCTGGAGCGGCGCGACGGCAGCGACCGCCGGAAAATGGCCCGCGCCTGACCCTGCGGGCCTAAACACAGGCGATTTAACGCGAATTCAATCTTGTCCAGTCACATCTGCCGCATGGGGCGGATTTGGTATGCCTGGCTGGTTCTGGCCGTTCTTGCGCTGTCCTGCGCCCCGGCAGGCGCGCGCGCCGCCAATGCCCCGGCCCCTGCGACCGCTGGTGCGGCAAGTGCCCCTTTCTGTTTCGTCGGAACGAAGCCGTCGGTTTCCGCGGCGGCCGCGCTGTCCGCCCCGCTCGACTGGGACTGCAGCAACCACCGACCAGGCATCGAGGCGAAACGCACGCAGCTGCGCTTCGAGATTGCGCCCGACAGCGACCAGCCGCGCTATTTCACGTCGCGGCGCACCGCGATGAAGGGGATCGAGATCGCCACGCGCGATGCGGCGGGCGTGGTCCGCACCGCATACTACCGCGAAGAAGAGCTGATCCCCGCGCATCTCGATGCCACCTTCCTCGCACCCTTGCCGCGCGGCGAGGCCCCCTTGCGCGAAGCGGTTGTTGCCGTGGACCTGCCGACGCAGGCGATCCTGCTGACCCGCGCCCAACTGGCGCAGGGCGATCCGGGGGACAGCCCCGAGGGCAGGGCAAGGCTGCTGTTCCTGGCGGCACTGTGCGGGATGATGGTGATGCCGATCTTCTTCAGCGTCGCGTTCTACCGCGTGCTGCGCAAGGATTTCGTCCTGTGGCACGCCGCGCTGATCGTTTCGCTGCTGGCGCAGATGCTGGTCAATTCGGGCCTGTTGATCGACCTGATCAGCCTGCGCGCCGACACGATGAGCGCGCTGATGATCCTGGCGTTCGGGGCGTCGATGGGGGCAGGTTCGATGTTCGCGCGGTCCTATCTCGAACCCGACAAGCTCCATCCCGCATTGCGCCAGGCCTTGCTGGTCATCGCCATCGCATCCTTCGCCGCCAGCACAGTCCATGGCCTGTTCCCGCACGTCCTGCGCACGGTGCAGGCCGACATCTATTATGCAATCCACACGCCGGTGCTGGTGGTGATGCTGGTGGTCGCCTGGGATTCGCTGCGGCGCGGCAGCCGCGCGGCCAAGTTCATGGTTGCCGGCTGGGTGCCGCTGTTCATGGTCGGCGCAATCCGCATCATCGGGCAGGTGACACCCTTCATGGCGCCGACCGATGCGATGGGGCTGTTCCAGTTCGCGATGGTGTTCGATGTGTTCGCCACGGCCCTGGGCGTGGCCGACCGGTTCCTGATCATCCGGCGCCAGCGCGACCGTGCGCGCAACGAAGCCTATATCGCCGAGCAACTGGCCGGGCACGATTCGCTGACCGGCCTGCTCAACCGGCGCGCCGTCGAGGGGCGCTTCGGGCAATTGCAGCGCGACGGTTTCCACACGCTGGCGGTGCTCGACCTCGACCGGTTCAAGGACATCAACGATCGCTTCGGGCACCAGCTGGGCGATTCGGTGCTGGTGGCCTGCGCCCGCGCGCTGGATCTGGCGGAGGATCGCGATTCGGTCGCGGTGCGGCTGGGGGGCGAGGAATTCATGGTGCTGCTGCGTGGCAGCGACACGCAGCATCGGGTGGAGGCATTCCGCCGCGCCATCCCGCTGCGCATCGCGCGCGATGTGCCCGCACTCGACCGCCCCGTCACCGCCAGCATGGGCGTGGTGGCGATGCCGCCCGAGGGGCTCGAAGGCATGGATTTTGCCGAGCTTTACGCGCGCGCCGACCAGTTACTCTACGAGGCCAAGGCAAGCGGTCGCAACCGTGCCATGTGGGAAAAGCTGGTGGTGTTCGGCGCCGGGCGATCGCTGCCTGTCCGCGCCAGCGCTGCCGCCTAGTCGGCGGGCGAGCCGAAAGGCGCGAAAGGCGCGGCAACATCCTCGCGCACCCGCACCAGCCGCCCGCTTTCGCGGTCGAGCATTGCCCAGGTGCTGCGCGCCGCGACGATCACCTTGCCCGAGGCATTACGGAATTCGACACAGCGGTCGAACCGCGCACCGCGCGGCCCCTCGGGAATGAAGGTCGTCGCCGTGACGCTCTCGCCCGCGCCGATATTGCCGCGGTAATCGATCTCGTGCCGGGTCACCATCCAGACGAAGGCATCGCGATGCGCCGGGTCCGCCACCGCATTCCAGTGCGAGGTGGCAAGTTCCTGCACCCATTGCAGCCAGACGGTGTTGTTCACATGGCCCAGCTCGTCGATGTGCTCGGGCAGCGCGGTGAAGGTGAGGGTGTGGCGATTGCTCAATGTTGGTCGCCTATCGCTTCGCTACTTGAGGCGTGGGTGCCGCCTATCGCTTCGCTGCCTGAGGCGTTGGTGCCGCCTATCGCTTCGCTACCTGAGGCGTTGGTGCCGCCTATCGCTTCGCTACCTGAGGCGGGGGCATCCACTCCCAGCTGCCACAGGATGAAGGCGAATTCCTCTGCCGTTTCATGCAGGCTTTCGAAGCGGCCCGATTTGCCGCCGTGGCCCGCGCCCATGTTGGTCTTGAGGATCAGCTCGTTCTCGTCGCTCTTCAATTCGCGCAGCCGCGCGACCCATTTGGCCGGTTCCCAATAGGTCACGCGCGGGTCGTTCAGCCCGGCGGTGACCATGATCGGCGGATAGGCCTGGCGGCGGACATTGTCGTAGGGGCTGTAGGACCGGATCAGTTCGAACGCTGCCTTGTCCTCGATCGGGTTGCCCCATTCGGGCCATTCGCCCGGGGTCAGCGGCAGCGAGGCGTCGAGCATCGTCGCCAGTACGTCGACAAAGGGCACATGTGCGACCACCGCGCCCCACAGCTCGGGATCGGAATTGACCACCGCACCCATCAGCTCGCCGCCGGCAGACCCGCCCGAGATGCTGATCTGCCCCGGCCGGGTATATCCGCGCTCCACCAGCCCGCGCGCCACGTCGACGAAATCGGTGAACGTGTTGGTCCGCGCCTCGCGCTTGCCCGCCTTGTACCAGGCGCGCCCCAGATCGTCGCCGCCGCGGATATGCGCGATGGCATAGGCGAAACCGCGATCCACCAGGCTCAGCCGCGTGGTCGAAAAGCCGGGGTCGATACTGATGCCATAGGCGCCGTAACCATAGAGATGCAGCGGCCCTCCCGGCTTCCTGTCCTTGCGGTACATGATGCTCACCGGCACCAGCGTGCCGTCGCGCGCGGCGATCTCCAGCCGCTCGGTGGCATAGAGCGATGCGTCATAGCCCGAGGGCACTTCCTGCACCTTGAGCACGTCCAGCCGCTGCTCTGCGACAAAATAGTCGTAGGTCGTGTTGGGGGTGATCATGCTGGCGTAGGACAGGCGCAGCCGGTCCACCGCATATTCGGGATTGTCGGCGAGGCCCGCGGTGTAGCTTTCCTCCGGGAAGGCGATCGGTTCGATCCGCGCGGGATCGTCGTAATAGCGCACTTCGATCGTATCGAGCCCACGCAACCGCCCTTCGGTGACATAGAAATCACGGAACAGGCTGACCCCGGTGAGATAGAAATCCGCCGTCCCTTCGATCAGCGTAGTCCAGTCGCTCGGCGCGGCGAGCGGCGCGGTGGCGAGGCGGAAATTCTCATGCGTATCGTTGGTGTGGATGTAGAGCGTGCCCTCGCGGACATCGACATCGTATTCCACGCCGGTCACGCGTTCGCGCACCAGCAGCGGCGTGGCCAGCGGGTCGTCGGTGGGGACGAGCCGCGTCTCGCTCGTCTCGTGGTCGCCGCTGGAAATGACCAGCCAGTCTTCATTGGCTGACAGGCCCGATCCGACACGAAAGCCCTCGTCGTCCTCGTGATAGAGTTCGACATCGCTGTCCAGCGGCTGGCCGAGCCAGTGCAGCCTCGCATTGTCGGTGCGCCAGTTTTCGTTGGCGAGCGAATAGACCAGCCCCTTGTCGCCTGCCACCCAGATCAGCGCGGAGAGCGTGCCGGGAATTTCGTCGGGCAAGATCTCGCCGGTCGCGATCACCTTCACCCGCGCGGTGAAGCGTTCCGACCCATTGTCGTCGACTGCCCATGCCAGCAGCCGCCCATCCTTGCTGACCGAGATCGCGCCGAGGCGGAAATAGTCCTTGCCCTCGGCCAGCGCGACCTCGTCGAGGATCAGTTCGTCGGCGCTGCCATCGTCTGCCGCGCCGACCGGGCGGCGCCACCACTTCTTGTATTCGGCGCCTTCCTCATATTCGACCCAATAGAGCCAGTCGCCGTCCTTCTGCGGCACCGATTTGTCGGCTTCCTTGATCCGCGCGCGCATTTCCTTGAACAGCGCGTCGATGCGGTCGTGCTGGGGGGCCATGCGCGTTTCGAACCAGCGGTTTTCCGCCTCGAGATGGGCGAGCACCGCCTGATCGGTGACTTCGGGATAGCCCGGATCGCGCAACCAGGCGTAATCATCTTCCACCGTGATCCCGTGATGGGTCACGCTGGACGGCTTCTTTGTCGCGATCGGCGGGCGGGTGGTGGTGGTATCGTTCATCGCGACCATCTATGGTGCCTGCGAAAGGATAGGCAAGACATGCTGATGCAAACTCATGAGGCCCGGCTCGACGCGCTGCGCAAGGAACTGGCCCGCCGCGGGCTCGATGGCTTCGTGATCCCGATCTCCGACGAGCATATGAGCGAATATGTCGGCTCCTATGCCCAGCGGCTGGCCTGGCTTACCGGCTTCGGCGGATCGGCGGGCAGCGCGGTGGTGTTGCGCGACAAGGCGGCGATCTTCGTCGACGGGCGCTACACCGTGCAGGTGCGCGAGCAGGTCGATGGCAATCTGTTCGAATATCAGTCGGTCCCCGCCACCAGCCCCGCCGCATGGCTGGCCGCCAATGCGCCGCAGGGGGCCAGGATCGGCTACGACGCGTGGCTCCATTCGCAAGGCTGGGCAGACAATGTCGCCGCCGCGCTGGCGAAAGTCGGCGGCACGCTGGTGGCGACCGAAGGCAATCCGGTGGATGCGGTGTGGGCCGACCGGCCTGCCGCCTCGGTCGCCCCCGCGCTGGTCCATGACACCGCGCTGGCTGGCCGGTCGAGTTCGGAAAAGCGCGGCGAAGTGGCCGACTGGCTGAAGGCCGAAGGGCTCGATGCAGCCGTGATCGCGGCGCTGGATTCGGTTGCCTGGCTGCTCAACATCCGTGGCAGCGATGTCGATCACACGCCGGTCGCGCTGTCCTATGTGCTCGCCCATGCCGATGGCACGGCGGAGCTGTTCATCGCGCCGGAGAAGGTCACGCCCGAACTGGTGGCGCATCTCGGCAATGCGGTGACGGTGCGCGATCGCGCCGATTTCGTACCCGCGCTGCAGGCCATGCAGGGCAAGCGCGTGGCTGCCGATCCGGACAGCGCGGTCGATGCGATCTTCCGCCTGCTGGCGGCTTCGGGGGCCGAAATTGTCGCCCAGCGCGACCCCACGGTGTTGCCGCGCGCGGTCAAGAACCCGGTCGAACAGCAGGGCCAACGCGACGCGCAGGCGCGCGACGGGGCGGCGGTGGTCCGCTATCTGCGCTGGCTGGGTGAAGAGGCGCCCAAGGGCGGGCAGACCGAGCTTTCGGCGGCGGCGAAGCTGCAGGCCCTGCGCGAGGAGACCGGCCTGCTGCGCGACCTGTCGTTCGACACGATCTCCGCCGCCGGGCCGCACGCCGCGCTGCCGCATTACAAGGTGGACGAGGACAGCAATCTCGCCATCGCCCCGTCGAGCGTGTTCCTGTGCGATTCGGGCGGGCAATATGCCGATGGCACCACCGACATCACCCGCACGGTGTGGATCGGCCCCGGCCAACCGGGCGCTGAGGCGAAGGATCGCTTCACCCGCGTGCTCAAGGGCCATATCGCGATCGACCAGGCGGTGTTCCCCGAAGGCACGACCGGCGGCCAGCTCGACGCCTTCGCGCGGCAGTTCCTGTGGCAGGCGGGGGTCGATTACGCCCACGGCACCGGCCATGGGGTGGGCAGCTTCCTGTCCGTCCACGAAGGGCCGCAGCGCATTGCCAAGCCGGCTGGCGGGCAGGCGGGCACCGGCCAGCCGCTGATGGCGGGGATGATCCTGTCCAACGAGCCGGGCTACTACAAGGCTGGCGAATTCGGCATTCGCATCGAAAATCTCGTGCTGGTGGAACGGCGCGAGATCGCCGGTGCGGAAGGCGTATTCTTCGGGTTCGAGACGCTTACCTTCGTCCCGATCGACCGCACGCTGGTCGAAACCGCGCTGCTGACCCCGGCGGAGCGAAACTGGTGGAACGCCTATCACGCACAGGTGCGCACGATCCTCGCGCCGCAGCTCGATGGGGCCGACCTTGCCTGGCTGGAGGACGCCTGCCTGCCCTTGTGAGGCGCGCATCCCGGCCTTGTCGCGCAATCCATGTTCCTGTAATGTTCTTCTTGTGATTCGAAGAGGAGTAGGGCGATGATCGGATATGTGACGCTGGGCACCAACAACCGCGAGGCCGGGGCGAAATTCTACGACGCGGTATGCGGCGAGTTCGGTTACGGGCGGATGTTCGATACCGAAACCTTCATTGCCTGGGGCGTCGAAGGCGGCCCGCCGGGGGTGGCGATCACCAAGCCGTTCGACGGCAATCCGGCGAGCGTGGGCAATGGCGTGATGGTCGCGCTGGAGGCGAGCGGGCCTGCACAGGTGCGCAAGGTCCATGAAATCGCGCTGGCCAACGGCGGCAGCGACGAAGGCGCGCCGGGCGATCGCGGTGGCGGTTTCTATGCCGCCTATTTCCGCGATCCGGATGGCAACAAGCTCAACGCCTTCTGTTTCGCCCCCGACGAATGAGCGACGGCGAACAGGCGGGGCGCGAGCTTCAGGATGCGCCCCTGCACCTCGGCCTCGGCGCGCGGGCGGTGCCGCAATCGGCGATCACCGGCATGGAATGGTACGCAGACTATGCCGCGCGCCACGCGGATGACGGGGCCGAGGGGCGGCTGGTATCGTTCTATCGCTTCACCCAATCGTGGGACAGCTGGGAAATGCATCCGGCGGGCGACGAGGTCGTGCTGTGCCTCGAAGGCGAGATGCTGCTGCATCAGGAGTTTCCCGATGGCGGCACGGCGCGTGTCCGGATCGGCGCCGGGGAATATGCGATCAACCCGCCGGGCGCATGGCACACGGCGGATATTGTAGGCGAAGCGGCGGCGCTGTTCATCACCGCAGGCCTCGGGACGCAGCATCGCCCGCGCTGACCGCAATCGCGGGGCGCCTGGCTGACGGGTGGATGAACGCGCATTCGGCGCTGATACAATCCGCGACAAATTCCCCCCCTTGCGGCATAGTGCTGCGACATTGCCAGCGTAGAAGGTCATTCGTGGGTCGCGGCGATGCCAGCCAATCCCTCCCCCTTCCCAAGGCATCGCCGCGGCTCTCGCCACAAGCGAACCGGAGAATTCTGAAATGCGCAAACTCACCCTCACCCTTTCCGCTGCCGCGCTGGCTCTCGGCGTTGGCGGTATCGCCATCGCCCAGCAGGGCGAGCGTGGCCCCAAGGGCCCCGATGCCAATGGCGACGGAGTCGTGACGCTGGCCGAAGCCACCGCCGGTGCCGAAAAGATGTTCACCAAGCTCGACGTCAATGGCGACGGCGTGATCGATGCCAAGGACCGCACGGCCAAGGAAGCCGATCGCTTCGCCAAGCTCGATACCGACGGCAATGGCGAAATCAGCAAGGCCGAATTCGAAGCCCACCGTGCCCAACGCGATGCCAAGCGCGATGCCAAGCGCGAGGAAATGCGCGAACAGCGCGGCGACCAGTTCTTCGCCCGGCTCGACACCGACAAGAACGGCAGCGTCTCGCAGGCCGAAATGCAGGCCGGCCATGACAAGATGAAGGACCGTCGCGGCGACCGTGCCGAGCGTGGCGAGCGTGGCGAACGGGGCCCCGGCCCCGGCATGGACGGCGATCATGGCAAGCGCGGCAAGTTCGCCAAGCGCGGCGACCGTCACGGCCCCGGCGGCCCGGGCATGGCGATGGCCATGCTGCGCGATGCCGACAAGGACGGCAACAAGGCGGTGACCCGTGCCGAATTCGACGCTGCGGTGAAGGCGCACTTCGCCCAGGCCGATGCCAACCATGACGGCAAGATCGACCAGGCCGAACGCAAGGCCGAACACGACGCCATGCGTGCCAAGTGGCAGACCAAGAAGCAGGCGGGCAGCGCCGCGACCCCCGCGGGCTGACGCTTGATCCGCCCGACCAACCACGGCTAGGCGCGGTGGCAAGATTATGACCGACACCGCGCCTGTCCACCTGCTGCTGGTCGATGACGAGGCCAGCCTGCGCGAGCCCCTGGCGGAATATCTCTCCGGCCAGGGGTTCGTCGTGCGCGAGGCGGAAAGCGCCGCCGCCGCCCGCTCCGCGCTGATCGAATACCGTGCCGATCTCGTGCTGCTCGACATCATGATGCCGGGTGAGGACGGGCTGTCGCTGTGCCGCCACTTGATCGAAGCGAAGGGCGTGCCGGTGATCCTGCTGACCGCGCGCGGCGAGGCGACCGACCGCATCATCGGCCTGGAAATCGGGGCGGACGATTATGTCGTCAAACCCTTCGAACCGCGCGAACTGGTCGCCCGTATCCGCTCCGTCCTGCGCCGCTCGCAGCGCCCCGCTGCCACGCCCGAAGACGATGCCAGCTATGAATTCGAAGGCTGGCAGCTCGATCCGCTCAAGCGTCGGCTGGTCGATCCGGACGGGGCGCTCGTCTCCATCTCGACCGCCGAATTCCGCCTGCTCCAGGCCTTCCTCGACAATCCGCGCCGTGTGCTCGACCGCGACCGCCTGCTCGACATGGTGCAGGGGCGCGAGGCGCATCTGTTCGATCGCGCGGTCGACAACCAGGTCAGCCGCCTGCGCCGCAAGATCGAACGCGACAGCCGCAATCCCCAGCTGATCCAGACGGTGCGCGGCGGTGGCTATCGCCTCGCGGCCGATGTGCGCCGCGTCGCGCCGCTGCAGGATTAACGCGATGCGCCTGTTTCCTCGCAGCCTGCTCGGCCAGATGTTGCTCGCGGTGGGGCTCGCCCTGCTGATCGCGCAGGCGGTCTCGGGCGTGCTGCTGTGGCGCGCGGGTGAGCGCCAGCGCGAAGGGGCGACGCTGAACCAGCTCGCCTTCCGCTTCATCGCCGGTGAATTGGTCGATCCCGCCCGCCGCCCGGCCACCCGCCGCGACGAGGATGACGAGCGCGATCATCGCCGCGGTTTCCGCCTGCGTGAAGTCGACAGCCTGCCGCCCTTCGTCGGGGGGCTGCGCGACTCCCGGCGGGAGGACATGCTGCGCGAAATCCTCAAGAGCGAGAATGTGCCCGTCGCCGATCTGGTGGTGGTCGCCATGGCGCGCGAACAGGACCCGATGCGGCGCAACCAATTGCGCCCGCTGGCGGCCCGGTTGCAGGGCATCCGCCCGGCGGAGCAGGACCGGCTGCTGTTCGCCGCGCTCCGGCGCCATCCGGGCGAAGCCTGGCTGGTCGCGCGGGTCAGCGAACAGCCTCGCAACCCCGGCTTTCTGGCCGGGATCGTGGTGCAGACGCTGGTGACCTATGTCGTGCTGGTCGGCCTGCTGGCGCTGCTGTTGCGCCGGGTTACCCGCCCGCTGGCCGATTTGACCGGGCGCATCCGGCAGTTCGGTGCGACGCGCGATGCCAGCGGCCAGATCGAACCGCGCGGGCCGGAAGACATCCGCGGGTTGATTTCGGCTCACAATGCGCTGGAAACGCGGATCGCGACGCTGCTCGACGAAAAGGACGTGATGCTCGGCGCGATCGGCCACGATCTCAAGACGCCGCTCGCCGCACTGCGGGTGCGGATCGAATCGGTGCCCGACGCGACCCAGCGCGACAAGATGGCGCGCACGATCGAGGAAATCACCGCCACGCTGGACGATATCCTGACCCTCGCCCGCGTAGGCAAGGGCGACGGGCCGCCGGAGCGGGCGGAGCTGTCGGCGCTGGCGGCCAGCGTGGTCGAGGAATTCGAGGATATGGGCCAGCCGGTGAGCCTGGGCGAAACCGCGCGCATCGCCGCGCCGGTTCACGTTACCTGGCTGAACCATGCGCTGCGCAACCTCGTCGGCAACGCGGTGCGCTACGGCGGCGGCGCGCAGGTCGAGGTCGCGCGCGACGGCGATCGGGCGGTGCTGCGCGTGCTCGACAACGGGCCGGGCATTCCCGACAGCCGGATCGCGGCGATGATGGAGCCTTTCGCCCGCGGCGAAGCATCGCGCAACCGCGCCACCGGCGGTGCCGGGCTGGGCCTCGCCATCGCCCGGGCCGTCGCCGAACAGCATGGCGGCACGCTGGTGCTGCGCAACCGCGCCGAGGGCGGGCTCTGCGCCGAGATTTCGCTGCCGGGCTGAGGCCTAGCGCATCAGCCCGCCGAGAATATTGCGGACGAAGGCGTTCGCACCTGTGCGGATCGGGTCGGCGCCGGACTTCTTGCCCATCGCCGCAGCCACCCCGAGCGAAACGGCAGAACCGACCGCAGCCTTGAGCGCGCTCTGGCCCGCCTTGCCGATATCGATGCCCCACAGGCTGGTCGACTTGCGTTCCTGCTTGGCAACCTCTTCCTTGCCCTGCGCCGCCACCTGCGCCGCGGTGGCTGCGGCATCGGCAACCTTCTGCGCGATCACTTCTTCCGCACTCTCGCGGTTGACCGGCGTGTCGTATTTGTCCTCATAGGGGCTGATCGACTGGATGATGGCCCGTTCCTTGGGCGTCAGCGGCCCCAGCCGGCTGCGCGGCGGCTTGACCAGCGTGCGCTGCACGATCGACGGCGCGCCATCTTCCATCAGCGTCGAAACCAGCGCTTCGCCCACCTTCAGTTCGGTGATCGCGGTTTCGACATCGAGATCGGGGTTGATGCGGAAGGTTTCGGCCGCCGCCTTGATCGCCTTCTTGTCGCGCGGGGTGAAGGCGCGCAGCGCATGCTGCACGCGGTTGCCCAGCTGGCCGGCGACATCCTCGGGCACGTCGATCGGGTTCTGGGTGCAGAAATAGACGCCCACCCCCTTCGAACGGATCAGGCGAACGACCTGTTCGATCTTGTCGAGCAGCGCCTTGGGCGGGTCGTCGAACAGCAGGTGGGTCTCGTCGAAGAAGAACACCAGCTTGGGCTGTTCCGGGTCGCCCACTTCGGGCAGCACTTCGAACAATTCGGCCAGCAGCCACAGCAGAAAGGTGGCGTAAAGCTTGGGGCTCTGCATCAGCTTGTCGGCGGCGAGCACGTTGACATAGCCGCGCCCCTGTTCGTCGAGCTTCAGGAAATCGGTGATTTCCAGCGCCGGTTCGCCGAAGAACTTGTCCGCCCCCTGGCTCTCGAAGCTCAGCAACTGGCGCTGGATCGCGCCGACGCTGGCCTTGGTGACATTGCCGTATTTCGTGGTCAGCTCGGCGGCATTTTCCGCCGTATAGGCCAGCATCGACTGCAAATCGCCGAGGTCGAGCAGCAGCAGCCCCTGTTCGTCGGCATAGCGGAACACGATGTTGAGCACGCCCTCCTGCGTTTCGTTTAGGTCCATCAGCCGGGCGAGCAGCAGCGGGCCCATCTCCGAAATCGTCGTGCGGATCGGGTGGCCCTGTTCGCCGTAAAGATCCCAGAAGATCGCCGGATTGTCGGAATAGGCATAGTCGGTCATGCCCAGTTCCTTGGCCCGGCTCTCCAGCTTGTCGGCATGTTTGAAATCATGGCTGCCCGGCATGGCGATGCCCGACAAATCGCCCTTCACATCGGCTAGGAACACAGGGACGCCTGCGGCGGAAAAGCTTTCCGCGAGGCCCTGCAGGGTCACCGTCTTGCCGGTGCCGGTCGCCCCGGCGATCAGCCCGTGGCGGTTGGCCCGCCCGAGGTTGAGCACCTGCCGTTCGCCGTTCTCGGCCAGCCCGATGAAGATTTCACCCATGCGCGATTCCCTTGGTCCTGATGCGTGCGATGCCGCTGGCTGCTGTGTGGCCAGCCGGTCCCGCGCGGTCAAGCACTCGACTTGCGCGGCCAAGCGGCTAAGGCGGTCGCATGGCGCCGCGCGAACCCTTTGTCCTGCTGGACGATGCCCGCACCGAACGGGCTGCCGACGGGCATTACCTCGCCGCGCCGGAGCAGGTGTTCGTCGCCCGGCGGGCGGAGGATGTCGCGCGCGTGCTGGCCCAAGCCGACGCCGCGCGGCGCGAAACCGGGCACACGCTGGCGGGCTACATCGCCTATGAGGCCGGGCTGGCGCTGGAAGAGCGGCTGGCCCCGCTGGCCGACGCGCGCAGCGGGGCGGGCGGCCCGCTCGTGTGGCTGGGGCTGTTCGCGCAGGAGCAGGTGATCCCCGCAGCCGAGATGGAAGGCTGGCTGGCGGCGCGCGCCGAAGGGACCGCCTCGCTCGGCCCGCTTTCGCCGCAGCTGTCGACCGGCGGCTATGTCGCCGCGTTCGAGGCGCTGCAGGAAGCGATCCGGGCAGGCGATATCTACCAGGCGAATTTGACCTTCCCGCTGGCCGGCGGCTTTCGCGGCGATCCGCTGGCGGTCTATGCGGCGCTGCGCCCGGCGGCAGGCGCGGGTTATTCCGCGCTGGTGTTCGACGGGTCGCACTGGCTGCTCAGCCTCTCGCCCGAACTGTTCTTCCGCCTCAACGGCAGCGATGCCAAGGTCAAGCCGATGAAAGGCACCCGCCCGCGCGGGCGCGATGCGGCGGAAGATGCCGCCTTTGCCGAGGAACTGGCCGCTTCGGTCAAGGACAAGGCCGAGAACCTGATGATCGTGGACCTGATGCGCAACGATTTGTCGCGCGTGGCGCAGGCAGGCAGCGTGAAGGTCGACAATCCCTTCGCTGTCGAAAGCTACCCCACGGTGCACCAGATGGTGTCTTCGGTTCGCGCACGATTGCTTCCGGGCAAGGGTGCGGCAGACCTCGTGCGCGCGATCTTCCCCTGCGGCTCGATCACCGGCGCGCCCAAGATCCGGGCGATGGAGCTGATCGACGCGGTGGAACGCGATGCGCGCGGCCCCTATTGCGGGGCGATCGGGCGGATCGACGGGGATGGCAACGCCGCCTTCAACGTCGCGATCCGCACGCTGCGGCTGACCGAGGTGGAAAACCAGCGCGGCAAGGCTGTGCTGGGGGTCGGCTCGGCCATCGTCGCCGACAGCGAGGCCTTGCCCGAATGGCGCGAATGCATCGTCAAGGGCAGCTTCGCCCGGCAGCGCGCAGGCGGTTTCGACCTGATCGAAACCATGCGGTTCTGCCCCGAAAAGGGGATCGAACTGCTCGAACTCCATCTCGAACGGATCAAGGCGAGCGCGGCGGAACTCGGCTTCGCCTTCGATCGCCACGCCGCGCGCAACCAGATCCACGCGCTGTGTTTCGAGCTGGAGAGCGAGGCGAAGCTGCGCCTGCTGCTGGCGCGCAGCGGCGCGATCGCGCTGGAGGCGGCGCCGCTGCCGCGCGCGGCAGATGGCCCGCTGTCCTGCATCGCGCTGCCGCTGCCGGTGGATGAGGGGGACTGGCGCCTGCGCCACAAGTCGAGCGACCGCGCCTTTTACGAAGCCGCGCTGGACATGGCCCGATCGGCCGACGCGGGCGAGGCGCTGCTGGTGCGTGAAGACGGGTTGGTGACCGAAGGCAGCTTCACCAACATCTTCCTGCGCCGCGACGGGCAATTGCTTACCCCGCCCGTGCGGCTGGGGCTGCTGCCGGGCGTGCTGCGCCGCCGGCTGATCGAACAGGGCGAGGCGGTGGAGGCGGAATTGACGCTCGGCGATCTTGCGGATGGCTTCCTGCTGGGCAATGCGCTGCGCGGCTTGATGGAGGCGAAGCTGGCATGATTTCCGAAGCGCTGGCGCGCATCGAACCGTCGCGGACGATGGCGATGACCGATCGCGCCACCGAACTGCGCGCGCAGGGGCGCGACATCATCTCGCTGTCGGTGGGCGAACCCGATTTCGCCACCCCCGCCCATGTCATCGCCGCCGCCAAGGCGGCGCTGGACGCGGGCGACACGAAATATACGCCGGTCGGCGGGACGATGGCGCTGCGCGAAGCAGCCGCGCTGCATTTCGCGCGCGATCTCGGCATCGAATGCACGCCGCAGAGCGTGATCGTGGGGTCGGGCGGCAAGCAGTGCATCTTCCACGCGCTGGCCGCGACGCTGGGCAAGGGCGATGAAGTGGTGGTGCCTGCGCCATGGTGGGTCTCCTACCCCCAGATCGTGCGCTATTGCGGGGCCAGTGTGGTGCCGCTGGTCGCCCATGCGAAAGACAATTTCCGCTTCACCGCGGGCGATTTCGAGGCGCTGGTGACGCCTGCGACCCGCTGGCTGCTGCTCAATTCGCCCGGCAACCCGACCGGCGCGGTCTATCCCGAGGACATGCTGCTTTCGCTGGGCGATGTGCTGCGCCGCCACCCCCGCGTGCTGGTGATGAGCGACGATATCTACGCCCCGCTCAACTACACCGGCGCGCCGCATGCCACGCTGGCGAAGCTCTGCCCCGATCTGGCCGACCGCATCCTGACCGTTTCGGGCGTGTCGAAGAGCCATGCGATGACGGGCTTCCGCATCGGCGTGGCGACCGGCCCGGCGGAGCTGATCGCCGCGATGCTGCGCTTGCAATCGCACACATCGGGCAATCCCTGCTCGATCAGCCAGGCGGCGGCGGTGGCGGCTTTCACCGGGCCGCAGGATTTCCTGGGCGAGTGGCGCGAGATATTCCGCCAGCGGCGTGACAGCGTGGTGGCGGCGATCAACGCGGTGCCGGGCCTCTCCACCCCGGTGCCCGATGGCGCCTTCTATTGTTTTGTCGATGCCGCGCCGCTGATGGAGCGGTTCGGGGATGACGAGGGGCTGGCGATGCATCTGCTCGATCACGGCGTGGCGGTGGTGGCCGCCAGCGCCTTCGGCGGGCGCGACGGTTTCCGCATCAGCTTCGCCACCGGCGAGGACAAGCTGGCCGAAGCCATGCGGCGAATCGCGGCGGCGCTGGCATGAAGCAGATCCCGATCCTGTTCGAAGACGGCGAGGCGCTGGTGATCGACAAGCCTGCGGGCCTGCCGATGGACCGCCCGCGCCGGGGCGGTGCCTCGCTCGACGATCACCTCATCGACCTGCGGCTGGGCTTCCAGCGCGATCCTTCGCCGGTCCACCGGCTCGACACCGACACTTCCGGCTGCCTGCTGCTGGCGCGCAATCCCAAGGCGCTCAGCCGGTTTGCCCGCGCGTTCGAGGATCGGCTGGTCGAAAAGACCTATCTCGGTGTGCTCGCTGGCGAGCTGGGCGAGGAGGAAGGCACCATCGAACTGGCGCTGAGCAAGATCAGCTCGGCGGAGAAGGGCTGGCGCATGATCCCGGCGCGCAAGGGCAAGCCTGCGCTGACCCATTGGCGCAGGCTGATGGTGCATGACGGGCTGACGCTGGTCGAATTCCGCCCGCTCACCGGGCGCACCCACCAGATCCGCGTCCACGCCGCCGCCGGGCTCGGCATCCCGCTGCTGGGCGATCCGGTCTATGGCCCGGTATATGGCCCGGTATATGGCCACTCCGACCCGCGCAGTTCGCGCACTTTGCTGCACGCCAGCGCACTGATTGTGCCGCGCGCGGGCAAACCTGCCATTTGCGCCACCGCCCCGCTGCCCGACACATTCCGCGCGCTCGGCCTGCATGGCTGATCCGGCCATCGTCGAAAAGGCGATGGCGCTGGTGGAGGAAAGCTTCATCGCTTCCTCCGGGCCCGGCGGGCAGAACGTCAACAAGGTCGCCACCGCGGTGCAATTGCGGTTGGATGTGTTCGCATTGCGGCTCGATCCCGATGTCTTCCGGCGGCTCAAGGCACTCGCGGGCAGCCGGATGACCGCGCGGGGCGAGATCGTGCTGACCGCGCGCAGCCACCGCACGCAGGAAGCGAATCGGGCCGAGGCGCGCGAGCGGCTGGCCGAATTGCTGGAGAAGGCGCAGCACGCGCCCGCCACCCGCAAGAAGAGCCGGCTCAACCGCGTGGGCAAGGAAGCGCGGCTCAAGGCCAAGAAGAACCGCGGCACGATCAAGGCCGGGCGCGGCAAGGTCGACTGGTAGGCGGCACTCTCGCTTGACTTTCGCCACGGAATCACCCAATGGCCGCGGCCTGCAAGGCGGCGCCGGTTGCGTCGCCTGATGTTTTTTGGCCTCCCGCAGGGGGCAGAGCGAAAGATTTAGGACAGCGCCATGGCGAAGCCCGCAACCATCAAGATCCGGCTGGTTTCCACCGCCGACACCGGCTTCTTCTACGTGACCAAGAAGAATCCCCGCAACACGACCGAGAAGATGAGCTTCCGCAAGTACGATCCGGTTGCGAAGAAGCACGTCGAATTCAAGGAAGCCAAGATCAAGTAAGCTGAACGCTCGGAACCCACAGGGTTCACTTGCAGTTCAATGCCCTGACGCTAATCACGAGGGCATGATGATCTTGAAGCAAATCACCGCTTACCCGCTGCGCGCCGCATTTGCCGGCGCGCTTGCCGTTTCTGCGCCGCTGGCGCTGCTGGCACCCGCCGCGCCGGTTACCGCGCAGGCGGGCGCGCTCGATTCGGCGGTCGGCGCATTGCGCGCGATTTCGACCATGAAGGCCGATTTCACCCAGTCGGATCGCAAGGGCCAGGTGCTCAGCGGCGCACTCACGCTCAAGCGGCCGGGCAAGATCCGCTTCGAATACCAGAAGGATGCACAGCTGCTGGTCGTTTCGAACGGCAAGTCGCTCTATCTGGTCGATTACGCGGTCAAGCAGGTCGAACGCTGGCCGATCAAGAACTCTCCGCTCGGCGCACTGCTCGATCCGAATCGCGACGTCGCGAAATATGGCAAGGTCGTGCCCAGCGACAGCCCGAACGTGCTCAGCATCGAAGTTCACGATCCCAAACGTCCGGAATATGGCCGGATCACGATGATCTTCATCCGCAAGGCCTCGGCGCCGGGCGGGTGGGAGCTGACCAGCTGGGTGGCGCTCGATTCGCAGAACCAGCGCACCACCGTGCGGCTGAAGAACCAGCGCTATGGCGTGGCTGTGGCGGATTCGGCGTTCAGCTTCGACGACCCCCGCCGCTCTTCTCGTCGCCCGCGCTGAACCGTTCGGCGCGATTGCGCCCGAACTATGCGACAAGGCGAAGGGGCATGTTCATTTCCCAGAAAGCCAGCCCGGCGTAATGTCCAAAAACAAGGCGGCGTGAGGCGGGTTTCCCCCCTGTTGCCCTGGCCTCTTTTTCGGGTCGCCTTGTACAAGCGTGACGAACGCTAGCAACGAACCCTCGTGCCAATGCCCCCGGCACGAGGGTTTTTTGCTGCCTTGTGCAAGCGACTTTCCAACCGGCCCCGCGCGTCCTAGCCTTGTCGGCGAGATTGCCGAGGGGACGGAGCGCTTTGGGCCAGGAAATCGACGCCAGCGGATTCAGCGATGCCGACTTCGCGCGGTTTCGCGATCGGCTGGCGCTCGAAACGGCGAGCCTGCGCGATCGCTTCGTCGGCGGGGCGCTGTCGCAGGCGGGGCCGTTAATCGGCTTCGAGCTGGAAGCCTGGCTGGTCGACCGCCATTGTTTTCCTGCGCCGCATAACCAGAGCTTCCTCGCCCGGCTGGCCGATCCGCTGGTGGTGGCCGAATTGTCGCGCTTCAATATCGAGGTGAACGGTACGCCGCAGCCGCTGGCGGGCGACGGCCTGTGGCGGCTGGAGCAGGAACTGGCCGAAACCTGGGGCCGCTGCGTGGGGGCGGCGCATGACGAGGTCGATACGGTGGTCGCCATCGGCACGCTGCCGACCCTGCGCGAAAGCGATCTGTGCCTCGCCAACCTCACCCCGTCGAACCGCTATGCCGCGCTCAACCGCGAAGTGCTCAAGGCGCGCGGCGGCAGGCCGCTCGACATCGCGATCGACAGCACCGCACCGGGTGGCCACGGGCTGCGCAGCACCCATGACGATCTGATGCTGGAAGCGGCAACCACATCGTTCCAGCTGCATTTGCAGATCCCGCCCGATCGGATCGCGGCCTATCTCAACGCCTCCGCGATGCTCGCCGCGCCGCTGATCGCGCTGTCGGCGAACTCGCCGTTCCTGTTCGGGCGGCAATTGTGGCACGAAACCCGCATCCCGCTGTTCGAGCAGGCGCTGGGCGACGAGCCGGGCCATGTGCAACGCGGGGCGATCCGCCGGGTGACCTTCGGCGATCGCTATGCGGATGACGATCCGACCGTGCTGTTCGCTGAAAACCTCGAGCTGTTCCGGCTGCTGCTGCCGGTGCTGGACGAGGAACCGGGCGATCGCTTCGCCTGCCTGCGGCTGCACAATGGCACGATCTGGCGCTGGAACCGGCTGCTGGTCGGCTTCGACCTCGACGAAGGGGGCGAAGCGGGCGGTGCCCTGCCCCATCTGCGGATCGAAAACCGGGTGATGCCCGCCGGGCCGAGCGTGATCGACATGCTGGCCAATGCGGCCTTCTGGTTCGGCGCGGTCCACGCCTTGGCGCGGGTATCGCGCCAGGCGGAGGAGGCGCTGCCGCATGCCACGGCGCGGGCCGGGTTCTATGCTGCGGCCCGCGACGGGCTCGATGCCGAAATCGGCTGGCTCGACGGGCGGCTGTGGCCGGTGACCAAGGTGATCGAAGCGCTCATCCCCGTCGCGCGCGACGGGCTGCTGGAACAGGGCGTGGGCGAGGAACTGGCCGAACGCTATCTCGATGTCGTCGCCACGCGCGTCGCGGCGCGGCGCAACGGGGCGGCGTGGCAGATCGCGCATCATCGCCGCCATGGCGACCTGTTCCGCCTCACCGCCGAATATCTCGAACACCAGCGCAGCGGCATGGCGGTGCACGAATGGCCGCTGTAACGGCAGGCGGCGTGACCGAACTTGCCATCCGCGATTCGCTGCCTGCGGGCTTCCTCGACTGCCCCGCGCGCGAGCTTGCCGCGCTGCTCGGCGGGCCAACGCTGATCGAACTGGCCGGGCGGCGCGAACCGCCGCTGTTCGTCTCGGTGATCCAGCATGGCAACGAAACCACCGGGCTGGAGGCGGTGCAGCAGGTGCTGCGCGCGCGCTTGGGGGCAGATGGCAGTGGCGGGGGCCTGCCGCGCAGCCTGATGCTGTTCGTCGGCAATGTCGCCGCGGCCGCGCAGGGGCTGCGGCGGCTGGATGGACAGCCCGATTATAACCGCGCCTGGCCGGGCACTGTCGACCATGCGGGAACGCCCGAAGCGGCGATGATGGCACAGGTTCACGCGCGCATTGTCGCGCGCGATTGTTTCGCCGCGATCGACCTGCACAACAACACCGGGCTCAACCCGCCCTATGGCGTGGTGTGCAGCGACGATGCCGACACGCTGCATCTGGCCGCCATGTTCGCGCGCACCGCGATCCGGTTTCGCGGGATCGCGGGCACGCAGACCGCCTCGCTCGCGGGCAGGCTTCCGGCGATTGCCGCCGAATGCAGCCAGCCGGGCGTTGCCGCCAATGCCGCGCTCGCCGCCAGCTTCGTCAACGGGATGCTGGCGCTTGCGGCCTTCCCCGAACGCCCGCCGCGCCCCGATGCGCTGGCCATGTATCACACGATGGGCGTGGTCCGGGTGCGCGAGGAGGTGTCCTTCGCCTTCGGGGATGGCGCTGCGGCGCTGCGGCTCGATCCTGCGCTCGACCATCTCAATTTCCGCGAGCTGGAGGCGGGGGCGCGGTTCGGCGCCAGCGATCATGCCGCGCCGCTGTCGATGCAGGACGAAGCCGGGCGCGAGGTTGCGGGCGATTATTTCGCGGTCGAGGATGGCGCGCTGCTGCTCAGGCGCGCGGCCATGCCCGCCATGCTCAGCTGCGATCCGCGCATCGTGCGGCAGGATTGTCTGTGTTACCTGATGGAACGGGTGGCAGCGGGCGCTTCGCCACTGGACCACGCGGCTGGCGCACCCTAAGTCCGCGCCATGGTTTCTATCGCTTCCTGGAACATCAATTCGGTCCGCCTGCGCATGCCGATCGTCGAACGCTTCATCCGGCAGGAGGCGCCCGACGTGATCTGCCTGCAGGAGATCAAGTGCGAGGAGCACCTGTTCCCCTACGAAGCCTTCGCCGAACTCGGTTACACCCACCACGCGGTGCACGGGCAGAAGGGCTATCACGGGGTGGCCACGGTCAGCCGCATCCCGATCCGCGAGGTCAACCGCTTCGACTGGCAGGCCAATGGCGAAGCGCGCCATGTCGGGGTAGAACTGGTCGGCAAGGATGTGGTGCTGGAAAACGTCTATATCCCCGCAGGCGGCGACGAGCCCGACCGCGAGGTGAACCCCAAATTCGGCCAGAAGCTCGACTTCCTCGAACGGATGACGCGCTGGGCCGACACGCTGCACAAGCCGACCATGATCGTCGGCGATTTCAACATCGCCCCGCTCGAATGCGACGTGTGGAACCACAAGCAATTGCTCAAGGTGGTCAGCCACACACCGGTCGAGGTCGAGACGCTGCAGCGCTTCATGGATGCGCATGGCTGGGCCGATGTCGGGCGGCAGCATATCCTGGCGCCCGAACGCTATTACAGCTGGTGGTCCTATCGCTCGAAGGACTGGCAGGCGGGCGACCGCGGGCGGCGGCTCGACCATATGTGGGCCAGCCCCGAACTGGCGCGGCAGGCCACCGGCCATCGCGTGCTGGAGGAAGCCCGCGGCTGGACCCAGCCGAGCGATCACGTGCCGCTGATCACGGAGCTCGACATCTGAACGCGCCTGCGCCCTCTCCCAGCCCGTCGCGCCGGGCGGCGCAGGCGGTGGACGCGCTGCGCCATGGCTGGCCGGTCGCGCTGGTCGGCGGGCCGGTGCTGCTGCCGGTCGAAACGGCCGTGGCGCGCGATGCGGGATCGGCGACGATGCTGATTTCCACCGCCCGCGCCGCGACGCTCAAGCTCGCCAACCAGCGCGAGGCGGCACAGCCGCATGCGCCGGTGCTGATCCGCGCTGCCGAGAATTTCGACCTTGCCGCCGCACGCGCGGTGGCGGACCCGGCGCTGGACCTTGCCAACCCGTTCAAGGGTCCGTTCCGGGCCGAGACGCTCGACTGGGCGGACACGGCGCGGGCGGCGATGGAGCTGGCGCGGATCGCCGGGATCCTGCCCGCCTTCCTGGTCGATCCGGCGAATGCGGGTGAGGCGCAGCCGCTCGACCCGGCGGATATTGCCGCTTTTGCCGACAGCCACGCGCTCGCCATCGCTACCCGTGCGCGCCTGCCGGTGGCGGCGTGCGAGGATGCGGAGATCGTCGCCTTCCGCAGCGCCGACGATTTGCGCGAACATGTCGCGCTGGTGATCGGCACACCCGATGCGGCGCGCCCGCCGCTGGTGCGGCTACATTCGGAATGCCTCACCGGCGATATCCTCGGCAGCCTCAAATGCGACTGCGGGCCGCAACTCGACGCGGCGCTGGCGGCGATGGCGGAGGCGGCGGCGCAGGGCGGCTGGGGCGTGCTGCTCTACCTGCGGCAGGAAGGGCGCGGCATCGGGCTGGTCAACAAGCTGCGCGCCTATCGCCTGCAGGACCAGGGTTTCGATACGATCGAGGCCAACCAGCGGCTCGGCCTGCCGGACGAGGCGCGCGATTTTCCCGTCGCGGCGCGGATGCTCGAACTGCTGGGCGTGCGGCGGATCCGGCTGATGACCAACAACCCGGCCAAGGTCGCCGCGCTGGAGGCTGCCGGAGTCGCGGTGGCGGAGCGCGTGCCGCACCAATTGCCCGACAATCCGCACAATGCCCGCTACCTCGCGACCAAGCGCGACCGGGCGGGGCATTTGCTGGATTGACCCGCCCCCAGTCTCGCGCGCAAAACGGCGCGAACATAGGGGGATGACAATGCTGCGGACGATCCTTGCCATGGCGATGGCGGCCATGTTGATGGGCAATGTGCTGACCGATCGCGCGAGCGACCTGCTGCGCGATGGCAAGGACGCGGAAGCATTCGAACTTGTCGAGCAGGGCGCCTCTATGGGCGATGCCGAAGCGGTCGATTTCCTCGCATGGTTCTACGATTCGGGGCGCCATGTGCCGCAGGACCTGGCGAGCGCCGCCAGGCTCTATCGCCAGTCGGCCGCGCAGGGCGTGCCGCATGCGCAATGGCGGCTGGGGGTTATGATCGACGAGGGCAGTGCGCCCGGTTCGCTGGAGGAAGCGGTTTCGCTGTTCCGGCAATCGGCGGCGCAGGATTTCACCAATGCATGGTCCAGCCTCGGGGTGATGCAGGCCTCCGGGCGCGGCACTCCTTTGGACTATGTTGCGGCGCGCAAGAGCTTCGAGACCGCCGCGCGGATGGGCAATGTCCACGCCTTCAACGAAATCGGGGTGATGTTCATCAACGGCGAAGGGGTGGCGGTGGACCCGCAGGAAGCCGCTGCCTGGTTTGCAATTGCCGCGACCCATGGCGACAAGGCTGCCCAGCATTACCTTACGACCGGCTTCACCGATTTCGATATCGACCCCGACAAGCTGGCGGAAAGGGCCACCGAAATTGCACGGGAATATGGCCTGCTAGACGATTCGGATCGTCCCGACCCTTCGGTCACATGAACCCGCTTAGCGCTTCTCGTAAGGCTTGATCCCGTCGCCCAGGCGATTGTCCTCGATGGAAATCCGGTCGCCGGTCCAGTCGGCGACGAAGGTGCTCGAACGGCGCACGCCGGGGGCGAAGCGGGCGTCGTTGCCCGCGATCACCAGCCCGTCGGCGCTGTGCAGCCGCGTTTCCGCGCCCACCGCGATGAAGGCGGAATAGTTTTCCTTGTCCTTGCCCTGCACGAACCAGTTGTTGGTGATCTGGCCGGTGGAGGCGGCGGGCAGGTCGATCATGTAATTGGTCGCATGGCCCGCCGAATCGTCGAAGCTCGACGCGGCGATTTCCACCCGCGCAGCGCGCGCCTTGACGTAATGGCCGCCCGCGCCGCGTTCGAACCGGCTGCGGGTGACACGCAGATGGCCGTAATTGCCGATGTAGATCGAATGGGCGCAGCCGCCCGCACCCTCGCAGGTGCCGAGGCCGGAGAAGGTGCTCTTGTCGATCACGATCCGCCCTGCCGGATCGTCGGCGGTCAGGATGCCCTGCTGGCTGTCGGCGAACCAGCTCTGCGCGACGGTGAGGTCGCCATGTTCGAGCCGGATCCCCGCGCCGTTGAAATCGGGCGCCGCCATGCGGCGGAAGACGATGCCGGATACTTCCGCGCTGCGCCCGCGCAGCACCAGCGCCGCCTTGCCTTCGCAGGTTACCCCGTCGAAGACGACGCTGCCCGGCGTCGCGGCGAGGTAGGAGACATTGCCCCCCTGCTGCACCGCGCATTGGCGATAGGTGCCCGGGGCAATCGCAATAGTGCCTTCGCCGTCGCCGATCGCGTCGACCGCCTGCTGCAGCGCGCCGTAACCGCGCCCGGTTTCGACCACGGTGAAAGGGGCCTGCTGCGCCTCCGCCATGCCCGCAGGGAGTGTGGCACATGCAAGGGCGGCGAGCGTTACGGCGAGCGTCTGGCGGATCGGGCTTGTCATGCCGCTGCCATAGCGGATCGCAGTTAACGCGTCGCTAAGCGGGTTGGACCGCCAGGCCTTGGCAGGCAGCGCTAGTCCTCGCCGCCCCAGCGCCAGCGCCAGCCACCGCGCGTGTGGCGCTTGCTGACGACAATCAGCACCAGCGTGGCGGCCAGGATCGCGGGGATGGCCAGCGGCGCCCACAGGTCGGGCCGCCCGCGTGCCAGCGTGGCGAGGCCGATGACCAGCCCGGCATAGCTCGCCAGCAGCGCCCAGCCCTGCCAGGCAATCGGCAGCCCCGCGCCATAGCCGAACCGCTTGGGCGCGAACCACGGGTCGTCGGTGAACAGGTAATGCAACATGGGTCAGCCCTCCGTATGGGACAGGATGAAGTCCGCCATCGCCGGGACGACGCCCGGGGCGAGCGGCAGGTCGGGTGTGGCGTAGGTCGCCAGATTGGCCCCGCGGCTGGCGTCGTCGGGAATTTTCAGCACGTGGTTCACGCCCGGCAGCATCACCAGCGTGGCGGCCGGCTGCGCCTGGTGCAGTGCCTGCGCGTCGACCGGGGTCACCTGCAGGTCGCTGTCGCCCTGGATCACCAGTAGCGGCACCTGCGCGGTGGCCGCGAGCGCTGCGGGATCGGTGCGGAAGGCGGCGATCAGATAGGTCTGGATTTGCGGCGCGAACAGCGATTGCAGCGCCGGGTGGAAGCCCGACACATCGACCGTCTCACCCTGTTCGAGCGCGGCCACCGCGTGCTGCGCATCGGGCATCAGTGCGGCGGCAGAGGGCATGTTGGCCAGCTGTTCGAGGATCAATTGCCCCATCGGGCGCCCCGGGGTCGACAGCAGGATGACGCCGCAGATCCCCTCGACCCGGCCGGTCGCCACCAGCGCCACGACACCGCCTTCGCTATGCCCGGCGAGCCAGATGCAGGGGCGCCCGGTCTGCTGGCGCAGGGTGGCGACCCAGCTGCCGACGTCGGCGGCATAATCGTCGAAAGTCACCGCATTGGCATCGGCGATGGCCCCGGCGCTGGCGAACATGCCGCGCTTGTCGATCCGCACCGATCCGATCCCGCGCTGGGCCAGCCCTTGCGCGATCAGTTTCATGGTGGCGGATTTCACCACCGGTGGGCTGTTGCCGTCGCGGTCGACATGGCCGGAGCCGGGTATCAGCAGCACGATCGGCATGGCATCGCGGGGGGCGATGTAACTGCCGTGGAGCTTGCCCTGCGGCCCCGGCGCGGTGATCTCGGCACCGTCGTCGGGTGCGGCATGCGACGGGCTGCCAGCGATAATCATCGCGGCGGCAGCGGCGAGGCCGGTTACAAGAGCTTTCATGTCAATCGTCCTTTGGCGGTCGCCCGCGCCGGGGGCGTGGGCTGCGACCGGCTTCGACGCCGCGCGCGGCCAGTGCCTCGCGCAGCAGGATCTCGATCTGGGCATTGGCGCTGCGCAATTCGGCTGCCGCCAACCGCTCGACCGCGGCGTGGACCGCCGGGTCGAGACGGAGGGGGAATGCCTTGCGCTGTTCGGCCATGCCCGTTTCCCGTGCTGCGTGCCGGTTACTGGTAGAGCGTGCCGGTGTTGACCACCGGCTGCGCATCGCGATCGCCGCACAGCACGACCATCAGGTTGGACACCATCGCCGCCTTGCGCTCGTCGTCGAGCTCGACGATCCCGTCTTCGCGCAGCTTGGCGAGCGCATCCTCGACCATGCCGACCGCGCCGATCACCACCTTCTTGCGCGCGGCGATCACCGCATCGGCCTGTTGGCGGCGCAGCATTGCACCGGCGATTTCGGGCGCATAGGCAAGGTGGGTCAGCCCGGCCTCGTCGACCACGATCCCGGCCACGGCGAGCCGCTCGTTGAGTTCCTCGCGCAGCTCGTGGTTCACCACATCGGCACTGCCGCGCAGCGTCGTCTTGTCGTCGTCGCTCATGTCGTCATAGGGATGCCGCGCGCCGACGGTGCGCAGCCCGGCCTCGATCTGGATGTTCACGAATTCCTTGTAATCGTCGACATCGAACACCGCCTGCGCCGTGTCCGACACGCGCCACACCACGTTGCAGGCGACATCGATCGGATTGCCGCGCAGGTCGTTGACCTTGACCCGTTCGGAATGGACGTTGTGCGCGCGGGTCGAAACCTTCTTGCGCACCATCCACGGCCATACCCAGCGCAGCCCTTCCTTGCGGTCGGTCCCGCGATATTCGCCGAACAGCGTGATCACCGCACCCTGGTTGGGCTGGATCATGTAGAAACCGCTGAGCACCAGCACCGCGCCGATCACCGGCAGCACCAGCGACCCGACGAAGGCCAGCTTGGCAGCCTTGCTCGCTTCGCCCGGAGGCGCGCCGGAGTAGATCGTCATGATGACGATGGCGATCGCCGCCGCCAGTACCAGCAGCATCAGATAGCCGTTGTATCCCCCCGCGGGGCTTTCGCGGGTCACGTTCATGCCAATTTTCCTGTCCGCCATGTCCCATCCTCCTGAACCAGCGATTCGATATAAAGATGATATCGTATTTATATCGCGCCGGGGAAAGTGCAACACAAATCGGAAAACCCCTTGGCAAGCGTACATTTCCTGCCCATCTTGGGTCTGCGGGACCGGGCCCCTCTGGCGCGGCGCGATGGCCATCTGGCGAATGTGGGTGGCGGGCGCTGCGTGATGTCGGACCGCATCGGGTGTGCCGATGCCGGGCCGGGTTACCTCCCCCTCCCATCCCCCCGGACGGCGCGGCGCACCCGATCGAACCCACCTTGTTCGAAAGGGACCAAGCAATGTCCGAACGCAAATATCGCCTGATGGAACGTCACCAGAAGCTGGACGAGATGCTGCGGCGCGCACAGTCGCATCGCTTCGCCGATCCGTTCGAGATCGCGCGGCTCAAGAAGCTCAAGCTGGCGGTGAAAGACCGGCTGGCGCGGCTCGCGCGTCGACCGCGTATCGCCTGATCCAATATCACCTGACCCGCCGTCGCCCGGCCCGGCATCGCCCGATGCCGGGCGGCGATCAGAAGCGGCGGATCAGGCTGACAAAGGCCTCGCCATAGGCTTCGAGCTTCTTGGCGCCGACCCCGGTCACCTGCCCCAAACCGTGCAGCGTGACCGGGCGCAGGCCGGCCATTTCGCGCAAGGTCGCGTCGTTGAACACGATATAGGGCGGCACGCCTGCCTCGCGCGCGAGATCGCGGCGCAATTCGCGCAGCGCCTCGAACAGCGGATCGCCCACCGGATTGGCGCCGTCACCCCCGCGCTTGCGGCTGCGCTCGCGCCGCGGCGGGACGACGATCGCGACCTCTTCCTCGCCCTTCAGCACGGCGCGGGCATTGCCGCCCAGCGCCAGCCCGCCGTGCTCGGTCGGCACCAGCGTGCCGCGCGCCTGCAGGGCGCGGGCGAGCGGGCGGAGCATGGCGGCCTCCTGCGGATCGACAATGCCGAATACGCTCAGCCGGTCGTGGCCGCGCTGGGCCACGCGTTCGTCCGAATCGCCGGTCAGCACCTTCTGCAAATGGCCGAGGCCGAAACTCTGCCCGGTGCGATAGGCGGCGCTCAGCAGCTTGCGCGCCAGTTCGGTCGCATCCACCACATCGGCCGGCTCAAGGCAATTGTCGCAATTGCCGCAGCGCACCGGGGGATCCTCGCCGAAATGGCGCAGCAGGATGGCGCGGCGGCACTCCGCCGTCTCGACCAGCATCGCCAGCGCGTCGAGCCGCTTGCGCTCGCCCCCGCGCCGGGTTTCGTCCACTTCGGCCAGCCGCATCCGCGCGCGGGCGAAATCCTCCGCCCCCCACAGCATCAGCGCCTGCGCCGGATCGCCATCACGCCCGGCGCGGCCGGTCTCCTGGTAATAGCCCTCGATCGACTTGGGGATGCCCGCATGGGCGACGAAGCGCACGTCGGGCTTGTCGATCCCCATGCCGAAGGCGACGGTGGCGACCATCACCATGTCCTCGCTGGCGACGAAGGCGGCCTGGTTGGCGGCGCGCACCTCCGGCTCCAGCCCGGCGTGGTAGGGCAGCACCGCGCGCCCGGTGGCCGCTGCGAGCTTCTCGGCCAGTTCCTCCACCTTGCGGCGGGTGGGGGCATAGACGATGCCGGGGCCGGGCTGTTCCTCCATCAGCCGCGCCAGCTGGCGCAGCGGATTGTCGCGGTGGCGCACGTTGTAGCGGATGTTGGGCCGGTCGAACCCGGCGACCACCAGCCCGCCCGGCGGAATGCCCAGCTGGGTGAGGATGTCGGCCCGCGTGGCGGCATCCGCCGTGGCCGTCAGCGCCAGCCGGGGAACCTCGGGGAAGCCCTCCATCAGCGGCAGCAGCTGGCGATAGTCGGGGCGGAAATCATGGCCCCATTCGGACACGCAATGCGCCTCGTCGATGGCGAACAGCGCCAGCGGGGCAGCGGTCAGCAGGTCGTGGAACTGCGGGCTGCTGGCGCGTTCGGGCGCGACATAGAGCAGGTCGAGCGCGCCCTGGCGGAAGGCATCCATCGTCTCGCGCCAGTCGGCGTCGACGCTGGTCAGCGTGGCCGCGCGGATGCCGTTGGCGCGCGCGGCGCGCAGCTGGTCGTGCATCAGCGCGATCAGCGGCGAAATCACCACGCAAGTGCCATGCAGCATGGTGGCGGGCAGCTGGTAGGTCAGCGATTTGCCCGCGCCGGTGGGCATCACCGCCAGCGTCGACTGGCCGCCCAGCACGCGGGCGACCACCTGGCTCTGCACCCCGCGGAAATCCTCGAAGCCGAACAGCTCGCGCAGCCTGGCGCGGGCGGGTTCGAGCGCCGGATCGTCCGCCGAATGATGCGTGGTATCGCGGGGCATGGTGCTCCCCATGGCAGATGGCGGCGGGCAGGTGAACCGCATCCGCGCGGGGACAAGGCGATTGCGCCGCGATTTCCACGGCGTTACACCCCCCGCACTTATCCGGGGCCATAAAATTGGAGGATTGCCCATGAAGAAGATCGTGATGTTCGCCGCCGCGTCGGCACTTGCCCTCTCGCTCGCCGCTTGCGGCAACACCGAAGACGCATCGGCCGATGCGACCGCCGACACCACCGAAATGCCCGCCGACCAGGCGATGGATCCGGTGACCGACGAGCCGGCTGCCGATGCCGGTGCCAATGCGACCGATGAAGCCGCCCCGGCTGCCGACGCCGCCACGCCGACCTCGGCCGACGATGCTGCGGACGCTGCCGGCGATGCCGCCGCTGCTGCCGCTGCCGATGTCGCCGCGGCGAAGGATGCGGCGAGCGAAGCTGCCAAGTAAGCGCAGCTTTTTCGTAATTTGCGGAACGGGCGGGCCGGATGCGGCTCGCCCGTTTTCGCATCCGCCGATGGAAACCCCGCTTCCGCGCCGCGCGCGATGCGCTATGCTGGCGCGATGAAACGCCCCTCGCTCACCCTCGCGGCTGCCCTGCCGATCCTGCTGCTCGCCGCCTGCGGCCAGTCCGACACCGATCCGGGGCCGGGCGGGGTTACCGTGGGCGAAGCGCGTGCGCTGGACGAAGCGGCCGAAATGATCGAGGCGCGCCGGCTGCCGCCCGAAGCGGTGCCGGGCGAGGCTGCTC
>JACXVD010000117.1 GCA_014763545.1 Sphingomonadales bacterium
CACATAGGCCGCGCCCGATCCCGCCGGGCGGCGCGGCCTATGTGATGGATATTCCCAGCCTCGGCCCCGACGGGCGGCGGCTGACGGTCAACACCGGCATCAGCGCCGATGAACGCGTGTGGTATTTCCGCTCTGCCTGGAACGTCGCTGCGCTCAACTGCACCGGCCCGGATTATCAGGCCGTCACCGATGCTTACGGCGCCTTCATCAAGAATAATGCGAAGGCGCTGGCCAGGGTGAACAACCGGATCGACCAGACCTATCGCAAGGATTATTCGAATTCGCGCAGCGCCATCAAGGCGCGCGAGGCGCGGATGACGATGGTCTACAACTATTTCACCCTGCCGCCGGTCCGCAGCGAATTCTGCCGCGCCGCGCTGGTGGTGGCGAACCAGTCGCTCGCCAATCCGAAATACGATCCGGGTGAATTCGCAACGACCAATTTCTCGATGTTCGAAATGCCGTTTGAGAATTTCTTTTCCGCCTACGAACAATACCAGCGCGACTCCTCGGCCTGGGATGCGCAATATGGTGCGGTCTATGGCCCCTCGCAGCCCGGCTATGTGGCGGTGCAGGCCGCCCGGCGCGCAGGGGTGCCCACGGTCGGGCTCAGCGATCCGGCGAGCACCACCACCCAGTCGACCCGCGGTGCGGGCATCGTGACCGATCCGGACACGGGCGCACCGATCCCGGTCGTGCCGGTGCAGGAAGGCCAGCAGTCGGTGCCGGTCATCCAGCCGCTGCCGACCACCAGCGGCCCGAGCAAGTAGGCAGCGCGGGCAAACCGGCGGGCGGGTGAAGCGGCGGGCGTGCGATGCCCGCCATCGCCCGGCAAAAAGGACTTTTCACCGCGCGCCGCCTTCGCTAAGGGGCGCGCTCCCGCGAGGCTCCGGCCATGCGGGCTGCAACTGGAACGGGGCCGTAGCTCAGCTGGGAGAGCGCGTCGTTCGCAATGACGAGGTCAGGGGTTCGATCCCCCTCGGCTCCACCAGTGCACCGTTAATGCCCGGCTAGCGGCCTGCGAACCGCGCCTCGCTGCGCTTCCGGTGCTCACGGCCATCAAGGCCGCTGCGCGCCGGTTCTCGCAAGTCGCAGTTCTCGGCTCGCCATCCGAACATTCCCGGCACACTGGCCAAACTCTGGGGCATTGTGCCATAGGCCGCTCCGATGCGTGAAGGCGCATTACTAGGCCGAAGGGCCGCCCGCAGCGCTGCGACGCAAAGTACCGCAGCGCGAGGACAAGCCGGGGGGCCGAATAGCTCCGTCGGCGCTTGAGGCAGACAGACCATGCATTTTCTCGACCAAGCCAAAATCTATCTCAAATCGGGCGGCGGCGGGCCGGGCGCGGTCAGCTTCCGGCGCGAAAAATACATCGAATATGGCGGCCCCGACGGCGGCAATGGCGGCAAGGGCGGCGACATCGTGCTGGAGGCGGTGCAGGGCCTCAATACGCTGATCGACTTCCGCTACACCCAGCATTTCAAGGCGCAGCGCGGCGGCCACGGGATGGGCAAGGACCGCACCGGCGCCAGCGCGCCCGACCTGGTGATCGAAGTGCCGGTCGGCACCCAGGTGATCAGCGACGAGGATCGCGAGACGGTGCTC
>JACXVD010000076.1 GCA_014763545.1 Sphingomonadales bacterium
GCTTAGCGCGGACAGGCGATTACGGTGCCGGCGGCATCGTAGCAGGTGGCGGAATGGGTGGGCTGGCCGGTCGCCGGGTCGATGCTCACCGAACCCTGGTAGCTGTTGCCGGTGCTGGCGCTGGTCGCGCTGGTGCTGCGCCCGCCGCTCCAGGTGCCGTCGGCCGAACGCGAGACCGCGCCGGTGCTGGCGACCGAACCCTTGGCGCCTTCGGCGGCGAGACCGCCCTCGTGGGTCAGGCTGCCGTCGGGATTGGCGGTGGTGGTGCTGCCGCGCACGGCCCGGGCACCATTGGGTGCGCGAACCGCAGCCGCGCTGCCGGTGGTCACCGAACCGTCGGCATTCGTGGTCTTGCCGCGGGCGCGCACTGCAGTGCCGCCGTTCGGGCCTTTCGCGGCGGTCACTGCGCCGTTGGCGCCGCGCGCCTTGAACACGCCCTGGCGGGCTTCGGCTGCACCGGCGGGCAGTGCCATCGAGGCGGCAAGGGCGCCGATCAGGAGTGTATGGCTGAAACGCATAATAGAATTCCTTTCATCGCCCCGGCGGCATGGGGTGGGGGGAAGGGACCGCCGCCGGACAAATGCGTTCTGGCAGGAGGATGCATCACGGTGATGTCGCCAAAGCGGGCAAGTGTTGCAGCCTGTTGCAACGCGGCCGGGCTGTCACAGTTTGTCACATCTGCGCAGATGGCGGCGGCGCGCGGTCCATGGCAAAAGCTGCTGCATGACGGCACGCCCCATTTCGATCCTGGTGGTCGACGACGATTTCGAACTGCGCGGATTGCTGCAGCGGTTCCTGGGCGAACATGGGTTCCATGTCCGCACGGCAGACGGCGGCGCGGCGATGGACCAGGCGATGCGGCGCGACCCGCCGGACCTGCTGGTACTCGATTTGATGATGCCGGGGGAGGATGGGTTGGCGATCTGCCGCCGCCTGCGGGCCGAGGGCGAAACCCTGCCTATCGTGATGCTGACAGCCAAGGGCGATCCGGTCGACCGAATCATCGGCCTTGAAATGGGCGCCGACGATTACCTCGCCAAGCCGTTCACCCCGCGCGAACTGGTCGCGCGCATCGCCGCCGTCATGCGGCGGCTGGGCCCGGACCGGGCGATGCTGCGCGACGAAGCCTTGTCGATCGGCCCGTTCCGGATCGACTTTGCCGCCCACAGCGTGTCGCGCGACGGGCAGCCGCTGGTGCTGTCGTCGCGCGAATTTGCGCTGCTCGGCGCGCTGGCCCGCAGCCCGGGCCGCCCGCTCACCCGGGCACAATTGATCGAGCGCGCGATGGGCCGCGATGCCGAAGTGACCGACCGCGCGATCGACGTGCAGATCGGGCGGCTGCGCAAGGCGCTGGGCGACGATCCGCAGGCGCCGCGACACATCCGCACCGTATGGGGCGTGGGCTATGTGCTGGCGGCGGGCGACGAGGGATGAAGGGCAGCCTGCTCCGCCGCAACCTCGGCCTGCTGGTCAGTGTGGTGCTGGCGGGCCAGTTGCTCGCAGGCGTGCTGGTGCTGGCGTTCGTGCTCCAGCCGCAAACGGTGCGGGTGGCCGATATTTCCGCCCGCATGCTCGATGCCGTATCGGTGGCGCTGGAAGAGCAGCACGATCCGGCCAGCCGCGCGCGCATTGTCGCGGGGATCAATTCCAGCGGCAATATCCAGCTGCGCCCGCTGTCCGATACACCCGATGCGCAGGGCAGCGCCTTCCCCAATTTCCTCGAGCGGCTTTACATGCATGCGTTGGCGCGGCGCCTCCACCAGCAGGAAATCGCCTGGCGGACCGACGGTGGCGGGCATCTGTGGCTGCTGCTCGAACTGGGCGGCGAGCAATGGTGGGTCAATATGACCCCGCCGCGCATCGCCGGGCCGTTGCTGAGCCTGGTGGTCGCCTTGCTGGTCGCCTTCATCGTCGCGGTCGCGGGCGGCTATCTGTTGCAACGTCGGCTCAATCGGCCGCTGGGCGAGCTGACGCGCGGCGTTGCCTCGTTCCAGCCGGGCCGTGTCCCGCAGCGGATCGTCGTCGAAGGGCCCAGCGAGATCGCCTCTGTCGCGCATGCGTTCAACGACATGGCGGATCGCATCGCCGCGCATGAAAGCGAACGGGCGCTGATGCTGGCGGGGGTCAGCCACGATCTGCGCACGCCGCTCGCCCGGTTGCGCCTGTCGGTCGAGATGATGCCGCATGATGACGAGGAATTGCGCGAAAGTGCACAGCGCCAGATCGAACATATCGACCGCATGCTCGGCCAGTTCCTCGACTATGCCCGCGATCCCGCGGGCGAGCCGGTGCAGGAAGTCGCGCTGGCCGGCCTCGCCGCCTCGGCGCTGGAGGACGCGGGGATGGCGGGCGCTGCCGATCTGGATATTCCCTCGGCGCTGAGGGCACGGGTCCGGCCGCAGGCGCTATGCCGGGCGATCCGCAACTTGCTCGAAAATGCGCGGCGCTATGGCGCGGCGCCCTATCGCGTGCAGGCGGCGCAGGGGCCGGAGGGGATCGTGATCGCGGTGGAGGATTCCGGCACCGGTTTCGACCCCGCGCTCGCGGCGCAATTGCTCAAACCCTTTGCCAAGGCAGACAGCGCGCGCAGCAGCGAAGGCACTGGCCTCGGGCTGGCGATCGCCGAACGGATCGTGCGCAGCGAGGGCGGAGCGATCCGCTTCCGCCGGGAGGATGGCCGGTTTCGCGCCGAAATCGTGCTGCCTGCCGTGGCACCTGCTGTCGGCTGAGGAGGCGGATTGCTCAGGCGCGCGGTGCGCGTCGCGGGCCTTATCTCACCCGCGCGGCGAGCCCGGTGAGCTTGAGCAGCTCGTCATGCACCTTGACCATTTCCTTTTCGTACCACTGGTCGATCAGGAAGCCGAGTTCGCCCATGAAGGCCGGAACCTCGTCGATCACGAAATAATGGGCGATGCTGATCGGGCCCTTTTCGCCATTGCGGTTGGGCAGCTTGGCATGGATGCCGTGCCCGGCGAGATAGGCGACCAGTTCGTCGAGATTGCTCTGCATCGCGGCAAGCCGCATCTCGTTGGAGGCGTTGCGCGCGTGGCCAAGCTCTTCCTTGGCCTTGTCGATCAGGCGCTGGAGATAGGTGTAACGCTTGTCCACCGCTTCGCGCGAAAGGCCGGAAACGGTCATGATGAAATCGTGCTGGATGCGGTGCCGCGCGGTTTCGGGATGTTCGCTGGCCACAAAGTCTGCGCCCCATTCGGGGCTCGCCGCCTTGCGACGCGGCGGCATGGCCGACTTGTCGGCGGGCGCTGCGGCCTCGATCTTGCTGTGTTCGCTCATGTGCTGCGCTTTCCAGTCCACCATCCAAGGGTCATCCCTGACCCATCGCAGACGATGGTAAAATCGGGATTAATCGCGACCGATTGCGCGCCCAAACGAAAAGGGCGGCCCGTAGCGCGGGGCCGCCCTTCCTCCTCTCCACGGGAGAGAATGGCTTACTTGATCTTGCGGACCGTGGTTTTTTCCGGTGCGATCGAGATGCGCACGGTTTCGCCCGAATTGCCGGGGAAATCGGTGAACATCGCTTCGATCAAATTGGGCACCAGATATTGCAGCCGGTTGCTGGTCGACACCGCTTGCGCATTGCCTTCGAACAGGCGCTGCCCGTCGCTCGCGCGGTCGATCTTCAGCTCGATACCGCTGGTGTAGACGGTGTAGCTGTCGACCCCGTTGTCGAACCAGGGATCGTAAAAGCCGAAGCCCCACGGACGACCGTAATAGCCCAGGCGGCTGCGAGGGTAGAACGGGCGATAGCCGTACCAGCTACCCCAGTAAGGATCGGCGAGGCCGGTGGAGCGCACCTTCTCGCGGCCCTTGTCCACTCCGTAGTCGAAATGAACGACCAGCTGCGCGGCAGCGGGCGAGCTGGCGGGGACATAGCCCAGCCGCGCCATCTGCGCGCCGACCAGATCGGCATACTGGCTGAATTCGAGCCCGCCGGCGAGCGAGGGATCGTCCGCCACCACGGCGAAAGTCTGGCCCTGCGGCGCGGGCAGTTCCGCCTGGAAACGGCTGACATCGGCATTGAACGGGGCAGCGCAGGCAGCCAGACCAGCCAGCACCAGCGGCACTGTGGCAAGCTTGAGCGCGCGACCCCACGACCTTGTTATGCGGGTCATCGTCTTGTCTCCGAACGTCGGCTGCGAGTGGCCGACACGATCATGCAGGCAGTATTGCCCCATTGCGATCATGCCCTATCGCAATGGGGCTGAACAGCATTTGAACGCCGCCGCTTTCGCCAAGCGATTGAGCGGTTTACCCCCGCCCGCGCACCAGGCCGAGGGCATTGTAGGCTGCATCGAGGGTCGGGATGCCGATTTCGCGCGCCCGCGCCGCGCCGCGCGCGAGGATCGCATCGAGCGATTCGCGATCGGCGCGCAGGGCATTGAACCGCTCGGAGATGGGGCGCAGGCTTTCGACCAGCACTTCGCCGAGGGCAGGCTTGAACTTGCCGAAGCCTTCGCCCGCAAACCGCGCCAGCACGGCATCGACGCTTTCGCCCGACATGGCGGCATAGATCGACACGAGGTTGAGCGCCTCGGGCCGCCCCTCCAGCCCGGCGGCTTCACCCGGCAGCACTTCGGGATCGGTCTTGGCCTTCTTCACCTTCTGCATGATCGTGTCGGCATCGTCGGACAGGTTGATCCGGCTCATTTCCGACGGATCGGACTTGCTCATCTTGGCGCTGCCGTCGCGCAGGCTCATGATGCGGGCCGCTTCGGGCGGGATGATCGGTTCGGGCAGGGTGAAGACGGGTGCGTCTTCGGCACAGAAATCATTGTTGAATTTCTGCGCGATGTCGCGCGCGAGTTCGAGATGCTGCTTCTGGTCTTCACCCACCGGCACGTGGGTGGCCTGGTAGAGCAGCACATCGGCGGCCTGCAGCACCGGATAGGTGAACAGCGCGACCGACTGACCTTCGCGGTTCTTGCCCGCCTTGTCCTTCCACTGCGTCATGCGGTTCAGCCAGCCCATCCGCGCGGTGCCGTTGAGCAGCCATTGCAGTTCGGCATGGGCATGCACCTGCGCCTGGTTGAACAGGATAGAACGCTCGGGGTCGATCCCGCAGGCGACCAGCGCCGCCGCCATTTCCCGCGTCGCCGCCCGCAAATCGGCGGGCACATGCGGCAGGCTGATGGCATGCAGGTCGGCGAGGAAGAACAGGCATTGATTGGCCTGAGCGCTGTCGCTCCCCGTCGCTTGAGCGCGGTTTGCCGCTTCCATCTCGTCCTGCATCCGCACCCAGTTGCGGATGGCGCCGAGATAATTGCCGAGATGGAGATTGCCCGTGGGCTGGATGCCGGAGACGACGCGCATGGCTGTAGCTTTCCTGAAAATTCGAACACGCAAGATGGCAGCCCGGACCGGTCCGGGCGAGGGGGATGTCAGTTACAACCCAGCCATCGCCAGGCCGCCCGACCGCGCAGCGCGAAGCGACGCGGCACCGTGTTCAGCAAGGCAGCCTTGGAGTTCATGCGCAGCGCCATAACACACGCGGCCTATTCGGCAAGCTCGGCTGACTTTGCCGGGCGCCTGCGCTTCAATTGCGCGAGCAGATCCTTGTCGAGCGCGCCGACGATCCAGGCGACGGCAAAGAAGCAGGCCATCCCCGCGCCGACCAGCACGCCCAGCGACCAAACGCGTTCGATCACATTACCGCCATAGCGATCCGCCATCAGCGGCATCAGCAGCCACAGCACGCCGACCATCGCGGCGGTCGCGATGACCTGGCGCGCGATCTTGCCTGCCAGCGTGCCGGTGAAATGGAACCAGCCGCGCCGATGCAGGATCGCATAGAGCATCACGCAATTGAGGCTGGCCGAAATCGCGGTGGCACCGGCCAGTCCAACGATGCCCCAGCCAAGCCCCCAGATGAACCAGACGTTGAGCGCGATGTTGACGATCAGCGAGATCAGCGCGGTAAACACCGGGGTGCGGGTATCCTCGCGCGCGAAGAAACCGGGGTTGAGGATCTTGACGATCACATAGGCGGGCAACCCGGCGACCAGCGCCATGACGATATGCGCCATGATCGCACCATCGGCGGGGGTGAACTTGCCGCCGACGAAGAACGCGGTAACGAAAGCCGGTGCGCACACCGCCAGTGCAGCAGCGGCGGGCAGGGTCAGCAGGGTCGCCATTTCGAAGGCATTGGCCTGCAGCCGCTGGCCTTCCTTCGCGTCGCCCTGGTGGATGTGGCGCGACAGCATCGGCAGGATCGCGGTGCCCAGCGCGATACCGACCACGCCCAGCGGCATCTGGTTCAGCCGGTCGGCATATTTGAGCAGCGTCAGCGAACCTTGCGGCAGGCTGGTGGCGAAGAATGTGTCGACCAGCTGGCTGACCTGGTAGATTCCCGCCCCGAAGGTTGCTGGCAGGATCAACAGGCCGAGCCGCTTCACCTCGGGCGTCAGCCGGGGCAGCTGGACGTGCAGCTTGACCCCCGCACGGCGGGTTTCCCACCACAGGTAGAGGAATTGCGCGACACCCGAGAGCGCGACCGCGATTGCCAGCGCGGTGGCGACGATCCGGTCGTCCCCTTGCGTGCCGCGCAGCTGGTGGCCGATCAGCACCCCGCTGATCATGAAGATATTGAGCAGCACCGGCGCCAGCGCGCCGGGGCCGAAGCGCGAGCGGGCATTGAGCACGCCCGACAGCATCGCCACCAGCGAGATGAAGAACAGGTAGGGGAAGGTTACCCGGCTGAGCAGCACCGACAGCTCGAACTTGCCCGCGATCTGCGCATAATCGCTCGCCAGCACCAGCACGATGAACGGCATGGCGATCATGCACAGCGCGCTGAAGGCCAGCAGCACCCACACGAATACCGACAGCACATCGTTGGCGAAGGCTTCGGCGGCTGCCTCGCTGCCGGGTTCGCCATCATGGCCGTGCAGCGCGCGCGAATACATCGGCACGAAAGCGACCGAGAAGGCCCCTTCGGCGAACAAGCGCCGGAAGGTGTTGGGCAGGGTGAAGGCCAGCTGGAACGCGTCCGCCGCCAGCCCGGCACCGAGCAGGCGCGCGAGCAGCATGTCGCGGACGAAACCGAACAGCCGGCTGACCAGGGTCAGCCCGCCGATCGTGCCGACGTTCTTGACGAGGCTCATCGAGCTGCCTCGCTGCTGCGGGCGGTCAGGCGTTGCCCACCGGGGCCATGTCGCCGCCCTGTTCCGCCTGGCGCTGCTGGATCTGCTGCAGGTATATCCCGTTGAAGTCGATCGGGTCGATCATCATCGGGGGGTAGCCGGCATCGCGCACCGCATCGGCGATCACGCGGCGGGCGAAGGGGAACAGGAGCCGCGGCGCTTCGGCATAGAGGAAGTGGTGGCTGGCATCTTCGGGCAGGTTGCGCATGCCGACGAGCCCGCCATAGGCCAGCTCGATCAGATAGAGGTTGCCCTCGTCGCACTTGGCGGTGACGTTCACCTTGAGGGTGATCTCGTGGATTTCCTCGTTCACCGGGTTGGCCGCGATATTGAACTGCAGGTCGATCGCCGACTGGCTTTGCCACTGGTAGCTCGCCGGGGCATTCGGGTTTTCGACCGACATGTCCTTGATATATTGCGAGATGATCCCGGCAACCGGCTGGTTGTCGGCGCCGTTGGCACCGGCAGCGGGGTCGAGGTTGAGATCGGTGAGAACGTCGCCTTCGTCGGCCATGGTCAGGTGTGCTTTCTGCTGTCGTGATACGTCCCGCGAGCGGGTCCGGTCGCGCGCCTAGCACCGCGCGCGAGGCGGGGCAACTTGCGCGATGGCCTGCACGGCTTGCCGAAACGAGATGCCGCCCTGTCGGAAATGTCACGCAATGATCGGAAATCCCTGCAATCATGCGTTGTTCATTTGTGTTCGGTACCTATCTAGGGCAATATCGCAAATGGACTGGTTCTGGCGCATGGGGTGCCAGCGATTCCGCGACAGATACGGGTTAATTCAGTGGTCATCGAAATCGTCATCCTCGCCATGATCGCGGCCTTCCTGGGGCTGAGGCTCTATTCGGTGCTCGGGCGCCGGGCAGAACATGAAGAGGAATCGATCCCCAACCGCTTCGACGGCAGCAAGGACAAAGCCCCGCCCGCTGCCGCCC
>JACXVD010000014.1 GCA_014763545.1 Sphingomonadales bacterium
GGGTCACGTCGCTCATCGCGTAGCTGACGCCGTAATTGCCGATCAGCAGCCCCGCGACCGCCATGGCCAGCGGCCCGGAGACGTGGAGCGCGCTGGACAAGGCATAGCCCCCCATCACGATCGCGAGGGTGACCAGCACTTCGAGCGAATATTCGTCCATGCTGGCCAGCGCCTTGAACCCGATCCAGCCGAGCAACAGCCCCACGACGACCCCGCCGCCTGCTTCGATCGCGAAAAGATGCAGGCCTTCGCCAATTGAGAAATCCTGCCCGGTCAGCGCGGCGCCCAGCAGCATGGTGAACACCACGATGCCGACCCCGTCGTTGAACAGGCTTTCGCCCGCGACCGCAGCCTGAAGGTCCGCAGGAACCGCCTCTTCCTTGAGCACGCCGAGCACCGAAACGGGATCGGTCGGCGCGATCAGCGCGCCGAACACGAAATACCAGATCGGCGGCACTGCAAGGCCGAGCATTCCACCCAGGGCCCACATGCCCGCGCCGGTGATCGCGGTCGATACGACCACCCCCAGCGTCGAGAGCAGCGCCACCGGCAGCCAGCTGGCCTTGAGCCGGTCGAGATCGACATGCAGCGCCCCGGCAAACAGCAGGAAGCACAGCATCCCTTCGAGCAGCGTCTGCGTGAAATTGAGCCGGGTGAGGAAATTCTTCACATGATCGTCGAGCAGCAGGCCGGGGAAGATCGCGTTGGCGACCATCAGCCCGCCGGCGGCCAGTGCCCCCATCACGGTCAGCCCGATGACATGGGGCAGGCGGATGAAATGGTAGTTCGCCCAGCCGAGCAGGGCGGCGGCAACCACCAGCATGGCGGCAAGATCGAAGTCGCTGAGCGTGGCGGAAGCTGTTTCGTGCATGGCGGCCCCGATAACGTGACATTTGCCGTCAGGCCAGCGGCGAGCGGCTTGCGTCGTGCAATTGCACCATCCAAAGCGACGTCATGACTTTTCCGCGCGCCCCGACCCATCGCTACCGCCATTCCGGGCTGTGCTTTGCGTCGTCGCTGGCGCTGCCCGAATGGGAGGCCTTTGCCGATAGCGGAACGGGCGAGCCGGACGTGACGATCCTGCTCGATCGCGCAGGCGATGCGTCAGGCCCGCCGGATTACGATCCCTCGTTTGCTGCCGAAACGCTGTCTTTTTCGATCGACGGGATCGGACGCTGGGAGGTGGCCGGGGGGGCGACGATCCGCATCGTCCCGGCTGCTGGCGTCCAAGAGCGGGAATTGCGGCTGTTCACGCTGGGGTCCGCATGGGGTGCGATCGGCTATCAGCGCGGGTTTCCCATGCTTCATGGCAGCGCGGTGGCGATTACCGGTGGCGCGGCGCTGTTCTGCGGTGCGCAGGAACATGGCAAATCGACCACGGGCGCCGCCTTGCTCGCGCGCGGCCATGCCTTGCTGGCGGACGATCTGAGCCGGGTGGACCCGCCTGGTGCCGACGGCCAGCCTGCGATGTTGCATCCCTCCGCCGCGCGGATCAAATTGTGGGACAGCGCGGTTGCCCATTTCGGCTGGCAGGATCGCGAGAAGGTGCGCGACTATTATCGCGACAACAAATTCCACTTCCACCCACCTGCCGGGGCGCCCGCCACCGAGCCGGTGCCGCTGCGTGCCGTGCACCTGCTGGAATGGGGCGATGAGATCGCCATCGAACGTGTGCAGGGCGGCCAGGCGCTGCCCGCGCTGGCGCAGGCCGCGATGTATCGCAAACCCTTCCTGCAGGCGATGGGGTTGCTGGCCGACCAGATGTTCAAAGTCACGCAGATTGCTGGTGCGGCGCGCATCTACCGCGTCACCCGACCTCGCGACTTTTCGCGGCTGGACGAGTTGTGCGAGCGGCTGGAGGCGCTCTGGGCCAGTTAGACCAGCCCCAGTGCGATAATATGGGCGTTGCGGAACAGTCCGCGCGAGGATTCCGGCAGCAAATCTTCGCGCGTCGCCTGCCAGCGGCCGAGCGGTGACAAGCCGTCACATCCGACCTGCCCGAAATCGGCAGCGACTTTCACCCGGTCGAGGTCGCCCAGCTTTCCCCAATGCATCGAATGGGGGATTCCCGCGCGGTCCAGCGCGCCACGAACCGCCGCCACGCCATCGGGCAGGACAGGTTTGAGTGCGCGGAAAGCGGCTGCATCGGGCATATCCGGCGGCGCTTCCGGGCTTTCCGCCGCCTGCGCGAACAATTCGCATACCAGTGGCGACAGGCCATCGATTTCGATCACGGTATTTTCCGCGAAGCGGGTGAAGGCCAGCGTCCCCGCAGGCTGCGAGACAAAGCGGAGCGTGAATACGAAGCTTGCAGGCAAGCCTTCGACCGCCTTGGCCAGCGCCGGAATCGCCTTCGACGTCAACTCGCGCGGGATCGCGAAAGACGCGTTGTACAATGCCCCGGCAAATCCGCCGGTGATCTCGTCGGGATGCAGTTCGTCCCAATGAAACTTGGGCACATCGGGTCCGTCGGGATCGAAACCGCCGTGAAACTCCTGGAAATGTCCGTCCGCAGCGTAGCGGGCGAAGGCTGACGTCGCGCCGTCGAGGATGGCCCGCAATGCAGCGTCCGCCGGATCGGCGCACTCGGCGCCAGCCGCAGGTCGCTGGCCCAGCCCGTTCGTCGGGTCGTATCCGGCGGCACAGCGCGCGATGAACTCGCCCGCGCAGTGGCCCTTGTGGCATCCATCGCCGGTTCGCGCGGCGCCCGTCGCGAAATAGAGATTGTGCAGCGCCGCCTCCGCAAACGGCGCATGCGGATCGATCGTCAGTTCATAAAAGGCGGGCCAGCTTTCGCAGCCGATCCGGCGCGCAATGCCGCCAAAATCGCCCGCATCGATGCGCGCGAGGAATCCGGGATCGATGGCATGCTTGGCGCGCAGCGGCGCATAGAGACGGTCCTCCACCAACCGCAGCGCAACCCCGTTGACCAGACCCATTGCACCCAGATGGACCAGCGCATCGGCAAAGCGCCGGTCGCAACGCACGAGGCGCGGCGGGATACCGCCGATGGCAAGCTTCTCCAGGGCTGTATCGGACAGCAGCGGCGAAGCCGAAGGCTCGATCCACACATGTTCGCCATGCCCGACGATCAGATGCATTCCCAGCACTGCATTCTGTAATCCGCCGAAGCCGATCTTCGATCCGTGGCTGGCGGTGGCGAAGCCGCCCGCGATGCTCGGGCCCAGATGGGTGCCGCTGGTTTCGACCGTCAGCCCGCGCGGCTTGGCCCAGTTGACCAGCTCGCGCAGGCGCGTGCCGCCGCTGGTCAGCGCGATGCATCGGGCGGGCGTGCGGCAGTTGGGGTTGCGGTCACCATCCGCGAGCGTTCCGGTGCCCGCCAGCCCGTCGCACAGCAGCTGCGAATAGCGGCTGCCGATCAGCGCCGAGAAGCTCCACCCGCGACCGACCATGCCGAGCTCAGGGCTGACCGGCGGGCCGGGGAAGGGGGCGTTGGCGAGCGCCAGCACCCTTGCGACATGCTCGGACAATTTGGCCCCGGTCGCAGCGAACCGGGCCAGTCCATCGTCACCGGCAAGGTCGGCGGCGTAGAACCGGCCCAGGTCGCGAACCCGCAATTGGGGCAGGGTTGTCCCATCGGCGCTGTCGCCGACAGAGAGGTGATAGTTCGACCAGGCGGCAAGTGTGTCGTAGGCGATGCTGGGCATGGTGCGACCTTTGCCTTCAAAGGTTCGAGGGGATCATTTTCCCGGTTGCGGTGGGGACAGGGTGATCCAGCCGGGCGAAACATATTTGGTGCGCCCCCATTCCACCAGGCAGGCCATGAACCCGGGATCGAACACGCGATCTTCCTGCCCTGCATCGCGCTGGCAGCGCGGCGCCTGGGGGTTGAGCGAAAGATAGCCGTCGGCGGTGGCCAGCGACATGTCTTCGCGCGGGTAGATTTGCCGCAGCAGCGCGATCGAGTTGACCTCGTTCTGGTTGACGATGGTCGAATAGCTGCGCTTGCCGACATTGATCACGCTGGGGTCGGCATCGACCCGGGCCAATGCCGGATCGCCCTTGGCTCCTTCATCCGGCGCAACAATGGTCGGACCGTTGCGGATGACCCAGATCTTCGGCTTATGCGCAACCCTCGCAGCCATGGCGCTGCCGCCGACGAGCTTGGCAAAAACAGACGATCGCACCCCGCCATCGACATAGGTCGTCCCGTCGATCTGGACCGGGCTCAACTGGCCCGGAACGGCGGACGACGCCATCGCGACACCGGTAACGCACTGGGCGAGATCGCGGTCGCTGCCGTCGCGTTGGGTGTAGTGATCCCGCACCATGGCGGTGACATCGGTGACCAGCAAATTGCCGCTTTTTGCCTCGACCATGCCGATCAGCAGGTGGGGGCTGCCCTCTGCCGCAATCGCTTCCAGCATCGGGCAGCGGCCGCCGCCCTCGCCGGGCGGGCACAGGGTGCTTTCGATCCGCTCGCGAAGCGAGGCCGTGTCGAACAGCGACCCGCGGCGAAACAGCCCGACAAGCCCCCGACCCCTGGCGATCTGAGACTGGTCGGTGATCGTATAGGCATCGACCAGTCCGTCGTACTCGCCTGCGGCCACGAATAGCGACTGCATGGCGCCGGTGCTGATCGCGGTAATCGCGGTGATCCGGGGGAAGGCTTGCTTGTCGGCGTGCCAGGCATTCAGGAAACCGGCGCCGAAGGCACCCCATTGGCCGCCGCCCGAGAGGAACAGCAATCCATAGGGTCGCTCGATCCGGCTTTCGCCATCATCGCCCGGTGTGGCCTTGTCGGCACTTTCCACCGCATCGCGCAGGGCGAGCGACGCCTCGGTCGGCACGAACATTGCGGGCTGGCCGTCGTCGAACGCACCGCCTTCCATTTCGAAGAATACAGGCTGGGTGTCAGGAGCGTCGAAATCGCGTGCATCGCGGTGGATTTCAGCGACCAGCGGCAAGTCGGGATATGCGCTGGTATGGCGCGCGAAACGGTCTCCACAGGTGAATTTCAGCGGGGCGGTCGAAACACAGGCGCTGGCACCGAGGCAAGCCACCATCACCAGCAAGATGCGCATTGCCCCAGCCCCCCAGCTTGGTGAAGTTTCACCTTGAGCTCTGGACAATTCATACCGGATCGTCCCAAAAGCGTGAAAATTTTGGAAATCACGTGTAAATGCGTAATGGTAAGCGTGAATCACGGGGGGCAGTTACTTGAGCAACGGCAGGTTCCGGCTCGAATTGCTTGGCCCGTTCGGCCTCTTCCGGCCTGACGGGAAAAGGATCGAGATCACCAGTCGCAAGGCCATGGCGATGGTCGCCTTGCTGGCGATGGCGCCGGGTGGCCGCCGGACGCGTGAATATCTGCGCAACATGCTGTGGGAAACGCGCGGCGCGAAACAGGCGCAGGACAGTTTGCGCCGCGAATTGTCCAATTTGCGCATCGTGCTCGAACTGAATGAAGCCAGCGGTCTGCTCGACACCGAAATCCAGCGGGTAGGGCTGGTGATGGACATGGTGGACGTCGATGTCTCGCATCTCGGCGTCGGGACATTGTGGACCGGCCATGGCCCGGCGGGTGAGTTCCTCGAAGGAATCGACCTGCCTGCAGCGGAGCGGTTCGAGGAATGGCTGCGGCACGAACGCTCGCGAACCGAGGAATTGCTGCGCGCCGAAAACGACAACACGCTCGCACCGCCTCCGACCCCGAGTGAGATCTACGGCGGGGCCGTGCCCGATGCGCGCGAAACGCTTGGCAAGTCGTCGCTTTCTCTGCCGCCAAAGCCCTCGATCGCGGTGCTGCCATTCGTGGCGTCGGGCAATCTGTCCGACGCATGGCTGGGTGAGGCGATCGCCGAAAATGTCGAGCGGCTCATCAGCCGGTTTCCGCAATTGTTCCTCGCATCGGGAAACAGCTCGCGTTTGCTCGCCGGGCGTGGACTCACCGCGCAGCAGATCGCCGGGCGACTGGGCGTCGGCTTCGTGATCGAAGGCCGCGTGCGCGAAATGGCGGGGCGGCTGCGAGTTACCGTCAGCCTGGTCGACGGGCGCAATGGCGAACAATTGTGGGCCGATTCGATCGACGGGGCGAGCGACGACCTCTGGCTGTTGCAGGACGAGATCGCGGCCAGGATCGCGCCGCGGATATGGTCGATGATCGACCTGGCAGAGCGCGACCGCAGCCTGCGGGAGCTAAGCCGGCCGAGCGGCAGCTACGAACGCTATTGGCGGGCCAGTGCGCTGCTGCGGCGCTGGGAAGGTCCGGCCCTGCTCGAAGCGTGCGAGCTGGCCGATACGCTGGTGCAGGACAATCCCACATGCCCCTGGGCGACCTCGCTGGCGGCCTATTGCTATTCGCTCGACTATTTCATGGGTTATTCCGCCGATCGGGCGCACGCCTATCGCCGCGGCAGCATGCTGTGCCAGGAAGCGATGTGGCTGGCCGGCGACAATGTCGAGGCGCTGGGTTACTGCGCCGGTACGATCATGAACCTGGGCGGAAACCTCGATTCCGCCGACCGTCTGATCACCCGAGCCCTGCATGTTTTCCCGCTCTTCCAGCCGACGCTGTTCTGGGGGGGCTGGGTCGATATCTTCCGCGGACAAACCGAGCGTGCGCGCGGCAGGTTCGAACTGGCACTGCGCATCAATCCGGCAAGCGGGGCGCGGGCGCAGACCTTGTGCGGCATCGGCTTCGCCGCGCTGCTCGAAGGCGATCTGCCGGCCGCGCGCGACTTGTTTGCCGATGCGGAGCTGGAAGACCCGGCGTTCCCGATGACCACGCTCGGCAAGCTGGCTGCCGACCCGGGGCAGGCCGATGGCGGGAAGATGGCCGCCTTCGGGGAATCCGGTCGACAAATGGCGATGTCGGTGCTGGCCCTGTTCCAGCGTGCGGAGCATCGCGCGCAGCTGGCCGCTGCGCTGGGCGCGGCGATCGCAGCGGCAAGCGGATCGCGCGCGGCCAACGGCTGATCACCAGCGCGCGCGGCTGCAAAGATCAATTCAGGGGAGTGGTGCCCGGGGGCGGATTCGAACCACCGACACTGCGATTTTCAGTCGCATGCTCTACCAACTGAGCTACCCGGGCATTCGCTGCGGCAAGGGCCCCGAAAGGCCCGCGAGCGGTTGGAGTGGGGGCCTATGGCGAAGCGGATCGCGCTTGGCAAGGGGCTTTGTCACTCCTCGCGCGCGATATCGTCCGGGCTCGCCGGGTCGCCCGGCACGGCATAGGCTTCGTTGAACCAGCGGGCCAGGTCCTTGTCGCGGCAGCGCGCCGAACAGAAGGGCGAGAACTCTTCGCTGCGCGGTTTCTTGCAGATCGGGCAGGGGCGGGCGCGGGGCGTGCTCATGGCGTGATCGCCTGCGCGAAACCGCCTTCCAGCGCAAGCGCCGGGTCGGTCTCTATCCGCAATTCGCGCCCCGTCCGGCGGGCCAGTTCGGCGCGCCATTCCGGCTTGAGCCGTGCCTCGATCGCCGGATGGCAGGTGACCAGCAGCAGCCCCGGTTGCTGCACCGCTTCGGCCCGGCGGAGCAGCGCGCGCGCGCAGGCGGAAACACGGTGCAGGTGGATGCGGTGGAGCAGGGACGGGCGCTCAAGCCGCGCAACCAGCTGGACGAAACCGAACCCGTTCATGGCGGTGCGTTCGTGGGGCCAGCTGTCAAGTGCGGTGCCGAGCGCCAGGTCGATCGCGCGCCTGTCCGCCTTCGCTTCGATGGTCGGGAAGTCGATCCCGATATTGCCCGCAAGGTCGAACCGGGCGAGCGCGCAAGCGAGCGGAGCGACCGCAGCCAGGCCCAGCTCCCGCGCGGGCAGGCTACCGTCGATATCGACCAGCGTCATCGCCGGTGTGAGCGCGAAATCGAGCGCGCCGCCCGCGAAATCATGCCGTCCGGCCCAGGCTTCAGCCCATAGATCGTCCCAGTCACAGTCGGGGAAGCGATGGACGATGCGGGCGTCGTGCCCCGCTTCGCGCAGGCTGTCGGCCAGGCTGGGTGCGGCGCGCGGATCGCCGAGGCTGGGTCGTGCCCGTGCCAGCTTGTCCCGTCCGCGTTCGGCCATCGCCGGGCGGATCACCTCGAGCCGGATCGTAGCTCCTTCGGATGCTTCGCGCGGCAGGCGATCGACCAGCGCCTCCTCCCCGCTCGCAAAGCGCGCAGTGCCGCGCGCGGAACCGGCGTTGCGCGCGACGAGCACGGCATCCTCCACCTGGCCCGTGGCCAGCCTGCCCGGCCAGTCGATCCGCGCAGCGAGGATGGTTGCGCCGTCGAGCCGGATCGCGCGATGTTCGCCGATCCCTTCCTCGACCAGCCACTCAGCCAAGGGGGAAGCCCGCAGCCTTGAGCAGCGCCCGCGTTTCGAACAGCGGCAGGCCGACCACGCCCGAATGGCTGCCTTGGATCGCGGCGATCAACCCTTCCGCGCTGCCCTGAATCGCATAACCGCCGGCCTTTCCGTGCCATTCGCCGCCCGCGATATAGGCTTCGACCTCCTCAGCCGACAGGCGCTTGAACCGGACGATCGTCTCGCTCAGGCGTTCGCGCAGGCTGCCGTCGGGCGCCGCGAGCGCGATCGCGGAAAGCACGCGATGGCGCCGCCCCGACAACAGCGCGAGGCATTCGCGCGCGGTCTGTTCGTCTTCCGCCTTGGGCAGGATGCGCCGCCCGCAGGCGACCACCGTGTCGCCTGCCAGCACATGGGCGCTGTCGTGGGTAACGGCCTGTGCTTTCTCGCGCGCCATTCGCTTGGCGTAATCGCGCGGCAGTTCGCCCTTATGCGGCGTCTCGTCGATATCGGCGGCAATGATGTCTGCCGGGGTCACGCCGATGCGCACCAGCAACTCGCGGCGACGCGGGCTGGCGGATGCGAGGATCAGCTTGGGAGCGGGCGGCACGACGCCCGGCTGGATCAGGGGATACCCGGACCGCCGCGCCCGGGCATGTAGCGGTAGGTGATCCGGCCCTTGGTGAGATCGTAAGGCGTCAGTTCGACCATCACCTCGTCGCCCACCAGCACGCGGATGCGGTTCTTGCGCATCTTGCCGGCAGTGTGGCCGAGGATCTCATGGCCGTTTTCGAGCTCCACCCGGAACATCGCGTTGGGCAGCAGTTCCACCACCTTGCCGCGCATTTCGAGGAGTTCTTCTTTAGCCATTTACGCCTGATTTCCGTTAATTGAATGCAACATGGGCGCGCGCCATAAACTGCGCCGGGCAAAAAGGGAAGCGTTTGCGCATTTCCCGCCGCGTGCATCTGCGACAATCCGATACGTTCAGCCACTTGCCAGTATTGCCTGACTAAGCCACAGCTCCGCGCTGGGACGGGAAAACACTTGGCCAGAAGGATTTAGTTTGCGCCTCCACCCGCCCGCCGCGACGGTTTCGCTGTTCGCGCTCAGCCTTGCCATTGCCTCTGCCGCCCACGCGCAGGATGCGCCCGCGACGCAGCAGGCCGATCCTGCGCCGACCGCTACGGACAGCTCCTATTCGGACGATCAGATCGTGGTGACGGCGGAGCGCATCCGCGGGCAGGTCGATTCCGACCAGCCGCCGATCGTCGAATTGGACGAGAACGATATCGCTTCCTATGGCGCGACTTCGCTGGAGGATCTGGTGGGCCAGCTGGCCAGCGAAACTTCCAGCGGCCGCGGGCGCGGCGGCCAGCCGGTGTTCCTGATCAACGGCCAGCGCGTTTCCGGCTTCCGCGAATTTCGCCAGTACCCCCCCGAAGCGGTGCGCAAGGTCGAGGTGCTGCCCGAGGAAGTGGCGCTCAAATTCGGTTACCCGGCCGATGCGCGGGTGATCAACATCATCCTCAAGGACGATTTCGCCAGCCGCGAGATCGAGGCCGAACTGGGCGGGCCGACCGATGGTGGCACGACCACGACACAGCTCCAGGCCAAGATGCTCAAGATCAAGGGCAAGAACCGCTTCAACCTGTCGGGCGACGTGCAGAACACCAGCCTGCTCACCGAGGCCGAGCGCGGAGTGATCCAGGATCCGGCAACCGTACCGACGGTGGCGAGCGATCCCGATCCTGCCGATTATCGCAGCCTGATTGCGAAGTCCCGGCAATACCAACTGGAAGGGACGATCAATCGCGGGCTGGGCGAAAACGGGCTGGGCGGCAGCATCTCGCTCAACGGCAGCGCCACGCGGCTGGTATCGACCGGCTATTCGGGGCTCGATAGCGTCCTGCTGACCGATCCCGGCGGCGCGACGGCCCTGCGCACGCTCGATGACGACCCGCTGGCACGGCGCACGACATCGACCACGCTGGCGCTCGGCAGCACGTTGAACAAGGGGATCGGCGACTGGCAGATGACCGCGACGGTCGATGCCACGCATGTCGAAACCACCACGCTCATCGACCGGCGCCGCGACAGTTCGGCGCTGGTGGCGGCTGCGGCGGCGGGGACGCTGGCAATCGACGGGCCGCTGCCCACCGTGGCATCTGCCGGTACCGACCGGTCCAACAACCTCATCAACACGGTGGTCAGCCAGGCGACGTTCAACGGCAATCCCATTGCCTTGTCCGCTGGCGATGTCTCCGTCACCTTCACCACCGGTTTCGACTGGAAGCGGATCGAAAGCGACGACACGCGCAGCAGCACTTCCGCCAAGCTGACCCGTCGCCGGCTCGACGCCGGTGTCACGACCAATATCCCGATTGCGGAGCGTGACGGGGCATGGGGCGCGATCGGCGACCTGAGCCTCAATGCGGCGCTGGGGATCGAGAATCTTTCCGACTTCGGCACGCTGGGCAATTACACCATCGGGCTGACTTGGCGCCCGATCGAGCCGCTGACCCTGTCGGCGACCTATATCATGGACGAGCAGGCCCCCAGCCTGTCCAATCTCGGCAATCCGCAGGTCGTGACCTTCAACGTGCCGACCTATGATTTCACCCGCGGCGAAACGGTGCTCGCCACGATCACCAGCGGCGGCAATCCCAATCTCAAGGCCGAAACGCAGCGCGATATCAAACTGTCCGCCAGCCTCGATCTCGGCCTGTTCGACCGTTCGAATTTCCGCGTCGAATATTTCCGCAACCGGTCGAGCGACGTCACGCAGTCCTTCCCGCTGCTGACCCCGGCGATCGAAGCCGCGTTTCCCGATCGGGTGACGCGCGACGCCAACGGGCAATTGATCGCAATCGACCGGACGCCGGTGACCTTCAGCGACACCCGCAGTTCGCGAATTCGCGTGGGGTTCAATTTCTTCGGCAAATTCGGCGGCTCGAAGACCGAGGCCGGTGGCGCGGCGGGCGGCCAGCCCGCAGGCGGGGCACCGGCGGCGGGTGGTCCGGCACCCGGCGGCCCGGCACCCGGCGGCGCAGCCTTCGATCCAGCCCGTTTCGCCCAATTGCGCGAGCAATTCTGCAAGACCGAAGAGGGCACCGTCCCCGATATTTCGACCCTGCCGCCGCAGATGCAGGAACGGCTCAAGGGCGAGGACGGCAAGGTCGATCCCGCAAAAGTCGCGGCCATGCGCGCGCGTTTCTGCAGCGCCGACGGTGCGCCGCCGCAGGGCAGCTTCGATCCCGCGCGCTTCGCCGCGCTGCGGCAGGCGCTGTGTGTGGCCGACAAGCCGGGCGAAATGCCCGACCTCAGCGCGCTGCCCGAGCAGTTGCGCGAGCGGCTGAAGGGCGAGAACGGCGAGATCGATCCCGCCAAGCTCGCCCAGCTCAAGCAGCGTGTCTGCGCGATGCCGGATCCGGGCCAAGGCGGCCAGCCGCCAGCCGGACAAGCTGGCGGGCAGGGCGGTGGCCCGCGCGGAAGCGGTCGCGGTGGCGGCATGGGCTTCGGGCCCCCCAACGACGGCGCAACCCGCTGGAACCTCGGCTTCGACTATTCGCGCGAGCTGACCAATACCGCGCTGATCGCGCCCGGTATTCCCCGGCTCAACCTGCTCGATGGCGATGCGCTGTCTGGCGGCGGCGTATCGCGTGATACGCTGCAGGTCCAGGGCGGGCTGTTCAGCAATGGCATCGGTTTCCGCCTGAGCGGCAAATATGCGAGCGCGACGCAGGTCGACGAGTTGCACTTCGGCTCTCTGGCGACGCTCGACCTGCGGATGTTCGTCAATCTCGAACAGGTGAAGTTCCTGGCCGGCGACAACCCCGGTTTCCTCAAGGGTGCGCGTTTCTCGCTGCGAGTGGACAATATCTTCAACACCCGCCAGCGCGTGACCGACAGCACGGGCACGGTGCCGCTGTCCTACCAGCCCGCGCTGATCGATCCGGTGGGGCGCTACCTCGAGGTCGAATTCCGCAAAGTCTTCTGATGGCGCAGCTGATGCGGGGGTAATCGCGCGGGCGGGTTTGAGAACTGCCGCGCGATTGCCTATCTCCGCTCCATGGCGCGCACTCCTGCAGGCACTCCGCACGACCCGAGGGGGTCGGAGCGTTTCAACGAGGACCATGCGACCTATACGGTGCGCGGTGCCTCTCAGCCCGATATCGAGGCTGGTGTGGCCGCGATCCGTGCCACTGTGCGCACGCTCAAGCCCAAGCCGGGCGTCTATCGCATGCTCGATGCGCGGGGCGACGTGCTTTATGTGGGCAAGGCGCGGGTGCTCAAGAACCGGGTGGCGAACTACACCCAGGTCGAACGTCTCACCAACCGGCTCCAGCGCATGGTCAGCCAGACGCGCGCGATGGAGATCGTCACCACCAATTCGGAAGCCGAGGCGCTGCTGCTCGAAGCGCAGCTGATCAAGAAATTCCGCCCGCCCTACAACGTCCTGTTGCGCGACGACAAAAGCTTCCCCTTCATCCTGCTGCGGGCCGATCACGCCTATCCCCGGATCATGAAGCATCGCGGCGCGCGCAAGGCGAAGGGCAATTATTACGGCCCCTTCGCCAGCGCGGGGTCGGTCAACAAGACGATCAACGCGCTGCAAAAACTGTTCCTGCTGCGCAGCTGCACCGACAGTTTCTTCAGCCGCCGCGACCGGCCATGCCTGCTCTACCAGATCAAGCGCTGCTCCGCGCCTTGCGTCGGGCGGATCGACGAGCCGGGTTATGACGAGCTGGTGCGCGAAGCGAAGGATTTCCTCGGCGGCAGGTCGACCGCGGTGCAGGCCAAGATCGAGGCGCAGATGCAGGATGCTGCCGAGGCGCTCGATTTCGAGCGGGCCGCGATGTTGCGCGACCGGCTGCGCGCGGCGACCTTCATCCAGGGTAGCCAGGCGATCAATGCGCAGGGCGTGGGCGATGCGGATGTCTTCGCGCTCGCCGCCAAGGGCGGGCAGGTGGGCATCCAGGCCTTCTTCATCCGCGGCGGGCAGAACTGGGGCCATCGCGCGTTCTTCCCCACGCATACGCAGGATGTCGCGGAGGACGAGGTGCTCGCCCGCGTCCTGGCGCAATTTTACGAGGAAGTCCCGCCGCCGCGCATGGTGCTGGTCGATCGCATATTGGCCGAACAGGAACTGCTGGCCGAGGCGCTGGCAGCGACTGCCGGGCACAAGGTGGAAATCTCCATCCCCCAGCGCGGCGATCGCCGGCGGTTGATGGAACAGGCCAGTCGCAACGCGGTGGAAGCACTCGACCGGAGGCTGGCGGAAAGCGGGACACGCGCCAGGGTGCTGCGCGAAATCGCCGAGTTCCTCGAGCTGGCGGACGTGCCCCAGCGCGTCGAAATCTACGACAATAGCCATATCCAGGGCGACAAGGCGCTGGGTGCGATGGTTGTCGCCGGGCCGGAAGGGTTCGTGAAGAACCAGTATCGCAAGTTCAACATCAAGCGGGCGCAGACCAACGACGATTTCGGCATGATGCGCGAAGTCATGGAACGTCGTTTCGCCCGCGCGCTGGAAGAAGACCCCGATCGCGAAGGCGGCATGTGGCCCGACCTGGTGCTGATCGACGGCGGCAAGGGGCAAATGTCGACCGTGCGCGACACGCTGGAGGAGATGGGGATCGAGGATGTGCCGCTGATCGCCATCGCCAAGGGCCCGCACCACGGGCGCGAGGGGCGCGAAGTGTTCCACTTCCCCGACGGGCGCGAGAAGACGCTGCCGGTCAATTCGCCCGTGCTGTTCCAGCTGCAGCAATGGCGCGACGAGGTTCACCGCTATGCCATCGGGGCCCATCGGGCCAAACGCAGCCGCGCGATCCAGGCCAGCCCGCTGGACGAGATCCCCGGCATCGGCCCCGCCCGCAAGCGCGCGCTGCTGCTGCATTTCGGGACCGCCAGCAAGGTGCGCGCGGCGGCGCTGGAAGATCTACAGCGCGCGCCCGGCGTCAGCGCGGCGGTGGCGCAGGCGGTGTACGATTATTATCACGCCGGGGGCTAGGCACCGCCGGGCGCAACGGCTCAATCTGTCCGTTGCTTGCGCGCGAATTTCTTGCCCTGCTTCGGTCCCTTGCGCGGCGGCCCGCCGGGGCGCGGACCCTTGCTGTAGGGCTTGCCATCGCGCGGCTTGGCGCGCACCTGCGGTCCGTCGGCATTGCGCCGGTTCGCCCGCGCTTCGATCCGCGGGCCTTCGGGAGCCTCGATGATCGGGATGGCATCCTGATCGTCGTCGCTCGAGGCGGTGCGTTCCAAAGCCTGGGAGAATTTCCCCGCGATGGTGCGCGGCACCTGGAACCAGCTTTCGTGCTGCCCGACGCGGATCGCGCCGATTTCGTTGCGGGTGATGTGGCCCCGGCGGCACAGCAGCGGCAGGATCCAGCGCGGCTCCGCATTCTGGCGGCCGCCGACGCCGATCTTGAACCACACCACATCCTCGAAGCCCGGGCGATGGCGGTCGGCCTTGGCCTTTTCACGCGCTTCGGGCGTGTTGGCGAGTAGCTCTTCGGGTTGGGGCAGGCGTGCGCGATGGGCGTGGACCAGCGCAGCGGCAATGTCCTCGGGCTGCAGTCGGGTCGCGAGTTCGGCGGCCAGCGCGCGATCGTCCGCGTCGAATTCCGGCAGCGTGACCAGGCGCTCCATCAGGCGTTCGCGATCCTTCGCGCGAATGTCGTCGGCGCTGGGGGCGTCGGTCCATTCGGCGGCGATCTTCGCACCGCGCAGCAGGCTTTCGACCCGCTTGCGGCGGTTGTAGGGCACGATGATCGCGGCGGTGCCCTTCTTGCCCGCACGGCCCGTGCGGCCGGAGCGGTGCTGCAGCGTTTCCGCGTCGCGCGGGATTTCGACGTGAACGACGAGCGACAGGCTGGGCAAGTCGATACCGCGTGCCGCGACATCGGTCGCAACGCAGACGCGCGCCCGGCGATCGCGCAGGGCCTGCAGCGCCTGGTTGCGTTCGGATTGCGAGTGTTCGCCCGACAAGGCGACGACGGCAAATCCGCGTTCCTGCAAGGTCGCGTGGAGGTGGCGCACATTGTCGCGCGTGGCGCAGAACAGGATCGCGGTTTCCGCTTCGTGGAACCGCAGCAGATTGACGACGGCGTGCTCGACTTCGGACGGCGAGACGGTGATCGCCTGGTAACTGATATCACCGTGCCCGCGATCGTCCCCGACCAGCGACAGGCGCAGCGCGTCGCGCTGGTAACGCTGGGCCAGTCGCACGATCTGGGGCGGCATGGTGGCCGAAAACAACAGGGTACGGCGCCCTTCGGGCGTCGCGTCGAGGATTTCCTCGAGATCTTCGCGGAACCCCATGTCGAGCATTTCGTCCGCTTCATCGAGCACCACGCCGACCAGACCGCCAAGGTCGAGCGCGCCGCGCTCCAGATGGTCGCGCAACCGGCCCGGAGTGCCGACGACGATCGCCGGGCCGGCCCGCAGCGCGCGCCGCTCCTTGCTCGGGTCCATCCCGCCGACGCAGGTCGCGATGCGCAGCCCGGCGGAGGCATAGAGCCACCCGAGCTCGCGGCTGACCTGCAAGGCGAGTTCGCGCGTCGGGGCGATCACCAGCGCCAGAGGGGCTTCGGGCAGCGACCCTGCGCTCGTGTTGCCGAGGATTTCGGGCGCCAGCGCCAGGCCGAATGCCACGGTCTTGCCCGAGCCGGTCTGCGCGGAAACGATCAGGTCACGGCCTGCCGCATCCGGCGCGGCGACCGCCGACTGGACGGGGGTGAGCGTGGTATAGCCACGTTCGTTGAGGGCACTGCCCAGCTCGGCGGGAAGATCTTCGAAAGCCATGGTAACTCGCAACGCAAAATCCCGCCGGATCGCGGCGGTCATATTCTCGATTTGATGGACGGCACCCGGTTGGTGCGAACATATCGGCTCAGTCGACGCGGTTCGGCGGCTGGCCCTTGGCGGCCCCATAGCGGCAAAATACGCGCTTGGCTCGCGCAAAATCGAGGCAGGCTTGACAAACATCAATGCAGGGGCGGCCATTTTTGCCTAGAAGGTGTAAAGACAGGTAATCCGGTGTTCCCTGTTTTCCGCCTGAGGGACCATGGCCGGCTTGCCCGATACAGGAGGTTTCCCCATGCGTTCGATCCTGCTCCACGTTCACGACGACACCGGCCTCGAAAGTCGGCTGCAGGCCGCGCTGGACCTTGCGCGCGGCTTCGACGGGCATGTTACGTTGCTGCAGTCGATCAGCTACGCCATGCCGATGCCCGGCGATTTCTACGGCGGGATCGGGGTGGAATTCACGCCGATCATCCAGGAACAGGCCACCGCGCTGCGCAAGCAGCTGGAAACGCGGCTGGCAGGCGAGGATGCGCGCTGGAGCTGGATCGACGAAGGGGGCTGGGCCGAAAGCCGGATGCTCGAACATGCCGCGCTGAGCGATGTGCTGGTGGTCAGCGCCGCCGATCCCGACGGGCCCAAGCGCGGCCCGTCGCGCCTGGCCGGTGAAGTTGCGATCAATGCGCGCACTCCGGTCCTGGTCGTGCCGGGTTCGGCGCGCGGGTTCGATGTCGGCGGTGCGGCAATCGTCGGGTGGGACGGATCGCCCGAAGCGTCGCGTGCGCTGCGTTCGGCCTTGCCCCTGCTGGCCAAGGCTTCGTCGGTCACGCTGGCAACCGTCAGCGGCAAGGGCGCGGCGGATGGTTACGACCTGCCGCCGACCAGCGGTGCGGAATATCTCTCGCGCCACGGGGTGCGCTGCGACATGGTCGAGTTGCCGCGCGACGGCAAGCACCCGTCCGAAGTCCTCGCCGCCGCGGCGCAGTCGGGCGGGTCGGGACTGATGGTGATGGGCGCCTACGGGCAGGCCCGGCTGATCGAATCCATGCTCGGCGGGGTGACCCACCGGATGCTCGCCAATCCGCCGGTGCCGCTGCTGATGGCGCATTGACGCGCCGTGCAGGCGGGCGTCAGTCGGTGCCCTTGGGCGGCACCGTGCGGATCATCCCTTCCTGCGCGGTGCTGGCCACCAATCGGCCATCGCGAGTGAAGAATTGCCCCCGTGAAAAGCCGCGCGAATGGCCGCTCCAGGGCGAATCCATCGAATAGAGCAGCCAGTCGTCGCAGCGAAACGGTTCGTGGAACCATATCGCATGGTCGAGGCTGGCCATCTTCACTTCGCCGCGCAGCATGCTGAGCCCATGCGGCATCAGAGCGGTACCGAGCAGGTACATATCGCTGACATAAGCGAGCACAGCGCGGTGGATGCGCGGTTCGTCGGGCAGGGGCGCCTTGGTCCGCAACCACACATGCTGGACCGGCTCGCTCGGTGCATTGCGCATGAAGGCGGTGGCCGATGCGGGCCGCATCTCGAACGGGCGCGGGCGCGAGGCCATGAAGCGCTCAAGTTCGTTGAGCTCGTCCCACCGCGCGCGGCGCAGCTCTGCTTCGCTTGGCAGGTCTTCGGGCTGGGGCACGGCGGGCATGCCCATCGCCTGGTGGTGAATACCCGCTTCCTCCCGCTGGAAACTGGCGGCGAGGTTGAGGATCGGCGCGCCCTGCTGGCTGGCGACGACACGGCGATTGGAAAAGCTGCGCCCGTCGAACTGGCGATCGGCGGTCAGGCAGATCGAATGATCTTCGCTGCCGCCGCGCAGGAAATAGGCGTGGATCGAATGGGGCACCCGATCTTCCTCGACCGTCCGCTCCGCCGCGGCCAGCGCCTGCGCCACGACCTGCCCACCGAACACGCGGCCGACGCCATCCTTCTTGCGGCGCCCCTCGAAGCGATCGGGGCCGCGCGGGATCAGGTCGAGCAGCAGGATCAGGTCCGCGACGAGCTGTTCGGGTGTCGGGTGGTCATTTGAAACTGAATTGGCCATGCCCGTTCTTTGTCGGGCAATGTTCGCTTCGTCAATGCGCCCCGGCGATCTTGCGCCATGCGCGGTAGGCCAGCGCCTTGCCGCCATTGCCAGCGGGCCAGCGACCGGGCGCATGCGGGCGCAACCCGGCGGCACGCAGCAGGCGGTTGAAGCCCCGCGCATCGGCTTCGGCGAAGCTCCATTCGCTGCGCCAGGTGATCGATAGCGAGATCGAGCTCTGCGGGCCGACGCGGACGAAATGCGGCGCCATGACCGGCACGAACACAGCTTCCCCCGGGCCCAGCGGATATTCCCGTCCGCCCGCCGCCAGCTCGTCGCGCCAGGTCAGTTCACGCGCACCGCCGGCGTGATAGCTCTCGTGGATTTCGTCGGGCGCGTAGGTCGCATCGCCCGCGGGGAATTGGGTCATGACCTTCGATCCGACCAGTTGCAGCAGGATATTGTGCTCCGGGTCGAAGTGATACGGCGTCACCGCATTGGGCGAAGAGATGAAGATGAAGCCCTGCGGCCGCAGCATCTTGCCGGTTTTCTGCTCGATTACCGGGCGCAGCTCCGCCAGCAGGGCGAGCAGCAATGCCTCATATTCGGGCACCCGTTCGATATGTTTGAGCACCGCCCAGCTGTTGCTGGTGGCGATATGACGGATCGTATCCCCGATCGACATCCCGGTGCTGCCGGGCTTTCCGTCCACCCCGATCGGCAGATCGCCGCGGTTGTATTCGATCTCCTCGGGCGGGAGCTTCCCGGCCAGCGCCGCCAGCGCGTCGAGCGTCAGCAGGTCGCTTTGCGCGAGATTGTGGCGCAGGATATGCGGCAGCTCGGGATAGGCGGCGGCGAATTGCGCGCGGCTGGATTCGGGAAATACCGCCCCGGTGCCTTGTGGCTCGTAATCATCCACCCCGGCATCGTCGGCAATGGTGAGTTTTTCGATCGCATCCATGGTCAGAATTCCCTGATCTGGCCGCGCGCCTCGATCCGGGCGAGCTGGCGGAACAATGTGCGGCGCAAACCGCCGCCGATGGCAATATTGGTGCAGGTAACACGCCGTTTGTCGCGCCAGATGCGCTCGATCATCGGATGGTCTGCCGCTGCGCAGCTGTCGCACCACGCAATGTCACTGCGCGCCAGCAGCGTGAGATTCTCGCGCTGGAGCAGCACGCCGGGCGAGTAACGGGCGAAGTTCTCGTCGAAGGCGGTCTTGAACGAATAGGCACCCGGCGGGGTGATGAAATTGGCCAGCATGGCGATCGGCCTGCCGTCGAGCGTCAGCGCGAGCCGTTCCAGCCGCCCGCGCTCGGCGGCCCCGGCAAGCGCCTGGCGGAACAATTGCGCGGTCGCGTCCGCGCTGCCCAGCGCGCTGCCTTGCGCACCCTTCCATCCCGCACGTTCGAGCGCCAGGAATTGCTCGATCCACTCGGCAATCTCGGCGGTGTCGGAATGGCGGGTGAACGCCAGCTCGCCCTCTTCGGCCAGGCGATTGGCCTGACGGCGCAGTTCCTTGCGCTTCTTGCCGCTCATCGAGGCGACGAAATAGTCTTCGGGCGACAGCTGCGAGGCGAGCATCGCCCGTTCCGCTTCGACCACGATTGCGCTCGGGCGAAGCTGTTCGGCCAGCACTTCGCGCAGGGCATCGGCCATTGGTCCTTCACCCGGCAATTCGGCGAGATGGAGGAACGCGGTCAGCCCCGGCAACCGGTCAAGCGCATCGAACAGCGCGCGCCAGAATGGGCGCTCGTGCCCCTTGGCAACCAAGGGCAGCCCGCAGAACGCGTTGGGATGGCTCCATGCCGCCAGATGCGGCACGGGCTTGCCATAATAGCTGCCCGACCGGGCGAGCGGCATCAGCCCGGCGAGCGCGCCGTCGGCGAACAGGCAGGCCAGCTCGACCTGCCCGGCACCGGCCAGGGCATCGATGGCGGGCAGGAGATACCAGCTCTCGAAGAACGGGTTGGGATCGTTGCATTGCCGCGCCAGATCGTCCCATTGGGCGATCATGGCCGGTGTGCGCATGGCATCGGCGGGAAGCCGGACGATGCCATCATAGGCGTCGCCGGTCTGCGGCGTGTGCCGTTCGATCGGAATGCTCGCCACCCGCGTTAACCTTCGCCTGCCGCGGCGATACGTGCCGCACAGTTGCGCTAGCAGGCGAAGGTTGGGGAAGGTTTAACGCGGAAGGGCGCAGCCTGCGGCGCTCGCCCGGATCAAAGCCCCTTGATCTTCAGCTGATCTGCCATTGCCTTTGCTGCCGGATCTAGCGGTGCGCGCTTGGCGTAGTCGGAATCACTGGAGATGTAGGCCGGATTGAACCTCGCCAGCCAAGCGGTGGCCCCGCCCAGCCACTGCAAACGCTCTTCCTTGGTGAAATATACGCCATAGTGACCGTTGAGCGGCTGTTCGAGATAGGCGAAGTCCACACCTTCCTTCTTGCCTGCGCCTTCAAGCGCGCTCTTGAGCGTACGGGCCTGTTCGATCGGAACACGTGGGTCGCGTACACCGTGGACGATCAGGATTGGTGCCCAGGTGCCGCCAGCATTGCGGGCTGGGGAGACATCGATCAGAGAATTGGCGCCCTTGGCAAGGTAATTCGCCCCGAAACTTCCAAGATAGCCGGTGTCGTAAGCCTTCATCTTTGGCAGGTCGTACACGCCCGCTCCGGCGATGGTGCACCGCCAGCGCTGCGGGTCGCGCTGGGCCGCGCGAGCCGAGGCATACCCACCGTATGACCAGCCCATCATGCAGGCCCGCTTGGGGTCGACCAGTCCGGTTGAGGCGAGATAATCGACCACGTCATTGAGGTCGTCCTGCATCCTGGTGCCGAAGCCGTCCTTGCGCCCTTCCTTCACGAATTCCGAGCCATATCCGCCGGAACCACGGTAATTCGGTTGCACCACGACATAGCCCTGTTCTGCAATCGACTGGGCCCACTGATCGTAGGCAGCATAGTCGCGCACGCCGTATGGGCCGCCGTGGGTCAGGACGACAACCGGCAGGTTCTTCTCGCCCTGTCGCAGGCGGGGCTTGGTGACGATTGCCTCGATTTCGACACCATCGCTCGCCTTGTAGCGGATCGCCTCGACCGGGTTGAGCAGGCCATCCTTCACCTTGTCGCTTTCATAGCCGATCAGGCTGAAGGTGCCGCTCTTGGTGTCGTAGAGATAATAGGCATCCATCTGGCGCGGCTGCGAGAGCGAGACGATCAGGCGCGAACTGTCCTTGTTGCGGCTGATGATGCGCGCATTACCTTCGCCGAATTCTTCCTCGAGGAACTGGGAAATGGTGGCGAAATCGGGGTCGATCCACTTACGCTTGGGGCGATCGGTGGCATAGGTATAACCTAAGATGCCATTCTCGTCTTCGTTCGGAATTGCGGAACCGACGTCATAGCCGTCGACCGAGAAAACCTTCTCGACGATCTCCATCGTGGCGAGGTTCGCCTTGTAGATCGCACGGTAACCTTCGTGATTGCTCGAAACAATCGCCATGTCGGGTTCGTCGAGGAACACGATCGGGCGGATACCCTTGCCGGTGAAATCCTCGTCTTTCACCTTTTGCACCGTGTGCAGCGTATCGCTGGCGCCGGAGCGATAGAGATAGCGTTCCTGACCTGAGTCGCGGTCGGAGCCGAACCCCATCCGGATCACGCCCTTGCCATCTGCCGCCCAGCCATCGACCACCGGATTTGCGCGCTGTACGACCTCCAGCACCTTGCCGGTTGCGACGTCGACCCATTCGACCTGGTAGAGAAAGCGGCGTTCGGAATTGCCGTCATCGACCATGCGGGCGAGCAGGATGCGGTTATTGTCACGGTCGACCTGCAGGATGTCGGAGGCGTCAGCCGTTGCATCACGCCAGGCAAGCGGGGTCGTTGTGCCCGTCTGGGTATCGTATGAGGCGAGCCGCCGCAGGTCGACCCGCTGCCCGTATACGTTCTCACGCGATTGCAGGGTGAAGATGACGAAGCGGTCGTTGATCCAGCGATAGTCCGTCAACAGTCGCTCGCCCTCTTCCTTGAGGGTGGCAGCCTGGGCAAAGACCTTCGGATCGCCGCCCTTCTCAAGGTCGAGAATTGCATAGAAGAAATTATTTCCGCCGCCGATGGTGGCGAGCGCCCGCTTGCCGTCGGGCGAAATGCGCAGGTCGGAAAGAGCCGGCAATGCGGCAAGCGTATCTAGCGGAACCTTGGCGGCAACTTCCTGCCCCGGTGTGGTTGCTGCCTGTTGCGCGAATGCCGGATTTGCGGTGACCGAACCGGTCGCTGCAACCGCAATTGCAAGGGCGCAGGCTCGACCGAGCAGGCGCGCGGAAATATTGACACTTGAAATCATTGCAGTCCCCAGGTTTCCCCAACTCGCAAGTTTCGGCGCGACCCCATGTAGCGCGAAGCAAGACTTTGATCCGGCAAGCGCCGGATGGTTACGTGTGAGACGAAAAATCTAGCGAATGTCACTGAACCGTCAATGAAAAACCCCGCCCGGATCGCTCCGGACGGGGCTTTTGCCTGGTCGGTGTGGCGCTTCAGCCTGCGGCGTGGCTGGCCAGCGCGGCGAGCAGCAGCAGCGCCACGATGTTGGTGATCTTGATCATCGGGTTCACCGCCGGACCGGCGGTGTCCTTGTAGGGATCGCCCACCGTATCGCCGGTCACGGCCGCCTTGTGGGCTTCGGAGCCCTTGCCGCCGTGGTTGCCGTCTTCGATGTATTTCTTCGCATTGTCCCATGCGCCGCCACCGGCGGTCATGGACAGCGCGACGAACAAGCCGCCGACGATCACGCCGAGCAGCAGTGCGCCCAGCGCGGCGAAGCCATCCGCCGCGCCGTTGGGCGATACCCAGCTGATCACGAAATACACCACGATCGGCGCGAGGACCGGCAGCAGCGAGGGGATGATCATCTCCTTGATCGCCGCCTTGGTCACAAGGTCCACCGTCCGGGCGTAGTTCGGCTTGCTGGTGCCGGCCATGATGCCCGGATCGGCCGCGAACTGGTCGCGCACATCCTTCACCACGTCGCCCGCTGCGCGGCCCACGGCGGTCATGCCCATCGCACCGAACAGGTACGGGAGCAGCGCGCCGAGCAGCAAGCCGACGACGACATAGGGGTTTTCGAGGCTGAAACTGACGTTCAGATCCGGGAAGAACTCCCTCAGGTCGGTGGTGTATGCGGCGAACAGCACCAGCGCGGCGAGGCCCGCCGAACCGATGGCATAGCCCTTGGTCACCGCCTTGGTGGTGTTGCCCACAGCGTCGAGCAAATCGGTCTTCTCGCGCACGCTGTCGTCCAGCCCTGCCATTTCGGCAATGCCGCCCGCATTGTCGGTTACCGGGCCATAGGCGTCGAGCGCCACGACCATCCCGGCCAGCGCCAGCATCGCGGTCGCGCCATAGGCGATCCCGATCAGCCCGGCGAGCTGGTAGGCGATGATGATGCCCGCCACGATCACCAGCGTGGGCAGCGCGGTCGCTTCGAGCGACACGGCAAGCCCCTGGATCACATTGGTGCCGTGGCCCGTCTCCGATGCCTTGGCGATCGAGCGCACCGGGCGATAATTGGTGCCGGTGTAATATTCGGTGATCCAGATGATCAGCCCGGTGATGACCAGGCCCAGCAGCGCGCACCAGAACAGCGACATGCCGTTGAAGGTGTGATCGCGGATGGTCATTTCGGTGGCCATGCCGCCCAGCGCGATGCTGGTCGCGAACCAGATCGCGGGAACCGCGAGGACCGCGCTGACAAGGAAGCCCTTGTACATCGCGCCCATCACGTTCTTCCCGCCGCCGAGACGGACGAAATAGGTGCCGATGATGCTGGTGACGATGCACACGCCGCCGATCAGGAGCGGCAGGGCCATCAGCCCTTCGAGCACCGGCGATGTCTTCATCAGCAGCGCGGTCAGCACCATGGTGGCGCCGACGGTCACGACATAGGTTTCGAACAAGTCCGCGGCCATGCCCGCGCAGTCACCGACATTGTCGCCGACATTGTCCGCGATAACCGCAGGGTTGCGTGGATCGTCTTCGGGGATGCCCGCTTCCACCTTGCCGACGAGGTCGGCGCCGACGTCGGCCGCCTTGGTGAAGATGCCGCCGCCCAGACGCGCGAAGATCGAGATCAGCGAAGCGCCGAAGGCGAGGGCGACCAGCCCGTCGACCACGGTGCGATCCTCGCCGCCCACGGTCTTGCCCATCTGCGTGGTGAGGACCCAGTAGAAGACCGAGATTGCCAGCAGTGCGAGGCCGGCCACCAGCAGGCCGGTGATCGCGCCGGCGCGGAAAGCGAGGGTCAGGCCCGACTGGAGCCCTTCCGATGCCGCCTGCGCGGTGCGCACGTTGGAACGGACCGAGATATTCATCCCGATGAAGCCCGCAACGCCCGACAGGATCGCACCGATCGCGAAGCCGACCGCGCTCACCGGGCCGAGGAATACGGCCACGAGCACCGCCACGACCACGCCGACCACCGCGATGGTGGTATATTGCCGCTTGAGATAGGCCTGCGCGCCTTCCTGGATGGCGGCGGCAATCTCCTGCATTTTCTCGCTACCGGCGGAAGCGCCGAGCACCTGGCGGCTGGTGATGAAGCCGTAAAGCACGGCAGCCAGCCCCAATACGATGGATATTTCTACTAGACCCACGTGAGTCCCCCTCCTTCAAACGTAGCTATTCTCCCGTTTTGCACGGGTTTCGGGCGGTTGGCTATCATGGGCCGATTGGGCGAGGCAAGGGGCTTGGCGGTCGCGTGCCGACAAGGGTGAGGAAAACCCGGCGTCAGTGACTGTAGCCCAGCCGATCCCCCGATGCGGGCGGGGCGCCGTCGATCAGCAGGTGCGCCTCTCCCGGCTCGCGCACCGTGCCGATCCGCCACGCTTCGACCGGTGGTTCGGTGTCGCCGGGCAGGGTGAACAGCAACTGGTAATCGTCGCCCCAGCGCAGCGCGTCGGCGCGGCGGCTCTCGGGCACGGCGAGGGGCACGGCGGCGGTTTCGATGGCAATGGCGACGCCGCTGGCGGCGGCCATGCGGCTGGCATCGAGCAGCACCCCGTCGGACACATCCATCATCGCGCTGACCACTGGCGCGAGCGCCTGGCCCTGTTCCGCCCGGCTGCGCGCCGCCGCGCGCGGGGACCGGGCGATGCGTGGCCCGCCCGATCGCGGTGAGGCCAAAACTGCGCGGGGGGCCGCCCGAAACCGTGTCGCCCCCCAGCAGCGGGACATCGTAGGCCGCCAGCACTTTGCGCAGGCCGGCGAGGAAGCGCGCGTCGCCTGCGCCCAGCGTATAGCCCAGCAGCACGCCCAGGGGTCGCGCACCCTTGGCGGCAAGGTCGGACAAATTCACTGCGACCAGCTTCCACGCGACGTCGGCCATGTCCTGTTCCGTCAGGAAATGGACGCCTTCGACCATCATGTCGTGTGTCAGGACCAGCGCCTCGCCGCCCAGTTCGATCACGGCGGCATCGTCGGCAAGGCCTCGCGCCTCAGGCGAGCGGGCGATGGCCCGCAGCGCGTCGATGAAGGCGGCCTCGCCGCTCAACGCACCTCTTTCGCCACGGCGTCGAGGATGCCGTTCACGAATTTGGCCTCGCGATCGTCGAAGAATGCCTTGGCCACATCGACATATTCGCTGATCGCGCTGGCCACCGGTACATCGACACGGGCGAGCAGTTCGTAAGCCCCGGCGCGCAGGACCTGCAACATGGTCTTGTCCAGCCGCTGCAAGGTCCAGCCCTGCGCCAGCTTGCTTTCCAGCAGGCTGTCGATCTCGTCCCCACGGGCCGCGACGCCGCGCACGATGTCGTCGAAAAACTCGACCTCGGCGTCGGCATACTGGTCGTCCTCGATCAGCTGGCCCAGCCGGTGCTGGTGGAACTCGTCGAGCAGGCGCGCGACCGAGGTGCCCTCCATCGACTGCTGGTAGAGGGCCTGCACGGCGGCAAGGCGTGCAGCGGAACGGGCTTGGCTACGGGGTGCTGTCATTTGAGGCGCAATTCTATCGATCTGGCATGGGCAGGAAGCCCCTCGGCATGGGCGAGCGCGACGGCAGCCGGGCCGACCCGGCCCAGCGCATCGCCGTCCAGCCCGAGGAAGCTGGTGCGTTTCATGAAGTCGAGCACCGACAGCCCGCTGGCAAAGCGGGCGCGGCGCCCGGTGGGCAGGACGTGGTTGGGCCCGGCGACGTAATCGCCCACGGCTTCGGGCGTCATCCGGCCCAGGAACACGCTGCCCGCGTGGCGGATCCGGCGCAGCAGCGGTTCGGGATCGTCCACCGCCAGCTCGATATGTTCGGCGGCGAGCGCATCGGCAAGGGGTGGCGCCTCGTCCAGGCTGGCGACGAGGATCATCGTGCCGTGGACGTCCCAGCTTGCCCGCGCGGTTTCACCGGTCGCAAGTTCCGACAGCTGGCGATCGACCTCGGCTGCCACCCGGTCGGCAAACTCCGCATCGTCGGTAATCAGGATCGACTGCGCGGCGGGATCGTGCTCCGCCTGGCTCAGCAGGTCTGCGGCGATCCATCCGGCATCGTTGGCGCCGTCGGCAATCACCAGGATCTCGCTCGGCCCTGCAACCATGTCGATCCCGACCACGCCGTAAAGCTGGCGCTTGGCCTCTGCCACCCAGGCATTGCCGGGGCCGGTGACGACATCGACCCGCGCGATCCGCTGCGTGCCATAGGCGAGCGCGGCCACCGCCTGCGCGCCGCCGACGCGCCAGACCTCGTCCACCCCGGCGATATGCGCTGCGGCGAGCACCAGCGGATTGGTCACCCCTTTCGGCGTGGGGGTAACGACCACCAGCCGTTCGACCCCGGCGACCTTGGCCGGGATCGCGTTCATCAGCAGCGAGGAGGGATAGGCCGCCCGGCCGCCCGGGACATACAGCCCGGCCGCATCGACCGGACGCCAGATCGCGCCGAGGCGGACGCCGGTATCGTCCACATAGTCGCGATCTTCCGGCAGCTGGGCCGCGTGATAGGCGCGAATGCGCTGCGCCGCGAAATCGAGTGCGTCGCGCAGGTCCGGCGCCAGCGCCTCGTAAGCGGCGCGGCATTCGTCCGCCGTGATGCGCCAGTCACGCTCGCTGGCGAGGACATGGCCGTCGAACTTTGCGCTATAGTCCGCCAGCGCCGTGTCGCCACGCTGCCTGACCGCGTCGAGGATCGCCCGCACATCGGCGGCGACATCGCCCGCGCTTTCGCGGCGGTCCTCCACCAGCAGCGCGAAATCCTGCGCGAAACCGGGATCGGATGAACGCAGCCAGCGCATCAGGCTGCCTCGCGCGCCTGCGCGTCTGCCCGGAACGCTTCGACCAGGGCGGCAACGCGCGGATCGGTTTTCAGCGCAGCGCGATTGACGATCAGCCGCGCGGAAATCTGCACGATCACCGATGTTTCGACGAGGCCGTTGTCCTTCAGCGTGCGACCGGTCGAAACAAGGTCGACGATCCGCCCGCACAGGCCCAGGCTGGGGGCGATCTCCATCGCGCCGTTGAGCTTGACGCATTCGGCCTGCACGCCCTGCCGCTCGAAATGGCGGCGGGTAAGGTTGGGATATTTGGTCGCCACGCGCACATGGCTGTAGGAATCGACCGGCGCCGCGCCGCCGACCGGTTCCGCCACCGACAGGCGGCAATGCCCGATGTCGAGATCGACCGGCGCATAGAGATCCGAATAATCGAATTCCTCGATCACGTCCGATCCCACGATGCCGACCTGCGCCGCGCCATGCGCAACGAAAGTTGCAACGTCGAAGGCGCGCACCCGGATCAGCCGCATGTCATCGCGCGTGGTCGCGAAAGTGAGCGAGCGGTTATCCTTGTCGTGGAACGCCGCTTCGGGCACGACGCCCGCGCGCGCCATCACCGGCAGCGCCTCTTCGAGGATGCGCCCCTTGGGGATGGCAAAGGTCAACGGCGGTTGCGCGGCGGTGTTCATGGCGCCGCGGCACTTAGGATCTGGCGGAGAAAAGGGCAATGGCCGAACAATCCCACGCGGTGATGCATATCAGGTCGGTGCCCGAGGCAATCGAATGGCAAGCGACCCATGCGGAGGAGGCCGGAGCGCATTGCACGGCGCGCGTGATCCGGGCCGTGTCGGCCGCCCTGAACACCGATACGGCGACGGCACGGCGCATTGCCGGCTGGCAGGGGCTGGCGCTGGAAGATGCCATGCCGCTGCGGATCACGGGCGGGCTGCACAATCTGCTGGTGACCGGCGACGACCGGCGGCTGGAACCGGTCTACGCCGGGCTGGTGACCGACCAGGCGACTGTGGATGCGCTGGTCTGCGAATTGTTCGAGAAGTGGGACCACCGCCTGCTGCCCTGGCTCGACTGCCCGCCGCAGACCAACGAAGCGGGCCGTTCTGCCAGCATCATGGCGGGGTTGCTGTGGCTGTCCGGGCGGCTGGGGCCGAACTTCGAACTCAATGAGATCGGCGCGAGCGCGGGCGTCAATACGATGATGGATCGCTATCGCTTCGATCTGGGCGGGGTGGAGGCGGGGCCGACGGATACACCGATGCGCATTGCCCCCGAATGGCGCGGCGATGCGCCGCCTGCGGGCGAGGTCGCCATTCGTTCCATCCGGGGCTGCGACCAGGCACCCATCGACCTGACCGACCCCGCGCAGGCGGAGCGGCTGAAGAGCTATGTCTGGCCCGAAGCGCATGTGCGCATGGGCCGGATCGATGCGGCGATCCAGCTTGCGGGCGAGCGTGCGCCGGACATCGCGAAGATGGACGCAGCGCAATTCGTGCCCGCGATGCTGGCGCAGCCGCAGGCGCATGGCGTGGCGCGCGTGTTGTTCCACTCGATCGTGTGGCAATATATTCCCGAGGCCGGGCGCGCGGCGATTACCCACGCGATGGAAGCGGCAGGCGCGCTGGCGACGCGCGAACAGCCGCTCGCCTGGGTCATGCTCGAAACCAACCGCGAAACCTTCAAGCACGAATTGCGCGTGCGCTACTGGCCGGGTGGCGAAGACGCGGTACTATTGGCCGAGGCGCATCCCCACGGGGCGTGGGTGGAGTGGTACGGCCGCTAGAGGCCCGTCTTCGCGAAGAAATCGTCCATCGCCGCATTCACCGTGTCCGGGGCTTCCCATGGCACGAAATGGCCGCAGTCGCGCACTTCGACCAGGGTGAGGTCGGCGACATATTCGTCCAGCCCGGCGATATTGCCTGCCGGGAGCGCGAGATCGTCCATCGCCCAGATCACCAGCGTCGGGATGGTCAGCTTGGGAACCTGTGGCAGGTAGGCGCCCTCGGGCACTTCGAACGGCGCGTCCATTTCGGGCACCACCAGCGCGCTGGCGCGATACCAGTTGAGCATCCCGAAGGCTGCCTCGCGATCCTGCCAGTCCTGCATCAGCGCGGCGCGTTCGGCATCCTCCATCGCGGGGGAGCGGCCCCATTTGACCTCTTTCAGCAGGATCGCGGCCAGGCCGTGTTCGCGCACCATCGCGTCGTTGGCCGGGTCGCGGAACCCGCGGACGTACTGGCTCGCCTCGCGCTGCACAGGGTCGGTGTAGAGCAGGCGCTGGAAGATCGCCGGATGCGGCGCGTTCATGATCACCAGCCGCTCGACCCGGCCCATGGCCTGGCCCATCATCCCGCCACCCCAGGCGATCGCGCCGCCCCAGTCGTGGCCGACGAGGGTGAATTTCTCGACCCCCAGTGCATCGGCCAGCTGGAAGATGTCTCCGATCAATTTGTCGGGCGAATAGCTGGCCACATCCTGCGGCTTAGACGATCCGCGATAGCCGCGCTGGTCGGGCACGATACAGCGGAAGCGATCCGAAAAATGCGGCACCTGGTGCCGCCAGGTGCGGTGCGATTCGGGAAATCCGTGCAGGAAGATAATCGCCGGGGCGCCTTCGGGCCCGGTTACCTGCACATCGAGTTCGATGCCGCTGGCGAGGGTGATACGTTGCATTGTGCAACGCTAGCAGGGCCATCGCCGCTTGGGGAGGGCGAATTATTCGCCGGGTGCGAAGGCCTTGATCGCGAGGGCATGGACCCGGTCGCCCGGGATATCGCCCAGCGCGCGGTTGACCATGCGCTGCCGTTCCAGCCGCGATTTACCTTCGAACTGCGCGCTTTCGACCACCAGGGTGAAATGCGATTCCCCGCTGCCGTCGTCGCCCGAATGGCCGTGGTGCCGGGCGCTGTCGTTGATCACCTCCAGTCGGGTCGGCGCGAAGGCTTCGCGCAGGATATTTTCCATTTCCGATTGCAGGGGGCCGGTCATTTTCATTCCTTTCGATTTGCAATTCGCATGGCAATTCCCATCCTATGACGCAATGCGCGGCGACAGGTTTCATGGCAGGTTCGAGGATACGGGGCGCAATTGCGATGCCCTGGGATGTTGCGAACCCGGACAATTCCGCGCCCCCGGCGAACGTCCGGCGGGGTTCGACGGGCCGGGCGACTGGCGCTGGTTCTGCCTCGAACATGTGCGCGAATTCAACGCGGGCTACGACTGGTTCGAAGGCATGAGCGCCGACGAGATCTATCGTGCGCAGGCCCCGGCTGCCGGCTGGGCGAGCGAAACGCGCGCCTTCCGACCGACCGCGGGCATCGACGGCATGCCGCGCTGGGCCGATTACGACGATCCGCTCGACGCCATTTCGGCGCGTGCCCGCGGCATCAAGAACCGCGCACAGCGAGAGGCGGCAATGGCCGCCGACGGTCGCTTCAGCCGCGAGGAAGCGCAGGCGATGGAAGTGATGGGGCTGGGGCTCGACGCCGATCGCACCCGGCTGCGCCGCCGCTATTCCGAACTGGTGCGCCGTTACCACCCCGACCGCAACGGCGGCGACCGCAAGCACGAAGCGCGGCTGGGCAGGGTGGTCGAAGCATACCAGCTGCTGCGCAAGAGCGCGGCCTTCGCCTGAAGGGCGCGGTCAGCCCTTCGCCTGGGCAGCGGCGATCAGATCATTGTCGATCGCCTTGGCCGCCTTGTATGCCTCGCGCTCCCGCAGCCGTTCGGCATAGGCCTCGAATTCGGGCCGCGCGGGGATCGACTTGAACGCCAGCCCCCAGTCCACCTGGCTGCCGACATAGACGTCGGCCATGGTGAAGCGGCTGCCGCAGACGAATTCGCGCCCGTCGAACAGGCTCGCCAAACCGCCGATCGCACGATCGTAGCTGCCGAAGCCGGCCATGCCTTCGCGCTCCGGCGGGACCTCCCAGCCCATGCCGCGGGTGACGATGGCCTGTTCGACCGGGCCTGCGGCAAAGAACAGCCAGCGGAAATAATCGGCTTTCTCATGCGCGGTGGGCAGCAGCGCGGGGGCGGCCATTTCCGCCAGATAATGGCAGATCGCAGCCGCCTCGGTCACGACATGGTCGTGCCCGCCGTGATGGTGGACGATCGTCGGCACCTTGCCCATCGGATTGACTTGCAGCAGTGCGCCCTTGTCGGCCCAGTCGACCAGCACCTGGTCGTAATCCGCGCCAGCTTCGTGCAGGGCCCAGCGCACGATCTGCCCGCGCGACATGGGGTTGGTGTAGAATGTGAATTCCGCCATCGACTCGTTCCTCTCACCGCTTCGGAACAAAATTAGAACATGTAGCCGTTCGGTCAAGCGACTTTGGTCGCTATGGACTGCGCGCGCGGTTCGCGTAATCATGCCTGCATGACGCTTGGCGAGAGCGAATTGCGGGAGGTTTGCGGGTTCCTCGAAAGGACCGAACCCTTTCCCTCGCTCGACCGGGGGCAGCTCAATCTTGCCTGCCGCGCGGTGGAGGTCGCCTATTTCCGTCGCGGCAGCACGATTACCGCTGCCGGTGATGCCAATCGCCACCTGTCGATCATCCGTGCCGGCGCGGTCGAGCTGCGGCTTGGCGGCACCGATTTGCATGCAAGGCTGGGGGAGGGCGACTGCTTCGGCTATCCCTCGCTGATCCGCAATGGCACCGCGCAGAACGAAGCCATCGCGGTGGAAGATTGCCTGCTCTACCGCATCGACGCCGCCGCATTTGCCCGGTTGCGGCAGGAGAGCGACGGTTTTCGACGCTTCTTCGAAATCGACGAAGCCTCGCGCCTGCGCCGGGCGGTGTCCGCCATGCGCGAAGCCGGGGCCGCTGCGGCAGAGGCGCAGGGCGCCTTCACGATCCACGCCCCGGTCGAAACCCTGCTCGCCATGCGCGAAATCGTGACCGCGCCGCCCGAAATGCCGATCGGCACAGCCGCCGAGCTGATGGCACGCGAAGATGTCTCGACGCTTCCGGTGTGCGAGGGGGAGCGCATCGTGGGCATCATCACCGACAAGGATTTGCGCAGGCGGGTGCTGGCCGTGGGGCTGGACCTGGCGACCCCGGTGTCGTCGGTGATGACGCCCGACCCGCTCACCGTGCCGCTCAGCGAACCGCTCGCCAGCGCGCTGCTGACGATGACCGGGATGCATATCCATCACCTGCCGGTGCTCGACGCCGCAGGCCGCTTGCGCGGGATCGTGTCGGCAGGCGATATCCTCGCCCAGCTCGGCTCGAACTGGCTGCATGTGGTGCGCGAGATCGAGGGGGCGGGCGATCCCCAGGCGATTGCCCGCGCCACCAGCCAGTTGCCCCGGGCGGTCGGCGGGCTGGTGGGGGCCGGTGTCGATGCGGACCATGTCGCGCGCTATGTCAGCACGGTTGCCGAAGTGGCCCACCGCCGCCTGCTCGCGCTGGCCCAGGCCGAACTCGGCCCGCCACCCGCACGCTTCGCGCTGGTCGCGTTCGGATCGCTCGCCCGGTCCGAGGTTGCGCTGGGATCGGACCAGGACAACGGCTTTGTCTTCGCAGAGGATTTCGACCGCGAGCGGCACGACGGCTATTTCGCCGAACTCGGCCGGCGGCTGAGCGACGGGTTGAACACCGCCGGTTTCCGCTATTGCCCGGGCGACATCATGGCCAGCAACCCGGCCTATCGCCGCACGGTCGAGGAATGGCAGGCCCATTTCTCCGGCTGGATCGACAAGCCCGATCCGCAGGCCGTGCTCGAAAGCGGGATATTCTTCGACATGCGCGGCGTAGCGGGCGAAATCGCGCTGGTCGAGGCCATGCGCGAGCGCATTTTCGAGGCTGCGCGGCGCAACCGCATCTTCCTCTCCTTCATCGCGCGCTCCGCCGCCGCCACCGCGGTGCCGCTGGGCTTCTTCCGCAATTTCCTGCTCAAGGAAGACGCGGTGGAGGGCAAGGTGCTCGACCTCAAGGCGCAGGCCATCGCGCCGATCGTCGACCTCGCCCGCAGCCATGCGATTGCCGGGGGGATTGCGGCCACCGGCACGATCGACCGCCTCGCCGCCGCAGCGAAAGCGGGCAGCCTCGACAAGGAGGCTGCGCGCGACCTGGCAGCCTGTTTCGAATTCGTGCGCGATGTGCGCTTTCGCCACCAGGCCGAACAGGTCGCCCGCGGCGATCCGCCGTCGAACCTGCTCGACCCGGGCGATCTGTCGCGCTTCGACCGCGAACATCTGCGCGATGCGTTCAAGCTGATCCGCGCGCAGCTCGATAAATTGCGCTCGGATTTCGCAGGCGGCATGGGCTGATGGCGCTGAGCCTGTTCGGCGGACCGGAAGCCAGGCTGCGCAAAGCCTTTGCCAAGGCAGCGCGTGACGCACCTTCCGGCCCGCTGGCCGAATACTATGCCGCCGGGCTGCCGGACTTCGCATTGCCCCTGTCCGCCGTCCCGATGACGGCCATCGACCTGGAAACCGATGGGCTGGAAGCGCGCGACAGCGCGATCCTGGAGGCGGGGCTGGTCGATCTGGCGGATGGCCGCATCGCGGTGGGATCGGCGGGGCGCATCCGGTTCCGCCCGCCCGCCGCGCTCTCGCCCGATGCGGTGACGATCCACGGGATCACCGACGATGCGCTGGAGCAGGCGCTGCCCGAGGCGGAGGCGCTGGCGCAGCTGTTGCAGCGGCTGGTGGGCAGGGTGCTAGTCGCCCATTTCGCGCAGATCGAGGCCGGTTTCCTCGACGCGGCCTGCCGCCGGGTGTGGGGGCAGGGCTTCGTCGCGCCGTTCGTCTGCACCATGCAGCTCGAACAGCGCTGGTTCCCGCGCCCGCGCGCGGCGGATGGGCTGCGCCTGGGCAAGCTGCGCTCGGGCTATGGCCTGCCGCATTACGGGGCGCATGACGGGGTGACCGACGCGCTGGCGTGTGCCGAATTGCTGCTGGCCCAGATCGCGCACCGGCCCGGCGGCGCGCCGCGTGTCGGCGACCTGCTGCGCCGCTGAACGACCGGGGATGGCGCCCCCCTAAGACGAAAGTCGCGCTATCAAATCGCCCCTTCGAACCTAGGCTTGACGATGGACCGTGGCGCAACCGCGGCTGACCATCTTCTATCGAGAGGGGGAGATATCCAGATGTCTGAACAAGATCCCAAAGGCGCCGGGGCGGGCGCCTACTGGAAAGAAAACATCCGCCTGCTGATCACCTTGATGGCGATCTGGTTCCTGGTGTCCTTCGGCGCCGGGATCCTGTTCCGCCCGTTCCTCGACCAGTTCATGATCGGCGGTTTCCCGCTCGGTTTCTGGTTCGCGCAACAGGGTTCGGTCTACGTCTTCATCGTGCTGATTTTCTATTACGCGGCGCGGATGAAGTCGATCGAACGCAAATACGATCTCGACGACTGAGGAGGGGACCATGTCGACACAAGCCTTGATCTACCTCTTCGTCGGGGTGAGCTTTGCGATCTACATCGGCATCGCGATCTGGTCGCGCGCCGGTTCGACGAAAGAGTTTTATGTCGCCGGCGGCGGGGTCCACCCGATCGTCAACGGTATGGCCACGGCCGCGGACTGGATGAGCGCGGCCAGCTTCATCTCGATGGCCGGCCTCATTGCCTTCATGGGCTATGACGGGTCGGTCTACCTGATGGGCTGGACGGGCGGTTACGTGATGCTGGCGCTGCTGCTGGCCCCGTATCTGCGCAAGTTCGGCCAGTTCACCGTGCCCGACTTCATCGGCACCCGCTACTATTCCAAGGTGGCGCGCACGGTGGCGGTGATCTGCCTGATCTTCATCAGCTTCACCTACATCGCCGGGCAGATGCGCGGCGTGGGCATCGTGTTCAGCCGCTTCCTCGACGTGTCGGTGGAAGTGGGCGTGATCATCGGCATGGCGATCGTCTTCGTCTATGCGGTGCTCGGCGGGATGAAGGGCATCACCTACACCCAGGTGGCGCAGTACTGCGTGCTGATCTTCGCCTATATGGTGCCTGCGATCTTCATCTCGATGCTGATCACCGGCAATCCGGTGCCGCAGCTGGGCCTGGGTTCGATGGTGAACGACGGGTCGGGGATGTATGTCCTGCAAAAGCTGGATTCATCGCTGCAGGCGATGGGTTTCGGCCCCTATACCGATGGCAGCAAGTCGATGATCGACGTGTTCTGCATCACTGCCGCGCTGATGATCGGCACGGCGGGCCTGCCGCACGTTATCGTTCGCTTCTTCACCGTTCCCAAGGCTTCGGACGCTCGCAAGTCGGCGGGCTGGGCGCTGATCTTCATCGCCCTGCTGTACACGACCGCACCGGCCGTGGCCGCCTTCGCCCGCCTGAACTTCAACGACTCGGTCAACCAGACCGCGTATGAGGAAGCTCCGGGCTGGTTCAAGAACTGGGAAAAGAACAACCTGATTGCCTGGGTCGACAAGAACGGCGACGGCAAGATGGAAGTCGCCAAGGGCGATGCGTTCAAGGGTTCGCCGGAATATACCGCCGGCACCGGTGCCAGCGGCCAGCGTCTCGTGAAGAACGAAGTGCTGAGCGACAATGCCAACGAGGTCTATGTCGACAAGGACATCATGGTCCTCGCCAACCCGGAAATCGCCAACCTGCCCGGCTGGGTCATCGCGCTGGTCGCAGCAGGCGGTCTTGCCGCCGCGCTGTCCACCGCGGCCGGCCTGCTGCTGGTGATCTCCACCGCGGTCAGCCACGACCTTCTCAAGTCCACGTTCAAGCCGGACATTTCCGAGAAGGCCGAACTCCTGTCTGCCCGTGTCGCCGCAACCGCAGCGATCGTGGTTGCGGGCATCCTCGGCATCTATCCTCCGGGGTGGGTGGCGCAGGTTGTGGCCTTCGCCTTCGGTCTTGCCGCGGCCTCGCTCTTCCCGGCCATCTTCATGGGGATCTTCTCCAAGAAGATGAACAAGGAAGGCGCGATCGCCGGGATGGTCACCGGGCTGGTCTTCACCTTCAGCTACATCTTCTACTTCAAGTTGCTGGCGGACCCTGCGGTCAATGTCGCTGACAACTGGCTGTTCGGCATCTCGCCGGAAGGCATCGGGGTGGTCGGCATGGTGCTGAACTTCATCGTGGCGATCGTGGTCGCGAAGCTGACGGCGCCGCCGCCTGCGGAAATCGACGCACTGGTCGAATCCATCCGCGTTCCGCGCGGAGCGTCGGAGGCCCACGCCCACTAATCCTCCTTCAGCGAGGGTCTCCGGCGGGGGCGGCAGGAAACTGTCGCCCCCGCTTCCATTTGGCGCTAGGCTTGCGATCCGGAGAGGGGGGCGCAGCACAAAAATGTCATCGTGGTATGTGCCGGTCCTGGTCGCGATCGCCTATGCGGCGATGCTGTTCTGGATCGCACATGCGGGCGAACGCGCGCCGCTCGCGAGCTTTACCGATCGGCACAAGCGGGCCGTGTTCGGGCTTTCGCTGGCAGTCTATTGCACCAGCTGGACCTTCTATGGCGCGGTCGCCACGGCGGTCTCCTCCGGCCTCGGCTTCCTGCCGATCTATCTCGGCCCGATCCTGATGTTCCTGTTCTTCCCGCGCTTTATCGAGCGGGTGCTGCAGGTCGGCAAGGCACAGCATTCGACCTCGATCGCGGATTTCCTCTCGGCGCGTTACGGCAAGAGCGCATGGGTCGCCGCGCTGGTGACGATCATCGCGCTGTTCGGGGCGCTGCCCTATATGGCGCTGCAGCTGAAATCGGTCAGCCAGACGCTGGCGGCGCTGTCGCCGGGCCTGACCGCCTATCTGCACAACGAGGATATCGTGCTGGCCGTTGCTGCGGCGATGGCGGTGTTTGCCGTGCTGTTCGGCACCGGGCGGCTCGACCTGACGCAGCACAATCGCGGGATGGTGCTGGCAATCGCGGTGGAAGCGGTGGTGAAGTTCGTGGCCATCGGGGCCGTGGCGGCCTTCGCGCTGGTGCTGCTGATTTCCTCGTCCACCCCGTCCAGCGTCGCGGCCATGGCGAAGAGCGAATTTGCGCTCGGCCAGGTGGATGCGCGGTTCATCACCATGACCGGCCTCGCGGCGATGGCGATCCTGTGCCTGCCGCGCCAGTTCCACATGCTGGTGGTCGAAGCCCGCGAAGACAGCCTGCGCGGTTCGATGCGCTGGCTGTTCCCGGTCTATCTGGCGCTGATCTGCGCGGCGGTGGTGCCCGTCTCGCTCGCGGGCCACGCGTTCCTCGGCGCAGATGCATCGGCGGACATGCTGATGATCAGCCTGCCGCTTGCGCATGACTCGCACGCCCTGGCCCTGCTGACCTTCATCGGTGGCTTTTCCGCCTCCACCGGGATGATCATCGTTTCCAGCATCGCGCTTTCGAACATGGTCACCAACGATCTGATCGTGCCGGTGTTCTTCCGCGAACGCCTGCGCCAGCGGGGCGATCGGCATATCGTCGGCCCGGCGCTGATCCTGATCCGGCGCTCGACCATCGTTGCGCTGCTGGCGCTGGCCTATGTCTACATCCGCTCGGTCCCGGCCGATGCCACGCTGGCCGGGCTGGGGGAAATCGCCTTTGCCGGCGCGGCCCAGTTCGCGCCCGGCCTGCTGCTGGGCTTTGCCTGGCGGCGGGCCAATCGCAACGGGATGATCGCCGGGTTGATCGGCGGCTTCCTGGCGTGGCTGCTGTTGCTCGCCGCGCCGGTGGCCGGGCCGGGAACGATCCCGAGCCTGCTGGGCAGCGACCCGCTCGTCACCGGCACGATCCTCAGCATCGCGATCAATCTGGCGCTGTTCGTGCTGTTCTCGCTGGTCGGCGAGACGACGCTGGCGGACCGTGTGCAGGCCGTGGCCTTCATCGAACGCAGCCCCTCGCTCGCGTCGCCCGACATGCTGTTCACCCGCGCGCGCGTTGCGGATTTCCGGCTGCTGCTCGAACAATTCGTCGGCGAGGAGCGGGCACGGGAATCGCTCAACCAGCTGCGCCTCGAAACCGGGCGGAATTACCGCGACGCCGAAACCGCCGATGCGACGCTGGTCGACACCAGCGAGCGCATGATCACCGCGATCATCGGCAGTTCCTCGGCCAAGGCGCTGGTGCAGTCGACGCTCGACGGCGACCCGGTCGCGCTTGAACAGGTCGTCGCGATGTTCGACGAAACCTCCCAGCGGTTGCAATTCGGCGCCGGGCTGCTGCAGATCGCGATCGAGAACATCGACCAGGGCATTTCGGTGGTCGACAACGACCTGCGACTGGTGGCTTGGAACCACCGCTATGTCGAAATGTTCGACCTGCCCGACGAGCTGGTCGAAGTCGGGCGGCCGATCGAGGATCTGCTGCGCTTCAACATGCGGGCGCTGGCATTCCCGGAAGATACGATCGATGCTGCGGTCGAAAAGCGGTTGCAGCATCTCCGGTCGGGCAGCCGCCACAGCACCGAGCGGGTACTGTCCGACGGGCGTGTGCTGCGCGTGCTGGGCAATGCCGCGCCCAATGGCGGCTATGTCACCAGCTACACCGACATCACCGCCGACCGCGTGGCCGAACAGGCGCTGGAGGCCAAGGTTTACGAACGCACGCAGCAGCTGGTCGAAGCGAATGCCGCGCTGGAGGCTGCGACCCGTTCCAAGACGCGCTTCCTCGCGGCGGCCAGCCACGACCTTGTGCAGCCGATGAATGCCGCGCGGCTGTTCGCCAGCGCATTGGGAGAGGAGGTCGATCCCGGCCGCCCGCGCGAAAAGAAGCTGCTCGACCAGATCGACCGCTCGATCCGCACCGCCGACCGCCTGCTGCGCGCCCTGCTCGACATTTCGCGGCTCGACGGCGGCAAGGTCGAGATCAACGCCACGCGCTTCTCGCTCGACCAGGCGTTCGCCGAAATCGCCAATGAATTCGAGGTGCAAGCCCGTGCGAAGGGGCTGCGCCTGGTGGTCCAGCCGTCGGGGCTGTGGCTGGAAACCGATCGCGGCCTGTTCGTATCGGTGCTGCAGAACCTGGTGACCAATGCCCTGCGCTATTCCGACAGCGGCAAGGTGCTCGTTGGGGCCAAGCGCCGCCGGGGCATGGCGCAGATCTTCGTCGCGGATCAGGGGCGCGGCATCTGCAAGGCGGATTTGCACCGCATCTTCGAGGAATTCACCCGGCTGGACCGGTCGAGCGAGGAGGACGGGCTGGGGCTCGGCCTCGCGATCGTGCGCCGCATTGCGACCATGCTGGGCAGCGATGTGCGGGTCCAGTCGGAGCCGGGCAAGGGCAGTTGCTTTTCCTTCCGCATGCCCACGGTTGCCCCTGGCCGACCGGCAGTCGAACTCGGGGAGAAGCATCGCCCAGCGGCACCGTCCGCGGGCGCCACGATCCTTTGCGTGGACAACGACCCGCACGGGCGCGAGGCTCTGGTGGCGCTGCTCTCGCGCTGGCAATTCGATGTGATCGGTGTGGGGCACCCGGATGCCGTGCCCGACGGCGTACTGCCCGAACTGCTGGTGATGGATTACCGGCTGGATGATGGGCTGACCGGCGATGTTGCGAGCGCCCAGCTGGCAACGAGATTCGGCAGCCTGCCGCCGGTCATCCTGCTGACGGCAGAGGATACCGAGGAAACCCAGCAGGCCGCGTTGAAGATCGGTGCCCATCGCCAGATCAAGCCGGCCAACCCGGCGACCTTGCGCGCGTTGATCAATTCGTTGCTGAGCTGACGCCCGGCTTTCAGAGCGATTGTTGCGGCGCGTCGAGCTGCTTCGCGACCAGCACGGCCTGGGTCCGGTTGATCACTCCCAGGCGGCGGAAGATCGCGGTGATATGCGCCTTCACCGTCGCTTCGCTGATGGTCATTTCATAGGCGATCTGCTTGTTCAGCATGCCTTCCGCCAGATATTGCAGGATCCGCGTCTGGGTGGGCGTCAGCGTCGCCAGCCGCGCGATCTGGTCGTCGGTTTCGCTATCTTCGTCCTCGTCGATCCGCGGGAACCACAATTCGCCTTCGCTGACCTGCGCCAGCGCTTCGCTCATCTGTTCGAGCGAGGCAGTCTTGGAGATGAACGCCGAGGCGCCGAGTTCACGTGCGCCCCGCAGGATCCGCTGGTCTTCGCTGGCGGAGATGATCACCACCGGCACGGCGGGGAATTTCTTGCGCAGATCCATCAGCGGGCCAAGCCCGGCGCTGTCCGACATATGCAGATCGAGCGTGACCAGTTCCACGCCGCCCTGTTCCACCTCGCGATGGGCGGCACCGGCATCCGATACTTCGACGATGTCGTGATGCGGCCACACGCTTTCCACCGATGCGCGCACGGCGGCGCGCATCAGCGGGTGGTCGTCGGCGATGACGATCCGGCGTGCCATCGGCTAGCGGTTGAGCCGTCCCTCGATCAGCACATCGACCAGCGATGGATCGGCCAGCGTCGAGGTGTCGCCCAGCGACCCGTAATCGTTCTCCGCGATCTTGCGCAGGATGCGGCGCATGATCTTGCCCGAACGCGTCTTGGGCAGGCCCGGGGCGAAGTGCAGATGGTCGGGCGTCGCGATCGGCCCGATTTCGGTGCGGACCCATTTGCGCAACTCGGCGGTCAGCGAATCGCAGGCGTCCACCCCGGCGTTCAGCGTGACGTAGCAATAGATGCCCTGGCCCTTGATATCATGCGGGTAGCCGACGACCGCCGCCTCTGCGACCAGTTCGTGCAGCACCAGCGCGCTTTCGACTTCGGCCGTGCCCATGCGGTGGCCGGACACGTTGATCACATCGTCCACGCGGCCGGTGATCCAGTAATAGCCATCGGCATCGCGGCGGCAGCCGTCGCCGGTGAAATACTTGCCCTTGTAGCTACTGAAATAGGTCTGGATGAAACGGTCGTGGTCGCCGTAAACCGTGCGCGCCTGGCCCGGCCAGCTGCGGGTGATGCACAGATTGCCCTCGGTCGCGCCGTCCAGCACATTGCCGTCATTATCGACCAGCTGCGGGCAAATGCCGAAGAAGGGCTTGCCCGCGCTGCCCGGCTTCATGTCGTGCGCGCCGGGCAGGGTGGTGATCATGATCCCGCCGGTTTCGGTCTGCCACCAGGTATCGACCACCGGGATTTTCCCATGGCCGACGGTTTCCTGGTACCAGCGCCAGGCTTCGGGATTGATCGGCTCGCCGACCGAGCCGAGCAGGCGCAGGGTCGACAAATCATGCTTGGTCACATGATGGTCGCCCTCGCGCATCAGCGCGCGGATCGCGGTGGGCGCGGTGTAGAAGATGTTGACCTGGTGCTTGTCGATCACTTCCCAGAACCGGTCGTGGTCGGGGAAGTTCGGCACGCCTTCGAACATCAGCGCGGTCGCGCCGTTCTGCAGCGGGCCGTAGACGATATAGCTGTGGCCGGTGACCCAGCCGATATCGGCGGTGCACCAGTAAATCTCGCCCTCGCGATAGTCGAACACGTAGCGGAAAGTGGTTTCGGTCCACACCGAATAGCCGCCGGTGCTGTGCAGCACACCCTTGGGCGAACCGGTCGAGCCGGAGGTGTAGAGGATGAACAGCGGGTCTTCCGCATTCATCGGCTCGCACGGGCATTCGTCGCCCACATCGGCCGAATATTCGTGGTACCAGTGATCGCGTCCCTCGGTCATCGGCACGTCGCCGCCGGTGTGGCGTACGACCAGCACCGCCTCGACCGGCGCTTTTTCCAGCGCGGCATCGACATTGGCCTTGAGCGGCACGCGCTTCGAACCGCGCAGCCCCTCGTCGGCGCAGACCACGAAGCGGCTGCCGCAATCCTCGATCCGGCCGGCGATGGCATCGGGCGAGAAACCCCCGAAGACCACCGAATGGATCGCCCCGATGCGGGCGCAGGCGAGCATCGCCACCGCGCCTTCGATGATCATCGGGAGATAGAGCGTAACCCGGTCGCCCTTCTGCACACCCAGTTTCTTGAGCGTGTTGGCCATGCGGATGACTTCGGCCTGCAGCTGGGCGTAGGTCACCTTGCGCACTTCGCCGGTGGGGCTGTCGGGTTCGAAGATCAGCGCGACGCGGTCGCCGCGACCGGCTGCGACATGGCGGTCGACCGCGTTGTGGCAGATGTTCAGCTTGCCATCGGTGAACCATTTGATGTCGACCGGGTCGAACGACCAGTCCGGCCCCACCGTCGGTGCCTCGATCCAGTCGAGTCGCGCCGCCTGGTCGAGCCAGAACCCGGCCGGATCGGACAGGCTGCGGGCATACATTTCGTCATATTGCGCGCTGGTGCAATGCGTGCCGTTGGCCGCATTTTCGGGCATTTTGACGAAATCGCTCTGGCGGACGGCGGCGTCGATCATGGCATGCACTCTCCGTTGGCTACTCGCGCACGGGTACAGCAACACGCCCCCTGCGCCTTTGGGCGGATCATAGGCCAAGGCGAAGTAAAGCACCTTTCGACCTTAGTCGTATAGACCTTTCTCCAAGTGGCGAGGCCGCCTTTCGCTTGCGAACCTTGCGGCGGTAACAACACCCGAACGGGGAGGGGATCAGATGAAACAGGCCAACAAGAAGGCGTGGCAACGCCGTGCCATGGCTGCGCTTCTGGCTGCCAGTGCGATGGTGCCGGCAAGCGTCCAGGCGAAAGACACCGGCGAGCAGGATCGCTGGGCGGCGATCGAGGCGCGGCTCGACAAGATCGAGGCGCGTATCGACGGCATCGAACAACGCGTGGAAACCGGCCAGGCAACCCAGCAGGACATCGCCACCGCCCGCGAAATTCGCGGCGTGGTTGCCGACACCCGCGCCGAAACGCAGGCAGTTTCCGCCAAGACGGATTCGCTCGAACAGCGGGTTGCCGCCGTCGAGAAGAAGACGCCCGGCAGCGGCTTCAACGTGGGTTCGACCAATATATCGATCGGCGGCTATGTGAAGCTCGACGCGATCAGCGAGCGCACCAGCGGCGGCCAGCTGGCCGGCAATGCGATCACCCGCGACTTCCTGCTGCCCAGCACCATTCCGGTCGGCGGTACCGCCTCGGGCTGGGATACCGATTTCAACGCGCGCCAGAGCCGCATTATCATCAAGACGTCCACCCCGGTGGGCGACAAGGCCGTCGGCACGCTGCTCGAGATGGACTTCATGGTGACCGACGGCGGCGACGAGCGGGTGTCGAATTCCTACACTCCGCGTATGCGCCAGGCATACATCACCTATGACGGCTGGCTGTTCGGCCAGGCATGGTCGACGTTCCAGAATGTCGGCGCCTTGCCCGACAGCCTCGACTTCGTCGGCACCATGCCGGGCACGGTGTTCGTGCGCCAGCCGATGATCCGCTATGCCAAGAACGGCTTCTCGGTGGCGGTCGAACAGCCTGAAACGACCATCACCACCGCGACCGGCGGGCGCATCCTGCCGGGCGACGATTCGATGCCCGATGTCGTGGTCCGCTACGACAAATCCGGCCTCGCGATCGCCGGTATCGTGCGCCAGCTGCATGCCTCCAGCCTGGTCCTTCCCACCGGGTCGGACAGCGCCTTCGGCTATGGCGTCAGCATCTCGGGCAAGGTGCCGCTGGGCGAAAGCAGCGACTTCCGCTTCATGGGCACGGTCGGCCAGGGTCTCGGCCGCTATCTCGGCGCGAACATCGTCAACGATGCCGCGATCGACGCCAATGGCAAGCTGGACCCGATCACCACCTATTCCGGCTTTGCCGCCTTCCAGCACAAGTGGAGCCCGAAACTGCGCTCGACCCTTGCGGGCAGCTATTTCAAGGCGGATAACCCGATTCTGTTCACGGGCACCAGCCCGACCGATACGGTGTGGAATGCGCTGGCAAATATCATCTATTCGCCGGTTCCCAAGCTCGATGTCGGCATCGAATACATGTATGCCGAACGCGAGAACGAAGCTGGACTCAGCGGCAATCTGCAGAAGGTGCAGGTATCCGCGAAGTACAGCTTCTGATCCCGCGAGGGATCGTACAACCCGAAGACTTGGGCGGCCTGCTTCGCGGGCCGCCCCTTTGCACGATGGAGACCGGTAAATGGGCTATGCGGAAGTGATGGCGGCGGCGGGTGCCGATCCCGAAGGCTTCTGGCTCGAAGCGGCCCGTGGGCTGGACTGGGATCGCTTCCCGGCAGCCGCGCATGACGCGGCGAGCGACCGGTGGTTTCCCGATGGCATGCTCAATACTTGTTACAACGCGGTCGACCGCCATGTCGCCGCGGGGCGGGGCGATGCTCCCGCGCTGATCTACGAAAGCCCGATCACCGGGCGCGCCGCGCAATACAGCTTCGCCGAATTGCAGGATCATGTTGCCCGCACCGCCGGGATGATCGCTGCGACCGGGGTGGGCAAGGGCGACCGGGTGGTGATCTACATGCCGATGGTGCCCGAAGCGGTCTTCGCCATGCTCGCCTGTGCGCGGATCGGCGCGGTGCATTCGGTGGTGTTCGGCGGTTTCGCCGCGCCGGAACTCGCCAAGCGGATCGACGATTGCCAGCCGGCGCTGGTCATGTCGGCCAGCTGCGGCTTCGAGCCGGGGCGGACGATCGCCTACAAGCCCCTGCTGGACGAAGCGCTGCACATCGCCCACCACAAACCCGCTGCCGCCATCATCCTCCAGCGCGAGGAGCTGCGCGCCGATATGGTCGCGGGGCGCGATATCGACTGGGCCGAAGCCGTTGCCGCTGCTGCGCCTGCCGCATGCGTCAGCGTTGCCGCGAGCGATCCGCTCTACATCCTCTACACCTCGGGCACGACCGGCGTGCCCAAGGGCGTGGTGCGCGACAATGGCGGCCATGCCACGGTGCTGCACTGGTCGATGGACACGATTTACGGCGTCGAGCCAGGCGACACCTATTGGGCAGCGTCGGACATCGGCTGGGTCGTGGGGCACAGCTATATCGTCTATGGGCCGCTGCTGAAGGGCTGCGCCACGATCGTGTTCGAAGGCAAGCCGGTCGGCACGCCCGATGCCGGGATCTTCTGGCGGCTGGTGGACCGGCATGCGGTGAAGGTGCTGTTCACCGCGCCCACCGCGATCCGCGCGATCCGCCGGGCGGACCCCGACGGAGCCTTTATCGACGAGGCCTCGCTGGCCTCGCTGCAGGCGCTGTTCCTCGCCGGCGAGCGGGCCGATCCCGACACGCTGCTGTGGATCGCGGGCAAGCTCGATCGCCCGGTGATCGATCACTGGTGGCAGACCGAGCTGGGCTGGCCGGCCATCGCGACCTGCTTCGGGCTGGGCGAAACCGGCATCCGCGCAGGCAGCGCGGGCCATGCCGTGCCCGGCTATCGCTTCAAGGTGAAGGGTGACGACGGCGGCGATCTCGCCCCCGGCACCGTGGGCAATCTGCTGATCGAACAGCCGCTGCCGCCCGGTGCGTTCCGCCAGCTGTGGAACAATCCCGAACGTTTCGCCGCCGGTTTCGTGGACTTCCCCGGGCATTACACCACCGGCGATGCGGGGATGATCGACGCCGACGGGTTCATCCATATCATGGGCCGCACCGACGATATCATCAACGTCGCCGGGCACCGCCTGTCGACCGGGCAGATGGAAGAGGTGGTGGCCAACCATCCGCAAGTCGTCGAATGCGCGGTGATCGGCGCGGCGGACGAGCTGAAGGGCGAAATGCCCGTGGCCTTCGTGGTGACCCGCCCCGGCTGCGAGGCGCTGGACGATCTGCGCCGCGAGCTGGTCGCCTCGATCCGTGGCGACATCGGTCCGATCGCCTCGCCGCGCACGATCCACGTGGTGGACGGCCTGCCCAAGACGCGTTCGGGCAAGATCCTGCGCAACCTGCTGCGCGATATCGTCAACGGCGCCAATATCGTGGTGCCGCAGACGATCGAGGATCCCGGCGTGATCGCCGCGATCAGCGAGCTCGCCGCGCCGCAGCCCGCCGCCTGACGGCAGGCGTCAGTCGCGGTCGGGCGCGCCCAGCGGGAAGTAGCGGCGATAGGCGCGCGCGTCGTCGACGCAGCGCGCCACCGCCGGCAGCGCGAGCAGCTCCGCCCGCAGCGCCGCGACGCGCGGGCATGCGGCCGGAATGCGCTCGATCCAGTCGGCGTAGAACAGCGATGGTGCCGCAGCGCAGCTCACCAGGCTGACATGCGGCGGCAGCGCATTCGACGACAGCCAGTGTTCGAGCCAGGCGTAGCTGCGTAGCAGCCCGTCCTTGCCCGCCTGCACCTGCGCGGGATCGGGCGCCTCGGCGTCGGCGATATAGGCGTTCACCACCAGCTGGCCGACATTCATCACGTAATTGTCGAACACCCGGTCCATCATCCGCGTTACCGCCGCCTGCTGCGCATCGGCCGGGATCAGCGGAGCATCGCCGGGGTGCCGGGCTGCCAGATATTCGATGATCGCCGTGGCTTCGAAGATCGTTGTTTCGCCGTCGACCAGGATCGGGAACTTCCCCGCCGGATGGGCTGCCTTGACGAATGCGTTGTTCGCCGCGCTCCCATCCGCCGATGGATCGACGTCGCGAAACGCGAACTCGGTGCCATTCGCATAGAGCGCGATCAGCGCCTTCCACGTATAGGAGGAGAAGCGGTGGCCATAGAGTTGCAGCATCACCAGGTCCCCTGCTCGATGCGCTTGCGGCGGGCGATTTCGCGCTCGCTTTCGATCGGGATCGGTCCTTCGGGCGGGTAGGGCGGCAGGCTGCCACCGGGTTCGTAGGTCGCGATGACAGTGCCCTTGTCGGTGACCGAATGGTCCACCATGCGCAGCCGGTCGACCGGGGTGCCGTCACCGAACAGCCGCTTTCCGTGGCCCAGCGTGACCGGATAGGTCATCAGGATCAGCCGGTCGATCAGGCCCGCGGCCAGCAGCGCGGGGGAGATCGTGCTCGAACCCTGGATCACCAGATCGGGGCCGTCGCTCGCCTTGAGTTTCGCGACATCCTCGATCTGTGACAGGCGGTGGCTGTTCTGCCATTCGAGCGGCTTGTCGCCGCGGGTCAGGACATATTTCGCCGCCCGGTCGAACGCTTCGCCCATCGGCTTGTTGTCGCCTTCGGCATAGGGCCAGTAGGCGGCGAAAATGTCGTAGGTCCGGCGGCCGAGCAGCAGGTCGTATTCGCCGGAAAACAATTTGCCGAGCGTGGCGCCGACCCCTTCGTCCCACAGCTTGAACACCCAGCCGCCCTGGTCGAAACCGCCGGTCGGGTCTTCGGTCGGGCCGCCGGGCGCCTGGATGATCCCGTCGAGCGAGATGAACACCCCGCCGGTGATCTTGCGCGCCATCGCTCAGCCTCCCGTACGCGCGGCGTCGATTGCGGCGACGTCGATCTTGCGCATGGTCATCATCGCTTCGAAGGCGCGCCCCGCTTCTTCGCCTCCGGCCTTCTGCGAATCGAGCAGCGTGCGCGGGGTGATCTGCCAGTTGAAACCCCACTTGTCCTTGCACCAGCCGCAGGCGCTTTCCTGCCCGCCATTGCCGACGATCGCGTCCCAATAGCGGTCGGTCTCCGCCTGGTCCTCGGTCACGATCATGAAACTGACGCTCTCGTTGGGCTTGAACAGGTCGCCGCCGTTGAGGCCGCTAAAGCTGCGCCCGAGCACGGTGAATTCGACCGTCAGCGCGTCGCCCTGCTTGCCGCCGGGAAAATCGGTCGGGGCGCGGAACACGTCGCCGACGGCGCTGTCGGGGAATGTGGCGGCATAGAAGCGTGCGGCATCTTCCGCGCAGCCGTCGAACCACAGGACGGTCGTCATCTTGTCGCTCATCTCAGCTCTCCTTTCGCGGCCCGACGAGGCCGAAGCGCGCGCCTTGCGGGTCCTGCGCGTGGACGGCGAAATCGCCGCCGGGGACGGGATTGGGCGATCCCAGCAGCGTCCCGCCGCCCGCTTCCACGGCGCCCATCGCGCGGTCGATGTCGTCGACCCCGATATAGAGCGCCCAGCGCGGCCCCGGTCCATCCGCCAGCGCCGTGCCGAGCCCGCCGAACATCCCGGCGCCATTGTGCAGGAACTGGTATTCGCGCCCGTCGCCCATCGGCACTGCGCCCTCGACTTTCCAGCCGAACAGTTCGCCATAGAGCGCTGCCGCCGCCGGCTGGTCTTCCGTCCACAAATCGTGCCAGCGCACATGCTGCGCATCGGTGGGTGAGAAGACATCGCTCTTCGCATCGGGATTGCCCGGGGGCGGGGTCGGGTTCATCAGATAGAAGACCGCGCCCCACGGGTCGGAGACCATGGCGATGCGGCCGACGCCGGCCATGTCGGTGGGGGCCAGATGCGTGGCGCCGCCCGCAGCGACCAACTCGCCTGCCGCGCCATCGACATCGGCAATGCAGATATAGGGCAGCCACGCAGGGCTGGCTCCTTGCTCAATCATCTCGCCGGTGAGTTCCAGCACACCGCCCGCAAAACCGCCATCGCTGCGACCGATCATGTAATATTGCGCGCCGGTGGCAGATGCGCCGCCATGCTGCTGCAGGTTCCACCCGACGACCGCGTCATAGAATTGCTTGGCGGCGGCTGCATCCGGCGTCATCAGTTCATACCAGATGAACGCGCCGCGATCCTGTTCGGCTGCCATGGTCAGGCTTGCTTGTTCACGATGGCTTCGAAGCCGCCCATAATCATCCGCTTGCCGTCGAACGGCATGTCGCTGCCATCGGGGGTGCCGAATTCGGTCTCCATCCGCTTGTCGGCCATCATCTTGGCATGGGCGGCATCGGCGGTTTCGCGGTCGGGCCAGCTCATCCACGAAAAGACGACCTTCTCGCCCTCTGCGAGGTTCACCGCCTTGCGAAAATCGGTCCACTTGCCGTCCTTGACGTCTGCCTCCCACGCCTCGACATGCGCGAGGCAGCCGTAATCCTTGGCGATCAGCCAGAATTTCTCCGCCACTTCGCGGTATTTGTCCTTGTTTCCGGCGGGAACGGGAACGACGAATCCGTTGATATACATCGGCTCTCTCCTCAGCCCTGGGGCGCGTTGGCGTCGAATGCGGCGAGCTGGTCTGCCAGCGCCTGTCGATAGGCGGGTCGCGCCTTGGCCCGCTCGCAATAGTCCGCGATTGCCGGGAACTGCGCCACCAGCTTGGAATCGCCGAGCTGGAGCAGGACGTGGACCATCGCGATGTCCGCGATGGAGAATGCACCGGCGATCCATTCGCGCCCGGCAAGATGCGTCTCCACCGGCGCCAGTCGGTTGGTGATCGCTTCGTCGAGGCTCGGCATCCGTGCTTTGGCCCATGGTTCTTCGCGGTTGAACACCCGCACGCGGACGTATTCCAGCAGCAGCGGCTCGACACTGTTGAAGGCGGCGAACAGCCAGGACAAGGCGCGCGCGCGGTCCTGCCCGGCGGCGGGCAGCAGCTTGCCCTCGCGCTCGGCGATCCACAGCAGCATCGCGCCGCTTTCGAACATGCAGCTGTCCCCGTCACGCAGTACGGGAACCTGGCCCCACGGCTGTTCGGACAGGTAGTCGTCAGGGCGGTTGCCGCGCCCGATCAGCCGCACGCTATAGGGCAGGGCGATTTCCTCGCACGCCCAGCGCACCCGCAGGTCGCGCACCAGCCCGCGCGCAAAGGGCGGCACCCATTCGAACGTGGTGACTTCGAGCGGCGAATTGGGATCGATCATCGACATGGTGTGTCTCCTCGTGCTCAGGCCGTCGCTTCGGCGTGGGGTCCGTGTTCAGTGGCGCATGGGTCGATCCACGCGAGTTCCCAGATGTGGCCGTCGGGATCTTCGAAGCTGCGCCCATACATGAAACCCATGTCCTGCACCGGGCAGGGATCGCCCGTCGCCCCGGCAGCCAGCGCACCGGCCAGCATGGCGTCGACTTCGGCTCGACTGTCGCAGCTGAGGCACAGCAACACCTGCGCGCTGGCCCTGGCATCGGGGATCGCCTTGGGCGTGAAGCCCTTCCAGAAATCATGGGTGAGCAGCATCACCCGGATCGCGTCGGACCAGAACATGCCTGCGGCCATGTCGTTCGTGAACTGCGGTTCGTTGGTGAAGCCGATGGCTTCGTAGAAGGCCATCGAGGCGGCCAGGTCGCCCACGGGCAAATTCACGAAAATCGTCTTGGTCATGCTGGCATCCTCTGGTTTGTCCGACTCGACGCTTGCGATTCGTGGTCTATTGAGTTACTAAAAGCAACAATGAAGTTACAAAAGGGAACTGAACCGTCCGCAGCCCTGCATGGCAAGTGGTATGACGACGCCTGCGGCACGGCATTCGGCCTCGAAGTGCTGGGTGAGCGCTGGTCGATGCTGGTCGTGCGCGAATTGATGCTTGGATCGCGGCGATTTTCGGACCTTCGCGCCAGCCTGCCCGGAATCAGCGCCAAGGTGCTGACCGAACGGCTGGAGGGGTTGGAGCGGGCAGGGGTGCTCGTCCGCCGCCAATTGCCGCCCCCGGGCAAGGTGCAGGTCTATGAACTGACCGAATGGGGGCTGCTGGCCGAACCGGCGATCCAGGAACTGGGCCGGTGGGCAGCGCGTTCGCCGCGCCACGACCCCACGCTGCCGCTCTCGCCGGTGTCGCTGATGCTGTCGCTCCGCACGATGGTCGATCGCGAGAAGGCGGCAGCGGTGCAGATGAATGTCGGTTTCGAAATCGGGGACGATCATTTCCTGGCGGAAATCGGCGGCGGAAACATCGAGGTACGCCGCGCGCCGACCACCGGGGCCGAACTGCGGTTCCGCGCTCCGGCTGCCCCGCTGCTCGCCGGGCTGATCTACGGCAAGGTTCCGGCAGACGCCTTGCCCTGGCTGGAGATCGAGGGAGGCGAGGAGTTGCGCGGCCGGTTCCTCGATATCTTCCAGCTCCCGCCCAAGGTCGGCAGCTAGCTTTCGACCGCACCGTCGGGCGCGTGTCCGGCGGCATTTCTCACGGCATTTCTCGCGGCATTTCTTGCACCGGGGCCATCCGCGCCACCCTTGCAGATGCCGCGGCCGAAAAATGGCCCGCATCCCGCTTGCGGCCAGCCGCGCAGGTGTTTAGGCGTCTGGGCGAGATGAACGACATGACCGAAAAGAGCTTCGACGCCTCTGGCAAGACCACGCTTTCCGCGCCCGACCGCGAGGTTTCGGTGCGCGAAGTGTTCGGGATCGATATCGACATGATGGTCCCGGCCTTCAGCGAATCCGACGAACGCGTGCCCGATCTGGACGAGAACTATGTGTTCGATCCGGACACCACGCTCGCGATTCTGGCCGGGTTTGCGCATAATCGCCGCGTGATGGTGCAGGGCTATCACGGCACGGGCAAGTCGACCCACATCGAACAGGTCGCCGCGCGGCTCAACTGGCCGTGTATCCGCATCAACCTCGACGCGCATATCAGCCGTATCGACCTGATCGGGCGCGATGCGATCGTGCTGCGCGACGGTTTGCAGGTCACCGAATTTCGCGAAGGGCTGCTGCCCTGGGCGCTGCAGCACCCGGTCGCGCTGGTGTTCGACGAATATGACGCGGGCCGACCGGACGTGATGTTCGTGATCCAGCGCGTGTTGGAAACCGAAGGCAAGCTGACCCTGCTCGACCAGAACCGGGTGATCCGCCCGAACCCATGGTTCCGCCTGTTCGCCACCGCCAACACGGTGGGGCTGGGCGATACCAGCGGGCTGTATCACGGCACGCAGGCGATCAACCAGGGCCAGATGGACCGCTGGAATATTGTCGTCGGGCTGAACTACCTGCCGTTCGAAACCGAAATGGAAATCGTCAGCGCGAAGAACAAGCAAGCCGATCCGGCGGTGCTGGGCAAGATGATCCGCGTTGCCGACCTCACCCGGCAAGGCTTCATCAACGGGGATATCTCGACCGTGATGAGCCCGCGCACCGTCATCACCTGGGCGCAGAACACCGCGATCTTCAAGGATGTGGGTTTCGCCTTCCGCCTCAGCTTCCTCAACAAATGCGACGAGGCCGAGCGGATGCTGGTGGCGGAATATTACCAGCGCGTGTTCGGTGAAGACCTGCCCGAAAGCGTCGTCGGCAAGGGCTGACCCGCGCAGCATCGGTTCAGCTTCATCGCGCTAGCTTGGCTCTCGCATTTGCTGTGTTGATGGGCTAATACACTTCGCGATGGCGTCCAGATTCCAATTCCTGCCATGGCTCAAGCCGCGCAAGGGCGCGCGCCCGGCGCAGCATTCCGGCTTCTATGCGCTGTATGAAAGCCCGGGCTCGGCCTGGGACGAGCGCGACGACGCGGCGGAGGACGATCCCGGCGAACTGCTGTATCGGTCGGGCCGCGCCAATGTCGATTACGACGCCTGGGACCGCAGGCTCGATCAGGTCGACGATGCGACGTCCGAGGAATTGCGCAAGCGGCAGCGCTGGTGGCAGCCGGCCTATTGGCGCGGGCGGCGCAAGCTGTGGTGGGCGGGGCGCATTACCGCCTCGATCCTGCTGCTGTTCATCCTGCTGGTCGGCTGGCTGGCGATCACGGCGCCGCTGTCCAAATCGCTCCAACCCATTGCTCCTGCGGAATTGACCCTGCTCGCCGCTGACGGGACACCGATCGCGCGCAATGGTTCGATCATCGACAAGCCGGTCAAGGTCGCGGACCTGCCCGCGCATGTGGTCGAACCCTTCATCGCGATCGAAGACCGGCGGTTCTATTCGCATTGGGGGGTCGATCCGCGCGGCGTTGCCCGCGCATTGTGGAGCAACGTCACCACCGGGCGCACGCAAGGCGGCAGCACGATCACGCAGCAGCTCGCCAAATTCACCTTTCTCACGCCCGAGCAGAACCTGGGCCGCAAGGGTCGCGAAGCGCTGATCGCCTTCTGGCTGGAGGCTTGGCTGTCGAAGGACGAGATCCTCGAACGCTATCTCTCGAACGCCTATTTCGGCGATAATTGCTACGGCTTGCGCGCCGCCTCGCTGCACTATTTCTATCGCCAGCCCGAAAATCTGAGGCCTGAACAGGCGGCGATGCTGGCCGGGCTGGTGCAGTCGCCCTCGCGCTTTGCCCCCACGCGGCATTATGACCGGGCGAAGAAGCGCATGGATCTGGTCAAGGCCGCGATGGTCGATGTCGGCTATCTCAGCCCCGCGCAGGCTGCCGCGATGCCCTATCCCAAGGTCGATTCGCGCACCCGCAACGATTTGCCGACGGGCACCTATTTCGCGGACTGGGCGCTGCCCGATGCGCGTGCCCTGACGGAGAATTCCTACGCGCGGCAGACGCTGACGACCACGCTCGATTCCCGCCTGCAGGGCATTGCGCGGCGGGCGGTGGGCAGCGTGCCGTTGGGCAAGGCGCAGGTCGCACTGGTGGCGATGCGGCCCAATGGCGAGGTGGTCGCCATGATCGGCGGCAAGGACTATGGCAAATCACCCTTCAACCGGGCGACGCAGGCCCGCCGCCAGCCGGGTTCGACCTTCAAGCTGTTCGTCTATCTCGCCGCGATCGAGGAGGGCTGGCGGCCCGATGACCGGATTTCGAACGAACCGTTTACCACCGGCAGCTATCGGCCGAAGAACGCCAGCGGCAACTACTCGCCGAGCCTGACGCTGGAAGAAGCCTTTGCCCGCTCCAGCAATGTGGCTGCAGTGCGGTTGTTCGAGAAAGTGGGCGACAAGGCGGTGATCCGCACGGCGCGCTCGCTGGGCATTACTTCGCCCTTGCCCGAAGGTGATCCCAGCCTGGCGCTGGGCACCTCGAGCATGAGCCTGCTCGAACTGACCGCGGCCTATGCCGGGGTGGCCGCCAATGACTTCCCGGTCGCCCCACGTGCCTTCCCGGCGGACCGGGGCGGCTGGTTCTCGGGGCTGTTCAGCGGGCATGACAGCCTGTCGGGCTCGGAACACGAAGCCATCGAACGGCTGCTGCGCGCGGCGATCAACAAGGGCACCGGGCGCGCTGCGGTGCTGCGCACGGCCAATTTCGGCAAGACCGGCACCAGCCAGGACAATCGCGACGCGCTGTTCGTGGGTTATGCCGGCGATCTGGTGGTCGGCGTGTGGGTGGGCAATGACGACAATTCCCCGCTCGCCGGGGTGCATGGCGGCGGATTGCCGGCCCGCATCTGGCGCAATTTCATGAGCGAGGCACTGGGCGAGGCGAAACTCTCGCGGCCATCCCCGCCCAAAGTTCCGACCAATCCCGAAGGGCCGGTGCAGCCGCTCGACCTGCCGGGGTCGACGATCCCGCTCGACGACGAGGGTTCGAAACTGAAGGTGGACCAGGATGGTCTGACCGTGTCGACCGACATCCAGGGGGCGCCGCTGGATATTCGGATCGACAATAATGGGGTGGCGGTCAGGCCCGGGCCGACACCCAGCCCGACCGCGCAGCCGCCGCCCGGCTAATCCGCGCTTTCGACGATCAGCACGTTCAGGACCGCTTCCGCCACGGGCGCGGACCGGTCAGCCTGCCATGCTTCGACCGCGATATTGGCGGCGCGGCTGCCGGCCCGCGTCACCCGGCCGAGCGCGTAGGTGCGCGCAACTTTGGCGCCGCGCAGGTAATTGGTCGACAGGTTGATCGGCTTGAGGCTGGCGACACGCCCGGCCTGCGCCAGTTCCTGCCGCAGTGCGGCGAAGCCCGCCATCTCCAGCAGCCCGGCCAGCGCGCCGCCATGGACATAACCGGGGCGGCCCTGGGTGCGCTCGGCGAAATCCATCGCCAGCATCGGCATGCCGTCCTCGACCCGTTCGACCTCCATCCCCATCGCCCGCGCGTAGGGGGGCAGGGCCTCGATCGCGGCGGCAAGCACGGTTTCGTCGTCAGTGGCGCGGCTCATATCCGGGGCTTCCCCAAGCGCATGAAACTGCCCGCCACATGGGCGACTGGATCGGCTGGATCGCCATCATGCGCAATGCCGCGGACGAAAGCGACCGAACGGGTCAGGCGATAACACTCGCCCCGTCCGACAAGTGTCGCGCCGCGGTGCGATGGCCGCATGTAATCGACGCGCAGGTCCAGTGTAACCTGCGGGTGGAAATGGCCGATCTTGCGCCAGGCGCCCAGCGAACAGGCGGTGTCCATCATGCTGACGATCGGGCCCGAGGCAAACGTGCCGCTTGCCGGATCGCCCACCAGATCCTCGCGCCAGGGCAGGTCGATCTCGACCCAGTCGGGCCCCGCATCGCGAAAGCGGCATCCCAGCCAGCCGGTGTGCCCGATGGATATCAGCCGCGGGCGCTGCGGATCGAACATGGGTTCCGAATATTCGCTCATCGCCCTGTCCAAGCAAGCGATCCGCGCAATTACAATCTTTTAATTTCCATTCGCACCCCGGGTTGCGGAAGTCTTTGCCAGCGAAGGGAAATCTTCGCGGCAACAGGAGGAATTGCGATGAACCTGCCCTCGATCGACCTGTCGAGCCTGCCCGACCTCGGCAGCCTGACCGGCACGTTCGGCAGCCTGTCGGATATTGCGACGGCGATCACCGACGACCGGATCATTGCGATCATGGTCTATCTCTACGAAACGCTCCCGCCGACCGTGCCGGGCAGCTGAGCACCCCGTCGCGTGGAACGCTGAAATGCGGATCGGCCCGATACTCGCTGCGCTGCGCCGCGATCCGGTCGCGCAGCGCAGCGACCAACAGGCCATCGTCGATGCCCGCGACGAATGGCTCGCTTCCTCGCAAAGCCGTGCGGTCGCAGCGGGACTGGCTGCCTATGGGGCGGGTTCGGCCTTGCCCGATAGCGGCGAACTGGCATCGCTCTTGTCGCAGCAACGGCGCGCCGGACATTTTGCCGATCGGCTGATGCAGGTAATGGTCCCGGCGCTGCGCGAGGCCCGGCTCGGGCACGTGCCGTTCCGGCACCAATATTCGGGTGGCTATCTGATCCTCCAGCTCCTGATGTCGGGACGCGCGGCCTTGTCGCTGGCGATGATCGAGGGGGACCGCCTGCACGACCGGCAGGCAGCACGCAGCGTGTGCTTCAGCGACGGTGAGCGGCACGAGATAATCCTCGCCGGACAGGCGCAAGCGCGGATCGTGCGGCGCAGCGACTGCAACGGCAGCAAGGCCGTGCTGTCCTGCGAACGCCTGCACTTGCGCGCGGGAACGACCATCGCGTTGCACGGAAATTGCGAAACCAAGCTCGTCGACCATGTCCCGCACCGTCTGGTTTCGCTCCGCCTCTCGCGCACGCCGGAACTGCCCGGGCCATCGCGCGAATATCGCCTGTCCGATGGCGCGCTGATCCATCAGGCGAGCGGCGATCTGCGCGAGAGCCAGCTGGAACTGGCGATGGCGGTGCTGGGCAAGATGGGGCGGCGCGATGCCGCCCCCGCGCTCGCGCAGCGGGCCATGCAGGGCAACGACCACCATCGCTGGCAGGCGCTGCGCGAATGCCTGGCGCTCGATGCCGGAGAGGGATTTGCCGCGCTCGACCGGATTGCCCGCGATGCACGCGATCCGCTGTCGCCGCCCGCGCTGGCGTTGCGCGCCCAACTGTTGGCGAAGCATCCCGAACTGGAGCGCATCCCATGCCCCGCGTGATCGAGGTCGCGGACGCGCGCAGCTGCACGCCGGAGGAATGTATCGAGGGGCTGCGCAGCACGGGCTACGATCCGCGCTGCGAGGAGAGCACCGCCCATGCCGCCGGGTGGCTGCGCAGGCTCGGCAACAATCGCAGCTTCCTGGGCGATATGCTGGTGGACGAGCTGGCCGGGCGATCGGCGCGCGAAGGGCTCGAGAGCGGCTACACCCCGCAGGCGATTGTCCTGTCGCGGCAGGAGGCGGGCTTTTTCATGCGGGCCAATATCTGGCCGGCGCCCGGCGACTACGCCTATCGCGCAAGCGGGGCGCATAATTTCGTCTATGGCACGCCGCACGACCACAATTTCGATTTTCTTACCGTGGGTTACTTCGGCCCTGGCTATCGCAGCGACTATTACGAATACGATTATGAGGCGGTCGATGGCTGGCGGGGCGAGGCGGCGGGCTTGCGCTTTGTCGAGCGCAGCGCGCTGCATGAAGGCAAGCTGATGCACTATCGCGCGCTGCGCGACGTCCACAGCCAGATCCCGCCCGAAAGCCTGTCGATTTCGCTCAATATCATTGCCACCGACCCGATGCAGGGATGGCTGGACCAATACGGCTTCGATCTCGAAACAGGGACGGTGAGCGCCATCCTCAACCCCGGGTCGAGCGAGTGCCTGCTGCGCCTTGCGGTCGGGCTGGGCGGGGATGAGGCGATCGACCTCGCCCACGAATTCGGGCGAAGCCACCCGTCGGACCGGATGCGGCTGGCCGCCTACGAGGCGCGCAGCCTGCTGGCCGTAGCGCCGGACGAAAGCGACGCACTGTGGCGCGATGCCGAATTGGCGGGTAGCCGTCTCCTCGCGGTGGAGGCGCGGCGGCGGCGCGCAGAACTCAGCGGAATGGCGGCTCGTTGAACGCGCGCAGCTTGCGGCTGTGCAGCCGTTCGCCCTCCGCCCGCAGCCGGTCGCAGGCCTTGATCCCGATCTGCAAATGGGCGGCAATCGCCTCTTCGTAGAATTGGTTGGCCTGGCCGGGCAGCTTGATTTCGCCATGCAGCGGCTTGTCCGATACGCATAGCAAGGTGCCGTAGGGCACGCGGAAACGATAACCCTGCGCCGCGATGGTCGCACTTTCCATCTCGATCGCGATCGCGCGACTTTGCGAAAAGCGGCGGGCGGAGCGGGTGTAGAGCAGTTCCCAATTGCGATCGTCGGTGGTCACCACCGTGCCGGTGCGCATCCGCTGCTTCAGATTGGCCCCTTGCGTGCCCGACACTTCCTCCGCCGCCCCGGCCAGCGCCTGCTGGACCTCGGCAATGGGCGGGATCGGGATTTCCGGCGGCAGCACGTCGTCCATCACATGGTCGTCCCGCAGATAGGCGTGGGCGAGCACGAAATCGCCGATCCGCTGGCTGGCGCGCAGCCCGCCGCAGTGGCCGATCATCAGCCAGGCTTCGGGGCGCAGCACCGCCAGGTGGTCGCAGATCGTCTTGGCATTGGACGGGCCGACCCCGATGTTGACCAGCGAGATGCCCATCTTGTCTTCGCGCATCAGGTGGTAGGCGGGCATCTGGTGCCGCCGCCAGGCGGTGTCGGACAATTGGCTGCGCGCGCCGCTGGCCGCACGTTCCATGTGCAGCCCGCCGGCGCCCGAAAGGTCGGTATATCCGTCGCTGCCCAGCTGTTCGGCGGCCCAGTCGACGAATTCGTCGACATAGCGGTGGTAGTTGGTGAACAGGATAAAGCGCTGGAAATGTTCGGCCGGGGTGCCGGTGTAATGCGCCAGCCGGGCGAGCGAGTAATCGGTACGCAGCCCGTCGAACAGCGACAGCGGCAAGGTGCCGCCCGTATCGCCGATGTCCACGCCGTCGGCCAGCTCGTCGCCGATCAGCGCCAGCTCGGTGGTCGGGAAATGGCGCGCCAGTTCCGCCGGGCTGATTCCCGCCATCGCCGCGCCCTGCTGCCCATCGAGGACATAGGGGAAGGCGATCTCCTGGCGGGAGGGGCGGACTTCGATCTCGACCCGGTATTCGCGGCAGATCAGTTCCAGCTGCTCGCGCAGGTAATCGCTGTAAAGCGCCGGGCGGGTAACGGTGGTGCGATAGGTTCCCACCGAATCCAGCCGCCCGAACGCGCGCGAGCGGTCGCCCGGCTCGCCATCGCCGGAATAGTGCACCAGCAGTTCGGGATAGCAATAGGTGCCCGAATCGCGTGTGTCGGGCGGCGGCAGGCGCCCCTCGTCGGCATAGGTCTTGATATCGTTGCGAAGGGCGGCGACGGCGGCGTCGTAAACGCGGTGCAATTCCGCTATGGCATTGTCTACTGGGTTCATCTGCTGCATTTAGTGCAACCCATGTGAAAGTCAAAGCAACCGGATCCGGGGGTGATTATCCGTGCGTTTTGCGTCGTATCAATGAATAATGGTGCAGTGCAGCATAGCAGGGGGGCATCAACCCCACGACTTAAAGGAGTTTCCCATGAATACCCAAGCCGCAGAGCGCGACATCACGACGCGAGCGAATGTGGAACTGGCCGTGCGCCCGGTCGAACAGGCCGACGAGGCGCTGCTCGAAGCCTTCTTCGACAAGGTCAGCGACGAGGATCGCCGGTTTCGCTTCCTGACCGCGCAGCAGCATGTCGGCCACGACCAGCTGATGCCGATGGTCAGCGTCGATCACTGGCAGACCGAAAGCTTCCTGGCGTTCGACAAGGCGACCGACGAGCTGGTGGCGACCGGCATGCTGGCCTGCGACAAGGCGATGGAAGTCGGCGAAATCGCGATTTCCGTCCGCTCCGACTATCGCGGCAAGGGCCTTGGCTGGGCCATGCTCGATGTGCTGGGCAACGCCGCCGAAAAACGCGGCGTGAAGGAAGTGATCGCGATCGAAGACCGCGAAAACCACGCGGCGATCGAACTGGAGCGCGAAAAGGGCTTCACCCCGCGCGCCTTCGAAGGCGACGCGCATCTGGTGATCCTCGCCAAGTCCTTCGCCTGATCGGGCAACGGCGCGGCCTCACAGAGGGCGCCGCGCCAAAGAGAAAGCCCGCCGGGATCGAAATCCCGGCGGGCTTTTCTGTGTGCTGCGCTCCCCGCAAGGGAAGCGGGAGCCGGTGGTGCGATTACTCGCCCGCCTGCTCCGCGCGTTCTTCGAGCAGGTCGGCCGGGATTTCGCCCGGTTCCAGCGTCGGATCGACTGCTTCGGTGAAGCCTTCGCTCTCGGCGCGGTCTTCTTCGAACATCTGCGCCATCACGTCGACGCCCTGGCGCTGCAGTTCGGCTTCATCGTCCGAACGCGCGACATTGGCCTTGATCGTGACCGAGACTTCGGGGTGCAGGTCGATGCGCACGTCGTGCACGCCCAGGGTCTTGATGGGGTGACCCATGATGACCTGCTTCTTGTCGATGTCGTGGCCCTGTTCGGCCAGCGCCATTGCGATGTCGCGTACGTTGACCGAGCCGTAAAGCTGGCCGGCGTTGGACGACGAACGGATCAGCACGATCTCGGCGCCATCGACCTTCTCGCCAGCCTTTGCGGCTTCGCTGCGGCGTTCCGCGTTTTCCTGTTCCAGGCGTTCGCGGTTGGCTTCGAAGACCTTCTTGTTGGCTTCGTTGGCGCGCAGGGCCTTCTTCTGCGGGAGCAGGAAGTTGCGGGCGTAGCCGTCCTTGACCGACACGACGTCGCCGATCGTGCCCAGCTTCTCGATACGTTCGAGGAGGATGATATCCATGTCTCTTCTCCCCTTACTTCACGATGTAGGGCAGCAGGCCGATGTGGCGAGCGCGCTTGATGGCCTTGGCCAGTTCACGCTGCTTCTTGGCGCTGACGGCGGTGATGCGGCTGGGAACGATCTTGCCGCGTTCGGACATGAAGCCCTGCAGCAGGCGCACGTCCTTGTAATCGATCTTCGGCGCGTTCTTGCCCGAGAACGGGCAGGACTTGCGGCGGCGGAAAAACGGGCGGGCCATCAGTCGCGCTCCTCACGGTCGGTGCGACGCTTGCGGTCGCGTTCGTTCTTGCGCATCATCACGCTCGGGCCTTCTTCGTGGGTTTCCACGGCGATGGTCATGTAGCGGATGATGTCTTCGTTGATGCGCGACTGGCGCTCCAGCTCGGCGACCACGCTGCCCGGACCCTCGATGTTGAGCATCACGAAATGGGCCTTGCGGTTGCGGTCGATCTTGTAGGCCAGGTTCTTCAGGCCCCAGGTCTCGGTCTTGGTGACCTTGCCGTTGTTCGCTTCGATGATTTCGGTGGCGTTTGCCGCCAGCGCGTCAACCTGAGCCTGGCTCAGGTCCTGGCGCGCGAGAAAGACATGCTCGTACAGAGCCATGTTCTGCGTCCTTTCACTTCCGGCCGATCGCTGGCTGATCCGCGGGATTGCGGGGCCCCTCCGGCTTTCTTCGAATCCCCGCCCGGAAGCAGGGAAGGCGCGCACATAGCGGGATCTGGCGGGAATGCAAGCGCGCAGCCGGTTGCGGGGCGGGCGACGGCGCGCCAATTTGCCGCATGGCAGGCGATGGTGCTTGTCATCGCCCGACATTCTGTTGCAAGCGGCAAGCCAATCGAAGGCTGCGAACGGCCTCCCTCATATCAATGGAGTAGAACGTGCCCGGCGGTCTTGTCGCACTGCTTGACGATATTTCGGTGATTGCCCGCTCGGCTGCCGCCTCGATCGACGATGTCGGGGTCGCGGCAGGCAAGGCCGGGTCGAAGGCGGCCGGCGTGGTGATCGACGATGCGGCGGTTACGCCGTCCTATGTCACCAGCCTGCCGCCCGCGCGCGAATTGCCGATCATCGGCAAGATTACGCTGGGCAGCCTGCGCAACAAGCTGCTGATCCTGCTGCCGATCGCGCTGCTGCTCAGCCAGTTCCTGCCCGGCGCCATCATCCCGCTGCTGATGCTCGGCGGCGCCTATCTCAGCTTCGAGGGGGCGGAAAAGGTGATGGAATGGCTGGGCGGCGAGAAGCACGGCCAGACGCTGGAAGAAGACATCGCCGACCCCGCTGCGTTCGAAAAGCAGCGCGTGGCCGGGGCGGTGCGCACCGACCTGATCCTGTCCGCCGAAATCATGGCCATCGCGCTCAGCCAGGTGGCCGATGAATCGCTGTTCGTTCGTGCGGGCGTGCTGGCCGTGGTCGGCGTGCTGCTGACTTTCGTGGTCTATGGCGCGGTGGGACTGATCGTGAAGCTCGACGATATCGGGCTGCACCTGGCGAACCGCAAACTGGCGGCCACGCGCAAGCTGGGCTGCGCCATGGTCAAGGCGATGCCGATCGTCCTCGTCGTCCTGTCCTTCGTCGGGACGCTGGCGATGCTGTGGGTCGGTGGCGGAATCATCCTCCACGGGCTGGAAGAACTCGGGCTCCACGCGCCGGCCGAGCTGGCTCACGGGCTGCAGGAAAGCGTCGCTGCGGCGACCGGCCCGCTGGGCGGGGTTCTCGGGTGGCTGACCTATGCGGTGGCGTCGGCGATCGTCGGCCTGGTGCTGGGGGCCGTCCTCGCCATGCTCATCCACCAGGCGCAGAAACTGGCGAAGCGCTGACCGGTTAGGCCAGCGCGGCGAGAATGCCCTGCGCGAAGCCGGTCAGCGTGTCGTCCCGCGCACCCATCACGACGATGCGGTCGCCCGGCTGCGCGAGGCGCGCGATGTGCTGCCCGCATTCCTCGCGCGAGGCGATATATTCGGCCTCGAGCGCCTTGGCCCCGGCCATCTCGCGCACCATCGCCACGATCCGTTCGCTGCCCTCGCTGCGGTCGACCGTGCCGCCGAAATAGACCGGATCGCACAGAACCAGCCGGTCCCCATCGGCCAGTTCGCGGGCGAATGTGGCGGCGAGTTCGTGCCCCATCTGGCGCAGCGGGCCGTAGCCATGCGGCTGGAAGAAGGCGATCACCCGGCCCGGATGCGCCCGCAGCGCCCGCAGGGTCGCGGCGCATTTCTCGGGATTGTGGCCGAAATCGTCGATCACCGTAACGCCCGAGGCACTGGTGCCGACGATATCGAACCGTCGCGCCATGCCTGCGAAGAGGCGCAGCGCGTGGACCGCCTCTTCCACCGGCACGCCGGCGGCATTGGCGCCTGCGATTGCAGCCAGCGCATTGGACAGATTGTGGCGCCCCGGCATCGGCAGGGTCAGCGGCCATGCAGTCTTTTCGCGCTTGTCGATGATGACTGCGGCGATGCTGGTCGGGGTTTCCTCGATCGTGCCGTGTTCGATCGTGATCACCGCTTGCGGCGCGTGAATCCCGAACGGCAGGACATTGTCGAGCCCTTCGGCGAGGTAGAAGCTCTCCTCGTCGTCGAAATTCACCGCGACCCGCGCCGACGCCTTGAGGAAGTTGCGGAACAATGCGCGCAGTTCCTCGATGCTCTTGTGGTCGAGGCTGACGTTGAGCAGCACCCCCACCTTGGGGCGGTAGAGGGCGATCGACCCGTCGCTTTCGTCCACTTCGCTGACGAAGGGTGCGCCGGTGCCGACCACCGCGCTGGCAAACGGCACGTCGGCGGAGCGGAAGTTCTTCATCACCGCGCCGTTCATGATGGTCGGATCGTATTCATTGTCGGCCAGGATCCAGCCGAGCATCCCGGTGACGGTGGATTTGCCGCTGGTCCCGCCCACGGCGATGCCGAACCGCGCGGAATTGAACAGGTCGGCGAGCAATTCCGCCCGGCTCATGCGGCGGCACCCCAGCTGCGCGGCGCGCGCCACTTCGGGCACACTGTCTTCGACCGCCGCGCTGGCGACCAGGATCTGGTCTGCCGAGGTGATGCCGCTGCCGTCCTGCGGGAACAGGGTAAATCCCTGCGCTTCGAGCCAGGCGAATTTTTCCGGGCTGCGGCCCTGGTCGCGGCTGCGATCCGATCCCGCGACCCGCGCGCCGCGCCCCTTGAGGATCTGCGCGAGCGGGAACATGCCCGATCCGCCGATGCCGCAGAAGAACCAGGGGTGGGCAGTGAGATCCGGCGGGGAAGAATCGACCATGGCCCATGGCTATGCAGTTGTGCCCCCCGATACAAGACCGCTAGATGGGCTTATGACCCGGATCGCGATCTGTGCGCCCGCCACCCCGATTACCCGCGAGCATGCCGATGCGCTGCGCACGCTGGTGGCCGAAGAGTTCCCGCAGCATCGGGTGTGTTTCCACGAACAATGCTTCGAACAGCTCGGCCATTTCGCCGGGGCCGATGTGGTGCGGATGCAGGCGCTGGTCGACAGCGCGAATGACGACAGCTTCGATGCCGTCTGGTTCGCCAAGGGCGGTTACGGATCGAACCGCATCGCCGAACAGGCCATCGCACAGTTCAACGATGCCGCGCGGCGCAAGAGCTATGTCGGCTTTTCCGACTGCGGCTACGTGCTCGGCGCACTCTATCGCCACGGGATCGGGCAGAGCGTGCACGGTTCCATGCCGGTCAGCGCGCGCAGCGAGCACGGGCGCGAGGCGGTGCGGCGGGTGCTGCGCTGGTTTGCGGGCGATCTTTCGGGGGTAGAGCCGGGGCTGGACGAACGCCCGGTGGCCGCGTTCAACCTCATCACCCTGGCGATGATGATCGGCACCCCGCTGATGCCCAACCTCAAGGATCACGTGGTGATCGTGGAGGAAGTGTCGGAGCATCTCTACGCCATCGACCGCATCTTCTTCCACCTCATGCCCAATCTCGCGGCGCAGGGGATTGCGGGGCTGCGGCTCGGCGCGATTACCGACGTACCGGAAAACGATCGTCCCTTCGGGCAGGAACCGGAAGATATCGCGCGGTTCTGGTGCGCCCGGGCCGGGGTCGATTATCTCGGTCGGGCCGAAGTGGGGCATACGGCGGAAAACCGGATCGTGCCCTTCGGGCTTGCGCGTTCGCCGCTGCGGTCATAACCGCGCCCGCCACAGCAGGAGAGAGTTTCAATGCGAGCATTCATCTTCCCGGGGCAGGGCAGCCAGAAGGTCGGCATGGGCAAGGATCTGGCCGATGCCAGCGCCGCCGCCCGCGAAGTGTTCGAAGAAGTGGACGATGCGCTGGGCCAGAAACTGTCGGCCATCATGTTCGAAGGGCCGGAAGACCAGCTGACGCTGACCGAGAATGCGCAGCCGGCGATCATGGCCAATGCCATCGCCACGCTGCGGGTGCTCGAACGCGAAGGCGGTATCGCCCTGGCCGACAAGGGCGATTGCGTCGCCGGGCACAGCCTTGGCGAATATACGGCGCTGTGCGCCGTGGGGGCATTTTCGCTGGCCGATACCGCGCGACTGCTCAAGCTGCGCGGGCAGGCGATGCAGGCGGCGGTGCCGGTGGGCGAAGGGGCGATGGCGGCGCTGCTTGGCGCCGATCTCGACAAGGCGCAGGCGCTCGCCGCTGCTGCGGCCGATGGGCAGGTGTGCGAAGTCGCCAATGATAACGACAGCACGCAGGTGGTCATCTCCGGCCATCGCGAGGCGATCGAGCGTGCGGTGGCGCTGGTGAAGGATTTCGAAATCAAGCGCGGCGTGCTGCTGCCGGTGTCCGCACCGTTCCACTGCTCGCTGATGCAGCCTGCTGCCGATGCCATGGCGCAGGCACTGGGCAAGACCCCGCCGCAGCCGTTCACCCTGCCGCTCTATGCCAATGTCACCGCTGCGCAGGTGACCGACCCGGCCGAGGAACAGCGCCTGCTGGTCGAACAGGTCACCGGCCGCGTGCGCTGGCGCGAAAGCGTGCTGGCGATGCGTGCAGCAGGCGTCGAACGTTTCGTCGAACTCGGCGGCAAGGTGCTCGGCCCGATGATCGGCCGGATCGACAAGGAAGCGCAGGTCACCAGCGTCGTGACGATGGACGATATCGAGGCGCTGGCGAAAGAGATCTGAGCCATGTGGGATGCGCGCTACAGCGAAGACGAACTGGCCTACGGCGACCAGCCCAACGATTTCCTGCGCGAACAGGTCGCTGCGCTGAGCAAGGGCACATGCCTGTGCATCGCCGAGGGGCAGGGGCGCAATGCCGCCTGGCTGGCGGGCCAGGGTTTCGATGTGACCGCGATGGACCAGTCGGCAGCGGGAATGCAGCGGGCGCAGGAATTCGCGCGCCAGCACGGCCGGCAAATCCGCACCGAAGTGGCCGACCTTGCGACATACGACCTCGGCGAAAATCGCTGGGACACGATCGTGGCGATTTTCGCCCACCTGCCGCCCGCCTTGCGCGCCGATGTGCATCGCCGCATCGTGACTGCGCTGAAACCGGGTGGCACGGTGCTGCTCGAAGCCTATACGCCGGGCAAATACGCCATGCCCGGCCATGGCGGGCCGCCGGAATCCCAGCGTGACTGGACGATGACCAGGGATTTGTTGCTCGGCGAATTTGCCGGGCTCGAATGTGTCATCGCCCGCGAGGTCGAGCGCGAGGTCAATGAAGGCAAACACCACCAGGGGCTGAGCGCGACCGTGCAGTTCCTCGCAAGCAAGCCCATGGGAGGGCAGAATTGATGTTCGATCTTTCAGGAATGACCGCACTCGTTACCGGCGCCAGCGGGGGCATCGGATCGTCGATCGCGCGTGCGCTGGCGGCGCAAGGCGCACGGCTTGCGCTGTCGGGCTCCAACGCTGCGAAGCTGCGCGCTTTCCGTGACGAGCTGAACAGCGAATTCGGCCACGACCATGTCGAAATCACCTGCGACCTGTCGAACACCACGCAGGTGGAAGAACTTGTGCCCGCGACGGTGGATACGCTCGGCCAGATCGACATTCTCGTCAACAATGCCGGGATCACGCGCGACAACCTCGCCATGCGGATGAAGGACGAGGAGTGGGAGCAGGTGATCAGGATCAACCTCGAAGCTGCCTTCCGCCTGATGCGCGCCGCCGCGCGCCCGATGATGAAGGCGCGGTTCGGCCGTATTGTGACGATCACCAGCGTGGTGGGCACGACCGGCAATCCGGGCCAGATGAACTATGCCGCGGCCAAGGGCGGGCTCACCGCCATGACCAAGGCTTACGCCCAGGAAGTCGCCAGCCGCGGAATCACCGCCAATTGCGTGGCCCCCGGCTTCATCCGCACGGCGATGACCGACGTGCTGCCCGATGCGCAGAAGGATGCGCTCAACGCGAAGATCCCGATGGGCCGCATGGGCGAGGGCGGGGACATCGGCGCTGCGGTTGCCTATCTCGCCAGTCGCGAGGCGGGCTATGTCACGGGGCAGACGCTGCACGTGAACGGCGGCATGGCGATGATGGGTTGATGCCGCGCCAGGGGCTGCGTTTATCCCCAAGGAATCGCCTTGGATTCTCCAGTTTTGGGCATTCATCCTTGCCGCACGGCCCTGTCGCGCTAAGTGTATTTGACCAGATTTCCGGCGCTCGTGGGCGATTCCGGCTGTGGTTTGTCAGGCGGAACCACGCAAACGGGTGCGCAAGGGGGAAGTAGAGTACCGATGAAGGCCACTATCGAACGTGCCACCCTGCTGCGATGCCTGTCCCACGTGCAGTCCGTCGTGGAACGCCGCAACACGATCCCGATCCTGTCGAACGTGCTGATCGAAGCGGATGCAGGCGGTTCGGTGAAGGTCATGGCGACCGATCTCGACCTGCAAGTGGTCGAAACCATGAGCGCAGCCTCGGTCGACAGCCCCGGCGCGATAACCGTCTCGGCGCATTTGCTGTTCGACATTGCCCGCAAGCTGCCCGAAGGCAGCCAGGTCGGGCTGGAAACCGCCGACAACCGGATGGCGATCAAGGCCGGGCGCAGCCGTTTCTCGCTGCCGACCCTGCCGCGCGACGATTTCCCGGTGATCGTGGAAGGCGATCTGCCGACCAGTTTCGAATTGCCGGCCAAGGTGCTGGCGGAACTGATCGACCGCACCCGCTTCGCGATCTCGACCGAGGAAACGCGCTATTACCTCAACGGCATTTTCCTGCATGTCTCGGACGAAGACCAGCCGGTGCTGAAGGCTGCGGCCACCGACGGCCACCGGCTTGCGCGCTTCACCCTGGCGCGCCCCGACGGTGCCGAAGGGATGCCGGATGTGATCGTGCCGCGCAAAGCCGTGGCCGAGCTGCGCAAGCTGCTCGAAGAAGCGCTGGATTCCAGCGTCCAGGTCGATCTCTCGCCCAGCAAGATTCGCTTCACTCTCGGCGGTGAAGGCGGCGTGGTGCTGACCAGCAAGCTGATCGACGGGACGTTCCCCGATTACAGCCGCGTCATCCCCACCGGGAACGACAAGCTGCTCAAGCTCGATCCGCGCAGCTTCTTCGAAGGCGTCGACCGCGTGGCGACCATCGCCACCGAGAAGACCCGCGCGGTGAAGATGGGGCTGGAGCAGGACAAGGTCGTGCTGTCGGTCACGTCGCCCGACAATGGCACGGCGACGGAAGAAGTCGCCGCCGATTATGGCTCCGACGGGTTCGAGATCGGCTTCAACGCCAATTACCTGAAGGATATTCTCAGCCAGATCGACGGGGACACCGTCGAACTGCACCTGGCCGATGCCGGCGCGCCGACCCTGATCCGCAAGGACGACAAGAGCGCTGCGCTCTACGTCCTCATGCCGATGCGGGTGTGATCGCCCGTTTTGCGTTCGCCTTGCTGGCGGGGGGGCTGCTGGCCGTCTCCGCCAGCGCGCAGGACGACCCGCCGCCGAGCGAGACCGACCCCGATCTGCGCTGCACGATCTGGGCTGGGGCGACGCTCAACCTCGCGACGGATCCCGAATTGCGCAACGGCATGGTCGCGGCGTTCACCTTCTTCATGGGCCGTTTCGAAGGGCGCACGGGCGAGGCGATCGAACAGGCGATGACGCCGGAGGTGATCGCGCGCGAGACATCCGACATGCCGGCGCTGACGCAGTTCTGCCTGCCCCAGCTTTCGGTGCTGTCCGACCGGCTGAACAATTTCAGCACCGAGCTCGACAAACTGCATGCCGGCGGGCCGACCGAACAGGTCGACTAGGGCGTGATCGCCCTGGCGTTCAATCGAGCGCGCGGATCATGGCTGCGACATCGACGAATTTCTCCCGCGGGGAACCCTCGCGCGCGGCCAGCTCCTCGGCTTCCTCGATCTTCTTCCAGTCGCTGAAAGTGACGATTTCGAGCTTGCGGTCGCGCGCCAGCCGGTCGAAGCCTTCGCCGCCCGGTTTGCCGCTGCGGCCGAGGGCATTGGCCTCGATATCTTCTGCGATCCGCTCGACGATATTCGCTCCATCGGGCCGGTTGGTGCCGATCGTGCCCGACGGTCCGCGCCGCGCCCAGCCGACGCAATACAGCCCCGGCAATATCCGCCCCTCGTCGCTGGCAAAACGCCCGGCACGCTCATCGAAGGGGACATCGGGGATGGGGGACGTGCGGTATCCGATGCAGGAAATCACCAGATCGGCGGGAATGCGGTAGGTTTCGCCCGTGCCCACGGCGCGTCCGGTCGCGACCGTGGTCGTTTCCAGCTCGATCTCCCCGACCTTGCCCGAGCCGTACAGGGCCGCCGGTTTGGCGAAGAAATCGAAGGCGATTTCGATCTCCTTGTCGGCATGATGGCTTTCGGGGATCGCGGCAAAACTGCGCAAATGCGCCACGGCCTTGCGCAGGCCGGGTTCGAGGAACGCGTCTTCCTCCGCATCGGGCAAGTCGCGTGGATCGACCCGCGGGCTGGCCCGTTCCAGCGAGGCGAGCTCGCCCAGCTCCTTGGGCGTCATCATGATCTGGTGCGGCCCGCGCCGCCCGACCACGGTGATCGACTGGATGCCCGAATTGCACAACGCGTGGAGCGCGTGATTAACGATGTCGCTCCCTTCGAATTCGCATTCGCGCTTCGACAGGATGCGCGCGACATCCAGCGCGACATTGCCCATTCCGATGACGACCGCATGGCGCCCCGACAGGTCCGGTTCGAGATCGGTGAACTGCGGGTGCCCATTGTACCAGCCGACGAATGCGGCGCTGCCGATGACATTGCCGAGATCTTCCCCCGGGATACCCAGGGGCCGGTCGCGCGGCGCCCCGGTGGCGAGCACCACCGCGTCATAGAGCTGTCGCAGTTCGGGCACGCCAACGTCGCGGCCGACGGTGACATTGCCCACGAAACGTACATTTTCCGCCAGCGCGGTCTGTTCGTAGCGGCGGGTGACACCTTTTATCGACTGGTGATCGGGCGCCACGCCGCTGCGGATCAGGCCATAGGGAACCGGCAGGCAATCGAAGATGTCGATCCTGACGTCGGTGCCCCAGCGCTTGAGTGCTGCCTCTGCCGTGTAGTAACCCGCTGGCCCGGAACCAATAATTGCGATTTGCCGCATCGAACACCCTCCGCAAGCTGCGCGAGGATGCCTCGCACGCGCATCCATGACAAGCGTTCGCAGGCGGCGATCCCCGCCTGAATGCCGCAGAATTGCGGGGGATTGCGCACCGGCGGAATTAACCCTTTCTCAAAAGCGATTTGCGATGGCGGCTTTCATGGGCGGCGCTCACCCTCAACCCGCACCTGAACGGCAATCCGCCGGGATGGAAGCAGCCGATAATCCCCGCGCAATCGCGCGCGAGGGGGGGCATGATTCCGTTCGGGTCGTCGCGATGCCGGAGCGGGAAGGCGAAGCCCCGTCGCGTGGCCGCCGGCGGTCCTCCGCTCCCGACGCAGCCGAGGTCGCGGTTAACGACCTGCACTACATGCTTCCCCGCAACTGGAGCCTGATGGCCACCTATTTCGCGGCGGCTTATGTGTTTGTGGCGATTGTCAATTTCGTCATGCCGGACCTCGACGCAGTAGTCGCTGCCGTCGTCAGCGTGGGTTTTGCCGCAGCGGGCAATCGCGTCGCGCGCATCGAACGCGAGGGAAACCACCCCCTCGTGCTGCGTCTGGCGATGCTGTTCGCCGTCGTGGTGGTGCCGATGGCGGCGCTCGGCTGGGCCTTCGCCGATCTCGCCAGCGACAGCGGGCTCGACTGGCGCTGGGGCCTCTCGGCCCTGATTTCCTTGAATTGTGTCGCGATCGCGCTGCTGACCCGGCGCCTTGTCGGCCTGTTTTCGAGCCTCGTCGCCTGCTGGACGGCAGTTGCGCTGTTCGATGGCAGTTTCGAGGCGATCGGTGCCCTCCTTGCAGGGGTTGCGGTGATCATCCTGGTCGCGCTCTACCAATACCGGCGCGAGGCCGCGCGGCTCGAAGACGAGCAGGAAGAAGAACGCATCCGCCGCCGCGCGGAGGACATTCTGCGTGACTATGAGGAAACCGGGCAGGGCTGGTTCTGGGAAACCGATCGGCGCGGGAATCTCACCTACGTCTCGGATTCGGTCGCCGAGATTATCGGCAAGCGCAAGTCTGCGATCGTTGGCCGCCCCTTTGCCGAACTGTTCGACCTCAACGAGGAAAACCGCGAGGGCGAACGCACTTTCCAGTTCCACATGTCGGCCCGCAGCGCGTTTCACGAGCTGTCCGTCCGCGCTGCGGTAAGCCGGGAAGAACGGTACTGGTCGATCAGCGGCCGGCCGATCTACGACAGTTTCCATAACTACATCGGTTTCCGGGGATCGGGCACCGACCTCACCGAGAAGAAGCGCAGCCAGGAACAGGCATCGCGGCTGGCCCATTACGATTCGCTCACCGGTCTCGCCAATCGCCACCAGATGTCGCAATCGCTGGAGAAAATCCTCGCGTCGCCGCAGCAGATGCAGCGCGAATGCTCGGTTTTCCTGCTCGACCTCGACCGGTTCAAGCAGGTCAACGACACGCTTGGCCACCCGGCGGGCGACGCCCTGCTCAAACAGGTCGCAGGCCGGTTGCAGCGCACGGTCGGCCGCCTCGGGCGGGTCGGTCGGCTGGGCGGCGATGAATTCGAGGTGATCGTGCCGGGCCGCACCGAGCGCGACCGCTTGGGCGCGCTGGCGCAGGAAATCATCCAGTCGCTGTCCCAACCCTATTCGATCGAGGGGCAGCGGGTGGTCATCGGCGCGTCGGTCGGCATTTCGGTGGCGCCCGAACATGGCGACACCAGCGAAGAGATCATCCGCAACGCCGACCTTGCGCTCTATGCCGCCAAGGATGGCGGGCGCGGCCGGTTCCATTTCTATGCCAGCGACCTGCATTCCGCCGCCGAGGAACGTTCGCGGCTGGAGCAGGATTTGCGCGATGCGGTGACCGAGGGGCATCTCGAGCTGCATTACCAGCCGGTGGTGCTGACATCGACCGAACGGATTACCGGTTTCGAGGCTTTGCTGCGGTGGCATCATCCGACGCGCGGGTGGGTAAGCCCGGCGGAATTCATCCCGGTGGCCGAAGATACCGGGCTGATTGCCGCAATCGGCGAATGGGCGATCCGCACAGCCTGCGCCGATCTCGCCGAATGGCCGGAAGAGGTGCGCTGCGCGGTCAATGTCTCACCGCTGCAGTTCTCCAACCCGAACCTGCCGGCCATCATCACCAATGCGCTGGCCCATTCGGGGGTCGATCCCTCGCGCCTCGAGCTGGAAATCACCGAATCGGTGTTCCTGACCGACGACAAGGGAACCGACGCGATGTTCGCCGCGCTGAAAGGTATCGGCGTGCGCCTGGCGCTCGACGATTTCGGCACGGGTTATTCCTCGCTCGGCTATTTGAAGAAGGCGCCGTTCGACAAGATCAAGATCGACCAGAGCTTCGTGCGCGGCGCCACCGTCAGCGGTAGCCGCAACGGCGCGATCATCGCCTCGATCGTCAGCCTGGCGCAGGCGCTGGGCATGGATACGACGGCCGAGGGGGTCGAAACCTTCGACGAACTCGACCTCGTGCGCATGCATGGTTGCAGCCATGTGCAGGGCTATATCTACGAGAAGCCGCTGGCCGCCGCTGCGGCGACCGCTCGGCTCAAGACGGGCCTCGCGTCGGTGGCGCAAGGGCCGCGCTCGGCACGGGCCTCGCGCCAGTCGATGCTGCGCAAGATCGTGCTCGAACACGGCGGGCAATATTACAACGGCACGATCCGCAACATCTCCACCACCGGTGCGATGATCGAAGGGCTGTGGAACGTGCCGGTCGGGACGATCTTCACCGTTGCCCTGTCGGATGCGCATGTCGTGACCGCCACCACGCGCTGGTGCCAGGAGGATCGGATGGGCGTGGAATTCGCGGTCCCGCTCGAACGCGACCAGAATGGCGCGATCGTCGCAGTCGCAGGGGGCGCCGGTGCGCCGGGCACGCGCATCCGGCGCGCGGGATCTTGACGACTGCCGAAAAGCTTAGGGGCGGCTTAACCAATTTTGGTTAGCGTTCGATTTTGCAGAGTTAGAATCGAGCGATCCGGCAAGGGCCGGAGCTGAAGGGAAGTAGGCCGCACAGATGGCTATCGGTGGTTTGTTCTCGAAAAGAGGCGAGGCGCGCGGGGCGAAAGCTTCTGCACGCGCCGGCGACCAACTGATGCCGATTTCCAGGCAGGACGCGCCGCGCCGCCTGGCGATGCTCGACCAGTTCGAAGATTCCTGCCTTGGCTGGTTCTGGGCGACCGACGCCAACGGGCGCCTGATCTACCTTTCGGACAGCGCGGCGGGAAAGCTTTCGAAACAGACCGACGAATTGCTGGGCACGGCCTTGTCGAGCCTGTTCGTGCTCGATCACGATGCCGATGAGGATCGCGCCGAGCGCCCGCTGGGTTTCCTGCTGAGTGCGCGCAACTCGATTGCCGACCTGGCCGTGCGCGTGGCGACGGGCGACCAGCGCCAGGTGTGGTGGTCGATCTCGGGCAAGCCGCAGTACGATGCCGATGGTGAATTCGACGGCTATCGCGGCAGCGCAAAAGATATCACCGCCATCCGCGAAACGCAGCGCGATGCCTCGCGCATGGCGCAATATGATTCGCTGACCGGGCTCGCCAACCGCCACCGCATGACCAAGCGGCTCACCGCGACGCTGACGGCCTACAAGGCGGCCAGGCGCAGCTGCGCGCTGATGATGCTCGATCTCGACCGGTTCAAGCAGGTCAACGATACGCTGGGCCATCCGGCGGGCGACGAACTGCTCAAGCAGGTCGCCCAGCGGTTGCAGCGGATCATCGGCAAGCAGGG
>JACXVD010000077.1 GCA_014763545.1 Sphingomonadales bacterium
CTGAGCTACAGCAGCATACCGGATCGCTGGCGGGATCGCACCCGCCGGGCAGGCGCGCGCTATTGTCGCAAGCCCTGCGAATGTCAAGCAGAGCTTGAGCGAGTCTTGTTTGCGCTACCGCTTCGCTACTTGAGCGCGGGGTTGAGCGCGGGGCGCTTTGGCGCCATGAGACGGCCGATGGGCAAGGAACATGCAGCGATGACGCGCGAGGAGCGGCTGGCAGCCAAGCTGCGCGAGAACCTGCGGCGCCGCAAGGCGCAGGCGCGGGCGATGGGCGGGGACGCATCGCGTGCGGACGAGGCCGCGCCCGGCGGCGAAGCGCGCGACGACGGGCCTTCCCAAAACGGGCCGCAATAGCTAACGCGCATCGCTCCTAGCCATAACGGGCCTAGCCATTACGGGAGCCTGCCTTGCCTACCCTGATCCTTGTGCGCCACGGCCAGAGCCAGTGGAACCTGGAAAACCGCTTCACCGGCTGGTGGGATGTCGACCTGACCGACAAGGGCGTGGCCGAGGCTTCGGCGGCGGGCGTGCTGCTGGCGGAAAAGGGGCTGCTGCCCGATGTCGCCTTCACCTCGCTGCAGACCCGCGCGATCAAGACGCTGCACCTGGCGCTGGAAGCCTGCGGGCGGCTGTGGATCCCGGAAACCAAGGACTGGCGCCTCAACGAGCGGCACTATGGCGGGCTGACCGGGCTCGACAAGCAGGAAACCCGCGAGAAGCACGGCGACGAGCAGGTGCATATCTGGCGCCGCAGCTTCGACACGCCGCCCCCGCCGCTGGCCGCGGGCAGCGCGTTCGACCTGTCGGCCGACCCGCGCTATGCCGGGGTGGACGTGCCGATGACCGAAAGCCTGAAGCTGACGATCGAGCGCGTGCTGCCCTATTGGGAGGCCGCGATCCTGCCGGTGCTGGCGAGCGGGCAGACGGTGATCGTTTCCGCCCATGGCAACAGCCTGCGCGCGCTGGTGAAGCATCTTTCGGGCATTTCGGACGACGATATCACCGGGCTGGAGATTCCGACCGGGCAGCCGATCGTCTATGAATTCTCCGCCGCCATGCAGCCCGGCGAACGCTATTACCTGAAGGACCGCTAGAGATGGCAGACACGCCGCAGGTCGCGATCATCATGGGCAGCCAGTCCGACTGGCCGACGATGAAATGCGCCGCAGAGGTGCTGGGCGAACTGGGCGTGGCGCATGAGGCGCGGATCGTATCCGCCCACCGCACCCCCGAACGGATGTATGATTTCGCGCGCGGGGCGGAAGGCGAAGGGTTCAAGGTGATCATCGCCGGGGCCGGCGGCGCGGCGCATCTGCCGGGCATGGTCGCCTCGCTCACCCACCTGCCGGTGCTCGGCGTGCCGGTGCAGAGCCGCGCGCTTTCAGGGCAGGACAGCCTGCTGTCGATCGTGCAGATGCCCGCAGGCGTGCCGGTGGGCACGCTGGCGATCGGCGAAGCGGGGGCCACCAATGCGGGGATCCTCGCCGCGGCGATCCTCGCCACCACCGACGCTGCGCTGTCCACCCGGCTCAAGGCGTTTCGCGCCGCCCGCAGCGCAGCGGTGGCCGACCACCCGAGCGACTGAGCCGATGCTCGCGCCGGGGGGCACGATCGGCATTCTGGGCGGCGGCCAGCTTGGCCGGATGATGGCGATGCCCGCCGCGCAGCTCGGCTACCGCGTGCATATCTATGCCCCCGAACGCGATTCGGTCGCGGCCGAGGTGGCTGCCGACTTCACCTGTGCGGATTGGGCCGACCAGGCCGCGCTGGCCGCCTTCGCCGCCGCCTGCGACGTGGTGACGTGGGAATTCGAGAATGTTCCGGTCGGCCCGCTCGCCGCGATCGAAAGCAAGCTGCTGCCGCATCCGCGCGCGCTCGAAACCGCGCAGGACCGGCTGAAGGAAAAACGCTTCGTCGAAAGCCTCGGCGGCTCGCCCGCGCCCTTCGCCCCGGTCGATTCGCACGAGGAACTGCTCGCCGCGGTGGAGCGGATCGGCGCACCCGGCATCCTCAAGACCCGGCGTGACGGGTATGACGGCAAGGGCCAGTGGCGCATCGCCTCGCTGCGCGAGGCCGAAGCGCTGGCAATGCCGCATGCGGCGACGATCTACGAAGGGTTCGTCCGCTTCCACGGCGAATTCTCCGTCATCCTGGTGCGCAGCCGCGCGGGCGAGGTGCGCTTCTGGGACAGCACCGCCAATGTCCATCTCGGCGGCATCCTGTCCACCTCGACATGGCCGGCCCCGGCGGAGATCGCCGCGCAGGTCGAACCGGCGCGCGCGCTGGCCCGGCAGGTGGCAGAAGCGCTGGACTATGTCGGCGTGCTGACCTGCGAATTCTTCGCCACCGATGCCGGGCCGATGTTCAACGAAATGGCCCCGCGGGTGCATAATTCCGGCCACTGGACGATCGAGGGCGCGGCCACCAGCCAGTTCGAAAACCACATCCGCGCGATTGCCGACCTGCCGCTGGGCGATACCGCAACCACCGCGCGCCACGTCGAGATGCGCAACCTGATCGGGGCCGACGCGCTGGAGGCACAAGCCGTGCTGGCCGAAGCGGGCGCGCACCTGCACCTCTACGGCAAGCACGAGGCGCGCGACGGGCGCAAGATGGGCCATGTAACCCGGATTACGCGCTGATGGGCCGCGCGCCGCTTACCCTCACCGCGATCTATGCCCGCGCGGCGAACGGGGTGATCGGGATGGATGGCGCGCTGCCCTGGCACATCCCAGCCGACCTCAAGCGGTTCAAGGCGCTGACCATGGGCGCGGACGGGCTGGGCCGCCCGATGATCATGGGGCGCAAGACCTTCGAGAGTTTCGGCAAGCCCCTGCCCGGCCGCCGCCACGTGGTGCTGACGCGCGACGCGGACTGGTCGGCGCCAGGGGCGGAAGTGGTCCGCACGCCGGGCGAAGCGCTCGCATGCGCCGCGCGGGACAATCCCGCCGGGGAAGCCTCGGTGGTCGGCGGGGCCCAAGTCTATGGCCTGCTTCTGCCGCTGTGCGCGCGGGTCGAACTGACTGAAATCCATGCCGATTATCCCGGCGACACCCACCTGCCCGCGCTCGACATGGCGGAATGGGACGTAATATTGCGCGAAGACCATCACGCGCGGGATGGCGTACCGGCTTACAGCTATGTAACCCTGCAACGCAGGAGGGGATGATGGTCCGTCGCATTGCGCTGTCGCTGCTCGCGTTGCTCGCCATCGGCGCAGCACTATTCTTCGGCTTCGCGCCCGGCTGGGTCGAGGCGAGCATGAACAAGGTGGACGGCAAGCCGCTGATCCCGGTGAGCGACGAGGCGCGGGCGCTGCACGCCACGCTGACCATCGTCGATCTCCATTCCGACACGCTGATGTGGAACCGCAGCCTGGTGAAGCAGGGCAGCCGTGGGCACGAGGATTTGCCGCGCATGCAGCAGGGCAATGTCGCGTTGCAGGTGTTTTCCAGCGTGACCAAGACCCCGGCGGGCCTCAATTACGACCGCAACAGCCGCGACACGCGCGACAATATCACCCCGCTGGTGATCGCGCAGTTGCAGCCGATGCGCAGCTGGTGGTCGCTCGCCGAACGCTCGATCTGGCATGCGCGCAAGCTCGACCGCGCGGTGCGCCGTTCGCAGGGCGCGCTGCGCAAGGTGGCCGACGATGCGGGACTGGACGCGCTGCTGGCGGCGCGCCGGGGTGCCACCGGCACGCCGCCGGTCGGTGCGATCCTGAGCATCGAGGGGCTGCACGACCTCGAATACAAGCGCAAGAACCTCGACCGGATGTACGACGCCGGCTTCCGCATGGCCTCGCTCACCCATTTCTTCGACAATGGCCTCGCCGGGTCGATGCACGGGGTGAAGAAGGGCGGGCTGACCCCCTTCGGGCGCGAGATCGTCACCGCGATGGAGGACAAGGGCATGGTGGTCGATATCGCCCATTGCAGCCACGCCTGCGTGGCCGAGGTGCTGGCGATGGCGCGCCGCCCGGTGATCTCCAGCCATGGCGGGGTACAGGCGACCTGCAAGGTCAACCGCAACCTGACCGACGAGGAAATCCGCGGCATCGCCCGCACCGGCGGGGTCATCGGCATCGGCTATTGGGAAGGCGCGGTGTGCGACACCTCGCCCCGCGCCACGGCCAGGGCGATGAAGCATGTCCGCGATCTGGTGGGGATCGATTACGTCGCGCTGGGCAGCGATTACGACGGGGCGACCACCGTGCGGTTCGACACGTCGAGGCTGGTGCAGGTGACGCAGGCACTGCTCGACGAAGGCTTCAGCCACGAGGATATTCGCAAGGCCATGGGGCTCAACGCGCTGCGGGTGCTGCGCCGGGGGATGATCCCCTTCGCCCAATTGCCGCCCGCCAAGGCAGGTGCCGCATGAGGTGGCTCGATCATCGCGAACCCCTGCCCCAATCGCTGCGCGGGTCGGTGATCGCGCTGGGCAATTTCGACGGGTTCCACCTCGGCCACCAGGCGGTGGCGGGCGAGGCGATCCGCTGGGCGCGCGAGGCGGGCCGCCCGGCGATCGTCGCCACATTCGATCCGCATCCGGTGCGCTTCTTCCGCCCCGACCTGCCGCCCTTCCGCCTGACCACGCTGGAACAGCGGCAGGAACTCTACCTCGCCGCCGGGGCCACCGCGATGCTGGTGTTCCATTTCGACCCCGCGCTGGCAGGCACCAGCGCGCAGGATTTCGTCGGCAAGCTGCTCCATGAACAGCTGGGCGTGGCGGGCGTGGTGACGGGCGAAGATTTCACCTTCGGCAAGGGGCGGGCGGGCAACCGCGCGATGCTCGCCGAGATCGGGGCGCAATACGGGATCGAGGCGCGCGCGGTTCCCGCGGTGATGGATGGCGGCCTGCCCGTCTCCTCCAGCCGGGTGCGCGAGGCGCTGGTCGCCGGCGATACGCAGCTCGCCACGCGGCTGCTGACCCGGCCCTTCGCGATTCGCGGGATCGTGAGCCACGGCGACAAGCGCGGCCGCACCATCGGCTACCCCACCGCCAACCTCACGGTCGAGAATTACCTGCGCCCGCGGTTCGGCGTCTATGCCGTGACCGGCACGATCCTGGCGACCGGGCAGCACCTGAAGGGCGCGGCCAATATCGGCATCCGCCCGCAATTCGACCCGCCCAAGGAACTGCTCGAACCCTATTTCTTTGATTTTCAGGGCGATCTATACGGGCAGGAGATCGAGGTCGCCTTCCACCATTTCCTGCGGCCGGAAGCGAAGTTCGACGGGCTGGAGGCGCTGGTGACACAGATCGAGGCGGATTGCGCACAGGCGCGGAACCTACTCACGTGACGCGCGCCAGGCTGAAACGCATCGGCCTGTGGGTCGGCTTTATTGCCGCGCTCGGCTTCCTCGCGCTCACCGTGCTCAACGCCAGCTGGCTGGCCCCGGTGCCGCATGGGCGGATTTCGCTGATCGCGCATCGCGGCGTGTACCAGGCCTATGATCACAAGGATCTGGGCCGCGACACCTGCACCGCGACGCGGATCGAGCAGCCCCAGCACCGCTATCTCGAAAATACGCTCGAATCGCTGCGCCAGGCGCGCGCGCTGGGCGCGGTGATGGTCGAACTGGACATCGCGCCGACCGCCGACGGGCAGCTGGCGGTGTTCCACGACTGGACGCTCGACTGCCGGACCGACGGGCATGGCGACACGCGCGATGCGACCATGGCGGAACTGAAGGCGCTCGATGCGGGCTATGGCTACACCGCCGACGGGGGCAAGAGCTTCCCCTTCCGCGGGCGCGGCGTCGGCGCGATCCCCAGCCTGGCGGAATATCTCGCCGCCAATGGCAACCGCGCGCTGATGTTCAATTTCAAGAGCAAGGACGCGAAGGAAGCCGACATGCTCGCCGCCGCGCTGAAGGCCGCCGGGCGCGATCCGGTGGCGCGCGGCGACGGGTTCTATGGCGGCAAGGAAGCCGGACCGGTGGCGCGGATGCGCGAACTCTACCCGCAGGCGTGGGTGTTCAGCGGCGAAAGCGTGATCGCCTGCACCAAGGCCTATGCCATCCAGGGCTGGTTCGGGATCACGCCCGAAGCCTGCCGGGGCGGCACGATGATGATCCCGCTCAACCGCCAGTTCGCCTTCGCCGGCTGGCCCAACCGCGCGATTGCGCGGCTGGAAGCGGTCGGCGCGCGGATCGTCGTGGTCGGGCCGCAGGGCACCGGCGGCCCGCGCGGGCTCGATTTGCCCGAACAGCTGGGCGAGGTCCCGTCGAGCTTCAACGGCTATGTCTGGGTGGACGACATGTGGAATCTCGGCCCTGCGCTGCACCCCTCGGTGGAACGCCGTTCGAACGCCGACCAGGTCGCCGCGCAGGACGCGCTGGAGCGGCGCCGCGCGGCGCGCGACTGACGGCACCGGCGAGTCGCCAATGCGCCCTTTATCCGCGCGCGCATTTGCCCTAACGGCGCAGGCCTATGGCTGAACAGCGCGACTATAAAGACACGGTCTTCCTGCCGAAGACCGATTTCCCCATGAAAGCCGGCCTTCCCGAGAAGGAACCGGGCATTGCCGCGCGCTGGCAGGAAATCGGCCTTTACGAGCAGCTGCGCGATGCCCGCCGGGGCCGCAAGAAGTTTATTTTCCACGATGGCCCGCCCTACGCCAATGGCGACATGCATATCGGCCATGCGCTGAACCACACGCTCAAGGACATGGTCTGCCGCACGCAGAACCTGCTGGGCAAGGATGCGCCCTATGTTCCGGGGTGGGACTGCCACGGCCTGCCGATCGAATGGAAGGTCGAGGAAGCCTATCGCAAGGCGAAGAAGGAAAAGCCGGTGCTGTCGGGCGCCAACCGCGACGAGGCGGCGGTGTTCGCCTTCCGCGAGGAATGCCGCGCCTATGCCCAGCACTGGGTGGATGTGCAGCGCGACCAGCTCAAACGCCTCGGCGTGATGGCGGACTGGGACCATCCCTATCTCACCATGCAGAAGGACAGCGAAGCGACCATCGTCGCCGAGCTGCTGAAATTCGTCGAAAGCGGCAATCTCTACCGCGGCTCGAAGCCGGTGATGTGGAGCCCGGTCGAAGAAACCGCGCTGGCCGAGGCCGAAGTCGAATACGAGGATATCGTCTCGACCCAGATCGACGTGGCGTTCGAGATCGTTGAATCGCCGATCCTCGAACTGGTCGGCGCGCATGCGGTGATCTGGACGACGACGCCGTGGACGATCCCGGTAAACCAGGCGATCGCGTACGGGCCGGAGGTCGAGTATCGTCTCTGTCGCATTGCAGTCACCTTGAGCGGCACTGACATCACAAATGCGCCGGAGCATCCTTCTTGGGCGTTGCTTAACGATCGCAAGATTCTGATTGCCGCCGATGAAGTTCTCAAGGCGCAGTTTGAATCGAGATTGCGAGAATGTTGGCCAGGAGCAGGTCTGGTCTGTTTGGAGGAATGGAGCGGCAAAGGCTCCGACCTTGCCGGAACCGTCGCGCGCCACCCGATGCACCATCTCGGCGGGTTCTACGCTAGGCCGCGTCCGTTCCTGCCGGGCGACTTCGTCACCACCGACAGCGGCACCGGCCTCGTCCATATGGCGCCCGACCACGGCGAGGACGATTTCGAGCTGTGCCGCGCGCATGGGATCGAGCCGCAATTCGCGGTGATGAACGACGGGCGCTATCGCGACGACTGGGAATGGCTCGGCGCGGGCGATCTCGACGCGGAGGGCAAGGAACGCCGCCGCAGCGTGATCAACAAGCCGTTCAATTCGCCCGCAGGCCCGATCTGTTCGGACCTGAGCGAAGCGGGCGCGCTGCTGGCTGCCTCCGAAGATTACCAGCACTCCTACCCGCACAGCTGGCGCTCCAAGGCCAAGGTCATCTTCCGCTGCACCCCGCAATGGTTCGTGCCGATGGACAAGCCGCTCGGGCCCTCTCCCCTTGAGGGGAGAGGGTTGGGAGAGGGGGATGCCCGCGCCGACGCTGGCGAGCCCC
>JACXVD010000078.1 GCA_014763545.1 Sphingomonadales bacterium
AAATCTCGACGCGACTTTCACCACCTGAACTACCCCAAAGCGTCGTCGAGTCCGGGCAGAAAATGCGGCAGAACCGCGCCGGTCATTCGTTCCCTTGCCGCACCCGGCAGCCTTGGGCTGGCCGGGGTGGAGGTGCGTGAGGGCGTGCTTGTGCAGGCAGGCAAGAGAGCCGCTGTCCAATCCCGATTGACGCAGGGCGGCTTCCCGCCGAGGGTCGCCGCAGTGCCACCATCGCGAGCTGTCCATGCGCCCCCTGCACCGAATCCTTGCCCTTACCCCGATTGCCCTTGCCCCGATTGCCCTTGCCGCGATCGTCCTTCCCGCCTGTACCCAGCAGCCTGCCGCGCCGGGTAGCGGTGCGGTCGAGCAGGAAGTGCGCGATGCGGCGCAGGGGGTGATTGCCGCCTATAATGCGCAGGATGCGGCGAAGGCGGCGTCCTACGATGCGCCGGACTATGTCGGCATCTTCCACGGCGCGCCCAATGTCGAAGGGCCGGAGGCGGACCGCGCGAGCATGGAGGCGCAGATGGGGGCGGCGCGCACCGACTGGGCGCTGGCAGGGGAGGGCACGGTGACCGTGTCCGCCAGCGGCGACATGGCGGTGTACGAGGCGCCCTATCGCTTCACCGTCACCTATGCCCGCAGCGGCAAGTCCGCCAGCGAGCGCGGCACCTGGATCGCGATCTTCCGGCGGCAGGGCGACGGTGCGATGAAACTGTGGCGCTCGATCGGCAGCGACTTGCCGCCCGAACCGGTTGCAGCCCCCTCCGGCGGCGTCTGAGCGCGCGGCGAAACCCGATTTTCACCCTTGGGGCCATAGGGTTGCGGGATGGAATCGCTGCTGTCCTGGTTGAGCCTGGCGAATATCGCCACCGTGCTGTGCGCGACCAATTTCATCGCCTTCGCCGCCTTCGGGATCGACAAGTGGCGGGCCGAACAGGGCCGCCGCCGCACCCCGGAAAGCGACCTGCTGTTCCTCGCCGCATTGGGCGCTGCGCCGGGTGCCTATGCGGGCCGCGCCTTGTTCCGCCACAAGACGCGCAAACAGCCCTTCAGCGAGCGGCTGCACAGGGTCGCGATCGCTGAGGTCGCGGTGCTGGTGTTCGCCGTGACCTGGCATCTGGCGGGATAGCGGCGCGCCAGCGCAAGGCGGCTTGCAGCCTGCGCGGCAAGCTGCGAAATCCACGCTGCGCTCCAGAGGAAATGCGATGTCGATATTGGCCCCGGCCGTGAAGATTTCCGCCCGCATGCTGCCGCTTACCGCCGCGCTGCTGTTCGCCGCGCCGCAGCCCTTGCTCGCGGTCGGGCAGGGCGGGGCGGTGACCAACAATCCCGCCGGGCGGCAGGGCGATCCGCTGATGATGGTCGAGAGCGAGGATCCGGCGATGAATGCCGCGATCGCGCAGGCGCAGGCGACGCTGCCCGAATGGCTGGCGCTGCTGGCCGATCCGCCCGCCGGCTATCACAATTTCGCGTTCAAGTTCCCGCTCGAGGGGGTGGAGCATATCTGGGTCGGCGGGGTCCACCGCGAAGGCGATGTGCTGGTAGGCACGCTGTCCAACGTCCCCTACCTGCCTGGTTGGAAACAGGGGCAGGAAGTGCGCGTGCCGCTGGGCGACGTCAGCGACTGGGCCTATTGGGATGCGGCGAACAAGGCGCATGGCTATCGCACGGTCGCGGTGATGCTGCCGCGGATGAACCCGGCCCAGGCGAAGGCCATTCGCGCGCAGTTCGGCTGGAGCGAGTGATGCGCTTGGCGGCGATGGCGCGCGCAACCGGCGGAAAGCTTCCTTAACCTTGCCGGAGTAAACCCGGCGCCATGCTCAACAAATACCAGAACATCTTTCGCAGTCGCTGGAAGGCGATCTGGTGGGCATTGGGGATCCTGATGACGGCCTATTGCACCGTGCCGTCAGCCGACCAGACGCAGGCCCCGCAGGCCAGCGCGCCGCCCCCGCCGCACCAGGTCAATCCGTGGGCGCTCGACAAGACGCATTGAGCCGCCGCCCCCTGCCGGCGCAGGGTTGCCGATCAGATCAGCCAGCTGGCCGGATTGGGCATCGCCTCGCGCTTTTGTGCGGCGATGATCTGCAGGATCGAACGCACCGCGACCAGCACCATCCCGGCAAGGATGATGAACACGCCGATCAGGACGATCGACAGGATCAGCCCCACCACGATGCTGATGAAGCCGATCCAGAAACTGCGGATGGCATAATCGTAATGGCTGACTTCCCACGCACCCTTGGGCTCGTTCTTCCACACATAGGCGAGCACCACGCCGATCAGCGCGGTCAGCCCGGTCACGAAGGATAGCAGGTAAAGCCCGGCGATGATGGTCGGCTGGTTCATGTCGAACCCGCCGGTCGCGGGCGGCGTCGGCGTTGGCGTCGGATTGATCGGATCGGTCATTGCATTCCCCCTTTGCTGCACCAGCGAAGTTACGCTGCGGCGCGCGCCGGGTCGAGGGGGAAATCGCCCGCGCGCAGCGCGCAGCGGATGCGATCTTCAGCCGCGCGGGTCGGTACGGCGATCGCGACCATCGCGCCGGTCGCCCTTGCGCCGGTCGGGGCCGCTGAAGGGCTCTTGCGCCTTGCGCCGGTCGGTGCCGCGGCGATCCCCGCTGCTGCGCTGCCCGCCGAACTGCCCTGCTGCATCGGTCATGATGCATCTCCCGTGGCTCTGCGGCTGCCCCATCGGCTGCCGGGCACGAAGCCATGGAGCACCCTAGGCAAAGGTGCTTGCGATCGCGTTAACTGTGTTAGTCGGCCTGGTCCGGCGGATCGATCAGGCCGATGGCATGGGCAAAGCCATAGCTGTCCAGCATTTCGAGATAGCTGATCGCCTTGCCGTCGGCGAAGGCCCAGACATCGACCTTGGGGCATTCGAAGCTGCGCAGCGTCTTGTGGTTGCGCCAGCCGACGCGGCCGACCCACACGATCCGGTCGCCCTCTTCCACCAGCGCTTCGGTCCCGCCGGAAATCATTTCCCAGCCTTCGGCGATGGCGGTGTAATATTCGATCGCCGCCGCGCGGCCGCTGTATACGCGGCCCAGATCGTGATCGGACAGGCTGGCGCCGAGGATCGAGCGGATTTCGATATGCTCCGCCATCAGCTCGAACAACAGCATCGGGGTCTTGCCCCGGCTGTCGTGCCATGCCGCATAGGCGGCGGCGAGCCTCTGCTTGATCGGACTGGTCATGGACGGGTCCCTGACTGGGGATGACAGCATTTTATTGCAAGTCAGGCGAATCCACAGCGTGGACTTTTCACGCTACGCGCAACTTCATTGCTCGCCCGGCCCGAAAACCGCGCGGCCAGCTTGTGCCGGTGCTTCCCACCGGGCGCTTCACCCGCTAGGGCGCAGCCCAGTGCAGCCCGAGGACGCGATGACATGAGCAACATTGTCGACATGCAGGACCCGCGCATGCTGGCGAAGGCCGAAGTGCTGATCGAGGCGCTGCCCTATTTCCAGCGCTATGCCGGGCGCACCTTCGTGGTGAAATACGGCGGCCACGCAATGGGCGATCCCGAAGCGGCGCGCGATTTCGCCGAAGACATCGTGTTGCTGAAGGCGGTCGGCATCAATCCGGTGGTGGTCCATGGCGGCGGGCCGCAGATCGGCGCCATGCTCAAGAAGCTGGGCGTCGAAAGCACCTTCGTCGACGGGCTGCGCGTGACCGACAAGGCGACCGCCGAAGTGGCGGAAATGGTCCTGTCGGGCGCGATCAACAAGGAACTGGTCGGCTGGATCGCCGGGGCCGGGGGCAAGGCGATCGGCATTTCGGGCAAGGATGGCGGCCTGGTCACCGCGACCAAGGTGCAGCGCACCACCAAGGACCCGGAAAGCAATATCGAACAGGCGATCGACCTGGGCTTCGTCGGTGAACCGAACCGGGTCGATACGACCATCCTCGACACGGTCGTTGCCGCGGGGATGATCCCGGTGGTCGCCCCGATCGGCGCGGGCGAGGACGGGCACACCTACAATATCAACGCCGATACGATGGCCGGCGCGATCGCCGCGGCGCTGGGCGCGGCGCGGCTGTTCCTGCTGACCGACGTGACCGGGGTGCTCGACAAGGAAGGCCGGCTGATGACCGACCTGACCCCGGCGGACATCGCCCGGCTGAAGGATGACGGCACGATCCGCGGGGGCATGATCCCCAAGCTCGAAACCTGCGTCCATGCGGTGGAAGCGGGCTGCGAAGCCGCCGTGGTCCTTGACGGACGGGTGCCGCATGCCATGTTGCTGGAATTCTTCACCGCCCGCGGCGCGGGCACGCTGATCAGGGCCTGACGATGCGCAAAATCTTCCTCGCACTCGCGCTCACCGCCGCATTGGCGGCATGCGGCAAGCAGCCGGACACGAAAGTGACCGACGAGGCCGAAGCGACCGCGACGCCGACCGATGCGGCCAGCGATGGCCTGCCGCCCGATTATCTCAGCACCGATTGCAAGGTGGTGATGGCGGCCTATGCCGGGTTCCTGCGCGAACGCGACTATCGCCACGCCGCCATGGCGTGGAGCGACGAGACGGTCGATTCCGATGCGCTGGCGCTGCGGTTCGAAGATTACGGTTCGCCCGACCTGACCATCGGCGAAACCAGCGAGGAAGGGGCAGCCGGTTCGCTCTATTGCAACGCCACCGTCACCCTGCGCGATGCCGACCAGCTGCAGAAGCCGCTGCGGCAGGGCACCGTCACGCTCAAGCGCGTCAACGACGTGCCCGGCGCCACGCCCGACCAACTGCGCTGGCGGATCGAAAGCAGCACGCTGGCCGAAGCCGAAGCGGCGGCGACCGATGCCGCCAGCGACGGGGCCAAGGCCGATGCCAAGGCGAAGAAGGGGGCTTGATCGCCCGACGCAGCGTATTAGCTTGGTGATACACCCCTAACCCGAAAGGCAACCGCCTTGGTACTCGATACATTCGTCCAGATCCTCGACGTGCTGATCAATGTGATCGTCATGCTGGTGATCGTGCAATTCGTGATCGGCCTGCTGTTCTCGTTCAACGTGATCAATTCCGGCAATGATTTCCTGATGCAGATCTATCGTTCGATCGATGCCCTGCTGCGGCCGGCGCTCGACCCGATCCGCCGGGCGATGCCCGCTACCGGGGCGATCGACTTCTCGCCGATGGTGCTGATCATCGGCCTCACGATCCTGCAGATCGTGTTCGGCAATCTCGCCGCGGCCTATTACTGACCATGAGCGCACAGCTGATCGACGGGAAGGCGTTTGCCGAAAGCCTGCGCCAGCGCGTGGGCGAGGCGGCGCGCAGCTTTGCGCAGGCCGCCGGGCGCAAGGCGGGGCTGGCCGTGGTGCTGGTGGGCGAAGATCCGGCGAGCCAGGTCTATGTCCGTTCCAAGCACAAGGCGACGATCGACGCCGGGATGGAAAGTTTCGAGCATCGCCTGCCCGCCGACACCGGCGAGGATGCGCTGCTGGCGCTGGTCGACCGGCTCAACCGCGATCCGGCGGTCGACGGGATCCTGGTCCAGCTGCCGCTGCCCGGCCATCTCGACGAACAGACGGTGATTTCCGCGATCAACCCGGACAAGGATGTCGACGGGTTCCACATCATCAACGCCGGGCGGCTCTCGGTCGGGCAGGACGGCTTCGTGCCCTGCACCCCGCTGGGCTGCCTGATGCTGCTGAAAGATCGGCTGGGCGACCTGTCGGGGCTGGAAGCGGTGGTGATCGGCCGTTCCAACATCGTCGGCAAGCCGATGGCGCAATTGCTGACCGATGCCAACGCCACCGTCACCATCGCGCATAGCCGGACGAAAGACCTGCCGGGCGTCGTCCGCCGTGCCGACATCGTGGTCGCCGCGGTCGGGCGGCCGGAAATGGTCAAGGGCGACTGGATCAAGCCGGGCGCCACGGTGATCGATGTCGGCATCAACCGCCTGCCGCCCGAACCGGGCCGCGAGAAGGGCCGGCTGGTCGGCGATGTCGATTTCGCCAGCGCACGCGAGGTTGCCGGTGCGATCACTCCCGTCCCCGGCGGGGTCGGCCCGATGACCATCGCCGTGCTGCTGCGCAATGCGCTGGTCGCCGCACATCGCAACGAAGGATTGGCAGCGCCGGCGAATTTGTGAGCCGCGCCGTGCAGGCGGGCTTCGACAAGTGGTTGGCGATTGGCTAGAGCACTCGATATGACGCGGGCGATCCCCACTCTGCTGGCCTTGACTGCGCTCGCCGCCGTGGCGACGGGCGCCGCGACCGGCGCCGATGCGAAGCGCCAGCGCGATCTGCCGCCGCGTGCCAATCCCGGCGAAGTGGTGGCGACCGAACTCGCCTTCGCCCGCGCCGCGCAGGACGAAGGGCAATGGACCGCCTTCGCGGATTACGCGACCAAGGATGCGGTCATGTTCGTGCCCGAACCGGTCAATGCGCAGGAATGGCTGAAGAAGCGCGCCAATCCCGAACAGGCGGTAAAGTGGCAGCCGCACAAGGTCTGGTCGAGCTGCGACGGATCGCTGGCGGTGACCAAGGGCGCCTGGCAGCGCCCGGATGGCTCGGTCGGCTATTTCACCACCGTGTGGGAACGCCAGAAGAAGGGCGAATATCGCTGGGTGCTCGACCGGGGCGATGCGCTCCAGACCCCGCTGCCCGAACCCGAGATGATCGCGGCCGAAGTCGCCACCTGCAATGGCAAGCGCCTGCCCGATCTCGAGGGCAATGTGAACGAGGCGGAGCCGTTCTACTGGCAGCGCGTGTCGCGCGACGGGTCGCTTGCGGTGCGTATCGGGCCGGGGCTCGACGGGGCGCACCTGACCATTTCCTTCGTCAGCCCCGATGGGCCGACGACGACCGAACCCACCCCCAATCCGGGCGACAGCGGGCAGGGCGCATGACCGAATTGTTCCTCTCCGCCTTCATCACCTTCTTCGTGGTGATCGACCCGCCGGGCTGCGCGCCGATCTATGCCGGGCTGGTGAGCGACGCGACCCCGCGCCAGCAGCGGGTGATGGCGGTGCGCGCCACGCTGATCGCGACCGCGATCCTCGTCGTCTTCGCGCTGTTCGGCGAACAATTGCTTGGCGCGCTGCATATCGAGCTGGACAGTTTCCGCATCGCGGGCGGGGCGATGCTGTTCCTGATCGCGCTGGAAATGGTGTTCGAAAAACGCACCCAGCGCCGCGAGGAGCGCGCCGAGATGGTGCGCCATTCGCCCGAGATCGAGGACGTATCGGTGTTCCCGATGGCGATGCCGATGCTCGCCGGGCCGGGGGCGATCGCCTCGATCATGCTGCTGATGGCCCGCGCCGAAGGGACCGAGGAAACGGTGGTTATCCTCGCCGCGCTGATCGCGGTGATGGCGATCACCATGGTCTCGCTGATGGCGGCCGCGCCGCTGATGAAGCTGCTCGGCACCAAGGTGGAAGCGGTGATTACCCGCCTGCTCGGCGTATTGCTGGCCGCGCTGGCGGCGCAATTCGTGATCGACGGACTGAAGGGCAGCTTCGGGGGAATGGCATAAAATGCACCTTTCCCCCCCTTGACCTTCTTAATAAATCCACTAGAACAAACCATAAACATTGGAGGTCTTATGAGCCGCTTTTCTCCATTTGGCGAACACATACAGGCGTTGGTGAGTGATAAGCCCGATGGTTGGGAATTTCTCCTTACCGCCGCTCTTATGAAAGACTTGTTTAGAGCGCCGCTTCGGCGTTGGCGTGAACTGCAAGCGGGTATCTTGACTGCGCCTCGCACGCATGTGGCTGACTCAGAAGTGCTGGAATGGTGCCAGACTCGGATTCATGAAGTGCAAGATTTAGGGTCCGGACTCATTAGAGCCACCACGTGACGAAGGCTGCGATGGCGATAGTTGCCATGAAGGTTTTGATATTGCGGTCGAAGCGGGTGGCGACG
>JACXVD010000118.1 GCA_014763545.1 Sphingomonadales bacterium
ACCGGAGCGGTGCGGACGTCGCGCACCCAGGGTTCGAGCCAGCCTTCAAGGTGTAGCCGGCCGATGATCCAGCCCGATACGATAGCGATGGCCAGGCCGAAGGCGAGATAGGTCAGCGCGACTTTCCAGCCCAGCAGCGCGAACAGCAGGCCGAGCGCGATTTCGTTGACCATCGGCGCGGCGATCAAAAATGAGAAGGTGACGCCCAGCGGTACGCCCGCCGAGACGAAGCCAACGAACAGCGGCACCGCCGAGCACGAGCAGAACGGCGTGACGATGCCGAGGTGGGCAGCGGCGATATTTCCCAGCCCCTCGCGCTTGCCGGCCAGCAATGCGCGGGTGCGCTCGGGAGAGAAGAAGGTTCGCACCACGCCCATCGCAAACACCACCAGAGTCAGCAGCATCAGCACCTTGGGCGTATCGTAGAAGAAGAATTCGACCGACGCGGCCAAGTGACTGCCCGGCTCGATCGGCGTTTGCGCCACCAGCCACTGCGCAAAGCCCAGCAATTGGTTGTAGATGGCGAACCAAGCGGCCACGAAGATGGCGATCCCGACAAACCAAACCCCTTGCGACTTGCGGGCCTGACCCAAGCTTGCGGCGATCGTGTTCATATCAGGCAGCCTTTTTCTGGCACTGGGCCGGGGTAAGCGGGGGCAGCGCGGCCAGCACCGCATTGACGATCGCCTCGCATTCGGGCGGCAATTCTGAATTGCGGCGATAACGGACCCACTGCGCATCGCGCCGGTCGGTCAGCAGGCCTGCGGCCTTGAGCCGCGCCATGTGGCGTGACATGCGCGACTGCGTGACCTCAAGCCGGTCCATCAGTTCGCACACGCAATGCTCATTCCCGTCCCACACCACCTGCAATGCGCGCAGGCGGGTGGGTTCGGAAAGGGCGTTCAGCAGATCGTCAATCGGCATATCCATCCTCCTTAGATATGCTCGTAAACGCATATGCGCTTTGACGCAAGTCAAACGACGCGCCGGGCGCGATATTGTGCTGTCACTCGGGCTTGTTGCCAAACAACGCCCGCTTGACGATGTAGAAGATGGTCTGCTGCTCCATCGTCCCGCGGAACAGATCAGCGCTCGGCCCTGATGCACGCACGGCGACATCTTCCCCGGCATGAGTTTCGCCAGACAGCGGCACGGTCGCCTGCTGGCGGTAATCCGGGGCAGCGGTGTCCTGCGCAGCCGGATCGGCGCGCTCACCAACGACGGCGCCGGGACCATTGGCATAGCCGAGCGTGGTGTAGCCCTTGCCGTCCCGCGCCAGCTGCGGTTCGCCAAAGGCCACCGTACCAAGGATCGGATTGCCGCGCTCGGGATAGCCGCTGATGGTCAGGGTATGGCTGTGATCGGCGGTGGTGACGATCAACGTCTCGTCGAGGTCAACCAGGGACAGCGCACGGGCCACAGCCGCATCGAGCGCCACCGCATCCGTGAGCGCGCGGTAAGCATTGCCGCCGTGATGGGCATGATCGATGCGACCGCCTTCTACCAGAAGCACGTAGCCACCGGTCTCACCGGCGAGCCGCCGGATGGA
>JACXVD010000015.1 GCA_014763545.1 Sphingomonadales bacterium
CCAAGGGCCAAATCCCTAGGATTTCTGCGGGTTTTATAGATTATTTGGGAGAACGTGAGAAGAACAAATGGTGCCCAGAAGAGGACTCGAACCTCCACGCCCTTGCGAGCGCCGCCACCTGAAGACGGTGCGTCTACCAATTCCGCCATCTGGGCACATTTGCGAGACGGTCTTCGTCGTCCGGCTCGCGGGTAGGAGCGGGCCGATAGCGAAGGGTGGGCTGCATTGTCAATGGGCGTATCGCATGGCCGCGAAAAGGATTTCGCCGACGTCGCGACAACCCCGGCCCACTCGTCGCCGTACTTGCGGCAACCGGCGGCTTGCGGCATGGCGGGCAGCGAAATCCAATCCTGCCCAGCGAGACGACGAGCCATGGCAAAACGCGATCCCCTTTCCGGCAAGCTGGTCACGCTGATCGGCGGCAGCGGCTTCCTGGGCCACCATGTCGCACAGCACCTGCTCGCGCGCGGTGCGCGGCTGCGGGTGGCGAGCCGCCACCCCGAACGGGCCTATTCGCTCAAACCGCTCGCCAATCTCGGCCAGCTGCAATTCGGGCGCTGCGACGTCACCAAGCCGGCCAGCATTGCCGCTGCCGTGGCCGGCGTCGATGCGGTGGTCAACCTGGCGGGCACTTTCGGGCGCGATGTCGACGCCGTGATGGGCAGCGGCGCGGGCGCGGCGGCGCAGGCCGCTGCTGCTGCCGGCGTACAGGCGATGGTGCATGTCAGCGCGATCGGCGCAGATGGCGCCAGCGAGGCCGGCTACGCACAGGCCAAGGCGCATGGCGAACAGGCCGTCCTGGCGGCCTTCCCGACGGCGAGCGTGATGCGCCCGTCGATCATCTTCGGTGAGGAAGAAGGCTTCGTGCCGTTGATGGCCGGCATGATCGCCGCCATGCCGGTGCTGCCCGTGTTCGCGCCGGAGGCGAAGATCCAGCCGGTCTATGTCGACGATGTTGCGGCGGCGATCGCTGCGGCACTGGCCGATCCTGCGGCGCATGGCGGCAAGATTTTCGAACTCGCCGGGCCGCAGGCGCTGACGATGATGGAATTCAACCGCATGATCGCCGCGGCGCAGGGGCGTGAGCGGCATTTCATCGCCATGCCCGATGCCGTGTCGGGCCTGTTCGCGGCGATCCCGGGCACGCCGATGGGGCGCGACCAATGGCTGCTGCTCAAGGCGGGCAATGTCGCTTCGGGCCAGTTGCCCGGCCTTGCCACGCTGGGGATCGAGGCGAAACCGCTGGGCCTGTTCGTCGATCGCTGGATGGTCCGCTACAAGAAGCACGGGCGCTTCACCGCGAGCGGCCCGCTGACCAGCTGACCGGCGGGAAGCGCGCCGCCTAGAGCGGTTCGACCACCAACACGGCGCCCTGCGCGCCGACGATGCGGACCTTCGCCCCGGCGGGCACATCGGGCCCGCGCGCGATCCATTCGCTGTCGCCATGGTGGATGCGGCCCTGCCCGTCGCTGACCGCTTCGGTCACCGTGGCGACTTCCCCGACGAGGCGCGAGGTGCGCTTGTTCATTGCCGGGTCGGCCTCGGCAATCGGGTTGGCGAGCAGGTAATTGCGCCCGATCCATATCGACACGACCGACAGTACGGCAAAGACCAGCACCTGCAGGAAAATGCCGATCGGCAGCAGCCAGGTCAGCAGCCCGGTAAGCAGCGCGGCAATCCCCAGCCAGATGAGGAACACGCCCGGCACCACCATTTCCGCAGCAGCCAGGAACAGGCCGGTGGCGATCCAGAACCAGTGCGGATCGAGGCTGTCGAGCCAGTCCATCACTGGCCCCCGCTAGGCGGGACGCTGGGGCGGCGGGGCGGGGCAGCCGGACGCGGCGGCGACGGGCTATCCTCGCCCAGAGCCTTGACCAGTTCGCCAATCCCGCCGAGCGAGCCGATGAGCTGTGTCGCCTCCACCGGGAACAGGATGGTCTTGGCATTCGGGCTGGAGGCGAATTTGCCGACCGCTTCGGTATATTTCTGCGCGACGAAGTAGTTCAGCGCCTGCGTGCCGGAACTGGCAATGGCATCGCTGACCACCTCGGTTGCCTTGGCTTCCGCCTCGGCCTCGCGCTCGCGCGCTTCGGCGTCGCGGAAGGCAGCCTCGCGGCGCCCCTCCGCTTCGAGGATGGCGGATTGCTTTTCGCCTTCTGCGCGCAGGATCTGGCTCGCGCGGGCGCCTTCGGCCTCGAGGATTTCGGCACGCTTGAGGCGTTCGGCCTTCATCTGGCGCGCCATCGCCTCCGAAATGTCGAGCGGCGGGCGGATGTCCTTGATCTCGACGCGGGTGATCTTGACCCCCCAGGGCGAGGTCGCATGATCGACCACGCTGAGCAGGCGGGCGTTGATCTCATCACGCTTCGAGAGCGTTTCGTCGAGGTCCATGCTGCCCATCACCGTGCGCAAATTGGTGGTGGTGAGCGCCATGATCGCGGCATAGAGATTGGCGACCTCGTAAGCGGCCTTGCCCGCATCGAGCACCTGGAAGAATACCACCGCATCGACCCCGACCATCGCGTTGTCCTTGGTGATGATTTCCTGCCCCGGGATGTCGAGCACCTGTTCCATCATGTTGATCTTGCGACCGACCTTGTCGATGAACGGCATCAGGATGTGCAGGCCCGGATCGGCCGACTTGGTGAACTTGCCCAGCCGTTCGATCGTGTAGACATAGCCCTGCCGCACGACGCGGACCGTGGTGAACAGGATCAGCACCGCCACAACGATCAGGCCAATCAATACGCCGCCCATCGGATTTCTCCCCAATCTCCGCAGATGTCGCAGGCATACTACCGCTGCGGCGGGGGTGGGCAAGCGAATCCGGCCCCGCGCGCCGGCGGCGGCGCGCAGCTAACCGCAATTGTCATGGCTGGAAGCGGGCGTCAGCAGCCGCAGCCGCCGAGTTCCGCCTTGTCGAGCGCCTTGCCGATGTTTTCGCGCATTTCCCAGTCGAGGTCTTCATAGGCCAGCGCGCGCCCATCATGCGCCTGCAGCGTGACCCGGGCGATCGGCATGCGGTCGCGATTGTCGACCAGCACCGGGTTCGACTGCACACCGGTGCCGTATTTTTCGCCCCACTGGCGCAGCGCGACCATGGCGGGCAGCAGGTCGAACCCCTTTTGCGTCAGGCGATATTCGATCCGGCGGCGATCGTCGGAGCAGGGCACGCGTTCCAGAATCCCGTGGTCGACCAGCTTGGCGAGCCGATTGGAAAGGATGTTGCGGGCGATTCCCAATTGGCCGAGGAAATCCTCGAAGTGACGGATGCCGTTGAAGCTGGCGCGCAGGATCATGAAGGACCAGCGCTCACCCATCACTTCGAGCGCCGAAGGCAGGCCGCAATCGACCACTTCGCGAAGATCCTCGTGCAGTTTGCCCATCACGTTCCTTTCCTCGGCCTTTCCTCGGCCTTTCCGGGGCCATTCGCGGGCCCCGGCTTGCCCTAGCGTCAAATAACCGAAATCGCGCGTTCGCAAAAGTGAAACAAGTTTTTAGTTGCAACCTGCAATCTAGATATCTAGGTGGCGATTCGCAACCGGTTCTCGACAAGGACCGGCCCCCAGCGACCCGAAAGGAATTGACGATGTCCCTCCCCTCGCCCTCTTCGCCGATTTCGCGCAGCACTGGCGCAATCGTCGCCGCGCTCGCGTTGTCGACGCTGAGCATCGGCGTTACGGTCAGCCCCGCGCCCGCCCAGGCAGCCGGCGCCGCCCCCTACTACGATGTCCAGCTGGCCGAGCCGGCGACCAAGGCCACCGCGATTGCCGGCGGCGTCGTGTGGTATTGCGAAGGCACCAGCTGCGTTGCCCGCAAGGGCGGGTCGCAGCCGTGGATCATGTGCAAGCACCTGGTCCGCGAACACGGCAAGGTCACCCGCTTCACCTATTCCGGCAAGGAGCTGGAGGCGGACAAGCTGGCCAAGTGCAACGGCGAATGATCATCCCCGCCCGCTGAACTCCACCCGTCCTCTCCAGCGGGCATTCGGGCCCCCGGCACCCCCGCCGGGGGCCCTTTCTTTGGTATGGGTCAGACCAGTCCGCGCGCCGCGAGATCGGCTTCCAGCCGCGCGGCATCGGTAAACAAATGGACCTGCCAGCCGAGCGCGGCGGCAGCGGCGATGTTCGCCGGATTGTCGTCGATGAACAGCATTGCCTCGCCCGGATGACCGAAGCGATCCTCGGCCAGGCGGAAGATCGCCGGATCGGGCTTGGCCAGCTTCTCCTTGCCGGAAACGATCACGTCGCGGAAATGCGCCAGCACCGGCCATTCGGGCACGAAGTCATCCCAGAAGCTGTCGGCGAAATTGGTGATGCAGAACAGCGGCACGCCGCGCGCATCCAGCCGCTCGACCAGCGCGTGGGTGCCGGCCACCGGCCCCGGCACCGTCTCGTTGAAGCGGGTCGCATAGGCATCGAGGAACCGCTCGTAACCGGGGAACTGCGCCTTGCGCTCGGCCAGCATCTCTTGCAGGTCGCGCCCCGCGTCGTGCTGGAAATGCCATTGCTCGGTCACGACATGCTCGAACACATAGTCGACCTCGGCCGGATCGTCGGTGAGGCGGGCAATCAGGTGGCGCATATCCCACTGGATCAGCACCCGGCCCACATCGAACACCACGGCGTCTATCTTTGCGGTGTCCGGATTCATCTCACACTCCACGCGAGTCTTCCACGCATACAAAAAGCCCCCGCTTTCGCGGAGGCCCTTCTGCTTGTATCAGGCCGCGCGCATGTCGCGGCCATGCGATCGTCAGCCCTGGCGCGCCTTGAAGCGACGGTTGGTCTTGTTGATCACATAGGTGCGCCCGCGACGACGGATCACGCGGCAATCCCGGTGACGGTCCTTGAGCGACTTGAGGCTGTTGCGAATCTTCATGGCTCTTCTCGAATCTGAAAGCCCGGGACGGTAACCCCGAGCGCAAAACAGGCCGGGCCGTTACGGGGCGCAGGGCGCCAAGTCAAGGCAAAGTGGCGCGAAACGCAGCTATTCGCCCCTGATCTCGCTCAATCGTCGCTCCCATTGCAGCGCATGGGCGATGATCTCGTCCAGATCGGCATGTTTCGGCTGCCAGGGCAGCGTCGCCCGGATGCGCGAGGGGTCCGACACCAGCGAATCGGGATCGCCCGCGCGGCGCGGCTCCAACCGGCGGGCGATGGTGCGATTCGTCACCCGGTCGACCGCGTCGAGCACTTCCATCACCGAGAAGCCGCGGCCGTAGCCGCAATTCATGGTCAGCGAGCGATCCGGCTGCTCGACCAGCGCCTCCAGCGCCAGCACATGCGCGGCAGCCAGATCGCTGACATGGATATAGTCGCGCACGCCCGTGCCGTCGGGCGTGTCGTAATCGGTGCCGAACACCGAAACCCCGTCGCGCTTGCCGGTTGCCGCTTCGCAGGCGACCTTGATCAGATGGGTCGCCCCGGCGGTCGACTGGCCGCTGCGTGCCTGCGGATCGGCCCCGGCAACGTTGAAATAGCGCAGCGCGCAGTAATTCATCGCATGCGCCGCCGCCGTGTCGCCGAGCATCTGCTCGGTCATCAGCTTCGACCAGCCATAGGGGTTGATCGGCTTCTTCGGGCTGTCTTCGCTCACCGGGCTGACTTCGGGCATGCCATAGGTCGCGGCGGTCGAGCTGAAGATGAAATGGGGCACGCCCGCGCGCACCGCCGATTCGATCAGCGCGCGGCTCTTCACCGTGTTGTTGTGATAATATTTGAGCGGGTTCTCGACCGATTCGGGCACGATGATCGACCCGGCAAAATGCATGATCGCGCCCTTGCCCCCATTGGCACCGGCGCCCATGCCCTGTTCGGCGAAGATCCGCGCGAGCAGCGCCTGGTCCTCGATATCGCCTTCGTAGAAGGGCACGCCTTCGGGAATGGCGAAGGTGAAGCCGGTGGTGAGATTGTCGATCACCGCGACCGGCCAACCGGCATCGCGCAGCGCGAGCACCGCGTGCGAGCCGATATAGCCGGCCCCGCCGGTCACCAGCACGGGAGATTTTATCGTTGCGTTCATGTGGCTTGCGCTAGCATCAAAGCGCGACACAATGGTTAACATATCCGCGCGGTGCCCGGGAAATTTGCCTTTCGGTAATTGTTTCACCTGTAACCGCATTCCCGGCACGGCTAAGGCTGCGCCAGCAGGGGCCGCCCAGTGCCCCACCTGTTCTTGGAGTTCACGATCATGAAGCGCCGGTATCTTGCCACCGCCCTGCTCGGCGCGCTCGCGCTGTCGGCCTGCGCGACCGCGCCCGGCCCGGTCGAAGTCACCCGCTTCGTCGCGCCCGACCGCACCGCCCAGCTCGGCCAGGGCACGATCTTCATCGAAAGCGCGCCGGGCAGCGGGGAGGATTCGCTCGAACTGGCACCTTACAAGGCAGCCGTGGCGGCCGAGCTGGTCAAGCTCGGCTATGTCGAGGCGCCGCGCGGCGAGGCGTCGCAGGTCGCGCAGGTGCAGATCGAACGCATCGCACGCGAACCGGCGGACAAGCGCGGGCCGGTCAGCGTGGGCGTGGGCGGTTCGACCGGCACCTATGGTTCAGGCGTGGGGCTGGGCATCGGGATCAACCTTGGCGGCGGGCCCAAGCCGCAGGTCGAAACGCAGCTGGCGGTGATGATCCGCGACAAGGCCAGCGGCCAGTCGATCTGGGAAGGGCGCGCAGAATTCTCGGTCGCGGAAAATTCGCCGCTGGCCGATGCCGACGAGAGCGCGAAGGCCATGGCCTATGCGCTGTTCCGGGAATTTCCGGGTAACAATGGCGAAACGGTCGCCGTAGGAGTGAAGTGAGTGAGTGAGATCCAGATCGATACCGCATTCGACAGCGGCAATATCGAAGTCCTGTCGGTAGCGGGAGCGACGGCGAAGCTGGCAATCCGCAAGGATCATCTGAGCGATTTCGCGCAGTGGTTCCATTTCCGCGTCGCAGCCAAGGCCGGGCAGGAATGCGAGCTGAAGATCACCAATCTCAACGCCAGCGCCTATCCCGGCGGCTGGCCCGACTATACCGCCTGCGTCAGCGAAGACCGCGAATATTGGGCGCGGGCCGAAACCAGTTTCGACGGCGGCGAAGACAACGGCACCCTGACCATCCGCTACACCCCGGCGAGCGATATCGCCTGGTTCGCCTATTTCGCACCCTATTCGATGGAGCGGCATCACACGCTCGTGGCGGATTGCGCGGCGAGCGAGGGCGTATCCTATCGCGGCCTCGGCCACAGCCTCGACGGGCAGCCGATCGATTGCCTCAGCTTCGGCGAAGGCGACAAGGTGGTGTGGCTCTATGCCCGCCAGCACCCCGGCGAAACACAGGCCGAATGGTGGATGGAAGGGGCGCTGGAATGCCTCACCGACCCGGCCGATCCGGTGGCGATGAAGTTGCGTCGCCTGTGCAGCTTCCACGTCGTGCCCAATTGCAACCCCGACGGGTCGCGCCGCGGCCATTTGCGCACCAATGCGGCGGGCGTGAACCTCAACCGCGAATGGGCCAGCCCCAGCGCCGAGAAAAGCCCCGAAGTGCTCGCGATCCGCAATGCGATGGACGCGACCGGGGTGGATTTCGCGATGGACATCCATGGCGACGAGGCCATCCCGGCGGTGTTCCTCGCCGGTTACGAAGGCATCCCGAGCTGGAGCGAGCAATTGCAGGCCGGCTTCGACCGCTACAAGGCGATCCTCGACCGGCGCACGCCCGACTTCCAGACGCGGCTCGGCTATGATGTCGCCGCGCCCGGCAAGGCCAATCTGTCGATGAGCACCAACCAGCTTGCGGAGCGGTTCGGCTGCACCTCGATGACGCTGGAAATGCCCTACAAGGACACGGTCGACATGCCCGATCCCGAACAGGGGTGGAGCCCGGAACGCTGCAAGCTGCTGGGTCGCGAATGCATGGCAGCGCTGCTGGAGTGGCTTGAAAACGCAGGCTGATCCGCGATAGGCCAGCCCTGTCCGCTGCCCGATCAGGCGGCGTAGCGGACAGGGGGGATCGCAACACCATCATGACATCGCACGCTTTCGGGGGGCGCCGCTCGCGCGCGCTCCTGCTGTTGCCCGTCGCCGCATTGCTGGTGGCGGCGCGCACCACGGTCACGCCGCTGCCCGAAACCATGGTCGGGGTGAAAACCGACCACCCGATCGGCGAGACTTTTACCGCCAAAAAGGGCGACATCGTCCTGCGCGCCAAAGTGCTCGATACCGAGGTGGTGACGATCGACGCGCCGGTTTCGGTGTCGATTTCCAAATTCGCGCAGGAGGTCGAGCCGGGGACCAAGCTGGAACCTGTGCTCGCCCCGCAAAAGACCGAGAGCCTGACCGGCGCCAGCGGGCGCTATTACTGCGGCGAAAACCTGCGCAGCCGTTCGAAATTCGCCGAGGCGATGATCGGCGACTGGTTTTCCAAATTCGCCGCCGAGGTGCGGTTCTGCTTCGTCGATACCGATGACGACAGGAAGCTCGACCATGTCTTCCTCGCCGGTGCGAAGGACAAGGAATTCCAGGGCGCCTGGGAAATCGCGCCCACCCCCTACACCGTCCGCATGATGCAACCCGACGACGAGGGCGGCGAGCTGGTGCTGCGAGTCCACAAGTTCAAGCCGGAAAGCAACAAGGTGCAGTTCATGCTCGAACTGAGCAAGAACGGCGAACCGCGCTATTTCGACTACATCCTGACCGTGAAGGGCAACCAGGCCAAGCAGACCTGGCCGCGGATCGAGACCAACCCGAAGAAAGTGCCCTACCCCAGCACATTTCCCGACCTGCTCGGCGCAAGCATCGCAATCGACAGCGTGGATTCCGAAAAGGAACAGGTGACCATGTCGATTCGGCGCAACTTCCCGATGCAATTGTTCAAGCCGGTGACGATCCAGGTCCAGTATATCTATATCTATTACTGACCTGCGCATTCTCCCCGGATTGTCGTCGCAGCACGTTTCATGCAACACTGCCCGCAGGATGATAATGTTCATCGAACGGGGGAATGAACAGTGAAACCCAATCTGCTGTATCTGGCTGCGGGCTGCGGCCTGGCCGGCCTGCTGGTGTTCGCCATGCCATCGGGGCCGCTGGGCGCCTACAACATCAGCGCCAAGGGGCGGGTGCACGAACGGCTGGCCTATCTCTCGCAGCTTTGCCGTGAGGCGGGGCAGCAGGCCGGGTGCGATATTCCGGCCGATCGCAAGACCTTGCAGCAGGTGAAGTGGAAGCAGGGCAAATATTGGCGCGCGGTGCGCTGGCCCGACGATCCGACCGGCCAGATCAACCCGCTCGGTATTGGCAAGGTGGCGGTCAATGTCGGCCTTGGCGGGTGCGGCAACTATCGCAACGACAAGGGTTCGTTCAGCGGCCTGTTGTGCAACAGCCATCTGGGCAAGCTGCAATTCATGCACGCCATGCGCTCGCGCGAGGCGGAAACGCCAGCCGAAACCCGCGCATTGATCGCGGCCTGGGCCGGTTTCGCCTTCGACGTGGCGAGCGGGCGGCAGGATCCGCAGGAAAACTTCTGCACGGCGATTCGCGCACGGGGCGATCCGCTCGCCGCCGCGCTCGCGCCCGAAGGTTTCCCGTTCTGCGAAGGGAGCGAGACGGGCGCACGCCCCCATCCCGCCTGGCGGGTCAGCACCCTGTTCGCCATGCGATGCCGCAGCCCGATCAGTTCGGGCACCTGCAACGAGTTGACCGGCGACGGGGCGATCGCCGCCGCCCGCGACAATGCGCGCGGGGCGCTGCTCCACCTGATCGAGGACAGCTATTCGCGCAGCCACACCGCCCGCGCGGAAAGCAAGCCGACCGGTCCCTACCAGCCGGTGATCGACTGCCTGCCGGTGCGCGAGTTCTATTTCTACGAGGACAACAAGAAGCGCCACAGCGCGGCGGACAGCATGCCCGAGTTCGCCGCAAGCTGCCGCGCGGGCGGCGCCGTGCTCGATCCGGTAACCGCCGGTGCACAAATGCTCGCGCTGATCGAACGCAGCGACGATGCCGCGCAGCGCGAAGCGGTGGCGCTGGTGATGGACCGGGTGCTCGGCGGAGGCTGAGCCCCGCGCCCGCTCAGCCCAGGCTGGCCGGGCCGAAACAATGCGGCAGCAGCGCCGAGAGGCGGGTTTCCATCACCTCCTCTTCGCCGGCGCACCACACCACCGGGTCGGTATCGCCCAGTTGGGCCAATTCGCTGAGCACCTGGCGGCAGCGGCCGCAGGGGGTGACCGGGGCGGCGGTGTCGCCGATCACCGCGATTTCTTCCAACCCGCCACGGTGGCCATCGTCCATCGCCTTGGCGATCGCCACCGTCTCGGCGCAAAGCGCGAGGCCATAGCTGGCGTTTTCGATATTGGTCCCGGTCACGATGCTACCGTCGGCAAAGCGCAGCGCGGCCCCGACGCGGAACCGCGAATAGGGCGAATAGCTGTTCTCCATCGCCCGCCGGGCGGCAGCGACCAGCTCGTCACGCTCCATATTGTCGCTCATCGGGATAGTCCTTTCATGCCGGTCTCGATCTCGCCAATTGTCAGGGCTGCACCACCACCCAGCGCACCGGATGGTCCGAAATCTCGCTGCGCAGCGCCTCGTTGGCGGTCCATAGCAGCCAGGGCCGCCCGGCATAGGCCGGTTGCGCACCGGTGCGGCTGAGCCAGAGATTGCGGTCGAGCCGGGCGGCGAGGTGATAACGCTGTTCGAAGCCGGGCATGATCTTGAGGATCACCGACTTGCCAGCATGGCTTTCGACCTGGTTGATCAGCGTCATCAACTCGCTTTCCACCGCCGCCTCGGAAACCCGGTGCGGGCAATCGTCGGCCACGCGCGACAATTCGATCACCGGCGGCAGCATGTCGGCCCCGCGCGGCACGACGGTGACGAAATTGGCCGATTGGCCGTCCGCCAAGGCGCAGGGATCGAACAGGTGGACCGCGCCGACCCGCAAATGCGCCGCGCGCGCGGCGGCGAGATTCGCCGAAAAGGCACTGTCGATCCGCTGCGCCCCGTCGCTCGCGTCGATATAGGCGAAGCTTGCGCCGAGCACGCGCGCGGTGCGGAAATTGACTGCACCGTCCTGCGCGCCGACTTCGATGCCCTGTTCGGCGAAATCGGCCGTGTCGGGCTGCCAGTGCTGCATCTGCCACCAGTACCACCCGCCGCCCGCCAGCAGCGCGAGCAACAGCACGGCGGACAGCCGCCAGCGCCACGAAACCGCCTTGCGCCTGCGCCCCACGCCGCCCTCAGCCCTTGATGTGGAGCACGCAGATCAGCGTGAACAGGCGCCGCGCGGTCACGAAGTCGGTCTCCACCTTGCCTTCGAGCCGCTCCATCAGCATTTCCGCCGCGCCATTGTGAATCCCGCGACGCGCCATGTCGATCGTTTCGATCTCCGCCGCGGTCGCCTTGCGAATCGCCTGGTAATAGCTGTCGCAGATCGCGAAATAATCGCGGATCGGGCGGCGGAAACGCGCCAGCCCCAGCAGCAGCAGTTCGAGCGGCTGGTCCGCCGTGTCGCGAATATCCATCGCCAGCCGGCCATCCTGCACCGACAGGCGTAAATGATAGGGCCCGTTGTGCCCCGCCTCGACCGCGCGCAGCGGCTTGAAGCAGTTTTCCTCGAGCAGGTCGAAGATCGCGACACGGCGTTCCTGCTCCACATCGGCGTTGCGCCAGATGATCGTCTCCTCGTCGAGGGAGATGTGGGCGATCCGCCAATCTTTTTGGGCACCGGACATGGCGAGCGTGCTTTCGCAGAAATTGGGGCTGTGGGGCAAGCACTTCGCGGGCCATCCCCGCTATCCACAAGCAAGTGCGGCTTGTCTGCACTTGCACAAAGGCCGCGAGCGAGCGCATTGCAGCGCGATGGCCGACCAAGATCCGCAATTTCCAGACCCCTCCGCAGGGGTGCAGACCCGCGCATTGCCCGCGAATATCGAGGCGGAAGCGGCCTTTCTCGGCGCGGTCCTGATCGACAATCGCGTGGTCGAGGAACTCGACGTGCCGATTCGGCCCGACCATTTCTTCGAACCGGTGCATCAGCGCGTCTTCGCCCGGGTGGTGACGCTGCTCGATCGCAATGCCGTGGTCACCCCGGTGACGCTCAAACCCTATTTCGAAAGCGACGAGGCGCTGAAGGAGCTTGGCGGCATCACCTATCTCGCGCGGCTGACCGCTGACGGGCAGGGCCTGCTCGCCCCGCGCGAACTGGCCGAGCAGATTTACGACCTTGCCCTGCTGCGCCAGTTGGTCAGCGTGGGGCGCAACCTGGTCGAAGGGGCGCTGGACACATCCGAAGCGGTCGCTCCGATGGAACAGGTCGAGCGGGCCGAAGCCGCGCTCTACAGCGTTGCCGACGGGGCCGGTGTGGGCAACGAGGCATCGACCTTCGGTTCGGCGACGACCAAGGCGCTGGGCATGATCCAGAAGGCGCTCAATTCGGGCGGTCATGTCTCGGGCAAGACAACCGGGCTCACCAGCATCAACGACAAGGTCGGCGGGCTGCACGATTCCGACCTCATCATCCTCGCCGGGCGCCCGGGCATGGGCAAGACCTCGCTCGCGACCAACATCGCCTTCAACTGCGCCGACCGCCTGCTGCGCGACCAGCGCGACGGCATCGAAAAAAAGGATTCGGTGGGCGCGGGCGTCGCCTTCTTCAGCCTCGAAATGAGCGCCGACCAGCTGGCGACGCGTATCCTGGCCGAACAGGCGGAAATCTCCTCGTCCGACCTGCGCATGGGCAAGATCAGCCGCGACGAATTCCAGAAACTGAGCTTTGCCAGCCAGCGGCTGGCCGAGCTGCCGCTGTATATCGACGATACGCCGGCGCTGACCATTGCGGGCCTGCGCACGCGCGCGCGGCGGCTGAAGCGCAAGCACGACATCGGGCTGGTGGTGGTCGACTATCTCCAGCTGCTGCAGGGATCGGGTCGCGCCAACGACAACCGCGTGAACGAAATTTCCGAGATCAGCCGCGGGCTCAAGACGCTGGCGAAAGAACTGGAACTGCCGGTGATCGCCCTCTCCCAGCTCAGCCGTGCGGTCGAACAGCGCGACGACAAGCGCCCGATGCTGTCGGACCTGCGCGAATCGGGCTCGATCGAGCAGGACGCGGACATGGTCTGGTTCGTCTATCGCGACGATTACTATGTGAACCTGCGCCAGCCGAAAATCCCGGCGGGTGACGACGACCTGAAAGCGCATGAAGCGCATAACGCCTGGGCTGCAGAGATGGAGCGGGTGCATGGCCTGGCCGAACTGATCGTGGCCAAGCAGCGCCACGGTTCGACCGGGCGCGTGCGGATGCGCTTCGAGGCCAAGATCACGCGCTTTTCCGACCTTGCGGAAGGCGATTATCCGGACAGCAGCGGTTACGACTGATCGCGCGGCGCGGAGCGCAGGTGCCGCAATTGCGGCGCCTGGAACAGCATCCCGCCCAGCCAGCGTGCCCCCGCCGGGGTCAGGTGGCGGCGATCCTGTGTTACCAGCAGGCCGTCGGGCGTGAACAGCGGCACGCGCCCCTGCGCATCACGCACCCCGCCCAGCGGATCGAGCACTTGCCCGGCGGGCAGCACCTCCTGCAATTCCCGCAGTATCGCAGGATAGGGGGCGAGCGGGGCGACCCGCAGCGCAATGCGTTCGGCAGGCGGCAGGCGCAAGGCCGGGTTGATGCTCCAGCCGAATTGCTTGGGCGCAAGCACCAGCGGATGCGCCACCCCGGCGGCGGCCAGCCGCTGTGCCCACAGGCGATAGCAGGGGGCCTGTTCGCGCCCGATGCTGGTCGCCACGATCACCGTATCGGCGCGCCCCGCCAACGCCAGGCTGGCGGAGATGGCCGCGCGCGAACAGCTATCCTGCTCCACATAGGCAACCCGGGCGGGCGCGATCCCGCCGCCATCCACCGCCATGTTGATCGCATCGCGGGCCATGGAATTGCCGATCACCAGCAGGTTGCCGTCGCGCAGCCGCGGATCGAGCCGCGTGGGGGCGAGGCGGCGCGGCGCGTCGACATAGCTCGCCCCATCGCCCGCGCCCGCCAGCTCCGGCCAATTCGCCGCTCCGCCATTCGTGCGGTCCAGTGCATATCCGGTGCCCGCCAGCAGCAGCGTCAATCCGCCGCAGGCAATCAGCACCGTGCGATCGGCGATCCGGCCCCGGTCGCGCAGCGGCGTTTCCACCCAGCGCCAGCTTGCCCATGCGACGATCAGGATCGGCAGGATCGCCAGCGCCATCAGCGCCGGTGCCGGCGCCTGCCAGCTCACCAGCCGCCAGAACGCAAACACCGGTTGGTGGAGCAGGTAGGCGCTGTAGGAAACCAGCCCCACCGCCACCAACGGGCGGGCCGACAGCACCCGGCCCGCGCCCTGGGTCGGGGTGGCCGAGCGGAGAACCAGCGCCGCCCCGGCTACCGGCGCCGCCATCAACAGCGGTGCCGGACCGAGCCCGTCGTGGAACAGCACCAGCGCCGCCCCGATCATCGCCAGCCCCGCCCATGCGGCCCAGCCCGAACCGGCTACGGCAGTACGGCGCGGATACAAGGCCACCAGTCCGCCGATGCCCAGTTCCCACACGCGGGCGGGCAGCAGCAGGAAGGCCGCATCCGCATCGCGCATCGCCCACGCCAGTGCGAGCATATAACTCGCGGCCACCATCGCCCCCAGCGCCACGCGCAATCCGCGATCGCCGCCACGCCGTGCCAGCAGCGCCATCAGCGGCGGCAGTATGAGGTAGAATTGCTCCTCCACCCCCAGGCTCCAGCTGTGGACCAGCGGCTTGAACTGCACCGGTTCGGCCCAGTATCCTCCCGTCAGGTAGAGCAGGATATTGTTCGCCATCAGCGCCGTGGCGGTCAGCGACTGGCCATAATCCCGCAATTGGCCGGGCAGCAGCCAGATCACGGCGAAGGGCAGCGTCAGCAGCATCACCAGCAGCAGCGCGGGCAGCACCCGGCGGATGCGCCGGAGCCAGAAATCGCGAAGCGCGAATTGTCCCTGCGCCACCTGCCCGGTAATCAGCCGGGTGATCAGGTAGCCGCTGATGACGAAGAAGATGTCGACCCCCACCCAGCCACCCTGCGCCCAGCCGACACCGGCATGGAACAGCATGACTGCCAGCACCGCCAGCCCCCGCAACCCGTCGATCTCGGGGCGGTAGTCAGTCGGCCGCATCGTCCAGCCCGAAATTGAGCCGCCTGGTCACCGTGTAATCGACCACCGAAACGAGGAACCAGCTAAGCCGCCACTGCCAGCCGCGCAGCCAGCTGCGCTTGCGCCGGTATTCGGCGGGCGTGATCGGTTCCGCCGCGCCGGCCAACGTATCGACCAGGCCGCGCATCTGCGCCGCGAAACCCGCGTCCTCCACCCGCAGCATCAGTTCGAGGTTGAGCCGCAGCGAACGCATGTCGAAATTGGCGCTGCCGACATAGGTCGCATCATCCGCCACGATCAGCTTCATATGCAGCTTGGCGGGGAGGAATTCGTAGATCGCCACCCCTGCGCGCAATAGCTTGCGATAGAGCAGCCGCGCCGCGCCGATGGTCGCGCCGTTGTCCGACTTCGACGCCATCACCAGCCGCGCCTGCCCGCGCCGGGCGATCCGCGCCATGGCCCGGCGATAGCTGCGCGGGGGCGAGAAATAGGCCATCACCATGTCGAGCCGCGAAACCTTCAGCAAATCGCGTTTCACCCGGCGCGCCCAGCTGCTGGGCACGCGCGTCGGCCCGCCGAGCAGCAACTGCACGGGCCCCTCGCCCGGGTCCCATTCGCGCAGCAATTTGCGCAGCGCGCGCAATTGCGCACCGGGGGTGGCCGTCCATTGTTCGAGCTGGACGAACCAGCGCGAAAAATCCGCCACCACCGGGCCCGATATCGCCATCGACAGGTCGGTCCACCCGCCCTCCTGCGGCGCAGCGAAATAGTCGCGCGCGACATTGGCCCCGCCGATCATCACGTGGCTGCCATCGGCGATCACGAATTTCTGGTGGTTGCGGATGAGGTAGCGCAGGTTCCAGTTCGCGCTGAAAAAGGCGAAGCGCCCGCCTTCAGCCGTGATCGGGGCGAAGAAACCGTCGGGCGCGTCGGTCCCGAAACGGTCGACGATCACCGCCACCGAAACCCCGCGCCGCGCCGCTGCGGCGAGCGCATCGCGCACGCGCCGCGCCTCCGCATCGTCGAGGAACATGTAATAGGCCAGCTCGAGCGAGTGCTGCGCCGAGCCGATCATCTCCAGCAGCGCGTCCAGCCGGTCGCAGCCCGCGGGGTAGAGGGTGAAGCGGTGGCTTGCCACCTCGGCCACGAACGGGTCGGGATCGCGATAGTCGGCGAAGGGCGCGGTGCTGGCCATGGGCGCCTGTGTGGCGTGCCGCCGCCCCACCTGCAAGACCGCCGCCTGCAAGACCGCCTGCAAGACCGCCTTCAGGACCCGGCGCGAATGCCGCATTTCCTTGACTCTGGCAGGCATGCCCGCTAGCGTCCAACCTTTCCGACAACCCATGAAATACCGGAGTGCCCCATGGCGCGCGTTACCGTCGAAGATTGCGTCGACAAGATTCCCAACCGTTTCGACCTCGTCCTGCTCGCCGCCCAGCGTGCGCGCGAGATTTCCGGCGGCGCCGAACTGACGGTGGATCGCGACCGCGACAAGAACCCGGTCGTCGCGCTGCGCGAAATCGCCGAACAGACCGTCGCGCCCCCCGCACTCAAGGAAAGCGTCATCACCGGCCTGCAGCGCATCCTGCCCGACGACGAGGATGAAGCGGACGAAATCGGTTCGCTCAGCCAGTCGGCCGAAGCGCTGCGCATCACCGCCTCGGCGCCGACCCGCTCGACCTCGATCGGCGGCGATTACGACGGCTGATCGCTCGCGATCGGATTGGGGCCTCGCCCCGCAGGAAGCCGCCCGATCCGGGCGGCTTTTTTGTGTCCCGCCGCGCGACAACCGCCCGACCTGCCCATGACAGGGGTTGCAAGCGCATGGGCCGATGCCGCAAACAGCTGCCCGTAAAGGGAGCATGGCATAAGCGATGGCAGTGGTCGCGATCTACAGTGTGAAGGGCGGCGTGGGGAAGACGACCCTCGCCGCGAATCTTGCGTGGTGTTCGGCAACGATATCCTGTCGCCATACCCTGCTGTGGGATCTCGACGCGGCGGGCGGGGCCGGCTTCCTGCTCGGCATCGACCCGCGCGAGAAGCGCAAGGCGGAAAGCGTGTTCGCCCGCGACAAGGAACCGGAAAAGCTGGTTCGCAAGACCAGCTATCCCCGGCTCGACCTGCTGCCTGCCGACGAAAGCATCCGCGAGCTCGACAACCAACTGGTGCAGCTGGGCAAGCGCAAGCGACTGGCCAAGCTGGCGAGCACGCTGTCGAAGGATTACGAGCGGATCATCCTCGATTGTCCGCCGGTCCTCAACGAGGTGAGCGCCCAGGTGATGCGCGCTGCCGACCTGGTGATCGTGCCGCTGCCGCCTTCGCCGCTGTCGGCCCGCGCCTTCGAACTGGTGGCCGAGGAAGTCGCCGCCCATGCGAGCCCGCATCCGCCGATCCTGCCGGTGCTGTCGATGCTCGACATGCGCCGCCGCCTCCACCGCGAAGCGCGCGATGAAAATCCCAACTGGCCGGCGATCCCGTTGGCCAGCGCGGTCGAACAATGCGCCGTGCGCCGCATGCCGGTGGGGGCCTTCGCTCCGCGCAGCCCGGGCGCGCGGGCCTTCCAGCACTTGTGGACCGCCATCGAACGCAAGCTGGCGAGCCGCAAGGGCTGACTCCGCGCTCGACCGCATCGGTGCGGCAAGCTAGGTTGCGGCGATGGTGGGGGCATGAGCGAAATATCCGACGCGATCGGCGATGGGGTGGACGAAGGCCATGCCTGCCTCAATTGTGGCACCGCACTGGTGGGCGACTATTGCCACGCCTGCGGGCAGACGGCGCATATCCACCGCTCGATCGGCGCTTTCCTGCATGACCTGATGCATGGTGCGCTGCATTTCGAAGGCAAGATCTGGCATACGCTGCCGTTGCTGGTGTGGCAGCCGGGCCAGCTGACCCGCCGCTATATCGACGGGGAGCGCGCACGGTTCGTGTCGCCGATGGCGTTGTTCCTGTTCGTCGTCTTCCTGATGTTCGCATCGTTCCAGCTGGCGGGCATCTCTACCCCGGTGAATATCCAGCGCCCGGCCGAGGCGGAGAGCAATTTTTCCGCGGCCGAGGGCGAGTTCGAAGCGCGTATCGCATCGGCCCGGGCAAAGCTCGACGCGATGGCGGCAGGCGACCCCGCCCGCGCCGCCGCCGAAACGGATCTGCAGGACGCGCAGGATGGCCTGGCTGCCTTCCGCAAGACCAGGAGCTTCATGCTGGGTGAGGGCAACACCATGTCGCTCAAGCCGCAGACCGGCGTCGAATGGGTTGACCACGGCCTCGCCAAATGGCGCGAGCACCCCGAACTGATGCTCTACAAGCTGCAGGCCAATTTCTACAAATTCAGCTGGCTGCTGATCCCGCTGTCGCTGCCCTTCGTCTGGCTGCTCTTCCTCTGGCGACGCGAGTACGGGCCATACGATCACGCGGTCTTCGTGACCTATTCGCTCAGCTTCGTGACCCTGCTGTTCATCGTCCTCGCCCTGCTTGGGGTCGCGGGGTTGAGCGGTTCGGGCCTGTTGCTGGCGGGTTGCCTGCTGCCGCTGTGGCACATGCACCGCCAGCTGAAGGGCACCTATGCGCTGGGCAATGTCTCGGCCCTGTGGCGCGTGGCCGTGCTCGCCCTGTTCATCGGGGTGGTGCTGGTGCTGTTCCTGCAGGTGCTGATCCTGTTGGGGATCATGGGCTAGCCGCCGCGACCTCGCCCTAGTCCGGGCGGCGCCCCGTCATCGGCCCGCGCAGGGCGCGGTGCAGGGCACGGTGCGGCCAGCGCAAATGCTTGAGCAGGCGGTATCCCTGGCCGATCATCCGGTCGCGCGGGGCATAGGGGCGCCCGACCAGCCGCGAGAAGCGATCGACCATATTCGCCGTCTGCCGTTCCTTCAGCCGCCCCGACATGGTGATCGATTCGGCATGCAGCCGGTAACAGCTGAGGAATTCGTCGATCACTGCGATCCGCGCACCCGCGCAATGCATCGCCACCAGCAGCCCGGTATCCCAGCTCGCGCGATCTTCGGGATCGAAGCCGTCGGTCCGGCGGAAAGCCTCCGCACGGAAGAAGGTGCTCGGCTGGATCTGGACATGCGCGCCGGTCGCCACCGCCCATTTGTCGAACGGTTCCGACCAGACCTTGCGCAGCACGCCGCCGGCATGGTCGATCGCCAGCGCATGCCCGGTCACCACATCCACCTGCGGGTGGCGGGCAAAGTAATCGGCGACCTTGGCGAAGGCGCCGGGCAGGAAGGCATCGTCGGAATTGAGGTAGCACCAGATATCGCCGCTGGCGCGGGCGAAACCCTTGTTCAGCCCGTCCCCCGGCCCCGAATCCTTTTCGAACACGCGGATCATGCGCGGGTCGGCCACGGCCTCGATCAGGTCGCGACTGCCGTCGGTCGAGCCGGGATCGCAGACGATATATTCGATCTCCACACCCTGCTGCGACAGCACTGAATCCATCGCTTCGCCCAGCCATTTCGCCTGGTTGAACGAGATCGTGACGACACTGAATTTCATGCGTCTTGCCCCACCTGCCCAGCCGGGGGCGAGACCGCAGGATGCGCCCGTTCACCCAGCTGGCGCGCGGGATTGCCGCCCCACACCGTCCACGGCGGGAGATCCTTGACCGCGACGCCGCGCGCAGCCAGCACCGCACCTCCGCCCAGCGTCACGCCCGGTGCGACGAAGGCTTCCGCCGCCACCCAACAGTCGTCACCCAGCACGATCGGCCGCGCGACCAGCTGGAATTCGGGATCGCGGTGATCGTGATCGCCCCCGCACAGGAAGGCGCGCTGCGACACGATCACCCGCTTGCCGATCGTGACCGGTGCCATGTTGTAGCATTCGACGCCGGGGCCGAGCGTCGAGCCATCGGCCATGTCGAGATGACGCGGTAGCCAGATCTGCGCGCTGGCATAAACCTTGGTCAGCGACCCCATGCGCGCCCCGAACAGGCGCAGCAGGAACTTGCGCCAGGCCCAGCCGAAAGGCGGCGGGACAAGCCGTGCGAACAGCAGCCAGACGAGCGACCACGCGGCCCGCTCGATCCGGTTGGCAAAGGAGAAGCTCGGCCCGCCGGTGAGCAGCGGGCGCGTGCGGCTTGCATCCAGCGGTTCGCTCATTGCCGCGCCCTCAGGAAACCTTGTCCAGTGCAACCGACCGCAGCAGCAGCCTGGTTCCGGCGCTGTTGGCATTACGCTTCGCCAGCAACGCCAGCGACCCCGCCTTGCAATCCTGCGGCACCACCAGGCTCCACTCGCCGGTCGGGCCGGAACCCGAGCCGCTGCGCGCGAGCGGTAGCCGGCCCTTGCCGGCACAGCTTACCGACCAGTCGAAACCCTGCGCATTGCCGCGCTCTGCCTCGCCCGCGACCTTGAGCCGGTAGCGACCTGGGGCGAGCAACACCGCCTGGCTGATCACGTTGCCGGCGCGTTCGTTGGCCTGGTCGATCGCCAACCCGCCGCCCTCGAGCGCCTCGACCGTAGCGGGCGATTGCCCGGCCAGCCGCCATTCGCCGCCGATCGCATGCGCTTCGGGATCGAACTGGGCAAAGGTGCCGTCATATATCGCGCCCTGGAAATCGCCCGGCTTCGTCAAGGTGTCGCGCCACAGCACCAGCCCCTGGTCGCTCGCGTCGGCGGCGATGAAACCCTGCGCCATGTCGTCGACCGCATCGCGCAACCAGCTGCCATCGCCGGCGTCGAACTTGCGCACCAGCGCAGCGCGCAGGCCCATCGCCTCGGCATTCGCCGGGGGCTGGCGGAAATAGCGGCTCCACCAATCGAGCTTGCCCCGCTTGGCGGCGCGGTCGGCCAATGCATCGATGCCGCCGGGCAGGGCCAACAGGCGGTCGGCATAGGGGCCGGCGATGCCCGCATCCTGCGTCCGCCCCAGCGCGTCGATCCGCTGGGCGGCGATTTCGGGCTGGTTTTCGCGCAGCGCCGCTTCGACCAGCATCACATTGGTGGTGACGTCGCGCCAGCCGAGCGCGGAGGAAAGGTTCAGCGCCTCCAGCCGGCGGTTGGCGTCGGTGCCGCTGGCCGCCAGGGTGAGGCCGAATTGCTCATAGGGCATCGCGGCGACGGCGCGGCGGGCAAATTGCAGCGCGAGCGGGATCTGCTTGGTTTGCAAGGCCGCCAGCGAGGCATTGCGCTGCGCCGCCACGTCCCACGGCGCGAACACGGCGCCGACCAGCGGCGTGCGCGATGCAAGCGCGCTGGGCCCGAACAGGCCGAGCGCAGCAATCCCGGCCAGCCCGGAAAGGATCAGGGCCGGCCCCTTGCGCATCAGGTCGCGTCCCGACCGTAGGAGTAGTAATAGCCGTATTCGTAGCCGTAGCCCGACTGTTTCGGATCGAACTTGTTGAGCACCGCGCCATCGATATGGATATCGTTGGCCCGCAGGCGACGGATGGCCGCCTGCGCCCCGCCATGGGTCGCGCGGCCGGCCTCGGTCACGAAGATCAGATGTTCGATCCGCTGGGCGAGCAGGATCGTATCCGCGAGGCCCAGCACCGGGGGACCATCGAAGATCACCACGTCATAGGCCGCCATGGCCGCATCGCGGAATTCCATGAAGCTGGCGCTCGACAGCAGTTCCGGCACCGACGGCGGCAGCGGACCGGCAGGGATCAGGTCGAGCCCGGCAGAGTTGGTCTGCACCGCATCGCGCCAGTCGATCTGCCGGGTGAGGATGTTGGTGAGGCCGATTTCGCGGCTCACGCCCTGGATGTGGTGCTGCGAAGGACGCCGAAGGTCGGCGTCGACCAGCAGCACCTTCTTGCCTTCGCGGACATAGCTGCGGCCCACGCCATAAGCGACCAGGCTCTTGCCTTCGGACTGCTGGCTCGAGGTGACGAGCATGTTGCGCAGCCCCTCGGTCGACAGCAGGCCAAGCGAAGTCCTGAGCGCAGCGAAGCTTTCCGACACGCTCGACTTGGGGTTTTCCAGCTCTTCGACGATCGTCTCGTCCGCGTCGAGCTTGGGCACGCTGCCCAGGAACGGCAGGCCGAGGCGCTCGGTCACATCGTCCGGGGTGCGGGTGGCATCGTGGAGGATTTCCTTCGCGATGATATAGGCCGCAGCCAGGAAGAGGCCCGCAATCAGGCCCAGCAGGAAGTTGATCATCGGACGCGGGCGGATCGGCCCGCCCGGGGTCATGGCGCGGTCGACGATCGAGATATTGTTGGTCGACACGCCGGCCGAGGCGCTCACTTCCTTGTAACGCTGCAGCAGCGCATCATACATCGCGCGGTTGGTCGAGGCTTCGCGCGCAAGGATGTTGTACTGCACGCGTTCGGACTGTTCGACCTCGGTTCCCGACCGCAGGCTGTTGACCTGCGCTTCGAGACGGTCCTCGTTACGGCGAGCGGCTTCAAACTGCTGGCGCAGCGAGCCGCGCACATCGGCCACGGCTCGGTTGATCTGGGCGTCGATCCCCTCGAGGCGGCGGCGATATTCCTGCATCACCGGATGGTCGGATTTGTAGCGTTCGCTATCGCGCGCCATATCGGCGGCGACCGAAGCCCGCTGCTGCTGGAGCGACTGGATAAAGCCACTGTTCTGCACCTGCGGGATCGACATCGCGCTGCCGCCCTGGGCCACGCGATAGGCTTCTTCCGCGGCGATCCGCTCTGTCCGCGCCTGGTTGAGCGCGCTGTTGACGCTGACCAGGTTGGTCACCACCAGCGACGAACTGCTGCCCGCCGTGCCATCGGCCTGTTCGGGCTGGAGATCGACCAGCCCGATCTTGCGGGCATAGGCGACCTGCGCCTGCTCGCTCTGCTCGAGGCGGTCCTTGGCCAGTGCCAGCTGCTGTTCGAGATACTGCCGCGCATAGGCCGAACTGTCGAACTTGCGCTGCAAATTCGCAGTGATGAAGGCATCGAGATAGGCATTGGCAATGGTCGCCGCATAGGATGCGTCGGGGCTGGTGAAGGTCACCTGCACCACACGGCTGTAGCGCGGCAATTCGGCGCTGAGATTGCCGATCAGCGAATCGACGATCCGCGCCTTGCGCGTTTCGGCCATGGTCTTGCCCGCCGCCGGTGCTTGCGGCGCAGGAATCTGCATCCGCTCGAAATAGGTGTTGTCCTTGGTCAGATTGAGCCGGTCGACGACCTTTTCGGCGGTGCCGCGGCTCAGCAGCACGTCGAGCTGGGTCTGCAGGAAGCGTTCCGTATCCCAGTCGGGGCGCGGATCGGCGCTGCTGCCCGTGTCGAGCACTTCGGCCGCCTGACTGTCGATCTGCAGCGTGGCAGTCGCCTGGTAGATCGGGGTGGTGGTCAGCGAATAGGCGATCGCCAGCGCCACCGCGACGGCGACAATGCCCGCCGCGATGAAGCGATTGCGATAGACCGCCGCGAAAATCCTGCGGAAATCGATATTCAGCGAAGGCATCGCTGCTTCGTAGTTATAGCCTTCGTTGTTCGCCGGAATGGATGCCGGTTGGTTCACACTCGGATTCCCTTGGTTTGGGTCGCTTGGGTCAAGCGGATATCAGAAACTGCGGCTGAAGACCGCGAAGGTCGAGAACAACGGCGCGGTCTGCAGCACGTCGCGATAAACCTGCTTGAGCTTGTCGGTGCCGACAATGACCTGGTCGCCGGGAAGGATTTCGATGTCCGGATCGATCCCTGCGTTGATCCGCCCGAGGTCGAACAGCCCGCCCACACGCTCACCATTGACGCGGCGGAACACGACGACCTGGTTGTATTTGGCGACCTGCGACGGCCCGCGCGCCAGCGCGACCGCGTCGACCAGCGAGATGCGGCTGGGCATTTCGAACACGCCCGGCTGCATGACCGCGCCGGTCACCGTGACCTGGCGCAGCGAGGTTTCGGTAATCGCGACTGTCACGCTGGGATCGACCAGATAACGCGCGCCGAAGCGACGCTCCAGATCGCGGGCAAATTCATTCGCAGTCAGCCCCGCAGCCGGCACGGCACCCAGCAGCGGAACCTGGATATTGCCATCGTTGTCGACAATCGCCCGGGCGACCGAGAGATCCGGTTCGCGGAAGACGTTGATCGAAAGCTGGTCGTTCGGCCCGATCACCTGGCGGCGGGGAGCGACGACATTGCCTTCCGGGATCAGCTCATAAGCGGCTTGCCCGCTGGGCAGGACCGGGCGCGGGCCGGTGCTGCAACCGGCAAGCAGGCCTGCAAGAGCCAGAATAGCGATAAATTTCTTCACCTTGGGAGACCCCCGGAGTGTAAGGTGTTGGTTGAACATGGCTGATAGACCGCTTTTCACCGGTGAGGCAATCGCCTTCCGGCAGTGTAGGTTGCAGCAGTGCACACAGCATAGACGGCCATCAACGCGCCCGTGCGCAACGGGAAATCGAAAAAGCTGTGCGTCATCAACAGGACGAGCACGCCCCATGCCCCCCATGCGAGAGCGGGCGCAGCGGCGGTGAACATCCGCCAGCCCAGCAGGGCAACCGCGACCACGCCGGCAAACGCCGTCAGCAATCCCGCCAGCCCGCCTTCGAGCAGCAGCTGCAGATAATCATTATGCGCCGCCACGATATAGCGGGCCTGGATCATGTCGAGATCCTCGAACGCCATATAGACCGGCACGAAGCTGCCATAACCCGAACCCCACGGCCACATCGCGCGCGCCGCCACCAGCGTGTCGCGCGCCATCGTCAGCCGCTGGTCGTCGCCCACCTCGCCGAAACGTTCGAAGATCGCGGAAAAGGCGGGGACATAGAACAGCGCCAGCGCCCCCACGACAGCCGCCGCGCCCAGCGTCAGCGCCTGGCGGGGCGATGGGCGCCAGACCACCAGCAGCGCGACCAGCGTCGCCGGCGCCGCCAGCGTAATGCCAAAGCGCGAGGTGGTGGCGATCACCGACAACGCCAGCACGACCAGCGCCGCCGACAGCACCAGCCGGTAACGCCGCAACTGGCCCGGCAGCACCAGCGCCGACAGCAGCAGCATGCCCGAAATGATCAAATCGGCATGATGGTTGCGGTTGGTGAACAAGCCGATCGAATCCCCGGCATGTGCGGTGGTGTAGAGCGCCAGCCCGCCTGCCAGCCGCTGCGCGATCCCCAGCAGCGCACTGACCAGCGCGAACCCGGCCAGGATCGCCAGCAGGCGGCGGGTGTCCGTCCAGCCCAGACGGCACACCGCGACATGCAGGACGAGCGGCGAGAACAGCGTGCCCAGTGTCATCGCAGCCGCCCCCGGATCGAGCGCCAGCGGCCGCCATCCGGGCGACAGGCCCGCCCCGTCCAGCGCCGCCGCCGCCAGATCGCGCCCCGGAAGCGCAGTCCACAGCGAGGGCGGCAGGGGCACGAGCTGCAACAATGCCAGCCCCAGCAACGCCAGCGCCAGCTTGGCCGTCCAGGCCAGCGGCATCCGCTTGGGCGAAACGAGCACCAGATAAAGCACCGGCAGCGCAGCGAGCGCAATCACCAGCTGGTTGAGCGGGCGCGATGTCCCCCCCACGACCAGCGAGACAAGCATCAGCGCCGCCGAGGCGATGAACAGCGCACTGCCCTTCTCCTCCACGACCGGCCCATCCGTCGCTGCCGTTGTGTGCTTCACCCGTCCATCCCCCGTCCCGCGTTTCCTGCGACGAAATCGGCATAGACCGCTTCGATGCCTTCGCGAAGCCCGATCGTCGGTCGCCAGCCCATGGCGAGCAGCTTGCCGCTGTCCATCAGCTTGCGCGGGGTACCATCGGGCTTGCTCGGATCGGTCAGGATCTCGCCTTCCAGCCCGACCACCCGCATGACCATTTCGGCCAGCTCGTAGATCGTCACATCGCTGGAGGACCCGACATTGACATGCGGTTCGTCGGAATAGGTCTTGAGCAGGAAGACCAGCGCGTCGGCCAGATCGTCGACATGCATGAATTCGCGTCGCGGCGATCCCGTGCCCCAGATCGGCAGGTCGGCCTCGCCGCGGGCCTTCGCCTCATGCGCCTTGCGGATCAAAGCGGGCAGCACGTGGCTGTTGGCCAGGTCGTAATTGTCGCCGGGGCCATAGAGGTTGGTCGGCATGGCAGAGATGAAGTCATGCCCATGCTGGCGGCGATAGGCCTGGCACAGCTTGATCCCCGCGATCTTGGCGATTGCGTACCATTCGTTGGTCGGTTCGAGCGGGCCGGTGAGCAGGCTTTCCTCGACGATCGGCTGCTCGGCGAATTTGGGGTAGATGCAGGACGAGCCGAGGAACAGCAGCTTTTCGGTATCCTGCCGATGCGCCGCCTCGATCACATTCGCCTCGATCATGAGGTTGTCGTAGAGGAAATCGGCCGGATAGGTGTCGTTGGCGTGGATCCCGCCGACGCGCGCGGCGGCGACCACCACCGCATCGGGCTTCTCGCGCGCGAACCATCCGCGCACTGCGGCCTGGTCCATCAAGTCGAGCGTATCGCGCCCGGCGGTCAACACCTCGCAATCCTCGCGCCCCAGCCGGCGGACGAGCGCCGAGCCGACCATCCCGCGATGCCCGGCGATGAATATCCGTTTCCCGGCGAGTTCCATGGTCACGCTTCCCTGCTTTCCAACTGCCCGCGCCCGGCGAGGACGCAATCGACAATCGCGCGATATTCGCGCGCAAATTCCTTCTGCCGCCGGCTGAAATCGGCGCGTGCGGCGGCGGCATGGCTGCTTTCGGCAACCGGATCCCATTCGGACAGCGCCCGGCGCATGGCATCGGCCAGCTCTTCGGGACTGTCGGGCGCAAAATAATCCGCGCGGGGCGGCGCCTGTTCGCGGTGGACCGGGATATCGGACAGGATCACTCGCTTGCCCAGCGTCCGCGCTTCCTCGACGGTGCTGCTCCAGCCTTCGAAGCGCGACGGATTGATCAGCGCCACACAGTCGCGCATCAGTGCCAGCAGGTGGCTGCGCGGCACCAGCCCGACGAGGCGGAAGTCGTCTGCCACCCCGCATTCTTCGATCAGCGCATGGACGCGGTCGATATGGGCAGGATCGAACTTGTTGGCGACATTGCCACTGGCAAGCACCAGCACCGGCTCGCCCGCAGCGCGCAGCAGCCCCAGCGCGCGAATTGCGGCGGCATGGTTCTTGTGCGCCCAGAACTGGTTGGGCAGGAAGAAGAACGGGCCCGAAAAGCCGTAGGTTTCCTCGAGCTCGGCACGGCTGACGGCGCCCTCCACCGCCATATCGGCCACGAAATGGAGCACATGTGCCTTGTCCGCCGCCTGCGGCAGAAAGGCGGCGAGATTGCCACGCGCATCCTCGCTGGAAACGATCATCGCATCGCTTTGCTGCGCCATCCGGCGGAAGGCCCGGTCGCGCCGCGTGCGCACCTCTTCGGTGTAGAGTTCGGGCAGCACGAGATGCTGGAAATCGGGGATCCACGCGATCGAGGGAACTGCACTGCCGCGCCCCAGCGTGGTCCGGTGCGACAGCAGCGCGATCCCGTGCCGCTTCAACCAGCCGGCGAACAGGGGATCGTGGCCGATCAGTCGCTTGAGTGCGACGCCGGCGGTCTTCGCCAGGCCGCGACCCTCGACATAGGGGCACGCCAGCACCGTAACGCCGGTATCGGCGAATTCGCCGCGCGCATCCTCCACCATGTCCGGTGGCACCAGCAGGACCGGCTCAATGCCGGTTTCCGGTGCCGTGGCGAAGGCGAGGAACAGGTTGCGCAGGTAATTGACCCCGCCCATCCACGCCCGCTTGCGATCGGAAAAGATGAAGCCCACGCGCATCAGCTGCGTTGCCCGGCGAACCAGGCGACATAATCGGCAATCCCGGTGGCGAGCGCCACCTGCGGTTCCCATCCGAGCGCGCGTGCGCTGGAAATGTCGGCGCACATATGCGGCGGATCGCCCGGGCGCTGGACCCCGCTGAAGGTGGGGCGCCCCGGCCCGCCGAGCCCATCGGCGACCAGGGTGACAATCTCGGCGATCGCATGGGCCCGGCCGGCCCCGCCGTTCACCACCGGGGCATCGCCCGCCGCATGCGGCAACGCCGCCAGCATCAGCCGTGCGGCATCTTCGACCTGCAGCCAGTCGCGCGATTCCTCGCCCGTCCCGCCGAACTGCGCATCGCCGGTTGCCAGCCGATTGCACGCATCCCACAGCAATTGCTTGCGCAGCCCCGCGCCATAGATCGAGAAGAACCGAACCGCGATCGACCGCAGCCCGAATTGCGCGCCATAGGAGCGGGCGAGCTGTTCGGACATCAGCTTGTGCCAGCCATAGGGAGAAAGCGGGCGCGTGGGCGCGTCGGGCGGGGTCGGCAGGGTTTCCACCCGGCCATACACGCCGCCGCTCGACGGCAGCACCAGCCCCGCCTCGGGCGCGCAACCGCGCATCCATTCGAGCAGCGCCAGCGTGCTGCCGACGGTGCGCGCAAAATCGCCCGCCGGATCGTCGATCGAGGCGGCGACCGAGCCGCTGCCCGCGCAATGCAACACCCCGGCAATCGGATCTCCCGCGGCATCGGCCACGGCAGCGAGCCCGGCGGCATCGACATCGCCGCTGTGCCAGTGCGACAGGCCCCATTCGGCCATTTCGCCAGGCGCCCAGTCGCCGTGCCCCAGCCCGATCACGCGCGCACCCGCAGCCGCTGCCGCGCGCGCCGTATGGCGGCCCAGGAAACCATGCGCACCGGTGACGAGATAGGTATCAGTCACCGTGCGCCGCACCCTCCGGCTTGTCGGCAACGAAGCTGTGCAACCGGCCCGGCGTGCGATTGCGCGCGCCGCGCAGCGTCAGCAGCCAGCCGGGCACCAGCGGGGCGAGCGCCGTCGCGCCGAATTTCCGCGCAACCGCGCGTTTCATCTTCGCGCGGCTGTTGGGATAGAGATTGATGTCGCTTTCGAACGGATTGAACTCGTGCGCGATCGCCAATCCGGCCCCTTCGATGGCCCCGCGATATTCGGCACGGGTATAGGCGTGTTCGCCGCCATACAGGCGATGCAACGGGTGCATCGCGAGGAAAGCGGGCAGTTCGCCTGCATCGGTGATGACATGTTCGCGCACGCCGATGAAGCGCCCGCCGGGCTTGAGCACGCGCGCGATTTCCTTGCACAAATCGCCCAGGTCGCGCGCGTGATGGAGCACGGCGCGGCAGGAAACGAGATCAAAACTGGCGTCGGCAAAAGGCAGGCTCTCGCCCCATTCCTGCACCACCTCGATCGGCAAATGCGCTTCTGCCGCCAGCGCGCGGATCGCTCCGGCGCCCACCCGGTCGCTTGGATCGGGCTCGAGCGCGGACACCTGCCACCCGTCGCTCGCCAGGGCGAAGCTGGAAATGCCCCGCCCCGCTCCGATGTCGAGCGCCCGCCCCGGCACCGGCGGCAGCAGCGGGCGGATCGCGGCCCATTCGCTGCTCGCATGATACCGGCGCGCCGCTTCGATCAGCGGATCGTCATAGAAACAGGCCCGCACGAACTCGCCCAGCTCCGGCCGACCGTTGAGCGAGAGGACAGCCTCTTCCCAGCTGAGCTGCGGGGCAATGTCGGTCATGCTCGGTTGTCCTCCCGGATGATGCGGGCCGGATTGCCGGCCACTACGGCATAGGCCGGCACGTCGCGCGTCACGATGCTGCCGCAACCGATCACCGCGCCTTCGCCGATAGTGACCCCGGCAAGCACGATGGTGTTGAACCCGATCCACGCCTTGTCGCCGATCCGCACCGGCGCCATGCGCACGTTCGACCAGTCCTTGCGCCCTTCGAAATACTCGCTGACGTCGGTCGCGCGCTCTTCCCAGCGCAAACCGTGGGAATGATGGTCGATGATGGTGCAGCCCCACGAAATGAGCACGTCATCGCCAATCTCGATTTCCTGCGCACAGGTCAGCGATGATGCGCCGATGAACGTGTTGCGCCCGATGCGCACGACCGCCGTGGGCCGTTCGGCCTTGATCGTCCCTTCGAAAATCGAACCTTCGCCAATTTCCAGCCGTGCAGGGGGCCGGTTGCCGATACCCTGCCAATTGACCTTGGTCCGCGCAGCGACGGTCGCATCGCAGCGTGCGAGCACACGCTTGCGGGCACGATCGTCGCGAAGCTGGCGCAGGAACTTGCGGATCATCGCGTCGGCCTCAGATTCTTGAACATGATGATGCCCAGCGGGATCGCGGTGAACAGAACGTAGCAGACGATCGTGATCCAGATCACCGACCATAGCCCGAGCTGGCCCACGAGCACCAGCTTAAGCGTCAGCGCCACGATTCCCATGATGATCGAGCAGATCACCTGCGGTCGCACGATGTGGGCACCGTTGAGATAGACGGTCGTTGGCACCGCGAGAGCTTCGATGCATTTCCACACCACGAAACCGACCAGCAAGGCCCCGGTCACGGGCACGGCATGGCCGAGCCAGGCGGTCACAATGGTGTCGCTGAGCAGGGCAATCGCGAGCGAGACGACCAAAACCGACCCCACTGCCAGCCCCAGCGTCCACATCAGCGTGCGACGAATCCAGGCGTGGTCGCCGCGCCGGATCGCTTCGCTATAGGCAGGCCAGAACGGCGCGAGGGTGATGGTCAGCAGCATCGTCGAAACCGAAAACAGCCGCTCGTATACGGCATAGTGCCCGGCCACCACCGGTGAAAAACTATGCGCCACGATCAGCGCATCGAGCCGGTAGGTCACCGCGGCAATCGCCTGCAGCAGGAAGAAGCCCCCGCCAAGGCGCAGGATGGTGCGGACCATCGCCGGGTCGAGCTCGCTCAGCCGCGGCCACAGGTCGCGGCGCTGGAACAGGAAGAAGGTGGTGAAATTGAGCAGCATCGCCAGCTGCGGGCCGCCGAACAGGGCGAGCACCATCCACGGCACCCCGGCATCAAGGTGGATCGCCGTGATCACCCCTGCCAGCGAGATGAAGCTGCCCAGGCCCAGCCAGGCATTGGCCTGATATCCCTGCTGCAACCCCATCTGCGTTTTCGAGGCAAGCGCCAGCGGCACCGCACAGGCCAGCATGGCGAAGAATGCCATCGCCGCCGGGGCCGCCTCGCTGCGGCCCAGCGGGTCCGACAGGTTGAACGCGGCGGCCCAATCGACAAACATCGGCGATGTGGCCGCGAACAGGCCCAGCAGCGCACCGATCACCAGCTGCGCGGAAAAGCCGCTGGCGATGACCCGCCGGGTTTCACCGGCGTCGTCGCTCCCGGTGGAGGAGGCAACCAGCGTCAGCACCCCGTTGCCGATCCCGAAATCGGCAAAGGTCATCAGCGCGCCGATCGAGCTGAGCATCATCCACATGCCGAACCGTTCGGGCCCGAGATGTTCGCTGGCCAGCGGCACGGTGACCAGCAGCACCAGAAGATTGCCGAACCGTGCGACCAGCGACACCGCCGATGTCGCAGCCGCCCGGCGCAGGCGCTGCGTTCCCCGGTCGTCCGAGGAAAGGAAGGTCCTGATCCGCCGTTTCATGGCCAGTGCCATCATGCCGTCCGGTCTTGTCCGGAGACGGGCCGCATGACCCGCCGCCAGCTTCAGGCCCCCTTGCCGATGGGGGCTTCGCGCATCACCTCGAGATCGGCCAGCACCATTTCGCGCGCCAGTTCGCGCGGGGAGGTTTCGTGGACCCAGCCGAGCTTTTCCTTGGCCTTGGTCGGGTCGCCCAGCAGCAGTTCCACCTCGGTCGGGCGGAAATAGCGCGGATCGACCTCGACCAGCACCTTGCCGGTCGCCTGGCAATAACCCTTCTCGTCGATCCCCTCGCCGCGGAATTCGACCGGGACACCCGCATCTTCGAACGCCCAGCGCACGAATTCGCGCACTTCGGTGGTGACACCGGTGGCGAGCACGAAATCGTCGGGCTGGTCCTGCTGCAGCATCATCCACATGCCGCGGACATATTCCTTGGCATGGCCCCAGTCGCGCTGCGCGTTGAGGTTGCCGAGAAAGAGCCGTTCCTGCCGCCCGAGCTTGATCGCCGCGGCGGCGCGGGTGATCTTGCGGGTTACGAAGGTTTCGCCGCGCAGCGGGCTCTCGTGATTGAACAGGATGCCGTTGCAGGCATACATGCCATAGGCTTCGCGGTAGTTGACCGTGATCCAGTAGCCATAGAGCTTGGCCGCGGCATAGGGGCTGCGCGGATAGAACGGCGTGGTCTCGCGCTGCGGCACTTCCTGCACCAGCCCGTAAAGCTCCGAGGTCGATGCCTGGTAGAAGCGGCTGTGCTGCTCCAGCCCGAGAATGCGAATCGCCTCGAGGATGCGCAGCGTGCCGATCGCGTCGGCATTGGCGGTATATTCGGGCGTTTCGAAACTGACCTGCACGTGGCTCTGCGCTGCAAGGTTGTAGATTTCGTGCGGGCGCGTGTCCTGGATGATGCGGATCAGGTTCGTCGAATCCGTCATGTCGCCATAGTGCAGGTGGAAACGCTGCCCTTCGATATGCGGATCCTGGTAGATATCCTCGATTCGGCCGGTGTTGAAGGACGAGGAACGCCGCTTGATCCCGTGGACCTCGTACCCCTTGTCGAGCAGGAGCTGGGCGAGATAGGCGCCGTCCTGCCCGGTTATGCCGGTGACCAGCGCACGTTTGATCTCACCACTACTCGCTCCGTTATCGGCCATCGAATACCCATCCTCTAATGCTGCAATTGCGAAGAGGGGATGTAGCAAAATCGACCGCCCCGACAAGGCGTTTTGCCGATTGCTTATCCCCGGCCCGATCCCGACCGCGCCGGATCGAGCCAATCGCCGAGTTCGCTGGCACGGCGAGCGGTCGCCTGCGCCTCTCCTGTGCGCAGCTCCTCCAGCGTTTCCCCGACGCGCCTGGCGAGCCACGAAAGATAGCTTTCACGCTCGCCTTCTTCCGCGCCGTGGGGCGCGACCGGGCGACGCTGGCCGGACAGCCGACCGACGGCGCGCGAGGCAAGCCCTGGCAGTCCGCCTTCGTGCCAGCCTGCGCCCAGGCTGCCGACCAGCGCGGCGCCCTTGCGCAGGTCGATGCTCTGCACCAGCAGGTCTTCGCCATCGCGCAGCATGGCGGGCGGCACTGCGATCGGGCAGCCCGATTGTTCGAGCAGGCCGGGCCTGCGCCAGTAATCGACCAGCGCAATCACAATCGCCGCGCCGCGCGCCCAACCTTCCGCCTGCGCCGCCTGCCACAGGTCGGGCCAGTCGATCTCTGCCCCTTGCAGGAGATAATCGATATCCGGCAACAGCAGGGGCCCGGCATCGAGGCGGTGGCTGTAGACCGCATGGACGACGAGATGCGCCAGCATGTCCTGCGCACGCGGGCAGTGAATCGGCGAATCGCCGGGCGATGCCACCGCATTGCTGCGCAGGCGCGCATCGTGGCTGGGCGGCACGAACCATTCCATCGAGCCGGGCGGCTCCCACGCGGTGTGGTGCAGCTCGAATGCGGTGTTGTTGGCCGAGATGATCGGCGGCAGGTGCTTGGCCTGCGCAAAGGTCGCAGGATCGGGTTCGGGCTCGGTCGGGTCGGGCCGGTAATGCGCGGCGCGCAACAGGCGATAGGCATCGAACAGCCGCTCGCGCTCGACCAGCAGGTCGATATCGCGCATCGGCCGCTCGGCCGGGTCGGGATAGGCATGCCAGGCAAGGCAGGCGCCCTTCAGCGCGAGTGGTTCGATCCCGCCCCGGCGCAGCACGCCCAGCGCCGCCACCAGATCGTGCCGCTGGCGCAGCGCGACCAGCGCCGATTCGCGATAGGCAACGGCCCAGGCGTCGCGCACCTCGTCGGGCAGGTCGACGCTCAGCTCGCCGCGCGCCAGCCGCGCGTGCAGGTGCGGCTGCACGCGGTGCGACGCCGCCAGGCGGTTCATCGCCCGCCAGTCGTCATCCCCCAGATTGTCCAGATATGCGCCCTCGCTCCAGCGATGGCCGAGCAGGGCGAGGAGCCCGCGCCGCCATCGGGAATGGTGGGGCGTGGGCAAGGCGTCAGCCCTGCGGGACGGAGAAGCTGCCCGTCACCCGGCCGCCGCTGCTGCTGGTGCTGCCACTGGTCGTGCCGGTGACCGAGGACGATCCCGAGGCCCGACCGTCAACGCTGGAGATACCGCTCTTGAGGTCGATCACCAGCCGCCCGCCGTTGAGCGTGTCGGTCCCCCGGCGCAGGCGCACATTGCCGGCCATGGTGATCACGCGGCGGTTGAAATCATACACCGCGACATCGCCGCTGGCGCTTTCGTTGCCGCGGGTGACCACGACCCCGCCGGTGGCGGTGATGCGCTGGATCTTCAGCGAACCGGCATCGGTATAATTGACCAGCGTGCGCGCCGAGCGGACCCTGAGCCCGGCCTGCGAAATATCGACATTGCCCGACAGCAGCACGCGGTTCTGCTTGTCCTGCAATTCGATGCGGTCGGCGGCATAGTTTACCGGCGCATTCGAATCATGCGCGGCGATCGCCTGCGCATTGAGCTGGATCCCCGCCAGCGCGGCACAGCCCAGGGCAAATCCGCCCAGGCCCCAGCGGGTGGCGACGGCGGCGAGCGAAGGTTTCGTGTTCGTCATTGCGGCATCCTGAGTTTGCCCGGCACCATGCTGAGCCTCGCGTTTCCGTCAAGGGTCACGGTGCGTCCATCCAGATCGGCATAGATCCGGTCGGCCCTGAAAGTTCCCGCGGGAATCGAACCTTCGACCCCGCCCTCGCCAGCCAGCTTGTGCGTTTGGAGATTGATCGACACATCGCTCGCCGTCATCGCATAGCCATCGGCGGCGGTGACCTGCAACGGGCCGATGACCGAGAAGACCTGCTGGTCGATGTCATACGTCCCCTTGGCCGCCGTCAGGCGCGCCGGGCCGTCAGACAGCAGCAGGCGGGCGACCAGGTCGCTCATCCGCACGATCCCTTCCTTGCCCGAATTCTGTACCGCCTCGCCCGCGCTGAGCGAGAAGGGCCGCCCTTCATCGTCTTCGCCGCGGTACATCGCATTGTCGACCCGCAGCCGGTCCTTGACGACGGCCACCTTGTTGCGGTCGAGCAGGAAGCTGACCTCGCCGCGCGGGCTGAGCGGGGTAATCACCATCAGCGCCGCCAGCACGCCCACCGCCATCGGCAGCACGCGGGCGAGGATATGCACGATCTTGTCATGCGTGCCGCCCGGCGCAGCGGCATGGCGCCGCGCATTGCGCAGTTCCTTCGCTTGCTCGGTCTCGATCCGCCTGCTCAGGGTCATGGTCGGTAAACTCGCCTGCCGCCGCTTACTCGTGGCTGAAGATGTCGCGATCCGCCCAGCCGGCAATGTCGAGCCGCGCGCGGGTGGGCAGGAAATCGAAACAGGCCTGCGCCATTTCCATCCGCCCTTCGCGTTCGAGCCGCTCGATCAGCACGTCGCGCATGCGGTGGAGGAAGCGCACGTCGGAGGCGGCATAATCGCGCTGTGCCTCGCTCAGCGTGGCGGCGCCCCAGTCGCTCGACTGCTGCTGCTTCGAAATCGTTTCGCCCAGCAGTTCCTCGACCAGGTTCTTCAGGCCGTGCCGGTCGGTGTAGGTGCGCACCAGCTTGCTGGCGATCTTGGTGCAGAACACCGGCGCGGCGACCACGCCGAGGTAATATTCGATCGCCGCCAGGTCGAAGCGGGCGAAATGATACAGCTTGATCCGCGCGGGATCGGCCAGCACCGCCTTCAGATTGGGCGCCGCGTAATCGCTGCCCACGGCGAAGCGAACGAGATGCTCGTCGCCCTGCCCGTCGCTGATCTGCACCACGCACAGCCGGTCGCGCGCGGTGACCAGCCCCATGGTTTCGGTATCGACCGCCACCGGCCCGGGCGCGAGCACGCCGGCGGGCAAATCCTCTTCGTGAAAATACACTGCCATGCTCGCGGCCTTAGGCGGATTGGGGATTAAGGGAAAGGGGTGCTGGAAGCGGGCTGCGGTGCGGGCTAGCACCGGGCCCATGGCAAGCGAAGCGATCCCCGAAAGCTGGCGCAGCGTGCTGGAGCCGGTGCTCGCCACACCGGACGCGCGGCGGCTGGGTGGCTGGCTGCGCGCCGAAGAAGATGCCGGCAAGACGATCTACCCCCCGCGCGGCAGCCGCCTGCATGCGCTGGAACTGACCCCGCTGGACGCAGTGAAGGTGGTGATCCTCGGGCAGGACCCCTATCACGGCCCCGGGCAAGCGCATGGGCTGTGCTTCTCCGTCCCCCAGGGCGAGCGCATCCCGCCCAGTCTCGTCAACATCTACAAGGAATTGCGCGCGGATCTGGACGCGATCCCGCCGGACCACGGCAATCTCGAACGCTGGGCGCGGCAGGGTGTGCTGCTGCTCAACAATTCGCTGACGGTCGAGGCGCACAAGGCCGGCAGCCATGCGGGCAAGGGGTGGGAAGCGATCACCGATGCCTGCGTGGCGGCCGTCGCCGCACGCGACACGCCCAGCGTGTTCATCCTGTGGGGCAGCCATGCGCAGGGCAAGGCCGCGCGCATCGCCGGGCTCGGTGCGGGAACCCGCCACCTCGTGCTGCGCAGTCCGCACCCCAGCCCGCTCTCTGCCCATCGCGGCTTCTTCGGTTCGAGGCCGTTTAGCCAGGCCAATGCCTTTCTCGAGGCGAACGGGCGCGGGGCGATCGACTGGTAGGTCGGAAGAATTTTCAGTCGGGCGTGACGCGTTCGAAGATCGCGCTCTGGCCGCCCAGCGTCAGGACCAGTTTGCCCTCTTTCAGTACGCCTTGCGTGCCGGTCAGGTCCGCCACACCGAAATCATGCGGCTCGAGCACGAAATGCAGCCCGCCCCGGCGCCCGGCCACGGGAAATCGCGGCGAACGGATCTGGTGGATGCCTTCTTCCAGCTCGACCCATTGCGGATCGGGGCAGGTGCCCGCACCGGGCGACCAGCCGTCATATTGGGTGTAGTCGGAAATCTGCGTGCCATCGCCGCAGCCGAGCAGCACATCGACCCCGGCAATGCCATCGCCATCGGGCCAGGTGACGATCAGATAAGGGGCGCCCGCAGCCCCATCATCAGGCGCTGCGACGAATTCCGGCGCCACCGGCTTGGGGTCGGTGGTCAAGGTGATGACATCGCCCTCGCGCACCCATGTGCCTGCCGAACGCCGATCGAGCGCGCCAACCGACAGGGCATAGGCGAATGTCCCGTCCGCGCGCAGCAGCAGGCCATGGAACATCTCGAAACTGTTCACATCGCGATATTCGCCGACCGCGTCATCGGCTTGCTCGGCCGATGGCGCCGGAGCTGCAACCGGAAAAGTAACCGTTTCCGACTGGGCGTGCGCGGGCGCCACCAGCAACGCCATCGCCGCGAGAGCCGCACGCAGGTTTGTGCGGGACATCATCGCGGCATGTCGCGATAGAGCCGCTCGACATCCGCCGGGCGGCACAGGTCGGTGCCGGGTGTGAGGACCGCGGCACTGCCCGCCGCCATCCCGAAGCGGAAGGCGTCGAACGCCTCCCAGCCGCGCGCGAGGGCCCAGACCATCCCGGCGAGGAAACTGTCGCCCGCGCCGACCGCGCTCTTTGCTTCGACCGGCAAGGCGGGGACGAATTGCGCGCCTGCAGCGCTGGCCAGGATGCCGCCTTCGTGCCCCATGGTCACCGCGACCAGCTCCGCGCGGCCCTGATCGACCAGTTCCAGCGCCGCCGCGCCGACTTCATCCGGCCCGGCCAGTTCGCGCCCGGCGAGTTGCCGCAGCTCCCCGGCGCTCGGCTTGACCAGATGGACCCCGCCTGCCGCCAGCCCTGCCGCCATCGCCGGGCCGGATGTATCGAGCACCAGCCGAATCCCGCGGCTTTGGGCGATTGGCACAAGCCGTGCGTAGAAATCGTCGGGCACGCCAGGCGGCAGCGAGCCGCTGGCAACGAGATAGTCGCATTGCGCCTGCGCCACCATGTCGAGGCAGGCCTGCCACTCGCCCTCGCCCACGCGCGGCCCCTCCGGCACGAAGCGATATTCCTTGCCGCTCGATGTTTCGAACACATTGGTCGCAACCCGCGTATGCCCCTCGATCCGCACCGGGCGGCGCACCAGCAAATGGAGGTCGAGCAGGCCGTCGAGCGCGGCCCCGGTGGCGCCGCCCGAAAGGTAATAGCAGGTGGCATTGCCCCCCAGCCGCACGAACACCCGCGCGACATTGATACCCCCACCGCCCGGATCGGCGCGTTCGGTATCGCAGCGCATCTTGTGCGTATGGCGCAGGGTTTCGACCTCGTAAGCGACGTCGATCGTGGGGTTCATCGTCAGGGTAGCGATGTTCATCATCGCGGGAGGGCTCGCGGCATGGCGGCGAGCATAGGCGAGCCCCACTGCGTGGCAAGCGCCGAACTTCGCGAAATGGCAGGTGGTTCGAGGGTTAGATTGCCTGCCCGCGCGGGCGCATGATGGGCCAGCTGCGGGCAGGCACTCCCGTGGTCCTGAATTTGCGATCCGAAGGGCCGGGATTGCAGGCACCATAACCGACGGCACCGGCGATTGCATGTCGGGTAATCGCCGGACACGGCGCCTACGACACGGCCGGGCGGCCAACCCTCAGCGCGGCGTTCGCGGATATTCGCCTGAAACCACCAGCCCCAGCGCCAGGCCGCGCACCGCCGCGCTGGTGCGGTCGGATACCTGCATCTTGGCAAACAGGCGCTGCAGATAGACATCGACCGAGGATGCGGTGATCCCCAGTGCCTGCGCGATCACGGCGTTGCTCTTGCCCTCGCTCACCAGTTGCAGCACCTCGGTCTCGCGCGGCGACAGCTGCGGGCGCAATTCGGCAAATGGCTGCGCGAGGCGGACATAGCGGCGGAAAGAAACCCGCGCGCAGGTTTCCACCTTCAGGCGGATATCGGGGGTAAACACCACGTCCGGTTCGGACCGGTCGATGGCGACGAAGCCGCAGCGCGAGAAAGGGCCGAAGGTCGCCACCGCGATCCCGCGTCCCATGCCGAATTCCTCCAGCCGATCGAGATAGGCCTGCTGGGCAGGTGTGAGTTCGCCGGGCGCGATATCCTCCGGCCAGCGAAAGGCTGATTGGCGAGTCAGCCCGATCAGCGGCAGCGGATCGTCCAGATAGCCGCCAGCGCGGTAGAATTCCGCCCATTCGTCGGGGAAGCCGATATTGGTCAATACCCGACCGATCCGCGGATCGGCCACGACCGGGGCGAGAAAATAGGCGGCGTGGAAGCCGATCGCAGCCAGCGCCGCCATCAATTCGCGGCGCAGGGCGTGAATATCGCCCGCGCGGTTGATCCGCTCCAGCCCGTCCCAGAAATCGCGTGTCGCATCCTGTGCCATGCCGGTTCCCCCTTCCAAAGGCGGCATCGCGCTAGGGCACTGAATTTTCGCGCCCTAGCGCGGCAGTTCGGTTACTCCCATCAAGGCTTCGTCCACCGCGCGGGCGCACTGGCGCCCTTCGCGGATCGCCCACACAACCAGGCTCTGGCCGCGGCGCATGTCGCCGCAGGCGAACACCATATCCTGCGTGGTGGCGTAGCTGTCGGTGTCGGCGGCGACATTGCCGCGGTCGGTCAGTTCGACGCCCGACTGTTCGATCATCCCGGCCTTCTTCGGGCCGACGAAACCCATCGCCAGCAGGATCAGGTCGGCCTTGAGCGTGAACTCGCTGCCCGGCACTTCCTGCATCCGGCCATCGACCCACTCGACCCGGACGCATTCGAGCCCGGTCACCGTGTCGCCTTCACCCACCACGCGCTTGGTCAACACCGCCCAATCGCGGTTCGCCCCTTCTTCGTGGCTGGTCGAAGTGCGCAGCTTGAGCGGCCAGTCGGGCCAGGTCAGCAGCTTGTTTTCCTTGACCGGCGGTTCGGGCATGATTTCGAGCTGGGTCACGCTCGCCGCACCCTGGCGGTTGGAGGTGCCGACGCAGTCGCTGCCGGTGTCGCCGCCACCGATCACCACCACATGCTTGCCGGTGGCGGTCAGCGAACCACGCGGCGCGGCGCGGGTTTCGTCATCGCCGGCGTTGCGCTTGTTCTGCTGGGTGAGGAATTCCATCGCCAGCCGCACGCCGGGCAGTTCGGCCCCGGGGATCGCCAGCGGCCGCGCGTCTTCCGCGCCGCCCGACATCACCACCGCATCGAAGTTCTCGCGCAGGCTCTTGAACGAAACGTCCACGCCGACCTCGGTCGAGGTGCGGAAGGTCACGCCCTCGGCTTCCATCTGGACGCAGCGGCGATTGATCAGCTGCTTTTCCATCTTGAAGTCGGGAATGCCGTAACGCAGCAGCCCGCCGATCCGGTCGTTCTTCTCGAACAGCGTCACCGAATGGCCGGCACGCGCCAGCTGCTGGGCGCAGGCCATGCCCGCCGGGCCGGACCCGACCACCGCGACGCTCTTGCCCGTGCGCTTGTCGGGTGCCTGCGGCTGGATCCAGCCTTCCTTCCACCCGCGATCGACGATGGCGCATTCGATGCTCTTGATCGTCACCGGCTGGTCGATGAGGTTCAGCGTGCAACTGGCCTCGCACGGGGCGGGGCAGATGCGCCCGGTAAATTCGGGGAAATTGTTGGTCGAATGCAGCACTTCCAGCGCGTCGCGCCAGTCGCCCTTGTAGGCCAGGTCGTTCCAGTCCGGGATCATGTTGTTCACCGGACAGCCGTTGTGACAATAGGGAATGCCGCAATTCATGCAGCGCGAAGCCTGCGCGCGCAGCGCATCCTCCGCCATCGGGACGATGAATTCCTTGTAATGGCGCAGCCGCTCGGCCGGATCGGCATAGGTGCGATCCTTGCGGTCGAGTTCGAGAAAGCCGGTTTCCTTACCCATGATGCGTGTGATCCTGTCTTTCGGCTAATCTATTCGGCGGCGACCGAGGCGGCATCCTCGCGCTCGGTTTCCATCTGCTGCAGCGCCTTGCGATAATCGCGCGGCATCACCTTGACGAACTTCGCCAGCGCTTCGTCCCAATGGTCGAGCATCCAGGCTGCCCGGACCGAGCCGGTGTGCAGCTTGTGGCGCTCGATCAGGATCTTCAGCCGTTCCGCATCGTGGCGCAGCATGTCGCCCATGCCGAAATCGTGGACCGATTGCGGCCGCTGCTGCGGGCGGCCCGCGCCATCCTCCTCGTCGCGCGCCGGATTGACCTGCTCGAGATCGACCTGCGCCATGTTGCAGCGCTGGGCGAAGCTGCCGTCCTCGTCATAGACATAGGCGACACCGCCGCTCATCCCGGCGGCGAAATTGCGCCCGGTGCGGCCCAGCACGGCGACCACGCCGCCGGTCATATATTCGCAGGCATGGTCGCCCGCGCCTTCGACCACCGCGACGGCGCCCGAATTGCGCACCGCGAAGCGTTCCCCGGCGACGCCGTTGAAATAGGCCTCGCCCGCGATCGCGCCGTAAAGCACGGTGTTGCCGACCACGATGTTCTCGGCCGGGTCGCGGCCCACGCCGGTTGGCGGACGCACGATGATCCGGCCGCCCGACAGGCCCTTGCCGACATAATCGTTGGCATCGCCGACCAGGTCGAGGGTGATGCCATGCGCCAGCCAGGCGCCAAAGCTCTGCCCCGCGACGCCGGTCAGGTTGATGCGGATCGTGTCGGGCTTGAGCCCGCCATGGCCATAAGCCTTGGCCACTTCGCCCGACAGCATCGTGCCGGCGGTACGGTTCACATTGCGGATCTCACGGCTGAGCACCACCGCCTCGCCCCGCGCGATTGCAGGCTCGCAGGCCGCGATCAGCTCGTTGTCGAGCGCGTTTTCGAGCCCGTGGTCCTGCCCTTCGGTGTGATAGAGCTTGCCGCCTTCGGGCACATCCACCGTATGCAGCAGGCGCGACAGATCCACCCCATGCGCCTTCCAGTGGCGCACCGCGCGGCGCATGTCGATCCGGTCGACCCGGCCGATCATCTCGTCGATCGTGGCAAAGCCCATCTCCGCCATGATCTGGCGCAGCTCTTCGGCGACGAAGAAGAAATAGTTGATGACATGTTCGGGCTGGCCGACGAAGCGCTTGCGCAGCACCGGGTCCTGCGTCGCCACGCCGACCGGGCAGGTGTTGAGGTGGCACTTGCGCATCATGATGCAGCCCGCTGCGATCAGCGGGGCGGTGGCGAAGCCGAACTCGTCCGCGCCGAGCAGCGCGCCGATGGCCACGTCGCGCCCGGTGCGCAGTCCGCCATCGACCTGCACCGCGATGCGGCTGCGCAGGTCGTTGAGCAACAGCGTCTGCTGGGTTTCGGCGAGGCCGATTTCCCACGGGCTGCCCGCATGGGTCAGGCTGGTCAGCGGCGATGCGCCGGTGCCGCCTTCGTAGCCCGAGATGGTCACATGGTCGGCGCGCGCCTTCGAAACGCCCGCGGCCACCGTGCCGACGCCCACTTCGGACACCAGCTTGACCGAGATGCGCGCAACCGGGTTGGCGTTCTTGAGATCGTGGATCAGCTGGGCGAGATCCTCGATCGAGTAGATGTCATGGTGCGGCGGGGGAGAGATCAGCCCGACCCCCGGCGTCGAATGGCGGGTCGCGCCGATGGTCTTGTCGACCTTGTGCCCCGGCAGCTGGCCGCCTTCGCCGGGCTTGGCACCCTGCGCCATCTTGATCTGGATATCGTCGGCGTTGACGAGATATTCGGTGGTCACACCGAACCGCCCGCTGGCGACCTGCTTGATCGCCGAACGCATCGAATCGCCATTGTCGAGCGGGGTGAAGCGCGCCGGATCCTCGCCGCCCTCGCCAGTGTTCGACTTGCCGCCGATGCGGTTCATCGCCAGCGCCAGCGTGGTGTGCGCTTCCCAGCTGATCGAGCCATAGCTCATCGCACCGGTGGCGAACCGCTTCACGATTTCGACCGCCGGTTCGACTTCGGAAATGTCGAGCGGCTTTTCCGCCGGCTTGAGTTCCATCAGCCCGCGGATGGTCAGCAAGCGTTCGTTCTGGTCGTTGATCGACTTGGCGAACTCGGCGTAATCCTTGTGGCTACCCGCGCGCACGGCATGCTGCAGGCTGGCAACGCTCTGCGGCGTCCAGGCATGCGCCTCGCCGCGCAGGCGATATTGGTAGATCCCGCCGACATCGAGCATGTTGCGATAGATCGGGTTGTCACCATAGGCCGCAGCGTGGCGGCGCACGGTTTCCTCCGCCACTTCGGCGAGCCCGATGCCCTCGATGGTGGTCGCGGTGCGGGTGAAATATTTCTCGACGAAGGCGGTCGACAGCCCGACCGCGTCGAAAATCTGCGCCCCGCAATAGGACTGGTAGGTCGAAATGCCCATCTTGGACATGACCTTGAGAATGCCCTTGCCAACCCCCTTGATATAGTTCTGCTGCACCTTGGCGGCATCGAGTTCGGGGAATTTCTCGACCCGCAGCGCCTCGATCGTTTCGAAGGCGACATAGGGGTTGACCGCTTCCGCGCCATATCCCGCCAGCGCGCAGAAATGGTGCACTTCGCGCGCTTCGCCGGTTTCGACCACCAGCCCGGACTGCATCCGCAGGCCCTGGCGGACGAGGTGGTGATGCACGGCGGAGGTCGCCAGCAGCGCGGGCATCGGGATGCGATCCGGCCCCTGGGCGCGGTCCGACAGGATCAGGATGTTGTGATCCGCCAGCACCGCCTCGGTCGCCGCCCAGCACATTTCCTTGATCGCCATCTCCAGCCCTTCGGCGCCGGTGCTGGCATCCCAGGTCATGTCGATGGTTTCGGTGCGGAACGCGCCGTCGAGCGCGACTTCGACCGAGCGGATCCGCGCAAGATCCTCGTTGGTGAGGATCGGCTGGCTGACCTCGAGCCGGCGATGGGTGCCGGCATCGTGGCCCAGCAGGTTCGGGCGCGGGCCGATCATCGACAGCAGGCTCATCACCAGTTCCTCGCGGATCGGGTCGATCGGCGGATTGGTGACCTGGGCGAAGTTTTGCTTGAAATAATCGTAGAGCAGGCGGCTGCGGCCCGAGAGCACCGCAATCGGCGTGTCGGTGCCCATCGAGCCGATCGGGTCGTCGCCCGCCTGGGCGAGCGGTTCGAGGAACCGGCTGATGTCTTCCTGCGTGTAACCGAAGGCTTGCTGGCGATCGAGCAGGCTGGTCGTTTCCGCCGGGATTTCCGACAGTTCCGCCTCAACGTCGAGGTCGTCCAGCGTATATTGCGCTTCGGCCAGCCACTTGGCGTAGGGTTCCGAACGGGCGAGTTCGCTCTTGAGTTCCTCGTCCTCGATGATGCGGCCCTGGTCGAAATCGATCAGCAGCATCTTGCCCGGCTGGAGCCGCCACTTGCGCACGATTTCCTCTTCGGTGAAGGGCAGCACGCCGCTCTCCGAAGCAAGGCAGATGAGGTCGTCCTTGGTCACGCAATAGCGTGCCGGGCGCAGGCCGTTGCGGTCGAGCGTGGCGCCGATCTGGCGCCCGTCGGTGAAGGCCACCGCCGCCGGCCCGTCCCACGGTTCCATCAGCGCCGCGTGATATTCGTAGAAGGCGCGCCGGTCGGGATCCATCATCGGATTCTTGGCCCAGGCTTCCGGGATCAGCATCATCATCGCATGGGCGAGGCTGTATCCGCCCAGCAGCAGCAGTTCGAGCGCGTTGTCGAGGCAGGCGGTGTCGCTCTGCCCGTGCGGGATGATCGGCCACAATTTGTCGAGGTCGGCGCCGAGCAGCGAGCTTTCCATCGTGCGGCGGCGCGCGTTCATCCAGTTCACATTGCCGCGAACCGTGTTGATCTCGCCATTATGCGCCATGAAGCGATAGGGGTGCGCCAGCCGCCAGCTGGGGAAAGTGTTGGTCGAGAACCGCTGGTGGACGAGGCCGAGCGCGGACACACAATCCGGATCGCGCAGATCGTCGTAGAAACTGCCGACCTGGGTCGCCAGCAGCAGCCCCTTGTACACGATCGTCCGGCTGGAAAAGCTCGGGATGTAAAGCTCCGACAGCCCGGGCAGGCCATGCTTGGCCTCCAGCTGCTTGAGCGGGTTCTGCACCTGCTTGCGGATCACGATCAGCTTGCGCTCGAACGCGTCCTGGTCTTCGCAATTTTCGCCGCGCGCGATCACGCACTGGCGCATCACCGGCATGGAATCGACCACTGCCTTGCCCAGCCCGTCGAGCGTCACCGGCACTTCGCGCCAGCCGACCATGCGCTGGCCTTCCTTGGCGATGAATTTTTCGAATTGCTCGGTGACGAATTCGCGCGCCTCGGCGCCCTGCGGCATGAAGCACATCGCCACGGCATAGTCGCCGGCGGCGGGCAGGTCCTTGCCTTCGGCATCGGCCCACTTGCGGAACAGCGGGTCGGGAATCTGGATCAGGATGCCCGCGCCGTCGCCCAGCAGCGGGTCGGCGCCGACGGCGCCGCGATGGTCGAGATTGGCGAGAATTTCCAGCGCCTGGGTTACGATGGCGTGCGATTTCTGCCCCTTGATATGGGCAAGGAAGCCCACACCACAGGCGTCGTGTTCATTGCGCGGATCGTAAAGCCCCTGGGGCGCCGGGTAACCCATCAAATTCCCATCCTGTCGTTAGCCGGTATCGAAGCCACCCCGGGCCCAATCCGGCAATCATGCGCGACTCATCCGGCCGCCTGAGGCAGCGAAAATGTCGCGAAAGGTCCCCATGGCGACAGGAAATGATTTTTGCAACCGCGAAGAAAGGACGAATTCGATTGCCCGACGCCACGCGCCGCCCCGCCGCACGTGGCGGCAAGGCGGCGCATTGGCCGGGTTTTACGGGGTAGCGTGCGCGCTGGCGGGCCCTCAGGCCGCGCCGCTCAGCCGCTGGAGCTTGTCGAGCGCATCGCGCAGCGCGCGTTCGGTGTCGCCCTGATCGGCACGCGGCTGGGTCGGCATCGTGCCACCGGGCAGCGTAAATTCGTTCGGGGCACCGGGTTTGCCTGCCAGCGGCGAATCGAAGGGGCGCAGCAACTGGCTTTGCCCGGACGGTGCCACATCCGCGCCAAAGGGGCTGCGGGCAGGCCCGTCTGCAGCCGGGGACGCGCGACGCTGATCCTGCCCGGGGAAAACCACGACCGGTTCGATATCTTCGCCGTCGGCAGCATCGTCATCGTCGATGCGCACGAACTCGCGCCCGGCAGCGAGCGGGCGTTTCATGTCGAGCAGCGAGCTGTACCCGTCGCTGTCGGCTTCGTCCTCGCTCTCGACCTCGGGTTCTTCCGCCATGGCCGCGGGCTGGGCAAAGCTCGGCGGCGCAGCGGCAGGGGCCGGATTTGCAGCCACAGCCGGGCCAGAAGGCGGTGCGGCGAAGGGCCGTGCGCCAGCACTCAGCGACAGCGACAGATCCGGCATCGCGCCGACATCGCCATCGTCATCGAAAGGATCGAGGTCGAGCGGGCGCAGCGCTGCCGGGACAATCGGGGCCGGCGGCGCGGCGGCTGCGGCGGCGTGGTTGGGCATAAGCGGCGGCAGGGCGATCGGCTCCTGCACCAATTCCGTTTCGTCTTCGGCAGCTTCGGCCTGGGCGGCAAAGACCTGGCGCGCGGGCGCTTCGGGCATGACCGCCGGTGCGGCGGGCTCATGCGCCACGGGTTCTGGCCGTGCGAAAGTCAGCGGCGCCGCGAAAGCCGGGGCCACATCGGGCGAAACACTCGCCTCATGCGCAGCTTCGCTGGCGGACACGCCATGCGGCGCCTGTTCTACGGCAGGCGCGGCAACACCGGCCTGCTTGCGCCGTTCGAGCGAGAGCGCGAAGCGTTCGACCAGTTCCGCCATGCCCAGCTCGAGCAGCGGGCGCTCGCCCAGCGGCGCGGCGGGCGTCGCGGCAAAATGCACCGGGGCGGCGGGTTCGGCCACAGTCTGGGGCTGGGGCTGAGGTTGGGGCGCGGCATGCGCCATCACCTGGGCAAAGGCACCGGCGTCGGCCAGCGGTTCAGGTGCAGGTTCAGGCGCTGGCGCGGCGGGTTCATCATCGTGTTGGGCGGCGACTGCCACCTCATCCGGCGCGCCGAAGATCTGGCGCGGCGCGGGTTCGAGAATTTCGGTCGGCATCGCGGCTGCGGCAGGGAACTCACCGGCACGGCTGAGGCTCGAGGTTCCGAACGGTTCTGCCGGAGCTTCGAAATAGCGGCGCTCCAGCGGCAACTCGGCAGCCGGATCGGCTTCCTCCAGCGCCACGGCGGGTCCGGCATTGCGCAGCGCGACGAGCTCGTCGTCTTCTGCAGGCGCGAGGCTGTCGAGCTCGAGCGGCTCGTCCTGCGGTTCGGGTACCGCTTCGAATGCGGGAGTACCTGCGAAGTCTCCCGTGCCCGGGAGCGGCACTTCGGCCAGGAATTCGCTGCGGCCACCCTCGTCGGTTACCGACAGCGGACGACGGCGGCCGGGATGAGGTTCGGCGCGAACCGGCGCTTCGTCATGGAAATCCATATCGAGACCGTCTTCGCCCAGCTCCTCGTGAGCGAAGATCGGGCGCTTGGCGGGGGAATCGTCATGGCGATCG